>CANQBO010000001.1 GCA_947589475.1 uncultured Clostridia bacterium
AGGCGCTCATTATAGCGCCTGATTTAGCAAGGCGCGTGATACGAGCGTAGCGAGTATCGCAACAATGAAGCCGCCGCACAGGCGAATATTAAAAATCCTCGGAAATAAGTGTAAAAGCTGTAAGTTCGCCAAGCGGCGAAAGTGCGAAGCATTCAAATCCGACAAGATTAAATCGCAAAAAATTCATTTTGATGAGGAAAGAAAATGACTATATGGCAATTTGATGAAAATATGATAGAAATGCTAAAAGGCATTTGTTGGCAAACGGTTTTTGGCGGTGGAAACGGACGATTTTAAAGCATTGATGATGTTTGCCCATTGTTTTCAGATTTGAGCCTTTGGAATAATGATGGGAAATTTAGTGTGTCGATAGATAGGTCTGTACGAAAAGTATAAAATATTTCGGAGGTGTAAGATGAGCTTGGCGAAGGATATATTTGAAGCGGTATATTACGGAACCGATATGGAATTTTGCTACAATGGGCTATACTACTCCATCAATTCGGGCAGTGAAGCAAGGGACGGGAAAGTGTGTCATGAAATCACTCTGCACAAATCGTCTTATCCCTATATTTACGGCATACACGGGAATGATGATTTCAGCGAAGTTATTTACGAAGCAAAAAATCCCGATAAGAGCGAGAATACGCAGATGTTTTTTGACGCGCCGCTGTTTGACGGAAAAAGTTTGTGGGATATTGTTGACGAGCTTGGCGACATCGAATATTGATGTCATAGAAAGTAGGACGCGTCGCAAAGCAGACGAAATATAAAAACAGGCGATGTAAACGATTATTTTTGCAATTAAGCGCAAGTAAGGAAGATATTTTCGGAATAGATGAGCCGATGATTTAATTGACTATTTGTGCGTTTGGTGTATAATCTAATATATAAAAAAATACAACTTGAATTTGCGAGTTGACAGGCATCAAACTATTTATGAGGTATTGCGATGAGAAATGATAAAGGATATGTTGACAGCTTCAGGCGGCTCATACAGTGTCCGACCGTGACGGACAGCGGACATGAGTATTTCGAGGCGTTTCATAAGGTGTTGGAAGAGGAATTTCCGCACGTATTTGCCACATGCGAGCGCATAGAGCTTGGCAGGGACGTGCTGTTGCTCAAGTGGAAAGGCAAGGCGAGCGATAAACCCGTCGTGCTTATGGCGCACCAGGACGTCGTGCCCGCCGAGGGCGGAGATTGGAAGTACGACCCGTATGCCGCTACCATCGAGGACGGCAGGATATACGGCAGGGGCACTATAGATTGCAAAAACACCCTGTTTTGCACTATACAGGCGGTCGAGGAGCTTATAGAAAGCGGCTTCACGCCCGAACAGGATATTTATTTGAGCTACAGCGACTGCGAGGAAAATTCGGGACCCGGGGCGGAAATGGCGAGGGATTGGTTCAAGGCGCATGGAGTGAGACCCAACGTCGTCATTGACGAGGGCGGAGCGATATTGAAGAAGTTGGACGCCTTTATGTCAAAGGACGGCGCGATGGTCGGCATACTCGAAAAGGGCTATGCCGACGTCAAGATAATCGCGCGCGGCAAGGGCGGACACAGCTCGCAACCTCCGAAAAACACTCCGCTTGCGAGGCTGGGCGCGTTTGTGAACTATGTGGAAAAACACAACGTTTTCAAGCCCAAGATGTCCGAACCCGCAAAGGCGATGATTTTGGGACTTGCGGACGTGCTCAAACCAAAATACAGAAGGCTCGCGAAGATGGCGGGGCATATGGGTAGTTTCACCGCGCGCCTAGCGCCCAAAATCAATGTGCATTACGGCGCGCCGATGTTCAAGTCCACGATAGTATTTACGATGTGCGAGGGCGCGTCCGCTCCGAACGTCATACCTCAGGAGGCGTGGGTGAACGCAAACGTGCGCGTTTCTCCCGTCGACAGCGTGGAAAAATGCGTCGCAAAACTGGAGAAGATAGCAAAAAAATTCGATTGCGAGATAGAGCTTGGCAATCATAGGGAAGCTTCTCCCATGGCGGACCTCACGGGGGACGGATACACGCAATTCACAGCGGCGATAAAAAAGACGTATCCCGACGTGGAGATCGTGCCGTATTATATGTTCGGAGGCACGGATTGCCGCACAATGCAGGAGATCGCCGTCACCGCAATACGCTGTACGCCCTGCAGGATGAGCGCGGATCAGCTCGGCACCATGCATGCCGCAAACGAAAACATCTTCTCGGCATCTCTCGGCGAAACAGTGTTATTTTTCAAAAACTTCCTCGAAGCATATAAGTGATAGGCATTGAAATCGCGTAAAGCGAACATCTAAATGACTTAATTTTAGAAAGATAAGCATTTATGACGGGCGGAAAAACCAAAAAAATTTACGTTTCCGCCCGTCTTTTTGATTTGATGATTTTTCAAATAATTTCGCACCGTTTTGAGTCGCAATGTACAGCGTTCCGGATTTAAATAATTTTATTATTTATATTTGCAATTTCCATATATTTTTTCTTGCAACAAATTTGCGTTTGTGTTAGAATATGTAGAGTTTATCAATTGGAGGGTTATATGTCGAGAATCAAACTCACAACCGTCGCCTTTAAAGGCACCGAAGAGCAGGAAAAGCAATTGAGAAACACTTTGATGGAGATAAGAGAGTCGGATCATCCCAGCGTCATGACAGCACTGCAACAGGCTCAGGCGATCTACGGGTATCTTCCCATCGAGGTGCAACAGATCATCGCCGATTATATGGGCGTGTCGCTTGAGGAAGTATTTGGCGTCGCCACATTCTATTCTCAGTTTACGCTCAATCCGAAGGGCGAGTACGCATTTGGCGTTTGCCTTGGTACGGCATGCTATGTCAAAGGCTCCGGAGATATAGTCGCAAAGCTTGAGGAGTGCCTCGGTCTGAAGGACGGCGAGACGTCTTCGGACGGCAAGTTTTCAATCGGTTCCACGCGTTGCGTAGGGTGCTGCGGACTTGCTCCCGTTATGACCGTCAACAAGGATGTCTACGGCAAACTTACCGTCAAGGACATTCCCGATATCGTCGCAAAATACAGGGCGCTTTGATGGACTTGTCTTTCGCTTTGCTCGAGCTTGCGATAAATTCGCTCGACGCGGGCGCGACACTCGTGAAAATATATCTGAAAACGGGACGGCGCGCGTACCTCAAAGTGAGCGACAACGGCAAAGGAATGGACGAGACCGCCTTGAAGAGGGCGTGCGACAGAGGCTTTTCGCAAAAGGGTAGCGCCGGACTTGGACTGTACAAGACGTCTAAGGCGGCAAGCGAGTGCGGAGGAAGCCTGAAGATACACTCAAAAGAGGGCAAGGGCACAAGCGTCGTCTTGAGAGCAAGGCAGTTTGAGACAGGGGATCTTGCCGCGTCGTTGGCGGTGATCGTCGACGACAAGTCGGACGTCGTATTCAAGGCGCGCATAGGGCTAAAGCGCATAAAGCTTGATTCGAGGCGCGCGAGGAGCGAACTTTGCGGCATACCGCTGTCGGACGCGAGAGCGAAAGCTATAGTCAAACAATATGTAAATGAAAATTTAAAATAAGGAGCATTGTTATGAAGAAGAGTATCGCCGATATTATGGCAATCAGACAGAGCATGCAATCCGAGATCATTCTGCGTGACAATGTGGACGCCGAAAAGGAGATCCACATCATCGTCGGCATGGGCACCTGCGGCATAGAGGCGGGCGCGCGCGAAGTGTTCAACGCAATGGTCGACTACATCGAGGAGCATGACTTAAAAGGCATCCGCGTCACAAGGACGGGGTGCATGGGCGACTGCGCGGACGAACCTATGATCGAGGTCCACGTCCCCGGCAAGGAGCATGAAGTCTACAAGAAAGTGACCGCGAAAAAGGCGGTTGAAATAATCAAGAAACTCGCAAAGTAAGAGGGAGGGCGAACATGTACAGAACTCACATATTGGTTTGCGGAGGAACAGGTTGCCACTCCAACAACAGTGGCAAGATCCGCGAGGCTTTTGAAGAGCAGATCAAGGCAAAGGGGCTTGACAAGGACGTATGCGTGGTGGGCACAGGTTGCTTCGGACTCTGCGCGGTCGGTCCCATCATCATCATCTATCCCGAGGGCGCTTTCTACAGTTGCGTCACGGTGGACGACGTTCCCGAGATCATCGAGGAGCACATCGTCAAGGGCAGACTTGTCGAGAGGTTGCTCTATCACGAAAAGGCGCTCGGCAACAAAGCGGTACACTCGCTTGCCGAGACAAACTTCTACAAGAAGCAGACCCGCGTCGCGCTTCACAACTGCGGCGTCATCAATCCCGAGAGGATCGACGAATATATTGCTCGCGACGGTTATCAGGCGCTCATCAAGTGCTTGACGGAGTACGAGCCGCAACAGATCATCGACATCATATCCGCTTCGGGTCTTCGCGGCAGGGGCGGCGCAGGCTTCCCCACAGGAAGAAAATGGCAGTTTGCTAAAAATCAAGTCAACGACACAAAATATGTATGTTGCAACGCCGACGAGGGCGACCCGGGCGCATTTATGGACAGATCTGTGCTTGAAGGCGATCCTCACGCTGTGCTCGAGGCAATGACCATCGCGGGCTATGCGATAGGGTCTCATCAGGGCTACATCTATGTGCGTGCTGAGTATCCCATCGCGGTCGAAAGACTTAAAATAGCCATTGCGCAGTCCAGAGAGTACGGCTTGCTGGGCGACGACATCCTCGGCACGGGCTTCTCCTTCGACATCGAGCTGAAACTCGGCTCCGGCGCATTCGTCTGCGGCGAAGAGACCGCGCTCATGACCTCTATCGAGGGACATCGCGGCGAGCCTCGTCCCCGTCCTCCGTTCCCCGCGGTCAAGGGACTCTTCGGAAAGCCGACTATACTCAACAACGTCGAGACATACGCAAACATCACTCAGATAATTTTGAACGGGGCAGAGTGGTTCGCCTCCATGGGCACCGAAAAGTCGAAGGGCACGAAGATATTCGCGCTCGGCGGCAAGATCACGAATACGGGTCTCGTCGAGATCCCCATGGGTACCACGCTTCGCGAGATCATCGAGGACATCGGCGGCGGCTGTCCGAACGGCAAGAAGTTCAAGGCGGCTCAGACGGGCGGACCTTCGGGCGGATGCATTCCCGCGGAACATCTGGATATCCCCATCGACTATGACAACCTCATCTCCATCGGCTCCATGATGGGCTCGGGCGGAATGATTGTCATGGACGAGGACAACTGTATGGTCGACATCGCGAAGTTCTTCCTCGAGTTCACGGTGGACGAGAGTTGCGGCAAGTGCACTCCCTGCCGTATAGGAAACCGCAGATTGCTCGAGTATCTCGAAAAGATCACGACGGGCAAGGCGACGATGCAGGACCTTGACGATATGGAACAGCTTTGCTACTACATAAAGAACAACTCGCTTTGCGGACTCGGACAGACCGCGCCCAATCCCGTGCTCTCCACTCTGCGCTATTTCCGCGACGAGTACGAGGCGCACATCAAGGAGCGTCGTTGTCCCGCGCACGTGTGCAAGCAACTCATTCAATACAAGATCACTGACGCTTGCAAGGGTTGCTCGGCATGCTCCAGAAAGTGTCCCGTCGGCGCAATAAGCGGCGAGATCAAAAAGAAGTTCGAAATAGATCAAAACAAGTGCATCAAGTGCGGACAGTGCATCGCGACCTGCCGCTTTGGGGCAATAATCAAAGAATAATCGAGGTGTACTATGGCATTGGTAAACGTTAAAATAAACAACATTCCCGTGCAAGTCGAGGAGGGTACCACCATTCTCGAAGCCGCAAGACAGGCAGGTATCAAAATACCCACCCTGTGCTATCTCAAGGGCGTAAACGAGATCGGCGCATGCCGCGTCTGCGTCTGCGAGGTCAAGGGCGCAAGAAGCCTTGTCGCCGCTTGCGTATATCCTGTCAACGAGGGTATGGAGGTGTTCACAAACACCAAAGCCGTCAAGGATTCCCGCAAGGCGACCGTCGAGCTTCTGCTTTCCAACCACAATCAGGATTGCTTGAGCTGCGTACGCAACAACAATTGCGAACTGCAAAAACTTTCTCTCGAGCTGGGCTGTTCCTCCCATAAGTACGACGGAGTCAAGACGGAGTCCCACATCGACGCAAGCACTCCCTATCTCATCCGCGACAATTCCAAGTGCGTACTCTGCCGCCGTTGCGTAGCAGTGTGTAAGGAGTATCAATCCGTCGCGGTCATCGGCGCAAACAGCCGCGGCTTCGACACGCATATCGCGTGCGCATTCGAGTCTCCGCTTGCAAACACCGCGTGCGTAGGTTGCGGACAATGCATAGTCGCATGTCCCGTCGGCGCGTTGCATGAGGTCGAGGAGATAGATCAAGTGAACGCCGCTATCGCCGACCCCAAGAAACATGTCATCGTTGCGGCGGCTCCCTCCGTGCGCGTAGGACTCGGCGAGGAATTCGGCATGCCCATCGGCACAAACGTCGAGGGCAAGATGGTCGCCGCACTGCGTAGACTGGGCTTCGACGACGTGTTCGACGTCAACTTCGGCGCAGACCTCACTATAATGGAAGAGGGCGCGGAGTTCATCTCTCGCCTCAAGAACGGCGGCACGCTGCCGATGATCACAAGCTGTTCGCCCGCATGGGTAAAGTTCTGCGAGCACAACTTCCCCGATCAACTCGACCATCTATCCACTTGCAAATCGCCTCAACAGATGTTCGGCGCGGTCTGCAAGACCTACTATGCCAAAAAGCTCGGCATAGATCCCAAAGACATCGTCGTCGTGTCCATAATGCCTTGCACCGCTAAGAAGTTCGAGAAGGGCAGAGCGGATCAAAGCGCGGCGGGCGTCCCCGACATCGATTACTCGCTCACCGTCAGAGAGCTTGCAAAGATGATAAAGAGCGCGGGTATAATCTTCGAGGAACTTCCCGACGAGCAATGGGACGCGCCTCTCGGCATGTTCAGCGGCGCGGGACTCATCTTCGGCGCGACGGGCGGCGTTATGGAAGCGGCTCTGCGCACAGTGTACGAGGCGCTCACGGGCAAGGAAGCTCCGTCCCTCGACTTCACGGAAGTGCGCGGCACGGAAGGCATAAAGGAAGCCACCTACGACATCGGCGGCACAAAGGTCAAAGTGTGCGTCGCTTCGGGGCTTGCAAACGCCAGAAAGATAATGCAGGACGTCAGAGAGGGCAAGGCGGACTATCAATTCATCGAGATCATGTCCTGCCCGGGCGGTTGCGTAAACGGCGGCGGTCAACCCATCAAGTCCGCATTCGTGCGCAACAACTATGACATCAAGAAATTGCGTGCCGCGTCCATCTATGCGCAGGACAAGGAGATGAAACTCCGCAAATCGCACGAAAACCCCGCCATCAAGGAGCTTTACAAGGAGTTCCTCGGCGAACCGAATTCTCACAAGGCGCATGAGATACTCCACACCTCCTACGTCCCGAGAAACCGCTACTAAGTGATATGTATGCGGGGCTACTCGCCCCGCACCCTCGGCAAGGGACTTCGTCCCCTGCACCCCAAGCTAAAAAAGTGCGAATGTGGCTCTTTCATCGCCAACATTCGCGCTTTTTCGGTTGTTATGCAATGGTACAAACTCCTGCGTGAGAGCTAGATATTTACGTTTGCCGTGTCCGAGCGATGTTTTTATGAAACTCCGGTTTGTGCGTTCTTGTAATATGCTTCACGCGGTGCATGTGTGTTTTTTTGTGTCTCGACTTATGCGCACCCTTTGTCCGAGCATTCTTATACACGCCGTTTGCCTTGTCCGAGCGATTAACGAAACCTTTGTCCGAGCGTTGCCTATACACGGACGGACGTATTGCCCGAGCTTTCTTATACATGACGGATGCTTTGTTTGCGCCCGATCTTCCTTTTGAAAAAATTTTTGCAGGTGCGCTTTTTCTATTGATAAAATTTTAGGAATATGCTAGTATAATTCTATTAAAAAGAAATTTTTTAAGGAGGTTTTTTCGGGAGGCTTATCCCCTCGAAAGCAAAAACTATGCAATATTCTCGTGAAGTTGACGAAATGTGCTGCGTTGCAAAGGGACCCAACCACGGCCCCGCTCCAATACCCGAAGAGGGCAAATGGGTCCAGGCAAAAGAGATCAAGGACATCAGCGGCTTTTCGCACGGCATCGGCTGGTGCGCGCCTCAACAGGGCGCATGTAAGCTCAGTCTCAACGTCAAAAACGGTGTCATTCAGGAGGCTCTTGTCGAGACGATCGGATGCTCGGGCATGACGCACTCCGCGGCTATGGCGGCTGAGATCCTCGCGGGCAAGACCATCCTCGAGGCGCTCAACACCGACCTCGTGTGCGACGCGATAAACACCGCTATGAGAGAGCTTTTCCTGCAGATCGTCTACGGCAGGACGCAATCCGCTTTCAGCGAGGACGGACTTGTCATCGGCGCAGGGCTTGAGGACCTCGGCAAGGGTCACAGGAGCCAGGTCGGTACAATGTACAGCACAGTGGCAAAGGGACCGCGCTATCTCGAGATGGCTGAGGGCTACGTCACGAGGCTCGCTCTCGACGAGAATGACGAGATCATCGGCTATGAATTCTGCCGCCTCGGACAGTTTATGGACGCGGTCAAGAAGGGCGTCGACGCAAACGAAGCTCTCAAGGAAAATACCAAAACTTACGGCAGATTTAAGAAAGAGGACGGCGCGGTCAAGTGGATAGACCCGCGCAAGAACTGATAGGAGGGCAATAAAATGAGCGTCACATTTGAAGGATATGAAAGAAGAATAGACAAGATCAACAAGACTCTTGCCTCCTACGGCATCAAGGACCTCGAGGAAGCAAGACAGATCTGCCTCGACAAGGGCATCGATTGCGAAGCCATCGTCAAGGGCGTGCAACCCATCGCGTTTGAAAACGCTGTTTGGGCGTACACCGTCGGCTGCGCTATCGCCATAAAGAAGAATTGCAAAGAGGCGGCGGACGCGGCTGAGGCTATCGGCGAAGGTCTGCAATCTTTCTGCATCCCCGGCTCCGTTGCGGAACAGCGCAAAGTCGGACTCGGACACGGCAATCTCGCCGCTATGTTGCTCAGAGAAAGCACAAAGTGCTTCGCTTTCCTCGCGGGTCACGAGTCATTCGCGGCGGCGGAGGGCGCAATCGGCATCGCAAAGACCGCAAACAAGGTGCGCAAGACTCCGCTCAAGGTCATTTTGAACGGACTCGGCAAGGACGCGGCGTTTATCATCTCACGCATAAACGGCTTCACATACGTGCAGACAAAGATGGACTACTTCACGGGCGAGGTCAAGATCGTAAAAGAGACCGCCTACAGCAAGGGCGAGCGCGCGGCGGTCAGAGTGTACGGCGCCGATGACGTCACGGAGGGCGTCGCGATAATGCGCCTCGAGGACGTCGACGTCTCAATAACGGGCAACTCCACAAATCCCACTCGTTTCCAGCATCCCGTCGCGGGCACCTACAAAAAATGGTGCTGGGACAACGGCAAGAAGTACTTCTCGGTCGCTTCGGGCGGCGGCACGGGCAGAACCCTCCATCCGGACAATATGGCGGCAGGTCCCGCATCCTACGGCATGACGGATACGATGGGCAGAATGCACTCCGACGCGCAGTTCGCGGGCAGCTCCTCCGTCCCCGCTCACGTAGAAATGATGGGCTTGATCGGCATGGGCAACAACCCGATGGTCGGTGCATCAGTTGCTTGCGCTGTGGCTGTGCAAGAGGCGCTTGCGAAGTAAAAAAGTCTACTGTTTAGTAGCGTTATAGCGTTTTTGAAACGGCTCCCAAAAATCGGGAGCCGTTTACAATTTAACCAAAATGTATAGAAAATGTATAAAATGTTTACCATTTGTTTACCGTTTTTTCAGGCTTTTTAACCCAATGAGTGTCATCATCTATTCGGAAAGTTGATGAGTGTAATAGGGTTGAATGTCAACCCTATGGGTGCTATCAAAGATTAAAGAAACCTATGGGCGATATAGGGTTATAGTACAACCCGATGCGTAGTGTATGAGATTAAAAGGGATAAAAAAATCCCCTGCGTGAGGCAGGGGATAGAGTTTAATATAATAATTTTTGGGGGACTACTTTGAAGGCTCGGCGTAGCTTTCTTGATATTTTTTTGCTCGGAATATATCCCTTCAAATAATTGTCGATCGCGTCCTCGTGTAACCCTAATGCTATTGAGAGTTCTTTGGGGGTTGCTGTTCCTTCGTATTGCCGCACAAGTTTATTGACATCTTCAAGAGAGATGATGTTGTGAGCCTTCCTGTAGGCGTCGTAGATTGAGAAAAGGTTGAAGTTGTGAACTTCTCCAACATGCACCTCGTTGCCGCACATAGGGCAGTACGCGGTTTTCTGAAGGCATCTAAGTTTTGTGTTCTTCCATGTGATTTCCTCTTCCTTGGTTTCTACGACCGCATCAACATCTTCGAGGCAATAAATACAATAACCAGATATGGTCCATTTATCTATCATTAATATTTTCCTCTAAACTAAACTTTAGCCGAATTGGATGGACTGCAGGTATATCGCTCATATAACATAATGCCTGATTTATATTTGGAGTAAATGGTTTAAGGTCACTATTCTTTACTGCAATCGTACTCTTACCTAACAGAATAATCCAGTTAATTTGTTCAAATATCAATTCAAGCTCATTCGTAAAATTATTGGGCGTCATTTTCGTTTTTCTTTTTCTTCGCCAAAAACGCGTCCGCTTCGGCTTCACTACTAAATGCTTGCTGTTCGATTAGCCCGCAATCATACTTACTTCTATAATATACAAGCCAATCTCTATTAACAGTGCTCTTGCACTTGCACGGCAACTCAATCATATCGCGCGGCTCTAACTTCCAATTATTCGGCGAGAAGCCTCGATGATACTTTTGCCAATTTAATGTTTTACATATTTCTTGCATTTTGCAACTTTTACAAGGGATTTCTTTCAAACTGCAAGAATTACACTTTTCTTCGCATATATCACTTATCTCGCTCAACCTGTAATCTTTCATTCGTCCACCTCTACGCCGTATTTTTTGCGTTGTCTTTCAATCTCTTCGAGGAGTTTATCGCAGACATTGCTTGCACCTGCCTTTTCTGCGGTCAATATGCGGTTGTCACACTTTTTGTAGTGCAATTGACATCGCGTTTTATACCAAAAATTCCACAATTCGCCCAATATCTTCCTAACTGTCTTTTTTTCAACCTCGTCGGCTTTTCGGTAGCCTGCGTCATATAATCTTTCACAATTTTCTGGTACTCCGCATATTACAGCGCAGGTGTCACATTCTATTGTTCCATACAAACAACATAGCGTTTTCGCCATTTCCTCAATCTCTTTTTCTCTGTCCATTAGTCTTTACCCCATACTATCGCTACTGTGATACCAAAAAAGGAAAGCCCTGTAGCTTCTGCAGAGTATATTATTCTAAACCCCAATAAAGATTCAAACAAAGCAATAAGCGTTATTGCCGTTACCCATACTATAAGGACAGCAAGGCAGATCAACATTGCTTTCTTGAATTTCTTTTTTTTAGCTTCTTCTTTTTTGTTCCACCACTGTTTTAATTTATTCATTTGCCTCTCTTTATTCATATGTGTCTCATCAATGTATTTCAATATTTTTTAAATTCATCCACCTCTTTTAATGGGCATTGGCTGTCCATATTCTTCGGATCTACTTCGCGGTCTTTTCTATTTAAAAGGTACTGAAGTCCACAGCAACAGTCTGGAATTCCCCTATGTAGATTTTCATAATATACGACAAAAGTGCACTTGCCGCACGTTTTTGGTTTGTTACATTTTATTGTCACCATTGTTTCAACCTCTTTTATTTGTCCATCTTTTTTCTCCTGTGTCAACAATACAGATGTCATTGCTTATTGTATGTGGTGTAGCAGTAAGTGGGACGGGCAGAATGTCGTATCAGGGGATAATGCTGCACCGCACAGGGGGCATATCCAGCCTTGTCTGCCATATATTACATTGTTATTTACTATTGCATCATTATTGTCCATTATTCGCTTAACTCCTTAAACATTTTATATTGTCCGTTTAGACCGCACCACCAGGTTTCATACATAACCGAGTGATTATTTTTATTTACTTCTATAGTACATGAGCCAAAATGCGCATAATCTTCAATAGTGCACATATCCGCTTTTTGATTTATGTATGCTCGTCCGCATTGCTTAAATTTAGGGCAATCACCACTACAACAAGCGTTCGCCACTATTATGTGTTTTGTAGTGCTATTAAGTGTATCTGTTTTATGTTTCGGTACTGTCATAAGCTAATCCTCCTTCCTCTCATCTTTGAGCCAACCCGTAACGCCAATTTTCAAGTCCCAATCCCACTTCAAACACTTGACAACATAGTCTTTCAAATTTTTATCAAACGGGTAGTCTAAATATGGGAAATGTTGTTTAATGTGATATGACACGGTTTCTAATAGGAAATTTGCTAATTCCTCGTCACTCATATCTCTTATTTTCTTTTCAATATATTCGCGGTTAGTCATATATCACCCCAACCCATTCTCCTTTCTCATTGTATATAAACTCCCCGCCGTAACTGCTCTTGTCGCGGTGTTCTGTTTTTAGCCAATGAAGCACGCCCAAATATGTGTTGTCATATACAAATTTGAGTTTCTCAAGATCTTTTAACAGCCAATCTCTAAATTGCTCATCTGTCAAATCGTTTAACCACTCTCTATTTGTCATCTTGCACATCCAACAACTCAGGATTATCCCATATATTCCCGATGACTTCAATTTCACCTTTATCCATAAACTCAAAGTCGCAGCTAATCGTCCCATCTTTTTTCTTTTGCATAATTTCGTATTGCAGCCAGTAGTTCCGCCTTGTTTGTGAAAGATAGTCAACATAACCGACCTCAACATTTCCGCCGCAATATCTAAATTTGCAGATATCCCCTCGAAATATTGGTTTGCTATTTTTATCATATATTCCGATATACTCCGTCACTGTGTCGGGTATAACCATATAATGGTCACTCGGACGTCCTTGTTCGTCTGGATGCGGGACTGATATGTAAGAGTATAATATTGGCTTTGATGTGTGGTATTTCATCTTCGAAAAATATCCTTCCACCCATACGCCGTCATAACGTTTACCTCTAAAAAGGTATTTTTTTTCTTTAAGCATTGCCATTTGTGCGTTTCCTCCTTGGAGCCTTGCAAGGAACAGCTGCTTGTTTTTGTTGTGTCTCTAACTGTATAGCGTCTTGCAGGGATTCTGTAATTTCTGTAAAAATTGGGGTAGGGAGCTTGAGGCGTTCTATTACGTGTTCACAAGCTGATTTTATCTTGCCTCGCGAAGGCTCTATTTGGTATGCCGATGTCGCCATAATTGCTATAGTATAATTCTCATTTTTTAAGCATAGTAAATCTATATGATTACTACTGATAGTATCTATGTAAGCGTACATTGTGTCTAGTTCTTTGACCGGTATGACATCGAAAATATTTATGATGTCGTCAATATTAAGGGTATGGTCAAGGAGGAAACATTCATTCAAGTTTATGGTTTTAAAGAAGTTTTGAACGAAAGTCACATTTTTAAGAAGCAATTTTTCATCATCTGTTAACAATCTCCCATTCGCCGTATATTTCTGTGAATACTTTGGTATGACGTCTTTAACTTCCAAAGGGAACTTTCCTTTTTTTAGAGGCAGCCCCTCGAAGTCGCTTTCTTTGTTGAAAATTATAATTGTCCTTCCATCGCTGATTATTTTGTGCTTATCATACTCAAAGACGCCCTGGACGCTTTCGTATTTTGTGCGTTTTATATACCGCTTTATTGCATTTTTTTGTTTTGTAGTCATTCTTACCCCACTATACTCGCGATTCTTGTAACCGCGTCTTCAGCTTTTTGTATAACTTCAGCCAGCTCTTGCAAGGTTGTTATGTCTTGAGAGTCGTTATCTATAAGATACATATACGCAGCTTTAAGAGCCTGAGGGACAGTGCCGTAGTAGCCGACCCGCATCCATTGTTCTGACACTGTATTGAACTTCTTGGATTTTGCCGTGCGCAGTTCTTCTAATTGAACACAATATTTGTCCAAAGGGCGTATCCTTAATGTATCTGTAATGTATATCATAAAATCTCCTATGAAATCTGCTCGGCGTACTGATTATCACTTGCTAACTGCACACCTAAAATTTCGTCATAATGTGGTGATTGATGCGGCACATACCGCCCGAACTTTATAATAATATTCTTAAAATTTCTGAGGCTCTCGATTGCCCCCGCTATTTCCTCTTTATTGTATCCAGTGTAGATAATCACGGGGTCTAAAGATTTACTTCTCAGTTTAGAAATAAAATCTATCAACTCGCCGATTTGTTCTATTGGTTCCATACCGCCGAACACTATTGCTCCCGTCAGTGGGTTGCCCAGATATAAATCTATGAGCAACCCATCATCATAATATTTGATAGGGGATTTATAAAGCTCACTATTCTGACAAACACTAATAGGCAAGCCTTGTTCAGTGCAACATTTGAAGTTGCATTTGCATGTGCCTATAAACATAGAGGGGATTTTGTAGTTCACAAAATCTTCTTCAAGTATATTGCGAACGTGCATTATTGATCCTCGTTGTTCATATTGAACCAATCTCTCTTTGAGAACTCTGCTTTACGTTCCTTTGAGTAAGACTTTTCAGGAGTCAAGAACCCGACGATGCGTTGGTATGTGGTTGTTTTGTGCTGATGACAGATAGGGCAGATGTCCCCATAGAAGCCGTGGTTATTATCGCACGCGCTAATTTTGGTACAAAACGCAAAGTAGGGAACATTCATATCTGCTACCTTGTTTAGTAGGTTCCAAGCTGTGTCGAAGTTATTGAGCGGAGCGTCGATATTGATGTGTGCTATTGACCCGCCACTGCAAGCCTTATCTAAAGCTGAGCTTGCCGTCAGTTTGTAGTTCAATGTGGTATGCTCTGCGAGAGGTATCCATTGATTACCATATAGTGGTAAGTCATATTCTCCGTCTTTATACAGTATTTTGTCTTTATACTGAAGGATTGCGGCACACCTTTCGGCGGGGACTTGCTCGATATTGATTTGATAATCTATCTTCTCATCGTCGGCAAATTCATCTTTACATTCGTGGATTGTAGCGAGTATCTTCTTCGCAAACTCCATACCGTCTTCCGTGTAATTTGCATTACCGAGGGCGTCCTGTGTGCAACCGTCGAGGTACTTGATAGCCTCCCACAAAGCAACAATACCTATTGTATTGTATTGAGATTTAAGATGTATCAGTCCAAGGGTGTAATTGGGAAGCAAGCCCTTCTCAATGTTCCTCGATATTATATGGCGAACTCTGTCTAATGTCTGCAAACAAAGCTTTGTACGCTCTCTCAGAATACACAGGAATAAATCCTTAGCGTTTTGAACATCTCCCTTGGCACGTTTTTTAGCCTCATATGCAATACGCGCCAAGTTTATTGTGTTGACTTTTACAGACCCGACTTCAAGTGCCGTGCCGCCGATGGAGTTGAAGTATCCGAGATTCTTTACATCGCTAACCAGGCGACAACAGTTAGAAAGACTTGTAACGTCCGAACTGATGAAGAAGTTGCTGTCAGCCCACTTCATATTGTGACGGCAGCACCACTTTGCGAACTCCTCATCTTTGAACATACCATCAACTCTAAGCAGGGCATATGTCAGAACAGGGAAGGTCATCATATTTTGCTCGCGCACTTTTGAGACCACGTTCATAAAAGCCTTTTGATACTCTATGAGTTCATCTATGTAATCCACAACAAAACTACCGTCCGGGTATTCCTTGCCGCCGAATAGGGCGATGAGGTACTCGCGGTCATATATTGTAAAATTAGTGAACGCGCTCTGTGTAACTCTTAAGTAAGGCTGATTGAGTTTGTAGATTATCCTTTGGAACTCTTGGTCACGATAGTATTCAGGGGAGTTGATTGCATATCCGTTTTCACAGTCCTTCTTCCAAAAGTAGTAGGAGTAAATAAGGAAGTTAGGCAACCCGACCGCGCCACTCGTTCTATTACTGCACCACGACACCGTTTCGCCAACGAAGTCCGTATAGGTGGTCAAGTGTTTTGGAGGTTGAGCGTTGAAATTTGATACAAAGTAAAGTCCTTTTTCGACGATCGGTGTCAAGTCATATGCGAAACAGTAACTCTTAAAAGTAGAGGAATAAAAATCGTGGAGATAAAACCCGCCAGTCCATTCCTGCTCCATCCACTTTTGCGCTGTCTTCAACCCATACTTCTTCTTGAGTTCGTAGAATATTTTATTGAAAGCAAGGAGCTTCGCATGAGGCTTCATCATCTCATATTCTAGTGTGGTGACATCTTTATGTCCTACGTTAGCATTGCCGTCTATGGAGGCATCAGCTACCGTCGCGGTGTCTATGAAATTGTCTATGAACTCTGTGAAGTTAAGTTGTGAGTTTTCACAACCATTTAAATATTGCATTTCTTTGCCATAGCGGCGGGTAAGTTTGTTAAATAATTTTATAAAGTCATTGTCAAGATTTAAGTTTATCCTCAGTTGACGTTTCAGCATTTCGTTTCTTGTCTCTCCTTTGTAAATTTCAAACTCTGTGAAAAATCATAAAACTTGCCGTCTATTTCAAGTATAGGTGCCGAGGTGATCCCTTTGCTTTTCATCTCGGTAATATCTGTAACCTTTATGTATTCAAGCCCCGCGTCATCAAGCTTTCGCTCTAAGACATGACATTTGGGACAACCTGTGCTGTACAGTTTTATCATTTGCCATCCTCCTCTAATTTTTTCAGAAATTCATAAGCTTCCTGCGCTAAGTCTTGTAATGATCCATCATTTAGTATTTCGTAATCATATTCAATATCCATCACATTTTTATCCGCGGGGTTTGTATTTATAGGTTGTACGCGAGGGTTATATACTAATACTGTTTTAGCGTTAAACCTCTCTTTCATTTCTTGTATCTGTTTTTTTTCTCGCATGTCTACGGCTAAGATTTGCAATGTCGGATTGATAGCGAAGGCAGCTATTTCATCTAATAATTCACGCCACGTAAAGCCGTTATAAGCGTCGGCTGCTATCTTTAAGTCCGATAAAAGCTTTCTACCTGCGTCGTCCTTCTTACCATCCCAGCCGAAGAACTTAGCAATTTTCTTTATTGTTGTTATAACACTGATATGCTTAACCTCTGCCAGGTGCGATAACATTTCACAAAACGTATCTTTACCACTCCCGCCGCAACCATTGACTATGATTATGTGTTTTCTTTGAGCACGGGACTGAGGTTCTGCGATATAATCAAATATGTCAGTTTCTATGTATTTTTCTTGTGTCATTCTCATTTCTCCACAGTGTAATCCATTAGATACCAGTATCCCCCTGAGTTTTTATACAGGGAAGATGCGTAAATCACATCTCCAACTTTTACTGGTGCTTTATCGTATTGGTTGATTTTGATTGTTACACGGGCGTTTTTACCACTGCCCAAACTGTGTGTACCAACTCGGTAACCCCACACCGCTCCCATTTGAGTGTAGAGAGGGGTTGCATCTGTGATAAATAATCTCCGTCTATCTTCCTCTAAGTTGGTTGCTACATCAACGTACCCAAGTATGTCTAGACTGTAAGCTATTCGTTCTTTGATGGTAGGGTAGGCGTATGGATGTTGTCTAGTATAATGTTCAAAAGCATACATGCATTCAAAAGCTTTATCACCAACTTTATAACTAGCAGATGAAGTGCCGTCTTTATTAGTTGATTCACAGATGCGAGCTAAAATGTCACCAACTACAGGTAACTCAATTTTATCCTTACGTATCATCTTTGCCGTTCCTTGCTTGAACAAATCCCACACATCAAGCATTTTTAATAGTGATGTAATATTGCCATATTGTCTAAAGTAGTCAATAGTTATCAGAGGTCGGATTTTTGCAGCTTTAACACCTTTTCCGTCTAACCATTGCAACACGTCAAAAAAGTATTGCAAGTTTTGTTGACTGCACTCATAGAAGATTCTACTTATTCCGACACCAAAGCCTTTTATAGACCCTAGTGAGTTGACTATTGTGTTATTTCCGGCGTCCGCCTTGATTCTTCTGTTGTCTTGCCCAAACTTAAACGGAGGGAACTTTATCCCAAAGAAATCTTCAGCTTCCTCTTTAAGAGCCAACATCCTGTCTTTATCACCTTTCGTCTCAGCTAAATTGAGAAGCACTTCATAAAATTCGAGAGGGTAGTGGGCTTTTAACCACGCTCCATATAAGCTATCCAAAGCAACACAATATGCGTGAGATGCATTGAATGAATAACTCGCCGCGTCCTCAATAACTTGCCAAATCTGCGCTGCTATCTTTTGTGCTTCCTCCTGGCTAATATCCTCGGCATTTATAATTCTCTTTGTAAATCCATCTACGAAAGTTGCTTTGTAAGAAAGAATTTTGTTTATTCTCTTTTTACTGATGCTTTTGATGACTGTGTATCCCTCGTCCATTGGTATTCCTGCAAAGCTCAACGCTGCCATAATCTGCTCTTGATAGAGCAAAAAGCTGTTAGGCATTTCCTCGGTCATTATGATATTGTCAAAGCTATTCACATTAAATGAGAAGTTTTCACGGCTTTCAAATTGCTTATATAAAGACTTAAACCCCGGACGAATTGCTGCCACGAAAGCTCCTAATTCAGAGATATTTGTTGGTTTGTATTTTGCGACCCGTTGAGCTGTGCCGGTTTGTTCACATTGGTTGATGCCCAATGTACAACCTTTGCTGTATATCTCCCAAACCTTGTCATCTGGTGTACATTTACTCAACAGCTCTTTGACCGACGGTGGCTCTTGTCCAATGCGGTGATAAGCTTGATATATTAAGTCCACGACCGCAACCTTCAACAGGTCGTTCTTGAGGAAGTGACAATCTTCTGTCCAATGCCCATCCATAATGCAGCAGATGTGGTCTTTAACTCTCACAAGTCCGATCTCTTTTCTAATGCTGCCACCATATAGCAAGTAACTGCATGGCGCAATCGACCACGATGTAACGAGTTTAAGATAGTCTTTGCTTTTCAGATAAATTTCATGAAATTCTTTGTCAATATAATCTAAGACGTTTATTGTATCTTTCTCGTCTTCGGCGGCGTGTTTGACGGCATTTTCATATCTCTTTATCTGTGTTGAAACCGCATTGGCAATCTCAAACTCGACACCTTGAGATTTCGCATATAATTTCCACGCTGCGGAGTTTTGCATTGTGCCGTAGGCTATCATAGGGTATGCGTGGTCTTCACCTAAAACTTCTTTTTGCGCTTTTGCGAACGGCTCTACAGGTGCAACATTGAAGTCAATATCGGGCAAACTCCCCGATTGCAAGATTCTTGTTGTACTCATGAAACGTTCGGGGTACATATGTATCTTGGCATCTATACGGTCAACATCTGTAAACCCGAGTAACATGTTGGTGATGAATGATACGGCGGATCCTCTTCCGCTTTTTGTCAACCATCCGCCGTTCTTTTTGCCTTGACGAATTATATAGTAGTTGTCGATGAAGTAGTCTGCCATTCCAGTATCAACGACGGTTTGGATTTCACGGTTGATCTCCGAAACATAATGCGCCCATTGTTTTTCGGGTACGAAAGCCTTATATTTTTCCCATCCATCCCAAACTAATCTTTTGTACTCATCATTTTTTTGTTCCTGCGTCCAATCCGGATACAAGGAAGGCATCTTAATGGTCGAGTCAAAAATATGATTGTCGTAGTCCTCGATGTCGAGAAAGACGTTTGTGTTGTCCATTGCTTCTATGATTTCCTCGTGAGATAAGACGCATTGTTGTGCAAACCGCTCATAAGCGGTATCATAGTCGGGATAGTCTAAATACCAACCTTCCTCGTCTGGATACTCAATGCCTTTGGATTTTAAGAAGTCCGTCCTGTTTTGTCCCTGGTCGGGCGTTATGTAGTGACTATCACATCCCATTATTATCGGGATATTGTATTTGTAGTGTAAGTCAAGAATTTTTTTGTTAAGAGCGCGTTGTGAGTCTGTGTTATGATATTGGACTTCTAAGAAAAAGTTTTTACCAAAATGTTCCGCAAACTGTTTGGTGATGTGCTCTATATCTTCGTACTTCCAATAAGCTATACAAGCTGTAGTGACAATCACATCATCTTTCGGAAGCGACAGTATCAGCGGAATGTCAAGCCTCGGCTGTCTGTAGAAGCCTGTCAAATTAGCTTCCGACAAAACATCATTTAAGGCTCGCCTTCCATTTTCATTCCGGGCGCCGATAAAAATGTGACAGTTGCTTGTATCTTTTTCTGTTCTGTCTTTGACCCAATATGCCTCCGCGCTTATTAACGGCTTCAACCCATACTCACGAGCTATCTTAACGGTTTCGTAGTAATTACCTTGCCAGCCATGTTCGCAAGATGAAATTACTTTATGACCTAATTCCTTTGCTCGCTCTGCATACGCTCTTTGTGTTACCGCTGAGTCGGATATTCTTACGTTCGTATACATTCTGTGGCAATGATAATTTACAAAACTTTTCATTGATTTTTATCTCCTGTTATTTTCCCTATGACCTCTTCCTCTTCTTCGTGGTCTTTCAGTTGTTCTGGCGGGTAGGGTAGTGGTTCATCATATGTGTTCTTATCCCATTTATACTGCCTGTCTAATGACTGTTCGTCTGTGAAGAAACGTCTCGAAGGTCTGTCATAGTATAAACCTGTGCTATATCCTTCAAATCCCATAAGCCTATCTTTTAATACGTCGCACAAAACGTCATATTTTACAGGCTCTTTATACCAACCATCTCCTTTGTGCTTTGGTATGCCTTTTTTATCTTCGTTTGAGACTTTATAAAGGCTTAAAATTCTGTGGGCTAAATCAATTATAGCTGAAATACCTTGTATATCCATCTTATTTAACCGACGCATTTGCTCGATTTTGTGGGGGTGTACGACAAGAAGCACAGCCACGTTATATTGTTTAGCAAACTCTATCAACCGGGAAACGAACTCCTCTTGTTTTTGATATTTATTTTGTTCGTTAGCTTCGAGATTGACTGCCGTAAGATTATCTATCACATGTAGCTTACAACCATACTTGCGAGTTGTATCCTCCATAGCTTTGAGGATTGTATCAACTTTGTGGTCGTAGCCGTCTTTGTAAATAAATAGCTTACCTTTGTAATAATCATTCAACTCTTTCTGTATTTCAGGTGAAACTTTATAGTAGGTTGCCCCGTCAGACGTCTGATATTCTCTAACGTGTCGTTGCCCAGCCAAGATGTAGTTTATCCAGTTTTTGCTCTGGAAGTTCGGCAACTCGCCCGAATACAGGAAAGCATTTTTGTTATCATCTATTGCATTGCAGATAAGCTGTGATAAAAATGATGATTTGCCGCTGCCATTAACGCCTGTAAGGATTGTGAAGGTTCCGTAGAATAATCTCATCAACTTTCTATCTAACCCTTTAATACCGAACCTAACGCCATCTATTTCGTCTAAATCAACGTTGTTGATGTCCGAAAAGTCCATAACGCTTTCAACGGGGGAGTCTTTGGCATTGTGTATTAACTGTAAGACCGCATCTTTGCCCTCATAATATAGGACGTGATTTAAGTCTTTCATCGCCACTTTTGTTCCGTCCTGGTTGATGTGCATGTGCGGTATGTCTATAAACTTTGTTCGCCAAGACCCCAGTCTATATACACATTCCTTTTGCATTTTTACGCCGGCTTCATCATTATCAGCGCAGATGATTATATTATCAAACAACTCCAGCCAATCATAATTTTCTTCGATCCAGCCATAGTTGTTAGCACCCAACGGTACTGAAACCGCATTGGTAAAGCCACTTTCAATTGCCGCCAAACAGTCAATTTCTCCTTCACAAATCAAGAGAGGGGCTGTCACGTTAATCCTATTCATATTGAATAAGAGGGGAGTAGTGTCAGCATCTTTTTGGCACCAAGCTTTCGGCTCATTCTTATCTTTGTTGATTTTGTGAGAGGGTCTGTATTTAACCATACATAACACGTCGTTTGTGTCATAGTAGTTGAAAACTATATTACCGTGTGCATCCTCTCTCACATCCGCCTTATCAATTGTTTCTTTCGATATTTTTCTTTTGCCTAAATAACTATATACATTTTCTTTGTCATTTAGTGGCTCTTCCTTCGGATACCTATATTGATATTTTGTTTTAACTCCTTGTTCTCCGAAAGATGCTTTTACTTTTGCCTCGTCGAAAAGAAATCGTAAGGCTTCCAAATATGTATGACCATTGTGCATATACGCATCAATGATGTCTGTATTTCTTCCGCAACCAAAGCAATGAAAACTCATTGCTTTGGCATTGTAAATAAAACTTGGAGAGTCCTCATCGTGCCAGGGACATAACCCCTTTTTATTAACCGCATCATATTTTTCGATGTGTAACAATTCCGCGATTATATCTGCATTGCGATCTCCGAGCTTTGTTTTAGCTTTAAGTATTTGTTCCTTTTCAACGAACGTGGCGCACCACCTCCATTAATTCTTTAAGTCACAGTGACTCCGGTGGTTACATAATTGCTCGCTGAAAAACTTTTCGCAATTTGGAGAGAAATCCCAGCACTCTCTTATGGCTTTAACTGTATCTTTTGCCCATTGTATTGCCTCTTCAAATTTATTTTCATCGAACTCTAATGTAACTTTCTTTTGTTTTCTAAACATATCAAAGACAAGCAAGTCGGGATACCTACCGTACTTTTCTTTGACATAAAGCGAGTATAAATATAATTGTCTTGCGTACTCACTTATTTCTCGTTTGCTCCTAAAGTCGCCTTTCGATTTATAGTCGTGTATGACAAGTTTTCCGTCTGAGGTTTCATAGGTTAAATCTATGACGCCGTTAAATATCCAATCATCTATGGGATAATCAAAAGCTGTTTCGACTTCGAGAATTTTTAAATCGTCGTAACCAGAAAAATTTTCTAAAAATTCTAATCCTTGTTTATAATATAAACTTTTTAAGTTGCCTATCTTCGGCATAGAAGGGAATGGCTCTGGGACGGCTTCCTCAAATTCTTGTTGATAAACATCTGCCAAATCCCAGAGTTCCAACTTCTCTTTTGCGTATCTTTCCATAATCGAGTGAACCAATATTCCATATGAACTGAAACAATTGGTATCGCCTTTCAAATGGTCTATATATGTAAGTTTAAATCCGTAGGGGCAAGTTAAAAACGAATTAAGTTTTGAGAAACTATATCGCTCAGGCTGCGGGGCAGGTGAGCTATTTACCACGGGCAGTCTTCTTCGTCGCTGGTTTCGACTTTATTACCTGCCGTTGCGGGTGTGCTTGTTTGGTCATTTTGTCCTACGAGTGAAGCTTCTAAAATGATAAACTTGAAATATGACTTATAACCGCCGTCTTCTGTTTGTCTGCGCTCGTTTGAGAGCTTTGCTTTTGTGATGCAAATGCGATCGCGCTCCTTCACGGTATCTTTCAAAGCGTTGAAAGCGTGTCCAATGACGCGAGGAAACCAGGTCGAATTGACGAACTCGCCGTCCTGATTCTTTTCTGATGTGGAAATCTGAAGGTCTATGTATTTTTCCTTTTTGTCAACTTTCCAAACAGTGGCGAAAATTTTTGTGCCTTTGTCTTCTGATACGTAAATCATTACTTTTCTCCTTTATTTAATTTGGTTTTAATTTCCAATAATTCGTTCTTGATGATTTCGGCGACACTATAATCTTTAATGTTTGAAAGGTTTTTATTGCCATTGTTATGTTTTGCCACAACATCCGCAACTGTTCCTTTGTTGTTGGTTATAGCTATAATCTCTGCACCGATGCTCTTGATGTCTGCTTTTATCTGTTTTAATTTAGCAGCGGCTTCCTCTTCTACGCGCTTCGCTTCAAACTCTTCATCGTTTACTGCTTGACGTTGCTTGCTTCTATATTCGTCAGGGTCAGCTTCAGTCGTAGCAAGCTGTAATGACTTCATTAAGAAGTAACGATTACCGTATGTTGCACCGCCTCCGAAAGCTTGTGATGCATCCTCCATCTGCCCTATGTATAACCAATTGTTACTGATTTGCTCCGTAGGGCTGTCCACATTTGTCCACTTATATTCTACCTCGACTTTGACAATGACGTCGTGGACTTCTTGTGGCGGTTTCTTATCTTTGATTATTGTATATTCTCTGGGGATAATTTCGCATGAACCAGGAATCATCGAAACAGAGAGCATTACCCCGTATTTCTGCATAGCACCTGTAACCTTCGCGAGTACCTCATCCTCAGGGACATAATTGAAGTTGAAACCCCGTTTTGTCTTCTGTAAAACTGCCGCAGCATTTTGAATTTTTAGAAGTTTTTGATACAAGTTGAGATTAGCATATTCTAACTGAACTGCCATTTTAACCTCCGTAAATATATTATTAAAATATTGATTTTGTGATTTGAAAAATTTTATAAAATTTATTTACTTTCCATTATCTTGGTCGCTATCATATCTGCAATGTGCAATAATGGAACTAATTTGCAATAGTCTTGCGCTCTTGCACACGCACTATCTCCGCCTTTTACCGCCGTGTCAAACTCGCCCATATGCCAGCGGATGGCAAGCAACTCATCTATGTTGAGCTGAATATACCATTGTAACATAATGCAGCTTTTTTCGCCGTGTCCCAAAGGGATTTTTTCATCTACGCCATACGCTTGAACTGTCACCCATTGTCCTTGGTCGTTCTTGACGTTTCGGTTTTCTATCTTGTAAAAATTGATTTTGCAAATGTCGTGGAACAGGGCAGTGATGGCTATGGTCTCTTCTGAATATCCCAAATTATAGTCCGCGTTCAATTTAGTCATCGCACGATAGACATTAACGGAATGTTCTACAAGACCGCCGGGATAACTGCCGTGAAATTTGGTGCTTGCTGGAGCAGAGAAGAAATCGCTCTTTGCAATAAAATCCAACAATTGATCTATGCCGTATCTATGTATATTCTCTTGCGCAATTTGCAAAAAAGTTTCCTGATAGTTTTCCATTAGCCTATACTCCATTTTAATTTTTGAGATTCATCTTTATTATAAATGCCGTCTGCCATTGCTAACAGTAGGTGTATCTGTCCCTCAATTTGAGTGAATTGCTTAAGCATTTCCTCGTTATCTTGCATATAAGATATTGTTTGTAATAACTCATCATATGTCATTTGATGTTTGATAGCTTCTCGATATGATTCTAATGACCTATTTGTAACCTTCCGAGATTCCTCTAAATCTTGGAGTGCATTTTGCAAACTGTTACTAGATACCGTGGCGTAATCTCCGTAAGGTACATACTCACTGAGAAATTCATACAATGGCTCCGTTCGGCAAACGTCCAAGAGAACCTCATCACCTTTCTTAAAGGTTATGTACATACTCATTTTTTTACCTCTTGTTTTCAAAAGAAAATTATTAACTCTATGAGTCCTATGATCCGCACAGGACTCATAGATAGAAATTTATTTTTTTATTTTTCTCTTTTTCCTCTTCTTCTTGTTTTTTCTTTAAGCATTGTTCAAAGTAATCATTCAGGTAGTCGTCCATATAAATTCTACAATCTTCGGGTACCAATTTGATTGCTTCATCTGGATTTTCGTTGACCCAATCTTTTACGACTTTGAACGCCTTTACATATTTGGCAAGGAATATAGCCCCGCTTATTACGCATATACAAAATCCAATAAGCATAAGAGGTAGTCCTAGCCCCATCGCAATTGCATTGTCAGTCGGTCCGGTAGGGGAATATCCATCGTTCAATAATAATCCCAATGTTAGGCTTCCCGCGATAATCAAAAGAATACCTAATATATAAGATACCAACAACTTAATCCTGACGCTCTTTTTTTGCGTTTTTATCATCTGTTCCCAAACTTTTTTAGGTGGTATCATAATTGCAATTTGCGGTTTATAATCTTCATCCCATTTATGGTACCAAACGTCGCGGATCTCATTTGAAACTTGCGAATGCATTACTTCATAAACTATAAGCGAAATGCCAAATATAGTCCAGAACACGCATGTACCCACCATCATACAAATCTCAGCTGTGTGATTTAACTTTTCATTTGCAAGCGTGAATATAAAACCGAATATAATAAATAGAATGAATGATAACGCAGCCGTAAAAACACAAATGGGCGCGATTTTTTTATATCTTCGAAGGATTATTGGATGGCAAGCCGCATAAGTTGGAAGAAATTGTCCCCAGAGAGATAACTGCTCCCTGCTTGCGTCCTTGATTTTTTTTACCTCCCATTCTACTACATCTTTTATAAAGTCATTGAGTGGAAACCCGCCACCTTTATCAATATTAAAGTATCTTCGTATTTGCTCAGGTATGCGATATTTATAATACCAGTCTTTTAATATTTGGTTTTTATTTTCCGCGTGTTGTCTTTTAGTATCGTCATCAATATATGGAAGATCTCTAAGTTTTTGGGCTAATTCCACAAACTGTTTTTCAGGAAAAATTCTTAAATAATATCCTTTAATTTTTGTCCGTAGAAAAGCCCAGTTCTCATCTCTTTTGAGTTTTGTTTTCTTATAAATTATATTATTGCCTTTATGTGCTACATTGGCAATTCCCAAGAAAATCATTACAAAGAATAATACAACTAACATATTTACCTCCGGACAAATATTACCATTCTTTACTTTTCATGTAAAGACTTTTAGTGCCTATATGATACCATCAATATTGTCCTGTTTTTGGTACATTTGATTTAATATTTGTCGTGAATCTTCGTTAATCTTTTGTGTTGTGTGTGAGTAGATTCTCAATGTCATCTCAACTTCTTTATGCCCAAGCCGTTCTTGAGCATATTTTATAGGTACTCCGGCTTCGGCTAGCATCGTCGCGTGTGTGTGCCTTAACGAGTGAAATGTGAACTCAGGAATGTTTAAATCGTAGTGCACGATGCTTGCTACATGTTGCATGATTCGAGGGGCAGCGTAATCCCCATTTTCTCTTACACTCACAAATTCAATCGGATGTCCAGGTTGGTCATTATTGATGTAACCTTCGGCGTCCACCTCATTAGTACTGTAATTGTCACCATAATATTCTTTGGCTCGCAACTGTGATTCCCTTGCTCGTCGTAGAATTTCAACGAGTCCGTCGTCTATTGCGATTATTCTCTCTGAATCGTATTTCGGTTTAGACAAGTACCAAAGACTTTTGGTTTCATCCCATGTAACTTGTTTGTCGATTTTAATGGTTTTATTTTCAAAATCGACACAGTCCCACGTTACTGCAAATGCCTCGCCAACTCTCATACCACACCTATACCCAAATTGTAACGGGATATATGCTGTGGTTCCTTCAGGAAAGCGTGCTAAGATTTTCTCGAACGCCTCGGGTGATATAACGTGGTTTGGAGCTTTACGTAATCTTAATCCATTATTCCTAGCAGAAGGTATTTTGACACTACTCATTGGATTATATTTTAGGACATTTTGTGTCACCGCAAAGTTGAAACAACCTGATAATATCCCTTTGAGTACGACCAATGTGTTGTGGCTGTACTGTGCTTGTGCTTTTTCATTAATGAATTTTTGAAGGACGGCTGCATTTATTGCTGTAAGCCGCATATGTCCTAGAGCGGGGAGTATGTGGTAACGTAGACGTTTTTTGTAGTTATCAACGGCAGATTTTTTTAAATTCAATTTGCAATATTGTTCTATCCAAAAATCCACAAACTCTCTAAGAGTGACATGATTTGTCTCAAATTGCAGTCCCGTCTCGCTATATTCTGCATACGCCTTTGCCCCTGCTTCAGAAGCGGCACTTTTGGTCTTGTATCCGCCTTTTGCAATTCTTGTTCGCTTGCCTAACTCATTTTTTGTTCCTTCAAAAGAATATTGCCACGTTTTTCCTCGTTTTTCTAATCTAATTTCCATTAGTCCATCTCCTTTACATTAAACGGATCTGTGATGTCCATACCGCGGTATCTCTCTAAAAAGTCTATTAAATCATCCTTACGGACTTTATACTGTCCTAGTTTTAAGAAGGGCAACAACTTAGCTTTACGCAATTTATGTACGTAATCTATGTTTGTCTTTAGTAAAATAGCGACTTCTTTAACGGTAAATAAAACCTGGTTGTCAACATCAACTTTTTCCATTTATGTATAATTGGTAGAAATGTATTAGAAATGTAGGAAATCCACCCCCCCTCCCACGGCGGGGAGAGGGTGAAAGAGGTAATGAATTTAATTAGAATGAGAACGGATAATCTTCCGCCCCAAATTCAGAGTCTTTGGGGCGTGAGTTATAATCGAGTACCTTGATAAACATAACGTCTTTCTTGCGAATAATAACATACCCGCCTTTTGTTAGACACTTAATTGTGCGAACGAATGGGTTATTCCATTCAAACATAAATGCCTCAGGGGTTAGGTTACAGTCAACTGTCTCCGCAAGACCGTGCTTGAAGTTGATATATATCCAACTGTTCATTGTCGCACAATGTTTGGCATCGTCTTGGATGACATCTTCAATTCCCATTTGTTTTCTCCTTTATTTGTTTTAATGAAATTTCATCATACTTGAGTTTTTTAAGTGCCGCATTAAATCTTGACCAGCGATTCAAGATTGCGTTCGGGGTAGGGGCTTCCATAAACATATCCGACCTCAGTAGGTATCCTGTAAGCCCACGGATTACTTGTGATTTCCCTGACGGGAACGTACGATAAAGATACTGAACTCCAATACAGCACAAGAGTTTACAAGCTCGCCAACCTATTTGTACCTGGTGATCTTGTAGCTTAATCCCGTAATATTTGCCAGCCTCGATGATAAGGTTACTAGTCTTTAACTGAGCCATCTCGTCGGCTGTAAATCCATACCACGAAAGTATAGCAATTGTTTTCACGTATAATAAGTCGCTTTCTGGATTATACGCCGACAGCACACCTTGTCCAATATAGTCAATATAATCCAATATTGTATCAATAGATTTGTAGTCAATCATTTTATTACCTCCCGAATATTATAATTACTATTTACATTAAAGTCAATTATGTATAGGGAGGCAATGTTTTAACTAAATGTACACATAATCATCATAATTTGTACGGTTATGTGCAATTTTAGTTAAAAGAAGTTGTTATTTATTAGGTGTAAAATGGTTTTCTAAAAGCTTTTTTATTTTCTATTTCTTCATATATAATTTCTGCAAGCATGCCGAGATTGTGTATTATATCTTGAACGACAGGTTCACCGCCGTCGATAATCTTGAGGGGCAATTCGCCTACAATATGGCATTCGTTTTCGATATTTTTTATAGCCTGTATCCTTATTTCATCTGTCCAATATAATCTCATTTGTACCTCCATAATGTAATTTAAGTCACTTGAATATCCAATTATGAACTTCAATCTCTCCACACTCATATCCTAATTCTTTGAGAGCGTTGCGGATTGCAGAAACCGCGGCTTCTTTCGTGGTAAATTCCTCATCCATATAAAGAGTTAGCCAATATGAACTCAAGCTATCTGGATAAATAGTAATTGGTACTTTATATCCTTTTGATAGACGTAGCTCCAATAACTCACAATCTCCTAATGTTTTGCCACAGTTCTCCTTTTCGCAGCTTATCAAAAATTCATATCTATAACCTATAGTTGAGGGAGGAATAAAATTCTTATATTCATCATCACATAAGGGGAACTCTCTAATGTAAAGATCATTATCGCCTACATCGTAAATGTAATGTTCAGCATATTCAGGTTTACTGAAAATTTTACTCACACGATAATCAATAGAATCTCCCCACATTACGACGTACACCTTTTGCATATATCACCTCGTATATTTAATCTTCCATTGTTTCCACCCTCTCTATAGACGATAATTTTGCGTCTATCTTTTCAAGCATGTCAACAAGTGTGTCCATACTGTTACCGCTACCCGCCATCAACACATTTACTTTTGATCTACCCAACACAAACTCACTCACAGCTTCTCTCGCTCTGTCATACATATCCATAAAAGTTCCCAAATAGCGCATAGTTACTTTTTGGTCGCTATGGTTAAGAAGCCCTTGAACCTTTGTGATGGCGTTCATATCTACTGTAGATGTGTCTACGCAAGCCGCGATATTAGCAAAACTCTTTCTCATCGTATGAGACCCAACCACAAAGGGTAGGGCAAGTGCTTTAGCAGCATCCGATAAGATTTTCCACCCATACTCCTCTTTTATTCTGGTATGTGTTTTTGCGCTCTCAAAAATATAATCATCAAGGCTGAACTTCCATTGTATAGAGTCGAGATATTTTATGAGCGCGTCTTTTACCGAATCGGTGATGAGACACTTGTTCGCCTTCGACGTCTTTTGTTCTATGAGCTGAATACGCTTTCTGAAGCTCATATTGTCGTTAAAAAATGACTTAAACTTCAGGTTCAACAAGTCCGAAACCCGCAATCCAAGACTCACTCCTATTGTCCACATCATCCAATCTCTGACTTTACCTCGCCTAAGAAAATAATCCTGAATAGCCTTAAAGTCATCATATGAGCGGATGGATTCTGCTGCGTGAGCTTTTGTTTTGCCGTCAGATTTTAATTCTGTGTATTCTGAGACGGCTTTTTGCTTTCTTTTTGCCTTACGTTCCTCGCGCTGTTTAAAACTTTCAAGTTCTTGCCTCAAAGACTCCGCGAGTTGTTCAGCGACAAATCTATTTTTCTTTTCTACTGCAAGCTCAATTTTCAGAGCCGCATTTTCATTCTCTAATCGGTCAGCCCTTTCTTGTGGCGTTTCCTCATAAGATAGAACTATTGTCGGGGTTGTTAAATCCATCATTAGTTCCCTCCATATAAATTTCCTCAAAGATATGTAATTGATTTAAGATCGCCGCCATAACAGGGCAGTCGATGCAACCTTGAGATGTATGTATGAGACGACACTTTTCGGTGCCGTACATTGAGCAAGTGACATATTCTCGCCCGTCTTGCCCAATTATGATTTTTGTTAGTGGATCGTAATTCATGTCAAACTCCTATTCCAATTGACAACATAAGTTTTCTATTTAATTCATCAATGATGTTGGGATTTTTTATTTCTCCAATTTTTCTCATCAGCCTGGTTTTATCTACAACTCGGACTTGTTCGCATAAAACAGTTGAAGGTTTAAGAATGCCACAGTCGGACGGCATTAATGTCATATGGGTGTCAATCTGAGTTTTTTCTTGAGATGTAAGAGGGCAAATTATTGTTGTTGGGGAGACAGAGTTTCCCGTATTATTTTGAACAATAATTGCAGGACGGATACCCGCCTGTTCAGAACCGACATGAGTTGTAAGATCCACTAAGTATATTTCACCTCGGTGCATCTTCATAGGTATATCTTCCTTTTTAGTTATTCTACCTCGCTAAGGGAATCTACGGCACTGTCAATAGCTTCCGTAGCTTCTGATAAGTACTCTGCGCTTTCCGATAATAATTCGGCAGCGTGTTCAAATGCCTGTCCTTGTTCTGAGTCTTGTAAATTATCAGGTTGATTGTCGTGCTTATCTTGCTCATCATCTGCTAATTCTTGAATTTTATCAGCAGTATCCTCAAGCTCTTCTCTGATGTCAATTAAGCGAGTTTTAAAGAGCAAGATTTCCTTTCGTACTTGTTTGTTCATCGCATACTCCTTTAGTTTATAAATTATGCTTTAACAAAAACGCATTGCTAACACATTTAAAGCTAGTAGTATTATCGTGGTCGCGTATAACTACACCTTCCCTTAAAGTATCGTAAATCTTTGACTGCCCGTCAGCGTATTTCATCATATCGTCCACATTATCAAGCAATGTGAAGTTGGTATCTAAGATAGGTACCCAATTGATGCCGTACTCTTTTACTACCTCGGCAGCCACTGAGCTATCTATTCTCAGCCCGTCTACAACTAAGTTAAAGGCGTAGAAATCGTGCCCTTTGAGATGATACTTATTCTTCTGTATGCCCTCGCCGATGGTCTCACCTTGAAGCACAACTGTCGTAGCGTTGTAGCGTTCTATGAGCCTCATCAATACTTCTCGGATATTATACTTTTCTGCTATTTCATAATACACATTGTCGCCGTAATAGCATTGCTGCTTAGGTGTTGTCTGTCTGATATTTCGAGAGCAGATAGCATAGTCATATTTTTTGCGTCCTTCCTTTCTCATTCCGAAGCTTGTCGATGTTCCGTCAATCTTTTCCGTAACTATCATCGGCTTATTGGCGTGGGTTTCAAGAACGTGAGGCATATTCTGTAAACGTATCTCATCAGTCTTGATAATCCAATCGGGAAATTTTGACGGTGTTTTCTTAGGGGTAAGCAACTTCCATGCAAGCTTCCTAAAAAGTTTAGAATGTTTAGCGAACCACTTAAACACACTGTTATTCATCATTTTTTTCTGCCAGGTGAGTGGGGCAGGGGTCTTATTCACAGTCGGCAACTCGTCCTCTACCTGCGTGATTTTTAGTGTATCTGTTACGTCGTCCCCAATATCATACTTCTTATTCGTATGAAGTATTGACATCGGGAAAACAATCCCTTGTGACAGAACGCCGCGCATTTTCTGCGTTTTGATTTTATAGTGTTTCGGCTCAAGAAAAGCGAAATCAGGATTATCCTTGTCAACTATGCTATCGATTTCTATGTAGACGCATTGATCACCGACCTGAAATTCATCTTTCTTTGCTATGCATTGCCAGCCCAAAACGCCGACAAGTTCTATTCTATCCGCGCCCTCTATAGGACGTTTCCATTCTATTGTTTCTATATGAGCAAGTTTTCTCATTTTATCTCCTTTAGATATATCCGTGATTTTTCTTCTTGGCTCTTAAATTGTCCATTACCTGGCGCAGTTCAAAAGCATACATCTGGCACTTCCAATGGTCGCAACCAAACTCTCTCAAAATACAATTTTGGCATCCTGCCTGTTGTTCGCAATAAGTCACTATTGCAAATATCCCTTTAAATAGTTCTTTAGTTGTTATTTTCCTAGCTGATAACTTAATATCGCTATCCTGCCAAAAACCGAGCAGCTCGCCATAGAGAAGTTTATAATCATTGCGGAATAAATATGTTTTGGCAAGTGTGTCCATCGAATACATATCTACTCGTTTTACCGCATCAGGGATACTCATATAATATTCCTTAACTGCCTCAAGACGACCATCTGGTGGCAGGTCATAATTTGGATTATTCGGATAACAATAGTTGCTATTTGCTTCTTCCATCTGTTTCTCCTTTAGTGTTTGTTGAACACTACTGACTCGCCGTTTCTGATATTCCAACACTGCAAACAATTTGTGCAGTCCCCTGAACACTCCACTGCGGTTTCAGGTATGGATTTGTTTTCCGAATCGTGAAATCTTACATACGCGACGGGGAAGTTATACGGATTTTCAATATGGAATTCATCTCCCCACGCGCTAAAAACAATATGTAAATTCTTTGGAATAACCCCGCCGTTTTGCAAATACTCATTCACAAGCTCGAACTTCTTTGTGAAGGCAAGGAACGATGTGTTGGGTAAGTCGAGTGCAACTTTTACCACACCTGCAAAATACGCCTCGTCTACAAAGTCCCCGGCAGCGTGCCAACGGAAGTATGAATATGAAACCATCCCGTTGTTAATCGCATGCTTTATATCTGCAAAATACTGGGTGGGATTCTCTACATATTCTTGCAAATTATGTGCTAAGCTATCCTTTACATTTTGGAAACGGAAGTTACCTTTCCGGGCGTAGCAATCCTTTGCGCACGGGCAATTTTTACGGCAGGTTACTATCGGTGTTAAATTAACCGATGGTATCAACCCGAGTTTGCTGTTTGTTGTTGAAATTTTGACTGACATTTATATTACCTCTTTAGTTGGAATAAGTCCAAAGAGAAGATAATATTAAATTGTCAGTCTCTTTGGACTGTTAGGTTTAGTAAATCTTTGCAGGCTTTGCTCTTTTATGGGCACTTGCCATATGCATTGCTTCAATTTTTTCTACAATTGCTACATCGGGATGGATTTCTCCATCCATATAGCCATCAAGTGTTTCATAGGTAAACCCAAAGTTATCTTCGTCGCTTTTGCCTGTTAAGCCATCTGCAGGAGTTTTTATAATATACCTCTGGTCCAGCCCAAATTCTTTGGCAAGAAGTTGCCCAATCTGGACGACTTCAGTACAGTTGAGACGAGCAATAGGATTGAAGTCACAAGCTGCATCGCCCCACTTTGTACACCATCCAATATACTCCTCGGAAGCGTTGCCGGTTCCAACGACTTGGTATCCAAACGTTTGAGCAATTGCATACAAAACTGTCATACGAAGTCGAGGGGGAATGTTGGTTTTCGACTTATCGCTAAGGGCAATATATTGTAGATGGAAGTCCCCATACCTATCTATAATATTAGACTTGCCAATTCCGTCCACGATGGAACGATAGGCATCGTTAATGTAGATCACACTGTGTTGCAAGTGTAGTGCTTTTGCGATTGCCAGTGCATCATCCAAATCTACTTGGTTCCCGTTTGGCATCAAAGCTGCGAATATGTTATCGCCCCACACTTTTTTACAGAGCATCGCTACTGTGGTGCTATCCTTGCCGCCGCTCAGTCCAATGACGACCCCACGACAACTCGTATGTTCTTTGTATCTTTGAAGCCAAGAAATTATTTCTGATATTGCTTCATTTGCGTTTTCAAGCATAAATTATCCTCTATCAAGTTTATATATTGTGACATCACAGTCACTAAGTTCTTCTTTGATGATTTGCAAGACAGTATTCCAGTCGCCACCGCCGCGTCCACAGCCAAGATTAAACGGAAGGGCAACTGTTTGTCCCTTAAACTTTTGGGCGACATCTCTGAGGCAGGAACGCAACGCGGTGCAATTTGTGTATTGCTTGCCGTCATACCCATAGTGGTATTGGGCAAACATATTAGCGATGTATCGTTCACCATTGTCGATGGGGCAGAACTGCGAACACCCAAACATTGCGTCGCCACCATGAGTTTTACACACGTCCTTATAAGCCGCATATACTGTCGGATATGTGACTCGAATTTGCTTCGCAATTCCGCTGCCCATAACGCCTTGGCAGTTGACTTGGTGGCAGATTACCTTACAATCGCTCGCCAAGAGGTCTCCATCTTTGAATGTAATCATTAGAATTTGTCTCCGTACAGCCGCTCTCTGATTTCTTTTAGCGAATATTCTTTAGTCATTACACCGTCCTTAAATACAGAAATTAAGGCATTATCAGGAGAATAAGTCTCTAAGAAATTGTGTTCATCTTCACTCCGCAAATTACCATCTCTGTCTTGTAAAACGATAACACACCCTTTATGTGATTTCTTAAACGACGCCTCTTTAGGAGCCTTAAAGATTGGGATAGGGTTGCCATCTTTATCTTCCGCGTATGTTGCCTTGATAGCTATACCAAACGTATCACGAGTATATGGCGAATAACGCACGTCGTGTCCATCAAACCCCAGCTCAAGACATTGCATAGAGAATGACCCAACACCGAGCGCTACATTTGAACAAGCAAAGCCATTCGCTGTAATGATGCGGTATATCTTTTCTGCACGCTGAGGTGTAATGCTGTCGCCATATATTGCTTTTACGTGTTTATCAAGGACTTTATATCCCTTGGAGTTGACTGTCCCGCCAAATATATTCCATAAATGGAACACAGTTTTTGTTACGACCTCAACGGGATTGCCAGAGTCACCTCTAACAAGCAAACAGCCGTCGTGATCCAGTATTTCTTGTTTGCATTGTGGCAAAATATTGTCAACGAGATTCCAATAATCGTAGCTATCACTGACCATACTGAAAGAAGTATGCGGATAAATTTCCGTGAGAAGGCGTTTAACCATTGTGATTTCGTCACCATCTACTGCATAATTGCTGCACATAACGGAATGTTCCGTTGATACAGACCCGAAGCCCACTTCCTCTTTAGCACAATCGCAGTTATAATATCTCTCTAAATACGCGATAGCAGGAACAGTCGCTGTGTTGACGAATGAAAGTAACCACGCCGCCGATGATTTATACGCGCTTCGCTTAGATTCTTGCCCTCGCATAGAGAAGTCTCCCAGAGCTTTATTGCGGGGTATATTGTCATCGCAGGTTAAGTCGTAGTATTTGTCTACGATTTGCCTATACATATAACCGACGTTTGCGGAGATCATAGCGTGCCACATCTCACAACTGATGACGGATTCAAGCGCGTTCGTCAGCCACGCAAACTTCGGATGTGTATTGCTGATCTCGAACATTGGCACACCGATAGGACCCCGTGTTCCTTCCGGCAACGCTTTGATTTCGATGGGAAGATAGCCGAGGTCGTGAAGTTCACCGATGCGCTCCAAACCGTACAGCCCTTCGCCCAACGTGTTGTCGAGCAAATGCTTGTATTCGGCAAGGATTTCATCCTTCGGGCGCGAGAAGAAGTTTTCGTTGAAACAGTCAATCAAAAACTCTTTAATAAAACTCTGTAACCCAAACATAATTAAATGGTTTTGCCCATCAATTCGGGTCATTCGAGGTGTGAAATAACTCACAACCTTAGTCACATCCTTTGGATATTGGTTCCAGTGGACTTGTTTATAAAAATCACTTTCAAGTAATGGATTTATCTTATACATTAGTACTCCTCATAAATAGCGCCAAGCTGCCTCAATATTGGGCATAGGGTATCTTCAACAAATTCATCATAAAGGGTATCAAACTCTTCGCCGTGCATATCAACTAAATCCTCAATGTCGGGTTTCATATCATACGCGATTTCGTAATCTACGTAGTCCTCAAGTGTTCCATTTTCGTTGAAATAATGATAGGTACGCAACCAATGCATAATCCATTGTTTAAAATCTATTTTATCTATATTAAACATATTAGCCTCTATATATCTTATCTACTATTAACTTTGGATGCTCAACAGTACATATACTGTCAGTGGTAAATACACGGTCAATATAATCAAAAACCTCTCCTTTAATGATGTTGTTTTCGCAATGTGATACTATAAGAGTGATGTCGTCAACTCCACGGTTTCTCAGTTCCTTAGCCGCTGCTACAAACGTTCCACCATAACTGCAAATATCGTCGCGTATAATCACCTTTTTAGTTCCCTGAATAAAGTCCAATAACTCATATTGCACAATACGTCCATCTTGATCGCGGTGTTTATTACCTATTATAAACGGCTTATCATTTCCTAATAGTTTGTAACGCGGGGCATACTTTTTAGCGGCACCAGTATCAGGGAACATATAAGCAGCACCTTCAACAAATGAAACTTGGAAGGGCAGTTCTAATTCTTTTACCCGGTCAATCAGTGCTAATGAAACATCAGAATGTGGATCTAACACGTAAACTTTTTGGAAGCCTAAGCTGTTGATTATCTCCGCAAAATATTTCAAGGTAAAGATACGGTTGCTAACGTGGCGGTCTTGACGCGCATTTGGAATATAGGGAAGTATCAATTCCATTTTAATGTTGGGATATGCTTCGCGTAAGTGTTTAACAATACATATCAACAAGAACAATTCGCTATCGTCGTCATAACACCAAGTTACATCTATTTTACGTTGGTTGGGACGTAATATTTGGCATAGTTCAACTTCGTCACATTTTAATGTTCCATCGCCGAACGCTTCTTTCTTTATTATACTGTCGTTAATTTTTATCATTCTACAACCTCTATTTGACAGCTACGCATTACTTCAAGCGCAGCATTATGTTTTTCTTCGGTAAGTCCTGCACATAAATCCTTATGCACAATTATGTCGCTTGCCGTAAATTCTCTTACCATAGACAGCGCATTGGAAATCACGCAAATATCTGTGCATGTTCCGCAGAACTCGATTGATTTTACATATTCACCACATACTATTTTAATTGCACGAGATAAATCTGCACCGGCAGAGAACGTAGGCTTATCCACAATCATCACACGCGCTTTTTCGTTACGTCTTGCCGCAGCAATGATTTCCTTATTTATTTGCCATCCTTCTGTTTGTGCGATACAGTGAGGGATAGGCAAGTGTTTTCCCTCGCGGGTTTCTAGATAATTTTCTCTATGTGTATCGCGCGTAAATACAATTAGCCCCTTGAAGCTGCTCACGTAGTCAGCAATCTTGGGGACAATAGCTTGTGCTGCAACATTTTTTAATGATCCGTCTATAAAATCATTTTGCATATCGACGACCACCAAAACTTTATGTGTCATATAAATCTCCTATTTTCGATTATCTAAACGCATGGTTTAATAATCTTCTTCCCATGCTTCAGGCGGACTGAGTTCTTGACCGTTGCCATTATAATACCGCCCACATTCCATGCATTCATTCATATAATGGTTGGTAAGGTACACAATGGCTCCACAGTCGCAGATTATATAGTGAGAGCGGAATAGATCGCGATGACCACATTTAGGGCATGTAGATATTTCAGCTTCATCACTATATATATCGGGGACGTAGATTGTTTCGTGGCAATTGCGGCAGTAAATTTCAATGCCTGGGGTTTTCATATATACCTCTTGTATTATTTTTGTGATGCGACAAGCAACGCTGCCTTATATGTATTTTCAGCCTTCTCTGTTATAGGCTTCAGATAATAGTTTTTTCTTTCGTGTTCACTGATACCTTCGAAATACTCGAAGCCCATTTGTCGCAAGTTTTTGATAAACTCTTTTTTCTTTGGTACATTGATTTGCCAACGGAAAAAAGTACGACGACTTACATTGAGTAGCCTACATATTATCTCTACAGGAACCAAGTAAAAATGATTTTTCCCCCGTGCCTTATAAAGAGGGCAGTACGTCACAAGATACGACTCAACGTATTCGGCGCCGCAATCATCCACGCTGTTATCTAACCGTGAATCATTATGTATAAGAGTAGGTTTGGCTTCCCACCCCGGCACAGGACAAAATTCCTTATGCCAGCAGCAATCAAAGTTAAAGCAAGTTTGACATAAACTGTTTTTTGTTCTTCCCATAAATTTATATACTCCCTGGATTTATTTACATCTGAATAGCACATAGCGCGAATCTAATCTAAGGAGGTATAAATGACAAAACAACAATATAAATAAATGGCAGGGGTTCGCCAGTTTGAATTTCCCACTCTTTTGGTAAATACGCCGATTTGGCGGAATTATGTATTGTCGCGCTATGTGCTATTCAGATGTAAACTACACTTTACACTATGAAATGATAGTTGTCAAGTATAAGTGACATATTTTTTAATTTTTTTGATTTTACGGTTGACAAACTGTAAACTATACGTTACAATTTATCACACAGACATAATAGGAGAGGAATATGAAAGACACGCCTATCTATCAAGTATTTACGGAAAGCCAACTATCAATATCAGATTTCGCGAAGCGAATAGGATTATCACGACAGGCTGTATATAAGATTTTCCACGGCGATGCGCAGCCATCTCTGTCTACTCTGCAAAGAGTGTCAGAGGAATTTGACGTTAGCATTGAGTATCTTACAGGGAGTTCTCCTACTAAATATCTTCCTCAGGGTGTTAAAAACATATATCCATTGGACGCTCCGATTAAGTTGCCTGTTTATGGTAGTATCGCAGCGGGGAGTCCTGTTGCGACAGACCAATCTCCTATCGACGAATGGATATACGAAGATCCTTGCTACGGAGACGGTAACCATTTTGTCTTGAAAGTAGTAGGGAATAGTATGGAGCCGGGGATTTCTAGTGGCTCTATGGCTATTATCAAATACCAGAATTGGGCAGAGCGTAATCAAATCGTCGCCGTCTGCTTGTATGGCGATTACGCAACACTTAAACGCTACGTACCACAGAGGGATGGAAGCGTCTTGTTCCGTGCCGACAACCCCCAATCCGAAAGCTATGTCGTTTCCAAAGAAGGGATTGCGGCAGGGGACGCCTTTATCATCGGTGTTTTGAAGGAGATTAAAAAAAGGTACTAACCATGCGTCTCAAAATAGTGAGGCGCTACTTTCTTTTGTACATCTTGGCTTCTTCATTTGTCATTTTATGTGGGTTTCCTGTGTAGAAACTTACATAATCACGTATTTCCCAAGAGTTGTTAAACTTCTTGTATAATCTTATAGCCGCAGGGTCTTTACATCTTCTGATTTTACGGTTATATATTTTCTTATATGATGATCGCCGAATTGTAGCTATGGGATGTTTCTTATAACTTCTGCTCATAATAACTCAAAAAAGTTTCCATACAGTGAAAATACTATCAAAATCCTGGTCTGTATCTCCGTATGCTGTCTCCGACTCAGGAGCTGGCTTATCGTAGTAGCCTTCTGCCCATTCTTCTCTAATCTCCTTGGGCTTTTCGTTTTCGTCATCAGGGACTCCATCAAAGTATCTCCACTTATTGTCAAGCCCAAAGACATACATATACTCGCACCAACTCTCTGCATAGTTAGCAAGTGTGAATATACGAGCATGTGACATTTCTTCACCACGGTCTCTGTGATAAGCTACACAGACGTTAAAAGCAGGGTGGTCATAACTGTGTTCAACCCCTGGGGGAGGAGCAACTTCAGCTCTTAAAGTAGAGATGTCACCAAGAGCCAAAAGTGCATCAACTTTTACTCTTGTGGAATAATTTTTCACAAGATACTTTCCCACTCCATTAAGGTAGCCGTCGTTATGACAATAGATGCCAATGTATTCATGGTTTGGTGTTTCTTTACAAATCAAACTTCTCGTACTCATAATATCCCCTTTAAGCAAAAACTATCTCATTAAAGAGAGCATATTGTATTATTATATCGGCAGCAACAGCATCAATCTGTATAGTGTCGATTGTCAACTCACCAAACTCATCCCTCTCTAATGGTTTCTCATATATGTCAGGGTCGGCGAGGTATTGTTTTATACCCGACAAAAGCTTATCTTTATCCAGTAACCACTCCTCGTCGCTTTCTACATCAAAGATTTTTATAGATTCACCTGTTAGCACTTGCGAAACAAGATAGGCTACAGGATAATTCTCTATATTGCCCCAGTAATTAATTCCACCGTTAAGTGCTGTAAGCAAAATATCTGCGAGAACATTTGCAGTAATTTTAACATCAAAGGAAACATTTATATTATATGCCATATTTATACCTCATTAATTGTAATTCTATTATGTTAAATTACTAGTTCCGACTGGCTAGTAGCGTTGTGTTGTTGGGTTGATTTTTTTTTGGACTGTAGATCTATTGGGATTTTTTTTTGTTCGGGTGCTTTCTTTTTAAAGCGGTTGCTTTTTTTTATATTTTCTTTTGTCTTATCCCTTTTTTTTCTTACCAGATTCCTGAATCAGCGTCGGGATTCTGATTCCTTGTTCCTTGGTCGTCTGTTTGTGTTGGCAATCCTCTACCTTAGATTTAATCTAAAGTTCTAACGAAGTTAGAAATTACAATTACAATTAATATTCGTTGTTTTTATAAAATTCAAGAATCATAAAATGATATACCCAAAGAAACGATATCTCCATTATGTCGTGCAGAATAAACATTATAATATCCATCCCCATCCCCAGATGATACAGTAATACCTGAGTGATTGACGTCACATGTTATTGTTGGGTATTTTTCTAAATGAGTAAGGCTACCACAAAAAGCCATCCAATCTTCCTCAGTAGTGTAATCGGGTTTGTGATTATAGAATCCAGCCACTCCTGCATCGACAGCAATGTTGTCAATTTTGGTCCAATACTCTTTAGGTGTGAATTTACTATAATCTTCGTGTAATATGTACACTGAGGCTAAACAGACGTCGTGCTTCAACTCGGTATATCCTGGTTTTTTATTTCCAACTTTAACCTCATAATCATTGTCTTCATACATAACTTTATAAGGGAAGTCTATCAAGTCGATATAACATTTGTAGGAACCCGGCTTCACCTTGATTGTGGCACCGTATTTGTCTATGTCATCATAACCGGGGTCGGTAACATCTATTACTCCATCAAGAATATCAATTTGACCAACATGTCGTGATTTGTATATGTAGTGCCATCGTGGCTTGCTATTAACAAAAAATTTCATTTTTTGCCTCCTATTTGGCATATAAAAATTTACATAAAATACATATTTGATTGAAAACTATTTTTGGTAAAAATAGCCATATTCCTTCCTCAAATAGTCTATCATATATTCTTTGTAGCGGGGATAACGCCCCGTGTTTAGCCTTTCGATAATATCTTGTTTGGTGGTGGGGCAGAAGTCATCATCGCCATGTCCAGCTAAACATCCACCATCACCCCACTCACAAACACAACAATGCCCTGAACAACTACTAAACATCTTTATATAAAAATACCTCTATGTCATTTGGTCGTGTTTCTTAGTATTTCAACCAAAAACTCGTCCACCTCTACTCGGTTACAAAAGCTGATATGATTCAAGAGTAAGTGTTGCATGAGTTTCAATAAAATTACCTTTCTCATATGAAGCCCAATAATGCCGCTTTCCCAATTTGGTTTCAATTACACTTTCGTCGCAAGTTAAACCCATTTCCTCGGCATATTTTTTATCGTCGTCGCGCAGTTCTTTATATTTACTCAATGCGCCTTTATAAGTTTTGTAAATAAATAATCTGTCCCCACTTTCTCCGTATTGATAATGTACTACATGACAAATATTATTTTTCCTCATTTTTTCACCTTTATAGCGTACTTTTGTTCTTGGTTCTCGATAAATTCTCTGAGTTGATAATATGTTTGCGGGCTGATCATAGCAACAAGTTTATTTAGAATTTCTTGAGCCACATTCTTATCTTTGCGAAAGCCGGCGAGCACAAGCTCATTCGCTGTACTTGTTGCAATGTAACACGTCGTGCAGTCTTCATAAAGTGCACACCGTTCCCCATCCCACATTTCGCAAGCATGACAACATATTTTTGTTATTTCGTCAAATTCTTCTAGGTTATTCATTGCGTACCTCAACCTCAAGCAATATTTTTTCTCTCAACCATTTCACCTCAGCCCATATCGCCTCGTCAAAGCCCTCTATAATATATTCATCAAAATCGCCTGTATATAAATCGTGTTCCTCATCATAGACGGATATTCTATTTTTCGCCATTATATATTCTTTATTAGTTATCTCAATTTTTTCTTTCATTTTATCCACTTTTGGTTTAAGCTCGGATTTAGCTAATTGTTCTTGGCAAAATTTGTAAGCGCCTTTCCAATAACTTGGGATTTTGCTTTCAGGAAAATATTTATCTATATCGCGTCCCGCATTGTCTAACGCGTTAAAAGCGTTGTCACTTCTATTTCCTTTAATAAACACTTCTTCGTAAGCATTAATATAGTTTTTTAAAATTTCGTCCATATTTTTTTTACCTCATTTCAAGTCACGGTATTCAATTTACATAAACTATCGAAAATTCTTTGAGATATTCTGTTTTTGTCGTCGCCGTTTCAACATAAATTGCACATGCAGACTCATTCTCAAGTTGTTTTTTTAATATTTTCATCATTGCATATTCGTCAGCCATATTAAAGTAGTAATTACGATAAGCAAGAGAATAGTAGTGACCATAGTCATCTTTAACAGCTAGTCGCTTGAAACGTTCTCCATTACGATGGATTTTTGTATCGTGGCGTACACGGCGCTTTAAGTCATCAAGTGTCATCGTTGTATCGTTCGTTTTGTAGGTGTATATCTTGTGAACACCTCTATAAATTTCAATATACTTTACGGGCTGAAAGCGTTCAATTTTTATATATTCCTTACTTGTAATTGCCTTCATATTCACGATATCCTCACTTATATTGTTATTACACCGCACTGTATTAGGGGGTGGGATTATTTGTAATAATCGTCATCGTCCACATAGGTAATAGCGGTTATTTTAAGACCTTCAAAGTTAACAGCGTCTAAAAGTCTATCAATTAAGTCGGCACGACTCATTTGCTCCAGCTCTTTTGTAGCAATCTCTCTTGCTTCCTTTGTGTTATGTGCCGAAATCGAGAATATGGCGTCTGCTATAGGTCTAAAAGAAATATCATATATATTTTTCTTATCCATATGGTGCTCCTGTTATAGATTAAATATCTTGAATGATACCTTCCTCAATAAATACACTTCTAAGTGCACCCCAGTAGGCGTCAAACCACGAGTCGGAGTTACCAAGGAGCTTATCCCATTTTGTGGCAATATCGTCAAGCACTTCGATAGAATAGAGTTTACGAGCCTCATCATAGTCAAGATGTTTGTACATGCAAAGTTCGGACAAAATATCTTCTCTGTGATATTCTCTTTCAACTTCGTCAGCTATCATATTAGCGTGTTGTTTTATAAAATCAATTATGCCATCCTCAATGGCATAATATTTATTATCACCTTTATATCTCGATAGAATAGGGGAGTGATCTATAAATTGAGCGACCGCATGTCTAATGCTGCCAGGCTCGCACTTATCCCAGAAATCATTATTTTTCATAACTGCTCTAGTGCATATAATATTCATAAATTATTTCCTCTTTATTTATATTCGTATTCGGCGTCAATTGACGTTTCACTTTTGTATCATTAAGTCAAAACAAGCAGGATGTATTGATTTAAACTCGCTAAGCGAAAAAAAGTAATCATCGCCATCGGGATTTTCACTTAACCATTCCCAAATATAAGTATATAAATCTCCTGCTGTACGTTGACGCGGGAACTTTATGTGAATTGCATCCTCAATCAAATTTTGCAATTTATCAATATCTCCACTAAAATATCCATCATCTGTAATATCTTGGAAATAGATGTCCTCTCCATTTTTGTCAGGAAGAACACCATCGAGATAATAATTTTGAGGATAAAATAGCCCTGTGCTATCCCACTTTAAGAAATAGCTATCCATACTCTCCTCAGATATGTAAGCTATTTGAACATCTGGATATTCTTTATTGACAATGTGTTGCCATAAAGCAATTTTGGCATCCCACGCTGTCATTGTAGCTATGGAAAAGGCAGTGTATTTGCCAACTACACGGCACTCATCGTCGAGGTCCGTGATTTCACCACGACATTCAACTTGGTCAACATCAAGAGAAGGGAAGTAATATTTGACGTAATTGCCCATAAATCCCGCACCAAATGCACTTTTTTCAAGTTGATGTTCGCTATATTGTATAGCTGCAAAATCATCACGCATCCTCTTAACCTGTGCGGCATCAGTCGAATAAAATGTAATATCTGTAAAGCACCAATTTGGCATTATATCACCTCACCAGATGCCTCACAAGCTGCCTTAAACGCTGCCAAACTTGCGTTCTTAAGACGTTGGAGTTTTGCTTTGTCAACATAAACCCCGTTGTCATTTGTTGCTACATATTCATCATCGCCGATAAACCCAAGTTCGTAAGCTCTTTTTTTAGTAAGGCGCTCTACGGTATCATATAAGGTTTTAGGTCGTACTGTAAAGAAATCAAAATTCATTGGTTTCGGATCATCAAGCATAGATTTAAAGCGTAACTGGCGTAACTCTTCTTCCGTGGTTGCCGCCTTAATAGCACTCTTATATTCTTCTAAAGTCATATCACACCTCTTTATAATAGTTGATTTTGATACCCCACCTCGTCCGTCAAGATAAATCTTGTCGCCGGGCTAAGGCGATAGAGCGGTAGTGTTCTCTACGGTTTCTCGGTTGTGCTTATTTGCAGTTACACACAAACGCCGGTGCCTGAAATGGGGCAATCTATGTTAACCTTCTGCACAAGGCTAAGGCTAATTCAATAACTTACATATATTATCGCGCCTCACACATTCGCCGTTGACATAGTGATAATCTTCGGAATATGCGCAGTCGGCACAATCATCTGTCTTGTCCCCACCAAGAGGGCAACCACATTGCAATTCATCATCAACCGCCTCGTTCCAGCAAGCAACTTCTCCTTCTTTCGATGAATGCATTTCTGTGAACTCTCCGCAAAGTCTACAGTTTTCAGTGCCGGCTACAAAATATTCCCCACACGCATACCAAATCTCTGGGCGTTGTCCACATACAGGACATACTTTTATATCTTGACTCATTGTGATGTCTCCTTATTTGAAATTGCACCCCATCCCCGCGCCGTCTACCAACCGTTCGCGCATAAGCACAATCATTCGACGGTCACAGAGATGGAGTCTACTTTCCTCCCTAGGGAGAGGCGAGGATAGCCCCCGCCGCGGTGGACCTTGTAACAATCTCCGAAATTGCTACAGTCCAATGGTGGTCGGTGACTGAGTTGGACAGTCTTACTATGGCATTACCGTTATGCTAACTCGACCATATGTTAGCTTTGAGGTGATAGTTGCAATCTATCTGAAGCTAACGAACCCCACAGCTTTCCTTTGTGTACACAAAGTAATGACTTTTGCCTTCTTGCGCGCTAAAAATCAAAAGGGGTGCATCGTGGAACCCGCATTTATTACAACACTCAATCTTCTACAACTAAACAATTCACCTTGTGAGAGTAAGCCGTACAAGCATCAAGAGCTATAATCCCTTTTGCCTTGTAAGGAGAGAAGTCAGCGTCATCGCCAAATTCACTCCCATTATGCTCATAGTATGAATGCCCATAAGATGTGTGCCAATGTCCACAGACAATTGTCTTATCGGGCAGGGTAACCCCACAGTGGGCAGCGTTCATCCCGTTATACCAGCGTGCTTGTTCCCATTCTTTTTTAGAGGCGTTTCGCCAATTATCAACGTCTAAGGGGATCCAGCCGTGAACAAATACATAGTGAGGTGTCTCAAAATAATCCACGCTCTTAGGTATTATTTCGTTTACAAACGGAGTCTTATGCATTGTCTCGATGGCTAAATAAGGATTAAACATTACCTCTTTGGCGGTCATTCCCGTCAATTGACATAATGTCGAAACGGTGCCATTTGTAACGTGCGGATGAGAGGAGCAGATGTATCCATACAACGTCGGCAATTCATCTATAAGTTTGAGCATTAAGTCTTCGTGATTGCCTCTAACAAATATGACTTTATGCTTGCGTAATAAGTCGTATATGTATGCCTCCAGCTGTTTTGCCTCACTTCCTCTATCCATCAAATCGCCACAAATAATAAGTTTATGGTTTGGATTTGAAGGATTAAATCCTGATTGTGTGACTGCCGCTATAAACTCCGAGTAGAAGCCGTGTATATCGGCAACTATAAAATACTTCACTATTGTTTCCTCTTTAATTGTAATTCTGTTTTGTATAAGGAGGAGTTGTGATCACGCCTCCGTCCTCCTGAGCCAGAGCGACCTCTTCGTTATTCTTGTGTTGGTTAATGTCAAAGTTTGGACTTATTCGAAATCATTGGGTCGTTTTTTTTGCTACTTTCTTGGTGAAGATTGGTCAGCTTCCGCCTTTCTCGTTATCGGAACTAGACCTTGTTCATTTGCTGTGGTTTGGCGGGCTTCTGATGTGAAAATCCCCGTTAAGCTTTCTGCGGCGTCTACCGTAGTTCCTCGTTCTTCTGGCAATCCTCTACCTTGGATTTAATCCAAGGTTTCTAACTAAGTTAGAAAATTACAATTACAATTATGTTGTTCGTTGTTTGTTACAAATAATCAAATACTTAAACAAGTGTTCTGCCCGAGGGCGAACGGATGGAGTAGAGAAATTGAAAAGCTAGTTTTATGAATGCTTTTCAATTTATCTTCTCCATCCCGCTCCGAAGGGCAGAAGCTTCACATCCTACTAACTTTCCTCTAACGCAAAGTTACTTTGCGCCCCTTATATATGTATATTAAAAATAAGGCATATAACAATACAAGGTATACTATTTGATTTTTTTAAATTAAATTGTCAAAGTTTTCATTATTTCTCTTAAGACGGATTGTAACTCTTTGACAGTCATATTTGAACCTCGTTTTTCCTTAAACCGGGCAGGGCAATACTTATCATAATATTCCCGCAAAGTTTTTTCAAAGCGCTTCTCTCTGTTTGCATTATTACCTTCGACGTTGAGGCAATAATTATACTGCCCGTAAAATTTTTCGGCAGCCTCTATACTATACTTGTTTGGATGAACAAAAAGATTATAGAGACCTGATTCAAGAGCGCGTTGTTTTTTACCGCCGAGAGCAAGATTATTCTTCCCTACAACTTTAACGCCGAGGATATAAGATTGCCCTGTATTGCTACCATAATGTATTTTTGATACATTCAACGTAAGTGGTGCCTCAAAGCTCTTAAATATATCAACAATTTTAGAAATCACTTTTGTCCTTGGAATTTCGTCGTTTATCCAGTTGTTAAGCAAGGCAGTAAGCTTGACAGCCTCTTTTTTTGTGCCTATTATAATAGGCACATATGAAAGATCAGCGTACTCTTTATTTACTTTTTTCAATCGTCCAAGAGTGTAGTTTGCGCTTACTGTATCTGCCGCTAAAAGCTTGATATTGGCATCTCCATTCTTAAATTGATATAAAGTGACGGGCAATTTTCTCTCAAGTTCTTCGAGGCAAGACGCGTAATTCATAATCTTTGTGACGCTGAAGTTCTCAAAGTTACAGTTACTTGAAATGTTTATATCGTCGCTATATCTTGTGTTGACCATTATTGGATGACTTGCCCTTATAAACTTCGAGATTTGATAGTCTATAGGCACCATGATTATATTTGTTAACATCGGCGAAAGCGTTGTACCTTGCGGAAGTATGCCGTCCAAGAAACATAAAGAAATCATTTTTTTAAATTCTTTTTTGCCGACCTCATCCTCAAGTACCATGTTGAACGGGAACACCATAGCAAGTTGTTTTAATGCGAAATCATATGTGATGCTACCAAAGAAGTTGTGCATGTCAATTTTTAGCAACCATTTTGGATATGAACTATGGCGCCTTGCCGCTTGTATTGCCGAACGATTTTTAATGTATGCAAATGCCGTTGTATGATATATTCTATTTGCATTAAATGTGCTTTCAAGCAAATATTTAAGCTCCGATAACGCAAATGTGAGAGGGGGGATAGGCTCCTTAATATCTCGCCATCCACCGTTCTTCTTTGGAACTTTTCCGGGCTTGTATAAAGGATTCTTATCTTCCATAGCAATCAAATCTTTCCATCTCTCGTTGAAATCCTGGATTTTTGCTATTACCGTGGGGACATAGAATTTTGAGGCATATTGCTCTGGGACGCTATCAAGACAATATGTGATAGTGTCCATTGTGTCTTCTTTTTGCATAGCACTTCTGCCATTAAAGAAGTCATCAAAAGATATTTGATTTTGCTTACAAGAAATAGGGTTAGTTATGTATATCATAATTACTCTCCATTACCAATAAACCATTTTGTGTGTGGGCATCTTTCCGAATCGAGTCTTTTTTTCTTTCCCGATTTTGCTGTGCTATCGAAATTGGTTATCAGTTGCTTAGCAAGGATTACTTGGTCTAATTAGATTGTGTGAATTTCTTCTTAACCTCCTACCTTTTACCCCGTTGTCGCGCTCTTTTTCCTTGACTTTCTCTTGGCGGCATTAATTCCTGCAGCTTTTTTGCTCCAGCGGCGTGTGCCTTGCTTCTGACAATCCTCTACCTAAGATTTAATCCGAGGTTTCTAATAAACATTAGAAAATAACTTTATTGGTGTGCTGTTACATTGTTATTATTTTTGGCACAAACGGTGCCGCTATGATCATTTTTTTCATCCCGCGACCTTTCACAAAATTCATAAAGTTACCCATACCTAAATCGCAGATGATTCTTACTGTGGGCGCTACTCCTATAGAGATGTTGCAAGCTGTTACAGGGTTATTTGCGGCAGCCTCTTCATCTGTGAAATTCATAGAAGCCTTAAATTGCTCAATTGCGGTTATGTTGCTCCAATCGCAAGCATAATACTGCGCCTCTTCTAAGCTCGTCCTATAATCGAACATAGCTTTAATTGAGCGGTTTGGAATGTTCTCCTCAACGATTTGTTTCCGAAGCTCAATACTATCAACGCATAAGAACACATACCCGCTGAGCATTGTACCGGGTACCCAGCCGTCTTTGTATGTCTTTATGTTTGACTGTGCGCCTGGATTGATTGCGCATATCAACTCTTTAAGCGCGTCCACCTTGGAACGATTGATGTCTTTTTCAAAGAACATCTGATTGACAATATTGTGTGAACTGACGGCATCAAAATCATACAGTGATATGCGTTCAATTCCTGCTCTTGCAAGAAGTTCCGCTACTGTTGACCCGACCGAGCCACACCCGATAATGTGACAACGTTCTTTGATTTTTGTGATGTCGAAATATTCTATTGATTTAGTCAAATCCATAATAACCTCCGTAAATACCGTAGTTATCGTAATATTGAGATTGTACCTTACCAACTGGTGTAGAAGATTTTTTTGATGATTTTTCTGGTGGCTTGAACTCCGTGACCATACTATCTGCGTCGGCTATAAATTTCTCCATTTCGTTGTCCTCATAGAGAATATTTAAGCTTATATCGCCGTTGTTCTCTGTAAAGAACGCAGGTTCTCTTTTATAGAGTTTATTATTTGTCACGTCGTAAATTGTTGCCTCTATAGACAATGACCTATTCATAATCATAAAAATCACGTATAAATCTTCGTCGCCGAACGGTCTTCCTATTGCCTCCAAGGTTTCCCTTCTATGTGACATATCAACCGAAGAAGGGGAGGGTGCCATATCATTATGACTATGTCCGTGAAGCCTCATAACGTTACGCTCTTCACGAGAATAGTTGTTGAATAAAAATTGCTCATCACCTTCAACGTAAGCTCCACTGACTTTTTGTGGGTAGATGATGATGTCTTTTACAGTGAAAATATTTTTGTCCGTATGTTCGACTATTCCTCTCCACGCAACTTCGGAATGGAACTTCGCTACAAGTGACATCATTTTATACCACGCTTTTTCTGTGAAGTTTAACTGTGCTTTATCTTTTTCGTCTACGGGGATATTGATTGATATTTTACCGTCAAAAAGAATTTGACGATTTATAGGTATGTAATCCTCGAATATAAAAGGTTTACTCATTCTCTGCCTCCTTTTTGAGAACATATTGACCAAACTCGTTGAATGTCAACAATCGCCCATCATCCATCTGGATACAGGAAATATCATTAAGATGCTTGTTAATATACACTCCAAAGGTTGTCATCACAGTGCCATCTCCAAATGAAATATTTTGGGTGGCGTATATAGTCTGCATGATTGCTCCTTTCCAGTTACCTCTCGCCATCAATTGAGTAATTTGGGATGCATTAGTGCCAAGGCATCTATAATAATAAATGTGAGTATTTGGTATGGCGTTTTTCTCTTCGTATTCCGGTTCATAATATCCACTACTTTCTCCAAACGCTGATACATTTGTTATGGATTCTAATCCAAATACCGCATAGGTATTCAACATCCCATATTTATATTTAAACAAGCCTCTTACAACAGCTTTTGCTAGTTCCGAGTATCTTGCATACCAGCTGAGCTTAGTGTTCATAATATTCTCAAGCTCATCTTCGTCATAGTATCGTAATTGAGTTTTGATTTTATAAACAAGAATTGAATTATCGACTTCAACTAATTCACATTCTTTAATAGAAGCAAAGAAATCATACACGGAGTTGTCATCTTTGCTTATGGTGTCGTATAGCAATAATAATTGCTGTTGTTCGTTGCATTTTTTTGCAGCGTCTCGCATTTGGTAGTCATATTCTTGAATCGAATCCAAATAGTTTTGAATTTGCTTCTCACATTTCTTCTTTTTGTTCTCAATATCATTATATGCCCACCCTTTAAGGCTCATCTTAAATGCATATTCTTGGAAACACAAATTCTCAACAATTCCACCAAAAACTTCAGAAAGCCTGATGGCGGCAAGGTCACCCATACACTGTCCAGTCGATTTGTCTATATTTTTGCTGCCCAGCAGACTGATTGTTTTGAAAAAATCTTTATATTCGTCGATTTTTTCTTGCGAATTAAAAATCCATTTTAGCAACCAGAATAGGGAAGTGCAGACACCTTGAATATATGTGGGGGTTGTCGTAGCTTCTGCAATCACAATTTTCGTAGCTTTTTTGGCAGGGTTATAATAACAGCGGGTGGGAACGTTGTGGCGTCGATCAAAATTTTCAAGATATTTATCGACGGCGAATGACCGCCCTGTTTCATCGTTATCCAAAACATTTAAGGACTCCCATCCTTCGCCTGGATAACTCAACGTTGGGTCATAACAAATTCCAAAAATTTTTTCCTGTGTTCCATCGTCGTGCCAAATGAGGGAGTCGCACCTCGACAAATCGCCGTCACACTCTTTAATAGCGATATATCTCAGGGTAGCTTCTAAAAGCTCGCTATTCATTAAATATGAGAATTTATTGCTCCCGAAGAAGGTGTTAGCTTCGTGGGATAAAATTTTTGAAAAGTCTACTTGGGCAGTCATTGCCATCATCTCCTTTATGCGTTTTTATCCTTCTGAACGATGTAAAAGCTTATCGTTGTACCTTCGCCATAGCCGAGGCTTTCAAGCGTCTTGTCAAGGTCTTCGGAAGATAATGTCGCGCCGTCCACATAAACGACGTGCTTCTGAACCGTGATGTCCAAAGAACGGAAAATCTGGTTCGGAGTCGATGTAGCTTCAAAAGAATTGGTGCGCGATGTTTGCGCGGTTTCGATATTGACTTGTACCATATGTATTCTCCTTCAAATATTTTTTTTGGTTGATTGGCAGCCCAACATATGTGGAGCTGCCAATTGACGTTCGTTAATCTACGAGCGTCACAAGGTTCGCAAGAGCTGTGCGCTTTGCAGAAGCCTCCGCAAGAGCATGAGGAAGAGCTAACTCAATTGCATTGATATAATCTGCAACCGGTGCAAGCCTCTCGACTGCTGCTTGCTTGAGGTCAACACCCTTAGCGGGGGCAAGCTCCTCTTGATAAACGGCGGTGTCACCATTCGCGCCCTCCACAAATCCGATTCCATTTGCATGCAGGTACGGAGCTTTAGAAAGATCGAGCGTGAATTTATCGTTACCTTTGTCGTCTTTAACCTTCAGTTCTTGAGGGCAAAGAGCCTTCGCGGTCTGAATGTCGCTTGCCTTAAGTGCGCTGGTTACAACCATAATGTTGTTCAAAATTTTGATTTGCATAGTTTTGCTCCTTTTTTTATTTATTACCTATTGGTAATTTATAGGTTGGTCGGAGCGGGGGGACTTGAACCCCCAAGGGGAAATACCCGACGGATTTTAAGTCCGTTGCGTTTGCCTATTCCGCCACGCCCCGATTTTGTTCCCGTTCTCCCATAATGGTTTTCTTATTTCGGAATGATAAGGCTTACTGCCGTATGCAGGCTCATTGCCTCTTTAAACCTTTTTCCACACACGTCTAATAAATCCAAAAAATATCAACTCGTGCTTATAAACGGAGGTTGCATACCTTTCATTTCACCACCGTTTTTATATTAGCTTTAAGGTCAGCTAACCGCGCATACTTATTCCTTTTACCGACGTGGCGAAACATTTGCTCCTTCTGGTCAAAAAGCCCTTTTAACACACATTACTACCATTGGGCTTTGGCGGAGGGCAGGGGACTCGAACCTCTGCACCCTAAATTAGGATGAACGGATTAGCAACCCGCTGCAGTACCAGCTATGCTTAGCCCTCCTTGATTTGAGTGTTTGTTTTGCGTAGCCATTCAACTTCCTTGATTATAGCTGCGTCATCGGTCGTGGTTTCTCCTCTAAAGTCTCCGCGATATACGCAGTGTGGTGGGGTCTGCAGAGGAGGGAAGCGGTAAATTCTAGAACTTGCTATTATATATTCTAAATTTGTCATTGATGTATGCCTCTTATCATCAAAATTCTCGCCAATCTGTGACTTGTTGTAGAGGTGCGAAGATACACATTTGCTTATCGTCAAGATTGCCGGGTTCTAAAACAAATTCACCTTTGTCGTATTTTTCCTCCGCTATTTCAAGTGCTTCCTCTTGTGATGAGGCTTCAACTTCAAATAAGTCAGATACTGTTTCTTGTATACATATCGTATATCTCATATATCACCTCTCTTGTCGCAAACGCGGCAAATTTACGATTTATATCTGAAATTTAATCCGATAGTTATTTTATGATATTCACCCGCAAAATCTTCATCTCTATCACCTGATGAATCTGTAAAACAATAACTCTCGTTATCGCCTATATAAACAGAACGTAGCCAATACTCTCCTGGTGGAAATCCGAGATGATCAAAATTATATTTTTTAAATACTTCATACTGTGTTCCTTCGCCACAATAAGAAAGGTCGTTTTTCCCAAAAATTTCTACCTCGCTATAAGGATACGCTTTTTCAAACGTCTCTACAAGATTATTAACCCTACCAGGTATAGGACAAACTGTTAATTTTCTAACAGGGATTAAATACTGTGCTATATTGTCTGGTAAAAGGGTTAATATTTGTGGAATGATAACTTCTCGAACATATGAACGGTTATAACCACCTATGTTCGTATCGTCTAAATTCATATGGACCAGAATTCCATCAATAGGTAATGTGAAACACGGAGAGTAAACTCCATCTTCGTCAGTATCTGTGCCTTCACCATTATATATAAGTTCATTTAAAATGCCCGCTTTATTGTAGAAATGATAATGGTCCCCAGCAATGTATTTCGTAGGGTGTTCCTCATCACAAATATCCCTCAACATATCCGCGAAGTCTAAGTGTGTATCGAAAAATGCAGTTGGTGTAGTCCTAACATCTCCTTGTTGAGCCGTCATATGACATTTGTTGCAATGAGGCTTTAAGCCAAGCGTCTCACAAAAAGAACATTTCGGCGTTATTTTCATATTTAACTCCTGTTAGATGTATAAAAATGCCACTACAAAAATTGAAAAACAATTTAATGTAATGGCATTTTATCATCTGATTTTTATTTAGTCAAATATAAGTGACATATATTTTTACGCCGTCGCCGTCGGGGTATGTGTGATGTTGTAGGAGTTGATTTTCTCCGCATACTCGGCGTGCAACGACTGATAGCGCAAATGGAGAGCATCGCCCTTATTGATGACGATAACCACTCCAGTTGCGCCCATTCTTTCAACGCAACGACCTTTTTCATCGACTTCTTTAAGCACTTTTGTCAGGTGCTTATAAGCTCTTACAAGCCTCTCGAATTGTGATGCTGTTTCGATGTTTACAATGTTTTCCATATTATACGCTCCTTTAATATAGTTTTTTATCATAAAAATAGACACCTCAAACGAGATGTCTATCAAATGGTCATTTTATTGAAAGTTTATTTTGTGCTGAACTCAATTATCTTTTTTAGTCAGCGGATGAAATGCTTGATGATATGAAATATCTACTTGAAACTTTCCATCAGTACGAGGATAAGCATCAAAAGAATCTGCAACTGATAGGGCAGCGCAAAAGTTTTTGAAATCGTCAGATCTTTTCCCAACTGTCGGCGGGATACCAAACGTTTCACCATCTCCGAGAATAAATGTTAATTCAAGCGATGTCCCGACTAATTCATCAGGAGAAACTTGTATCTCTAAATCATCCACGGAACGGCAAACAATATCTATGATTGTTTGCGCTGAAACGCTAATTAAATCCTTTTTATCTCTATTGAGAACAAAATAGGTCATTGCAGGTTTTGAATCAAGCAATTTTTTCATAAAGCTTGAGAAGTCATCTTTTGGATTTATTTTCATTTTTCTCCTTTGGCGATGACCTTAGCGGAGCGAAGCCTTAGCCATCACAATAAAATATTTAGATTTTAAGTGACAGCTTTTAGCTATCTATAGATAACGTCTATAACGTTATGAACAAAAGGAAGGGGAGCTTTCGGCGCATCCCCCAGCCGTGCCATTGCTGGCAGAGTATGAAACTACCGACAACGCGATTTGTAGTAGTTCATATGCTTATTATAAGTAGATTATATAAAATTGTCAACAGCTATTTTTGCAGCCGTAACACAGTGGACGATTGCAGAAATAACACGGATCGTTTTTCGCGTCATCTTCCGCTTGTCGTGCCGCCAATTCCTTTAAATATTCGTCGATTGTTATTTCCTTTACTATAGGCATTAGGACTGCCCCTCACATAAAAGATTTTTTGCGCTTTTGGCATCAGGATAAACGCTAACCCGCTATCATAGACCGCGCGGCGTTTTGATAGACTTATTCCAACCGTGAAGCGGGAATAAGGTGAGGGTGTTGGCATATAGCACGCCCTACGTTTGGTGGAGCCGTAGGGAGTTGAACCCTATTACAGACGTTTCCATCGTAGGCTTTATCGTCTGTCGAAACCGTAACAGCCCCATAGCCCACCATTGAGGCGGGCATAATAAGGAGGAATATATGTAGGCGGGGACCGGAAGCGAACTCCCTAAATCCCACGGTGCCGCTTATCGTTAGGCAATTAGTGAAAACACACCCGCCACGGGAAGGCTTGCCTATCGGGTGCGTAGGGGCGTGAGCATAACCCACGCCTCGCGGGAGGATGTATATTATGGCGCGTTTATGTCACGCTTTGACCCTCTTGAACCCATCGACGCTGTAGTGGCTGTTTGTGACAAGCCTGTACATTATATCGACAAGTATTCTGCGCAGGAAGCTGTCGTTTGAAACGCGCAATGTGAGGCGCGTTTTGGCGTCCTTCTTGGCATACACGTTGTCGAGATACGTGACGTCGTGGTTGTTGCACTTATAGATGAGGCTGCCATCCTCATCCTCGTTGGGCAATATGTCGTTGATGAGAGCTTGCAAGAGCTTGCATACTTGCGTATTGCTCGTAGGTGTGCCGCCCATATCTATCTCACGCACTTTTTGTTTGAGATAGTATGTCTTGGCAATATCGTTAGGATTGACCCCTATTGCCTTTGCGACACGCAAGCACATAAGCTGATTGAAACGGCTTACAGGATACTGCCAATCGGTGTCAAGCTTCGCCATCTTGCAGAATTTTAAGAGGTCGACTTGACGCTCTTTTTCCGTGGGTTCGCACGATACCACAACCCCGTCGTCATTGGTCGCTTCTTTATGCCCAATAGTGGGGTAAGCGTAACGCTTGACAAGTTCGACTATGGGGTTTTCCAGCTTGGCACATTCCTCATAGAGTTGCTCGGCAGAGAATTTTGCATAAGCATCCTCGGCTGCTTTGAGTTGCTTTATTGCCTCGTCATATCCCTCACGGTTGACGGGTGACGCTTTAAGCGCGTCGTTTGCGGCAGCAAGTGCCACATCATAAGCGTTTTTGGCTTGCTCGATTGTTGTGAGTTGTTCTGTCATAATTAAACACTCCTTGAGTATTTTTTTTAGACGATTGGTTATAATCCGCCCACGCCACGGGGAGGCTCGTCCTTGTGGGCATTACTCCCCCTATACGTCACGTACAGAGGGAGCTATGATACGTCAAGGGACGTTTATGTTTTGTTTAATCGCAAAAGTTATCGCATCGCCAACGCAAATGCAAGGAAAATTACTTGAATTTACTTGTTGCCCACGACTGGCGCATTTTGGTAGTCATCACGCAATACAACTACTTGAGTCGCATGCGCTATGCGATGGCTAAAAGGGTATGCTTGTTGGTGCATAACTTTTACAACCGCGCTGTCATACAAGCCGTACTTAGGCTTAGCGCAATGCCTGTTGCCGTTTTCACTATCCGACACGCCGCAGGTCTACCCCCATACGGCTTAACCGACGCCTTATACGTCAAGGTAACGCTGTGCATATTCTATCGCTGTGCATAGTCGGCTATCCCTACGTGATTGCAAAACATACCATACGTGATGGCAGAGGTGATGCCATAGGGCATTTGGCAATTTGGTTGGGTATCCACACCCGCCACGTGGAGGCATTGCCTTGGGTGCGTGAGGGGGCATAAGCAGTATGCCCCGCAATTGTGAGGACGCATTTGTGTCGCTATGCGTTAGCGTCATAGTTGGTTGGGGACGCTATGCCGTCCGCATTGCCTGTTGGTAGGCATCACCCCATAGGCTATCCCCCTATGGTGAGGCTATGTATCGGGGTATATATATCACCCCATAGTCGCTATAAGTTCATTGCCGCGGTATATGTCCACGTGGTGACCTGCCTCATACCATTGCTTTGCGGTATCATACCGGGACGACCACTTGCCTGTGGTCTTGTTTTGATACTTGTACTTATACATCGTACCCTCCTTATATCATAATCCGATGACTTCCATATTCTCGACGATAGGGTCATTCATATCGTCATAGTACAGCCACCCGCTTGTATCGGGTTGTATGTAGCGACATTTGAACCCGTTGCGGATTGCTTGCATTTTTTCGACAACCGCATAATAGGGTTGCCGCCCCCGCAATTTTGCGATAGGGATATTGTCAAAGTCGATGCGCACAATATCCCCGTAGTTGATAGGGGAGCCGTGCTTGTCATAGAAACCTGTTGCCATACACATTCCTCCTTGTTCGGTTGCCGTTGCCGTCACTTGTAAGGGAAACGGCGGTGTCGCCCCCTACGGGGGGCGGTGTCTTGCCACGCTTGCGTTGCACACGCAAGACGGCGGCGTTGCGGTTGACGGCGGTGTTGCCGTTGCCGTCACCTGTAAGGGAAACGGCGGTGTCGCCCCCTACGGGGGGCGGTGTCTTGCCACGGCGGCTTGTTACTATCAAACACTTATATACTTACAATCACGTTACGCGCAAAAGAATACCAACCCGCGCGATATATAATAAATATTTACGCTTGTTATGTAACGTCAAAAGATACCAACCCGCGCGTGTGCGCATATGTATGCGCGTATAATAAAAAAATAAACTTCCCCTAAGGGAAGTTTATTTTTATTGCGTGCCCCGTCAGTCATCGAGCAGTCCCACTATCGTGGGACTGTACTCGATGAGACCGTCCACGAGGGGGGAACACGCTTGCAAGTCGGCGTACTTTTCAAGATACGCTTTGCGTATCTTGGCGATGGCTTTCACGGCGGTTGACTTGCCTATGCACATCTGTCTTGCTGCCTCACTTATAGTGAGGCACTCGCCGTACAGCTTTTTGAGCAACCGTTTCTCTTTGCTCGTAGAGCAAAGAGCATCGGCAACGTAGTCCAACCAGCGATACTCATCTGCACTGCCATAGTCATACCCTTCGGGTATGGCTATGTACCCGACCAACTTGCCGTCGTTTGCTACCTCTTCGAGGTAGCAAGTATGTTTGAGTTCGCGTTTGTTCGTAAACACGATAGTGTTTACGAGGCGCAAAGCACTGCGCCAGATTGTAAGCCGCGGAAGCTCGCCAAGACTACCGTCTTGGCGTTTCTCGCGCCGCTTGCCCTTGGCAAGCAACGTGTGTCCGCAACCGTCGTCGAGGACTACGTCCTCGGGGACGAAATCTGTGAACAGGCTCTTCCCACATAGTGGGAAGAGTACGCAATGCAAGGCACTTACGATGTCAAGTCCCTCGCCCGCAGTATCATCGAAGATGATACTGTACAGCAGCCTGTCCACGAGGGGCAGGGTGCTTTTTGCGAGATACTGCGACGCACTACTATTCTTGCGAATAGTAGTGAGGGCTGTCACGGCGATAAATCTTGATACTTTATCAAGATTGTCTACTGTGATAATCGCGTTGTCGGTGTTTGCTGCAAAGATTTTGTCGAGTTTCATACTCTTTTCCTTTCCCCGTAGTTAGTATTTTCTAACAGCTCGGTCGGGGCTTCCTCGCCGTTGACAGCACTGTATCACAGGGCGGTCGCGGTTGTCAAGGGGGCAGGGCGGAGCAAAGCAAAGTATCCCCTTTGGGGATAAAATTTGCAAAAAATTTTCGGCTCACGCGGTGGCGTAGCGCATGTAGCGCATCGGGTGTAGCGCGCGCCTGCCCGCTCTCCCCCCTTCCTTGGTGTCCCCCCTCTCATTCCGCCCCGTTTTGCCGCCTTGCCTCGCGCGCGTCCCCCTTCCCCCTACTTTTGGCACTCTCGGCGGGGGGTCTGCCAACTATCCGCACAAAACGAAGTTGCTCCGTGGCGGGGTAGGGGATACTATGCCCATAGTTTATATATATAACTACACGCACGCGGAATAATTGTTTCTTGATGTCGGCGAGGGTAGATTGCTGCGGGGGACTATAGGGGGTGTAGGAAGAGGGTGTGGGGGAAGGGAGGGTTGAGGGGAAGTGAGGGAGGAGGGACACGATAAATTTATTTATCGTAGGCAAGGCTCTGTCGATGGGCTGTCCACGAGGTTCGTGCTTCTAGTAAATGCTAACTTTTTTGCGTAGTTAGCATTTGCCTTGGGGGTAGGGGGTTATTTACACTAAAGTAAGTAAATAGTAATAAAAATAGCCTATAGTCATCCCTTCCTACTCTCGAAAAGCTAACTTTTCCCGACCTCCTCAAACCTAGCATTTTTCTTCGAGAGTTTTATCGGCAAAATATCCATACATCGGTATAATTGGCATTTAGAAATACTTGTGTTCTCATACCCCGCGGGTATAAAAGAAGTTGAAACTCTCGGGAGATCGGTGCTTATTTATTTTTATTATAGTTAGGGAAACCTTGAAGTTAAAGGGTATATATTATTGCATATATAATACAGTATGCATACTTATTGCAAATAGTATCCTATATGCATATAAATAGCATATATAATACAATATGCATATAATATTAATATAATATAAAGAAAAGCATATATCATACGTCTACTATGATAAAAGATATAACGCATATAGTATTATAAAATTTATACGCATATAAAACCAGATGAACATTTAGTGCATATAGGACAATAGAACATATAAACGCTTATAGTGACAAGAAGCGTATATTTGTATGCATACTATATTCAATATGCTTATTAAAAAATAAAAAAAGAAAAAACAAAAAGAAAAAAGATTTACACTTCGAAAAAAGATGGCACCTTTATTTGCTTTTTCTAAAAAAATATGTTAATATCTATATATAATATATAAAATATATAATATATATAATACAATATATACTATTTCAAAAGTTTCATCTTATTTTCATCACTCCCTTACTTGCGCGAATCCTGCATACTTTCTTACGCTCCGCGCTAGAGTCCAAGCCCCGACCGTATGTGCCATAAGGCGCTCCCGCTAGGGAGCCAGATCTACACCATCGAAAAGTATCCTTCCACCCCACCACTCCCTTTAAGACCTGCGCCTGAAAATGGCGGAGTATCGGACATTTCAAAATCAAAATGCAACCCCCCTGGTTGCAAAATGGGTTTTTACCTCTCAAAATTTCATTAAAATTTTTGCATTTTAGGAGTTTATGACAGTCAAAGTTTGCGACGCTTTGTGTGGTTCGGGCAAGACCCAATCTTGTATAAAGCTGATAAACGACAATCCCGATAGAAAGTATATATTCATCACCCCGTATCTGGATGAGGTAGAGAGAATCAAGAGGTCTTGCAGCACTGCAAGCTTTGTATCCCCCGAAAGGAGATTTGGTAATGGATACTCGAAGCTCAATGACCTTCACTCCTTACTGGCTTCGGGGGTAAATATAGCTAGCACGCATGCGCTCTTTGCCAATTATACAGATGAGACAAAATCCCTTATACGAGCTAATAACTACACTCTTATACTCGATGAGGTAATAGACCTCTTTCAACCTTTGGAGTTCGATAGCGGAGATATAGACTTATTGGTCAGACATAATGTTGCCCGTAGGGAAGACGATACTATCCTGTGGAACGATGATGAGTATAGTGGCGTATTGTTTAGTGATATTATGAATATGTCGAAGTCGAAGAACCTTATAGACTATGACGGCTCATTCTTTTTCTGGGTAATACCCATTGATGTCTTTAACTGCTTTCAAGACGCTTATGTCCTAACTTACCTCTTTGACGCTCAGCTGTTAAAATCCTATTTTGATGCTAACGACATAAGGTATGAATATATAGGGACCCGGCACGTCTTCGGTACTGATTACGAGTTTTGTCCAATAGACAAAATGGATAGGAAGATAGATTTACGGAATAAAATCCATATCTGCTCTAATGAGAAGTATAACAGAATAGGTAACGGCAAATTCTCTCTATCGGCTAGTTGGTTTGACCGTGAGAATCGAAAGACAAATTCCCCCGCAATACAGGAACTCAAGAACAACCTCTACAATTATTTTCGTAAAGAAAATTCCTCGAACGACGACAAGATGTGGACTACTTTGAACCGATGCCGCAATGTCCTAAAAGGGAAAGGGTACTCTTCGAGCTTCATAGTGTTTAACAAAAGGGCGAGTAATGACTACGCGAACAAGCATAAATTAGCTTATTGTCTGAATGTATTTATTCAGCCGTGGGTAAAGAACTATCTGCTTAAAGTTGGAGTATCGGATGTCAATCAGGATATGTACGCGCTATCCGTATTGATACAGTGGATATTTAGATCGGCGATAAGGAAGGGGGAGGAAGTGTGGATATACATCCCCAGTAAAAGAATGAGATACTTGCTACGGACTTGGATAGATAACCTCGCCGAAGGTAAGGATTTAGAACCAATATATTATCAAGGAGACGAAGAAAAGAAAAAAATGAATCCTATGAAAAAAATCCCCAAAAAGAACAAAGGAACCAGTAAGCAAAATGAAAAGATATAGCAAAAGTAGAGACTGCGGTAATTGCTATTACTGCGATATATGTAAGAGCAAAGAAGGACCTTGCTCGGATTATGACCCCGTATATAGTGACAATTTAGACTATCAATACTACGAAAACGTATTAGAAGAAAATATAGAAGAATACAATTCACAAATCGAAGAAAGCCGATAACGGCGGAGGTACTCATCATAAACAATTCATTTAAAATTTTATCTATAGAGGCAAAAGACATCTATGCCGCAATGCATTTGAACAAACCTAATGAAGATGGATATTCGATACGTTCCTCGGACGGCAACATTCTGTTAAAGAAGTTTAAGAACACTCTCGATTGGAGTCTTGATACTATGAAGCTCCAAGAAGAGCATTACAAAAAGACCCGCAAGAAGAACTTTTATTTCGTAGCCGGACAAAAGAGATTTACCCAAGTTGTCATCAATGTAGAATTTAACTACTCTTACAAACTATTCAATATGCTCGGCAAGAATACATACATAAGGGCGGGGTATGAATTTAAGGACTGCCATTTTGATGATGGTGTATATCTTAAGGATGGAGAGCTGATTGCGCTGCAGACAAACGTCGAGGTGAAAAATCCGTTGCCGACCGATTTGCTTGGCGATTGCTTCGCGTTCGCTGACGGTTTTTATGCTTTATCTGGGAGCATTCCTACGCTCCTATCACGGAGTGACTTAAGAGAGTATCTGTATGAGAACGGGTTTGTGTGTGATGGCATCGAGTATGTTCGCTATAAAAGGAGTAGCGGAAGTAGCCGAGTAGGGAAATGCTTATTTGTTCAAAAAAGTATAGCTCCTCAGATGAAAAAATGGGACGCTTGCGGGCTAGACATCAAAGAGAATGACCCGATCGACTTGGCGGCGTGGGAAGCCTATATATCTCTCCCGATGAGTAGTATTATCGACACGATGGAAATCCAACCAAACGAAATCCTCATTGTAGATGATTACGAGAGCGTTTTCAAAGACAATGTTGTTGTGGTAGAGGCAAATAACGGACGATTGGTTGCCGAGGAGAAAGAAGCCGAGATAGTCAACAATATTTGGGACGGTGAATCCTTGATGGACGCGAGCAAGTTCGGCAAATACTCCGACAAAGGTATGCTGCTGTTGAGAAACCGTTTCTTTAAGACTTGCGCCTTTAATACAAACATCCAAGAGTGGTTTGCTGATAACGGCATTGTCTCGGTCGAGCAACTGAACGGATATACGAGAGCCAAGAGCGTAAATGAGATAAAACTCATCACCACACCAAGCAGCATCAAATATTTGAAGTTCGGCACAATCGACGGCTGGCTTGACAATATACAACCCGTATTTGGAGTAGTCAAATTTGAAAAACAGACGCATTACTTTGACGGCAGAATGGTGCAATCCCATTACCAGCTCATCAACACTTTACACTTAAAGTATGCGGATGTAGAAAGATTTTTAGCTCCGTCATTAGATTATATAGGTCTTGTCCGAAGCGACCCCGACGTTCTTAGATATCATATCGGATATCCGTTCCGGATAGAGGATGATGATATAGAGCCTAACCCTTTGAAATCAAAGAATGATATTATCTTTAAGATGCTTGGAATCAATAATAAATTTGCCAATACTCAGCTCTATATTGATTTTAGAAACGATATAGTAAGAGGATTTATAAGAAATCTTAAGCAGGGACACATCTTATTACACGGCAACTATGCGACACTGCTCGGCAATGGGATTGAGTTGTTACAACAAGCGATCGGGAAATTCTGCGGTGAGAGTGTGATTGGTAACAGAGCGATACACTGTAGAAAATTTGAGTATGGAAAGACGGTGTTAGGGTCGCGGAGTCCTCACATTACAATGGGTAACATACTCTTAGTCAAAAATGTAGAGAATGACCAAATTGATAAGTATTTCAACCTCACTAATGAAATCGTTTGTGTAAATGCGATAGGAGAGAACATCCAACAAAGACTGAATGGCTGCGACTATGACAGTGATAGCATATTGCTTACGGATAACGATATTCTTATAAAGGCAGCGGAGGAAAACTACGAGCGGTTCAAAGTCCCGACATCATTCGTAGAGGCACAAAGGACGAAGAGATTATACAATAATGCTCACAAGAGCAATCTTGATGTCAAGACTAGCGTAAATAAGATAGGTGAGATAGTCAACTTATCTCAGCAACTCAACAGCTTGTTTTGGGAGAAGATCAACGGCGGAGCCTCATATGACGAGTGTATGCCACTATATGATGATATTTGTAAACTCGCCGTGTTATCGGGTATTGAAATTGACAAAGCAAAGAAAGAGTATGTCGTCAATAGCGTCAACGAGATAATGTGGCTCAAAAATAAGTATAGGTTGGAAAAGAATGGGCAGGTCGAAAAACCGTTGTTCTTCAAAATGATTACTCTTGAAAACGGCTACGAACTGAGTGATAAGATAACCTACCGGTACTTTGACACGGCAATGGATTACTTGCAGAAAATTATATCCTCGACCAATTTCAGACAGGCACGTAAATATAAAGCAGATGTTATCCCTTTTATGGATATAGTCAAGAAACCTGAGATGACCCAGAGGCAGGGATACTATTCAAAGCAGAGGGATAAAATCATTGAGACAGTACTTGACTACAAAGACCAAATCAAAAGACTATACATAGACTATACAACAAAGACCCCTGAAGAAAAGAAGCTTATTTGGAGAGAGGTAGCAACCTTAAGGCAGCAGTGTATTGATGACGTTGATAAAGTGTCTAACGCCGAGTACACGATGTATATTACGCTTAAAGAGCTTGACAATAAGGATGCCAAATCAATATATAGATTTCTTTTTGAAGTATTATTTGGAAAACCTAATAAATCATTCTTTAAGATGATAAATGAAAGCCGAGAAGAAATCACAGAATTGGTAGAAACCAAAGATGGGGAAATACAGTTATACGACATGTCATTTACGCGAGTTCCGGAAAATTTTTACAAAAATGGCACCTAAAATTATCACACAATTTTTTAGAACGATTTTAGACAAGTGACAGAAAGAAACGGATTATCCGCTATTTTCTATGAGAAATTTTTGAAAAAAATTCTCCGAGACTAATTGCCGTATAGGGGAGAGAGTGACATTTAAGAAAAATTTGAAATTAAAGGAAGAAAAGGAATGTTCGATTTTGATAAAAAACCACAAGAGACAGAAGAGGAATATATTTGGAGGTTAGGTCTTGCGAAAGAGACGGGCGCAATAGAATTGAGCTGGGATGAGATCGCCGACTTAATCAACAAAAATTTTGCGAGCGATGAAAAATCCTATAAGAGTTCCTCGACGTATAGAACAATATATTGTTATGCAAAGAAGTTTTATGACGCTGGCGTCTTTAAAGATAGCAAGCAAGAAGCATACATAAATATCATCAAAGCAGAAAAGAAAGCATTGGAGTCAGAGAGACAAATGCTCCGTGATGAGAAGAAAGACATAAACCGTTTAATGCGTGAGCAGTCTAGAGATGAGTTGATTTACCAGCACATAAGGGACGCAATACAAGACCTTGAGCCGTTGCCAATTCCTGAACCGTTATGCAGGTCTTATGATGAAAAAACAGGAATACTTTGTTTCGGGGATACTCACTATGGTACAGAGTTTTCAATCAAAGGATTGAACGGCGACATCATCAATGAGTATAGTCCAGAGATATTTATGCAGCGTATGGGCGAGCTTTTACAAATGACATTAGATAAAGTTAAGAAAGAAGGTCTTACCACGATAAAGGTGTTTTCATTGGGAGATGAGATAGATGGTATTTTGAGAGCTTCGCAACTGATGAAGTTGAGATACGGAGTTGTTGAGTCCACTATCAAATATGCCGATTATATTTGCAGATGGCTCACACGCTTATCGGAAGATGTGATGGTTGAGTTTCAAATGACGAGAGGGAACCACAGTGAGCTTAGGATGCTTTCACAACCGAAAGGCACATTTATTGACGACAACATGAGTGAGGTCATAAGACAATTCATCAAGACTAGGATGGAGGGCAATCCAAACTTCATGATGTACGAGAATGAGAGCGGGTTGATCTTCGACAAAATATATGGTTTTAATATATTGGGTATACACGGCGAGGTAAAGAACCTTAAGACGGCTATAGACAATTTTGCCACAATGTATAAAACCAATATAGATATACTGGTCGGCGGGCATACGCACCACTTCTCATCTGAAACTGTTGGAGTCAACAAAGATGTTATAAGCGTCCCCAGCGTCATTGGAATTGACAGCTTTGCAATGCAAATCGGCAAGACATCAAATCCTGGCGCGACATTCTTAATGATAGAAGATGGTAAGGGATTAGTAGAACAAACTACTTTTAAGTTCAGTATATAATGGGAGGTATGTAAATGAACGGCACAGATTTTAGCAGAGTTTACGCCGAAAAGTTAAATATCTCCTATATAGATGCGAAACTTATATGTGATACACTTTTCGACACAATGAAAGAGATATTGTTTGATAAGAAGGAAAATCTGGTTATCCGCGGGCTTGGTACGTTCAAACAAGTGCAAAGGAACGCAAAAAGAATAGTTACCCCCGACGGGGAGCCGATAATCATTCCACCTAAAGAAGTAGTGAAGTTCGTACAAAGCCCGACACTTTAATGGAGGGCTTATGCAAAAACTACAACAAGTAGACCAAAAAGAATGGAATGATGTGAATGAATTTAACCGTTATATTCTTGAGGACTTTATAAATAATTCTTTGGAATTATCTCCAAAGACAAGGCACACGTACGAATCTAATTTAAGGATATGGTTTATATGGGTAAAAAACAATCTTAATAATAAGTCTCAGCTTTATATCAAACCTCTTGAGTTCAAAAGGTTTCAGAATTGGTTAATCAACAGAGGCTGCTCATCGGCGGACATCAACAACAAGCGTTCGGCGATAAGTTCATTAAATGGTTATATTGAGATTTATTATAGAGATGATTATCCTACTTTTAGAAATTTTATCAATAAAAGTATTAAAAGACCGCCAAAGGCGTTAGTCAATGAGAAACAACCTTTAACAAAAGAAGAGTTCGCTCATTTGATAGCAGTGTTGAAAGAACATGGCGAATGGCAAAAAGTGGCGTATCTTGAGTTCACATTAGATACGGGATGCAGGAGAGCTGAAAGCAGACAACTGCTGAAGACGGTTGTAAATGCCACACCGGTAAAAAAGACTAAGGAAGTTGAAAATCCAGATGGTACGACGTCTGAGGTAGAGGTCGTATACTACCAGACACATCAGATACGGTGTAAAGGTGCTGGCAGTACAGGCAAAATGCGTCGTTTCTTATTTAGTGAGAATACAATGCAGGCTCTTAAGAAGTGGCTTGAGGTGCGCGGCGAGGACGATTGCGAATTTATGTTTGTAACGAATTACGGCGGCGGAGTTCATCAAGTAAGTGAAACATTATTTAACACTTGGGCAAAAAATACTTTTAGTAAAATTATAGGTAGGAGAGCTTATCCTCACCAGTTGCGATCTTCGCGGGCTACTCAGTTAGCAGAGGAAGATGTGGATATAAAGGTTATTCAAAAACTTCTTGGGCACGAGAACGCATCGACTACGGAAATTTATATTCAAACTGACGATTCGGATGAATTAGAAGATTTATATGTATAAACATACCCCGCATATCTAGCGGGGCATTTTGAAATAATGGAATTATGGGACAAGATATAAAAATTAAGACTAAAGAGGCAGTGCGAGAAGCGGCAAAAAAACCGAGCAATATAGCTGCCCCCAATAAACCTAATACAACTTATAAATGTTCTTGCTGCGGAAAGGAATATGCGAGCCAGAGGACTAACTTTCTGACCACTAATTCACCTTTATTCAAAGGCAATAATGGGTTTACAACTATTTGTAAGACTTGCGCAGAAGAATTGTTTAATCAGTTGGTAGAGTTTTATTGCGGAAACGAAGAACACGCATTAAGGCATTGTTGCTGGATGTTTGATTGGTATTATAATCAAGGGATTTCAGCGGCTACTATAGAGAACAATCAAGGCAGAAGCAGAGTGTTGGTCTATCCGGTACGAATGAATATGGCGCAGTTTAGGAATAAAGGTACGACATATTCTGATACATTGAGAGAGGAGCATCTAGATAGGATAACCAGAGAGTCTCTTATCGAGGCAGATGAAGTTGAAACAGAGGAATCCTTACAAGAGAAGCAGCGGCTTAGGATGATAATGGACTTTTTCGGTCCAGGGTATAATAATGAGGAATATGAATATCTATATACTCAGTATCAGGATTGGACAAGCCGACACGATTGCAACACAAAAGCACAAGAAGAAATTTTCAAAAATTTATGTATTGCACAACTGAATATTCAAAGAGTACAAAAGAATGACGGAAGTACAAAAGCAATAGCAGAGGCAATGAGTACATTCCAGAGTCTGTTAGGTTCAGCCAACTTAAAGCCGAGCCAAAAGACAGACCCTGCCACTAAAGAGCAAGATACATTTGGCACGCTCATAATGAAACTCGAAAAAGAGAGACCCGTTCCTGAGCCTAATCCAGAATGGGAAGATGTTGATGACATAAAGCAATATGTTGACGCATATTTCTTAGGACATTTGAGCAAATTGCTTCACGTGGAGAATGATGCCGCAGAGGCATATGAGAATGAGTTAAAGAAGAACACAGTGACACCCCCAGAATACGAAGGGGTAGACGAAAAAGTTGACACCTCTCTGTTGGATAAATACAAAGAGGGCGGTGGTAACTGATGTTAAATACAAATCAATTAAGCGAGGCTGAGATACAAGAGCAGCGGCAACAAAAGATAATGCAAGGGGTTGCCACTTGGGCTTCGTACTATAGAGCTAATCCTCATAGATTTGTGAGGGATTACTTTGATGGTATCAACTTAAAACGATTTCAAGAGATCATATTGTATCAAATGTTCCATTCGGTCAACATTATGTTTCTTGCAGCTCGAGGTATTGGTAAGACAATGCTTCTTGCAATTTATTGCGCAATAAAATGTATTTTATACCCAGGCACAACGATATGTATAGCCTCAAAAACAAGGCAACAAGCGATAGAGGTGATTGATAAAATTACTAAAAATCTAATGCCTCATTCACCATTGTTATGTCTTGAAATAAAGGAAATAATTAACAATTCTGCAAAAGCATATATTGATTTTAAAAACACATCAAGGATTGTTGTCGTTACCGCTAATGAATCCGCAAGACACAATAGGGCAACAGTGCTGATTGTAGACGAATTTGTTTGGGTAGATAAAAATATAACTGATACCGTATTAAGGAACTTCTTAACTTCACCAAGACATCCTGGTTTTTTGGATAAACCCGAATATCATGATTACCCATTTGAGCGACCCCAGGAATTATATTGTAGCAGTTGCTGGTATGAGTCGCACTGGTCGTATGAGTTTGTCAGGTCTTATGCGATAAATATGGTGATGGGCAGAGGATATTTTGTATGTGCTATTCCATATCAACTCGGAATAAAAGAGAGAATTTTACAGCGAGAAAATATTGAAGACAAGATGTCCGAGTCAACCTTCAATGAAGTAAAGTTTTTAATGGAGAATTGTGCGCTATTCTTCAAACAAAGCGATGGGGCGTTCTATAACTTTGAAGATATTGATAGGACAAGGGTCATTAAATTTCCATATTATCCTGCGTCTTATAATGTGCAGTTATCAGATAAGAGAGTTTATATTCCTCCAAAAGCAAAAGGAGAGATACGAATATTATCCGCCGATATTGCATTGATGTCGTCACGTAAAAATAATAACGATGCAACGTCAATATTCTTAAATCAAATGCTCCCCGATGCTAACGGTAAATATTATTGCAATATAACATATACAGAAAATAACGAGGGGTTAAGGACGGAAGACCAAGCTCTTCGAATTAGAAAATTGTTTAGCGAGTTCGCCTGTGATTATCTTGTGATAGATGGTCGCGGATTGGGACTCGGTGTATGCGACGCGCTTATGGGCGACATATATGATAAAAACGATGGTGTTACATATCCGGCATTATCGTGTTGCAATAATGAGGAAATGGCTAGTAGATGCACAACACCCGACGCACCAAAGGTTATATGGGTAATATATGGAACGCCAGAATTTAACTCACAATGTGCTTTGGGTCTCAGAGAAATTATCAGACAAAAAAGGTTGAGATTACTGCTCTCTGAGTTTGCGGCAGATGACGTCCTGCCAGAGTTAAATGGATATAAAAATCTAAAACCTGATGATCTCACCGAATTAAAAATGCCATATATTCACACCTCTTTACTTATCAATGAACTAATCAACCTTCAATACGAAACAAGAAACGGAGTAGTGAAGATAAAAGAGAAGCCTGGCATGAGGAAGGATAGATATAGTAGTTTGAGTTACAACGTCTATGTCGCCAAACAACTCGAACGGGATATAGTGGCAGAACAGAAAAAGAGTTTAGATAAATTGGTGTTCAAAATAAGGACGCCACAATTAAAAGGTCAAACAATATTTTAAAGGAGGAGTGAATGGCTAACAAAAAGGATACTAGACAGCCGTTGAATAAGGAACAAACTGCAAGGCTAGCACTTGAGTTTGCTAGACAGTTAGCTACCTTGAGGACTTATGATCCGAAAAATCCCTCTTCTCAAAAAAATATCGTTTATTCTCAGTACAAAAAAGAAGATATTATTACTTGGTTACAACACCCAGCAATAAATGAGACCTCTTTAAGGAATGCATCACAATATATGTTTATTGCTTCCATGCATTATCGGAGATTGTTGATGTATTATGCAGGGTTATACACGGGAGCATATATCGTAGCCCCCCTGTCTATGGATACCACGTCGGTAGGGAAGAACTTTGAAAAGCAGTTCAAGAAGGTTACGAAGGCATTAGATTTGATGGATATACCGTCGGTATTATATAATTGTATATTAGTTGCCTTGAGAGACGGAGCGTTTTATGGTGTAAGAATCAGCGATAATAACTCTTGTATCATACAGCAGCTCGACGCAGATTATTGCAAAATAACTTCTATATGTGATGGTAGCTTTCTATATAGTGTTGATATGACTAAAATATCTAGATTGTTACCATACTACCCGCCTGTATTTACATCAATGTATGCGAATTATCAAGCGACGGGGGAAAGGTGGCAAGAGGTTCCTGTCGATGTAAGCGTTTGTATAAAAGCCGACGCCTCATTACCTGGAGTTACCTTGCCATTATTTGCTGCAGTTATGCCTAACTTATATACTTTGGCGAATATTGAAGCCCTACAGGAGTCTGCGACTGAAATCAAGAATTATAAGATGTTGTCAGGACAGATTCAGACGGATAGTAAAGGCGCTCCGATGATGGACTTCGAGACAGTTCAGAAGTATTACAATCAGGTTGCCAACGCATTAGGTGACAGAGTAGGATTGGCAATAACTCCCTTTGAGTTTACACTTCATTCATTTGGGGACAAAGGGTCAGTTAATGATGTCGATGACATATCAAACGCAACGTCCAATTTCTGGTCGTCTGCCGGTACGTCAGGATTATTGCACGGACAGGAAAACGATACATCTGGTGTAACTAAGCTCGCCATAAAGAATGATGAGACATTGATATTCTCTTTGGTAAGGCAATTTGAGAGAGTAATAAACAGATATTTGAAGCTGGGGTTTTCAGGTTCGATAAAATTCAAGATTAAGATTTTAGATGTTACGGTATTCAATCGAGAAGAAAAAGCACAACTCTATAAAGAAGCGGCAACATTCGGAATTGGAAAATCGTTCTATGCCGCATCGATTGGCATTTCTCAAAGTGATTTGATGGGATTGACTTATATTGAAAACGAAGGGTTGATACCGTTTGACAAGTTACAGCCGTTGCGAAGTACCTACACGGAGACTTCTGACGATAAAAAGGCTGGTCGTCCCACGTTAAGTGACGGCGAGATAGATGCGGAGGGCGAAGCCACTAGAGATAGCGGCTCGAATGATAACCGATGAATGAGTACAAATTTGTAAAGATATTTGATAAGGAATTATCAGATTATCTCAAAAGCAACGGTTTTGTTGCAATTAAAGAACAACTAAATAATGAAGACGTTTATGTATTTGAAAACACAGAAGAAATAATAGACACGATACATAAATATCTAAACTCGAATTATAGCATGGCGCTTTGGGTTTATGGCGATAGTTTGAGTTTTTAATATAACGGAGGAGACGGTGTGGAAAAATTAAATTTTGAATTTACGGGAAGACTCACATCTGTAAAACCTCTAAGCGATAAAATGACTCTTTGTAAATGTTTTATATTAGCATTAGGCAAAAATGCGAACAAGTCTGAGATTACCTTAGAAGCTGTTCAACGCGCTTTGCCTTCACTCTACAACATCCCCGTTGTGGGACATCTGTTTATAAATGACAATGGGGAAGTTGTTATGGGTGGTCACGACGTCGAAATACGCAATGATGCTGATGGTGCCATGCACCTAAAGTCGGTTACAGTGCCGTATGGCACAGTACCGATGCAAGATAATGTGCATTTTGAAACAGTTACAGAGGACGGAATCCAAAAAGATTATCTGGTAGCGGAAGTAATTTTGTGGACAGGTAAATTCCCTGAATTGTTAGGGGCTTATATTGATAACGAAGTCTACTTTAAGCAAAGTATGGAAATATTCCCGACTCGCTACCATAAAGACAAGGATTATCAAGTCATAGATGATTTTGAGTTTAGCGCCTTATGCTTGTTAGGGGGAGGCGTTGCACCTTGCTTTAAATCCGCGAGAGTGGAACCGTATAAGTTCTCTGATGATAATGAGAATTTCAGTTTATTGTTTAGTGAGATGAAGGATGAAATAGCTAAATGCTTCTCCGTAAAAAATGAAGAGAAGAAAGGAGGAGAAGGACCTTTGTTGACACAAGAAATTATAGATAGTATAGCAAGTAAATATGGCATTGGTGATACTATTCCGTTTGAAATTACTGAAGATATGACACCTGAGGTATTGGAACAAAAGTTTCAAGAGTTTGCTATGAGTGTAAATAACGACGAGGAGCAGGAAGAGCTTGTTAAACCTAAAGCAGAAGAGATCGAGGATAAGCCGGCAGAGTTCGCAGCGGATGGTGAGGATAAAGGAGAGAAAACTCCCGACGAACCTCAACTCGAAGAGACGCCCACATTATTCCAGGCAGATCTTACAGCTAAAGAACTTAGCAGAAAGATGGATGATGAGCTAGAGAAAGCTACATACAATGACGCTGAGACCTATATCTGGTACACCCTTGCTGATTGGAGTGATGAATATATTTATGCGCATAAGTATTATGACGCTATGGATCCATCAAAGAGGACAGATGGATTTGTTCGTCTTCCGTATGCGGTCGATGCCGACAATAATTTAGTTATAGACTTTACTAAAGAGGAAAGTGTCCGTCTAGTATGGTTGACTAAAGCTGATGAGGCGAAATTGGCAGAGAAAGACGGCGAGCTTGAAACCCTGAGAACATACAAAGATGCAAGAGAGGCAAACGATTTAGCAAAAGAAAAGGCAGCTATTTTAGCTGAGTTTACCGACCTTGAACCTGTTGAGCAATTTAGGGAAGTAGTTGCACATCTCGGAGATTTCGCTCCCGATGCGTTGAGAGAAAAATGCTATGCATTGCGTGGGCAATTTGTTACAAAACCGGGCAATGATGTGCAAATCCAATCTTACAAGATTCCCGTCGGGGCAGGTATAAAGGAAGTCAACAAGGTTGACGAATTTATGAAAAAGCACCTCACTAAGAACTAACTAGAGGTGATGATATGAGTAAATACACAATCGTAAGAACAGATGAAATGCCTAATACAATTGGCGCAAGAAATCTTGTTTCATTAGTATATAATGGCGATCTTGAAAATGGCTCAATAGTTTTAATTGGCGAATTTATCAATGATAAGCGCGAGGTGCGTGTTGCTACTGCACCTGCCGCGAATACACCATTATGCAACCTTGCTTTAATTGCAACCCCCGAAGTAGGGAAAGATCATAAATATTATGGGCTTAATAGATTTATTAACTTAAAAGGATCTATTATACGCGGCTATAAATTAACACCGGGTAATATATTCAGTATTTCCAAAGAAGGGTTTGATAATACCGAAAATCTTGCAATCAACTCGATTGTTGAATTACAAGCAGGGAAAACAAAACTAATTGCCAAAACGCAACCCACTCCCTCAGTAACTACTATAGGTCGAATTGTTGGGATTGAGGATGGGCTTTACGTAATTGAAGTTGTCAGAACTAAATCTACTCAACCCTCGAAACCTGCTATGAATAATTTTAAGAATGTTCAAAATGCGTTTACCAATGCGGGTGATGGAGAGACAACTATCAAGTTGGATGGAACAATACCTGTTACTGAACAAATAGTGCTTGACAATCCGAATGCTATTGTAACGCTTGACCTTAATGGGCAGCAAATGACAGGTAACATAGAAGATTCGCTTATAAGAGTTAAACAAGGTAAGCTAACCGTCAAGGGCGGCGGCACGATGAAGAACGAAACCAATTACGTTTTCAAAGTCGGGTACGCAACTGATGACAATCAATTGGAACCCGCAACGTCTGGGGAACTGATTATAGAAGATGGCACATTTACAGGTAACTGCACCGCGGTGCAAGTAACAGGCGGAACAGCCAAGATTACAGACGGAGATTTTTCTATCGTTGCTGATTCTGCACATGATTATAAGTATGTGCTGAATTGTATTGATAGGTTTTATAAAAACGGAAAAGCAAAAATTGAAGTGAGCGGTGGTACATTCCACAAATTCAATCCTAAAGACTGTGGCGCAGAAGGGGCAAACACAAATTTTGTAAAAACGGGATTTACTGTTGATGAAGATGTGGACACATACACTGTTCGCTCAGAATAATCAAACTGGTCAAAAGACTATTAAACTTTAAAAACCAAAGGAGAAAATTATGGGTAAATATGCAATTGTTAGAACCGACAATATGTCTGGCACCATCGTGGATAAGGACTTGTTCTCGCTCCGCGCCGATAAGGACATTGAAAACGGCACCATAGTGAAAGTTGGTGCATACGAAGAGAATCAGCGCGAGGTGCGTGCTTGCTCTACACCCGCTGTTGGCGACGAACTGATTAACCTTGCTCTTATAGCTACGCCTGAGCTTGTTAAGGACAAGAAAAATTTTGCTTTAAGTGATTTCGTTAATCCAAAGGGCAGCATTATGCGCGGTTACAGGCTCGTTCCTGGTGATTTGTTCGGCGTTTCCAAGGCAGCGTTCGCCAGTGAGGATAACCTCAAAAATGGCAGCACGGTTGAGCTTGATGGTGCCGGTAAACTTAAGGCGGTTACAGCGGCGACTGGCGGTTCTACCGAAATCGGTAAGATTGCGCTTGTTGAGGACGATCTCTATGTGATTGAGGTTTCTGCTCCCAAAGCTGCGAAAGCCGAGTAATCACAACATTATTATTAAGGAAACTCTATAAAGAAAGTAGAGAGAATACACATTTAGGAGAAATTTATGGAAGATATTACGACTTTGAAAAGTATAATGATAAATGCAATCAAGAGACTCCCCGTTGAAAACTATAGCGAGGGTCAAACGTCTGAGGCAATTCGTAATGCTCTTATCGAGCTGAACGGTGGTTCCACGAAGCTGAATCATAAGACCTTTTATCGCGGTAGTCAACTTTTCGCACTTGTTGAGGAAATCATCCCCACAATCATCGACGAAGGTTTTAAGGATGATGACCTGCTTGCTGGTCTCATCGACTACAGGAACATACCCGCGGGTGACGAGCAGAGCTTTGAAATCGAGGCTAACAGCCTTGTAGTGGTTGCGGATTCTGCTGATGGTGTACGTGGCATCAGACGTCAGCGCATTGACAACAGGGATACTCTGACCGTTCCTACTGTTATGAAGACTTGCCGTGTTTACGAGGATCTTTCTCGTCTGTTAGCGGGTAAAATTGACTTCAATACCCTTATCGACAACGTTGCGAAAGCGTATAAAGAGAAAGTGTATCAGGATGCGTATGCTGCGCTGCAAGCAATTTCCAAAGATACGTTGGGTCTCGGCTCTGAATATAACAAGGGTGGTTCCTATAATGAGGATGAATTGCTTGACTTGATTGAGCATGTTGAGGCGGCGACCGGCAAGAAAGCGCGTATCTATGGCACCAAGACGGCACTCCGCAAGATTGATTTAAAGGACGTTTCCGATCACGGTAAGGAAGACAAGTATATGCTCGGCTATTATGGAATGTTCAACGGTACCGAAATAATAGCGATGAGACAGGCTCATATCCCGGGCACAAACAAGTTTGCTCTCGACAATACGAAGCTTTACGTTATTGCGGACGGCGACAAGCCCATCAAGGTTGTGAACGAAGGCGACAGCATCCTCAGTGAGCGCGACCCCTTCCAGAATAACGACCTCACGCAAGAGTATTTCTATGGGCAGAGTATGGGTGTTGCAGTTGTATGCGCCCAGAAGCTTGGCGTTTACACGCTTAGCTAATTACAAACTAACAAAAAGACAAAACCGTAGCTATAAATTAGCTGCGGTTACCTCAAGCCCTGTATCAATAGGTACTCGGCTTGAGAACTAATGAAAGGAGAAAAAGGAAAATATGGATGTGAGTACAACAACTAAAAAGAATATTAAAATAACAGATAGCTTACTGGTCAAAGTGCAAAGCGGGTTTTATGGGCGTTTATGCTATGTAAATAAAAGAAGCGGCGAAACAGTTATATGGGCAGAACAAGGTGACATTCAAGTAATGCCAATAAGTGAACTTCGTGATATGAAAGGGCAACAGCCCCAATTTTTCAGTAATCAATGGGTTTTGATTTTGGGAGTAGCTGAAGGAGAAGACCTCCGTATCACAGCTGAGGACATTTGCAAATACTTAGTAGTCAACCAGTATTATAACGCAATCAATCCCAACACGTTTAGGGAGGCTCATAATTGGAGCGACGCGGAAATATCTCGTAACATCTCGTTGATGTCGGAAGGGACGAAAGAAATTCTCAGGAACGTTATCGCAGATTTAATTCGAGATGGGCAGCTTGATTCACGCAAAAAGATTAGATTGTTCAGTGAATTACTTGATACCAACTTTGACGATAAATGACCATAGGAGGGTGGCATGACAGAATTTGAAACTATTTATGAAAGAGCGGTATTTAAATTCAAAGACTACAGCTTTTTGTCTACGCCCGAAACAATAAAAGAAAAAATTTTGCTTCATTATTTATTATCAGCTATTGCGGATTTTCAGCATAAATGTGTTAATGTTGATTTAACAGATTATGATATAGAAAACGAAAGATTTAATATTGATTTATCAAATGAGATAATCGAAATTTTAGCTCTCGGTGTAGCATATTATTGGCTTCAAAGTAAATTACTCGATATCAAATTGTTTAAGAATAAAATGTTGCCAAAAGACTGGACAACTTATTCGCCGGGGAATTTATTAAATTCTATGACAGCTCTTCTACAAGAAATAGGGCTTGAATATAGGGGGAAGATGAATACTTATTCCTTCACATATGGTGACGTTAGCTCATTGAAAGTTTAAATGTGGAGGCGATATATGGATAAACAATTAAGAATTTATCTATCGGGTATAAGAGATGACATATTTAAATTGTTACCGATGCGAGAGGCACAACTTCAAGGAGAAGAGAATTATCTTGATGATTATATAGAGACGTTGATAATGAATATTAAAGGTGGGATGTTAACTTTCCCTTTATTAGGTCAGAATAAATACTATTTATATATAATTAATTCCTTACAATATATTGCTCAAAATAATGTAACCTTGAAAAAATGGCGCAAAGTTATATTGGATTCCGTGCATGATATAGATATCGTCTTATCTCGAACAATAGAGGTGAACGACAATGAGCACTGATTTTGCTACTTATAAAGAATATTTAAAAAGAACATTACGTTGGGAGAAATGTTTAGACAAGATAGATGCTGAAGAGGCAATTGACGAACTGGCGAATACCGGGAATTATCAAAGCGACGCACAAAGGAATGGGGTTTCTCAGCCTTTGATAACTCAAAGAAAAAGCAGCAACAAATGCAAAGTTATCGTTCCACGCGGTGATCAATTGTGTATTGGGGATTGGGTATATGTATTAGGCGAAAATTGGCTTTGTATGGAGTTATATATAGATGAATATGGTGTCACATACGGCGAATTATGGATGTGTAATCATCAATTTAAATATCAAAATTTTGATAAGGAAATTATTCAAAAATGGGGAATAATTGATGATGGCACTTACTCTAATGTAATGGATAAATCCATAAATGTAACCGATAATTCTTTTAAGTGTTATATTTCAAGAGACGAACAAACCAATTGCTTATTCGTCGATAAGCGCCTTGCTATAGATATCTTATATGACAAAAATGGCAAACCTATTTTAGAAGTAGGGAAAATAACCGTACTTGATACCAAAACAGGGAACTATGGAGATGGCAGCCATCTTCTCACATTCAAGATGAAACACGATGTATACGCGCCGGAGGTAGATTCTCTCGCTGAAATGCTGTGTGATTACATCACTCCCACAGAGGGCAGGACAGAGGAAGAAACCCCCAAACAATCACATTTCACAATTGACGGCAAGACCTCGCTGGCTATAGGGTCAAGGCGTACATATAAGATTGTGTTCGATACCCCGAATGATGACGATGATTTAGTAAATAGAATAGCTTGGGAAGTGAAGGATAACACAAGAATTAGTCTGACTCCAAACAGTTATGAGTGCTTAGTAGAGATACCATTGTCTGAGGATTTAATAGGGAGCACATTTACACTGGCTTGCTATGACGGGCAAGATGACACAGTGCGTTCAGAATATACGGTGGAGGTGGTAGCAATTGGATAAAACATTTTTAGACCAACTTGTCGACTTCCCTGCGCAAGTGATTAGTAAAATCGCATCTGATAAAATGTGTGTTGCGCTTTTACTAAACAAGGCGGTTGATAGTGTAACCGAAGACGATTTTGATACCGTACTTCAAAACAATTTATTCAACTACCAATACGTTGACGATACCACTAGAGAAACAACAGCTTATGTATGGGCTGAGGTAGACGTAAAAAGAGTACAAAATCAAAAGATAAAAGATGTTACCGTATATGTTACGGTGGCTTGTCACAAAAACTATATGAAAATTGAGACAAATATATTTAAAGGGTTACAAGGTAATAGACGCGATAACATTACGCGTTATGTTGATAAAATCTTGAATGGGACAGTGTTGATGGGGTTAGGTCATTTAACATTATCTTCCGTAAGAACACTGACCACAATCAATGGATTTACCATAAAAGAGCTAACCTATACTGTGCCTGATTATAATTTAAAAGATAATATCGCATGAAGTTTTCTTATGCGGATTTAATCAGTGGTGATGACTTATATTTTCCAAACATTGGACATATAAGGCAGCCTAGATTATCTGATTTGCAGCCTACGCACGGAATAGGTATTGAGAGGTACCATTTATATCTTAATGTTGTAGCTTGGGAAAAGGATGACATTGTACAAATACTGCGCACCACCTTAAATAAGAGGTTACGCGCCCTTGATAATGATAGTAAACTCAATGAATTTGATTTGCTGATGCTTTTAAGTGGTGAGTTACACGATATGGCATTAGAGAGTTTATCGTTCTTTATTATTGAACATTTGATTTGGGATGAACAATCTCGCAAAATCCTCGTACTAGATGACTCTAATAATGCAATAGGCGAAATAAACAGAGAGAACTTTAAAAGTTTAAGAGAGGCTATTCTTCAGGTTAATTATATTGACATCGGTAAGAGCGCCCAACCTACAAAGTATACATCTAAAAAAGCAGAGGAAGCGTGGAATAGAGTTCAAAATTACCTGAAGGAAGAGAGTAAAAGAGACAACAAAGATAAGAGAATGGAACTAGGAAATTTAATTTCAAAGCTTTGCATGGCATCTCCTTCGTATAACCTTTTAAATGTATATCAATTAACAATCTTTCAATTCTACGATCAATTTTTCCAATGTGGATACATACGCGCAATGAATTTACAGAGCGATATTTATAGTACCTACGGCGGCAAGGATTTTGATTTGGATGGCTGGATGAAGCCTTTAATAAATAACTAACAGAACAGGAGAAAAATATGGAAAAAGGAACTAAAATGGCTAACCGATATGGTCTTGATTTCACATTGACTAAAATCGGTGAGCTGGAAGCAACTCCTATAAAGATTGATTTTTGCAACAGCGTGGCAATAGAGATGAACGGTGAAATCACTTGGGCAACAGGTGGGCAAGGACATGTGAATAGAGTTGCATTTAAGGATCCCTTGACGGGAACCATTACTGCATCGACCCAACTTGTCAATATGGAAGTTCTGGCATTGTTAGCAGACCAGGATGTGTCTAAGGTTACGGATACTGTTTCGTTCAAGAATGATCCATTCGTTGCTTCGAACTATTACAAGCTTGAGGGTACGACCGTTTGGAAGGATGAACAGGGCAAGTGCTATTTAGAGACGATTACCGCGCACAAGGTATTTGTGAGACCGAACTACAGTGTTACGCATGACGGCTCTGGCGACCCCGTGAGCTTGGATTTAGTCTTTGAGATGTCAGAAGCGGAAGATGGCAACTTCTTCGATATTAAGCTTGCTGATAAAGAAGAGTAATTTTTGAAGGCGAGCTGCTAAATTATGGCAGCTCGCTATTTAACTTACGATGAATAGTAAATTTAACGTCAGTGCCGACAAGACAAAGCGCACATATGATGGCATCATTTTCGATAGTGCGGCAGAGATGAGATATTATAAGGATGTTATATTGCCTGGTATGCAGAATGGTAGCATTGTATCTTACGAGAGACAAAAGAAATATATCTTGCAACCCGATTTTATCAAAGATGGCAAAAAGATACAACCGATTGTCTACAAAGCAGATTTTACCATTCAATACACAGATGGGCGCGAACAGGTTATAGACATTAAAGGATGTGCAGACCCGCAAGCTAAGATAAAAAGGAAAATGTTTTGGTATGTATATCCCAACATAGATTACATATGGATGTCATATTCAAAAATTGACGGTGGTTGGGTTTTATACGAAACCGCACAGGAAGGGCGAAAGCTCAGAAAACAGAAAGCAAAGGAAATAGAGGAAAAATAATAATGGAAAAGGAAAAGGTTTTAGAAATTTTAGAAGGTATCAAAAAGAATGATGAGTATTCTCTCACGTACACATTTAACGGAGTTGATTTGGTAGTGAAGGTTACACCGTTTATAACTTACTCAAGGCGTTTGAGCCTCATCAATGATATAGCGAACTTCGTATTTGAAGATACTGACGAGGGAACAAAATATACACCTGAATTTTATGAGTTAGCCGTGCGTATGCATACGATAGCTTACTTTACGGATTTAGAGATATTTGCTTACCCGATGGATAAGGTTTGTGATATTTTATTCCACACCACGCTCTTTAATGACGTTTACCGTTTGATTGCTGATTATACGGGCGATATTTGGTTGGCAGTAAACGAATTGATTTCAACCAAGAAAGAGCTGTTAAAGAGTGCCGCGAATAGTATGACAGGACAACTCGGAAAGATTCTTCAAAAACTCACACAAGGTATGGGAGATATGACACCTGAAGATATGATGAAAATCATAGAGAAGTTTCAATCCTTAAATTTACCTACAGATATTACGCAAGACGGATTAGTTAAGGCGATCTTGAAACAAAATAATGCAGAAAATAAAAAATAAACGATATGCTCCTCTCTATGGGAGTATGTCGAGAGGAGTAGAATATGCCAGCTTGGTTACAAATAATAAGCCTTATTCTTTCCATCATCATAAGTGCAACGACAGTCTTGGCATTGTTATGCAAGCCGTTTAGAAAAATATTACTCAATAAACAACACGAGGAACAACTTATTGAAGACAGGAAGGAAACAGATAAATGCTTGCTGAGAAACAGTATTACAACGGTCTATTACAAATATCAGAAAGATGCAGAAATGCCTCAATATGAATATGAGAATGTAGAACGGTTATACAAGCAATACAAAAAGTTAGGCGGCAACTCGTTTGTTGATAAGATATGGAATGAAATCCAGGAATGGAGAATTTTTCAATAAAATAACAATTTGATATAGACGACCGATATTTGATCGGCGGTCTGATATATATATGGGTATCATTACAATGATACCTCTGTGCCACAAATGGTACGTGTTATGATTATGCGTGGTCATAGCCACCTCAAGCCCGGTGCGTTATGCGCTCGGCTTGAGTTTTAAGTGGTATGGGAATATGAGGTAACAATATTAGACCTCCCGCAATTAGGCTCCTGCTACGGCAGGAGCTATTCATTAGTGGCAAATATAGTATCAAAAATAGATAGGACTCTATTGAGATTATATATAAATAAACAAAAAAGAAAGGGGGATAGAAATGATTTCACAGAGTACGCTCACACGTCTTTTGAAGGAATATGCCAATTCTCCTGATGGTAAAAAATATTTAAAGAATAAGTATGGCATTATTTATGACGAAAAATTCACGAACAAGTACAAGCGTTCGTGTGCGGAAAAACTCAAGGAAATTTTACTGAGACATATCACAACTCTTATAGATTCGATTACGGCAGACGACATTATAGTAGGTGACCTTTATATAACAGCAGACAATAAAACTGCAATAAATCTTACGTTTAGGGACGGGTCTTTGCATAGGGAATCTTTGCGACCGGATTTATATCCAGAAGGATTAGAGAATATTGTTCTTCTATTCAAAGAGGGTTATACCGCGTCAAATTCGCTGCACGGTACTTGGCTACACAACGGGATGGAACTTGAGGTGTGGTCTAAGGTGCATAGGGATTCGAGTGAATTTTTGAACGAAGCCATAAATGAATTTAATACACAAATGGGTGGCAAGGCAGTTGCGACTTTGAAAAATAAATATGAATAACAGACATTACATCGCAAATGCGATTTCAGATAAAAAAATAACACAAGGAGGGATATATGCCTAGTGATAATGATTTTGTTGGTATAGTCTTTGGTGTAGAAGGCGCGTTTAACGGCGGTGCCTCTTACAACAAGATAAAACAACAATTACACGATATAATAAATGCTTTCGGCGAAGATGAATTCAAAGTTAAGCTGAGCATTGATAAAGAACATTTTAAGAAGCAAATTGAGCAATTAGCCAACGACATCAAGAACGAACTAGGCATTAACCTCAAAGATATTGGCGGAGTCGGCGGCAAAGGCGGAAAGGGCGGCGGCAGTGGGGAAGCTAAGAAACAATCTCAAGCATATTTAGATGCAGCAAAAGCATTAAATGAATGGGAAAAGGCGACCAAGAGAGTAGTAAGGTATTCTAACAGAAGCACCGAACAATGGAAAGCCGAAGCTAAGGCTGCGTCAGATTTAAAGAAACACTTTTTAGAATTATCCAAAGCAGAGGGATTAACCGACGACGAAAAAGCACAACTGAGTGCTGCAAAAGACACACCAAAAGAAACTTTTGCCGATATAAATACACCAGTCAAGGCAGATGCGTTTACTAAACTGTCAGTAGGTGCATCAAAAGCTAAGGGCGCAGTAGAACAATTAGGGCAACAATATGCTGATGTAATTAAACATACACAAGCAGGCTCAACAGCGTTTGAAGAACTGCAGAGAGCGTATCAAGAGTACGAGGCGGCAATAAACAGCGGTAACTTACCAAGAGCGCAAGAAGCACAACGGGCATATGTTCAACAACTCGGCGCAACACGCGCAGAATTATCTAAACAACAAGTAGAGTATGACAACACTTTTACAAAGATAAGAGAAACGTTTAGTAGTAAGCTCGTCCAAAGATTTGCTTATGCCGTCATTGGCTTTTTAACCAAAGCTCTCAAAGAGGTATATGACAACGTTGTCAAAATAGATACAGCAATGACGCAGTTACGTATAGTGACTAACGCCAGCGAAAAAGAAATGGAGAGATACGCTGACGTCGCCGAAGATGCCGCTCAAAGAGTCGGAGCTTCCGTGGTAGACATCGCCGCATCTACAACAGTATTCGCAAGGCTTGGTTATAGTTTAGATGACGCAGCTACACTCGCGGAAAAGGCTTCAATATACAGTAAGGTTGCAGCTGTTGACATCAATGACGCAACACAAAACATTACGGCAACTATAAAGGCTTTCGGTGTTAGTGCAAATGGGCTTGAAGATGTTTTAGATCAGTTTGTGTGGGTTGGCAACAACTTCGCAATTAGCTCTGCGGAAATTGGTGAAGGTATGAATAACGCCGCATCAAGTTTAGCAGCGAATGGTAATACACTCCAACAAGCCATAGGTATCTTGACCGCGGCAAACGTCACAGCGCAAAACGCAAGCAGGTCATCCACCGCCGTCAGAACTATTGCGGCGAGGTTGGCAAGAAGCTCTATGGAGCTAGAAGATCTCGGCGATGAAGGTATGGATTCTGAAACGTACGCGAGATTAGAAAAGCAAATGAGAGCCGTCGGAGTGTCTATCACCGACGCTAACGGCGAACTCCGCTCCACATATGATATTTTGCAAGATTTGTCTGGCGAGTGGGAAAACTTATCCACTACTGAAAGAGCTGCCATCGCTGAAATGATGGCTGGTACAAGACAGCAAAATATATTCTACAGCATAATGCAGAACTGGAAAGACGCTGAGGCGATTGTTCAAAATGCCTCGATGGGTATAGGCAGTTTGCAAGCGGCGCAAGAGAAGTATCTTGACTCGATTGAGGGACGCACCGCCCAGCTTAAGGCGGCATGGGAAGGTTTCTCACAAACAATTTTAAGTAGTGATTTAGTTAAAGTTATTATGCAAACTCTAACTTGGATTGTTAGGGCATTAGATACAGTAGTCGAACACGTTGGTGGATTGCCGGTGTTACTTACCACGGTTGGTGCCATTATAATGGTACTACTGCCTAAATTGATTCAATACCTACAAAGTTTAAAAGCTAATATACAGCAGATTCAAAAGACGGGTATAATTATGTTTGTCACTACTTTAACTACCGTGGTGTTTGGATTATTAAATACTATCGGCGGGGAAGGTGGGCAAATTGCTACAATAGTTATAGGTACCGTCATTGCTATTGTAGCCGCAGTTTTAGCCGGGATAAAAGCTGTTGAAACAGGCATTATGTCTAACGGTATATTGGCTGCGATTTCCCTTATTTTGTCTTTGATAATTGCGATTGGTACTGCTATTGCCAAGTTGGTCAAAAAGAATAAAAATCAACTTAAAGACGCATATGACGAGTCTTTGAAAAATTTGCAAGATACCCGTAAAGAAATTGCCAACTTAGAAGATCAGTTAGACGAAATTAACAAAAGAATAAAAGAGATAAATAACCAAGGCGGCTTAACGTTAACTGACGCGAATGAACTGAAGAATCTCGAACAGCAACGTATGGCTATCGAAAGGCAGTTGCAAACCCAAAAAGAAATGGAGAAGGAGCAACAGCGAGAGTTTAGTAAGAATATGATTAACTCGTTCGGGTCTAAACGTGCTGAGTCTATATACACCGCTTATGAAGGTTATCACGGTGAGTGGTGGGAACATCTCTTGGCATTTATGTTCACTCCTCTCGGGATAGGTTTAGCCGGGACATTGGGCGCACAGGCAGATGGAAGAAGAGATTTTGGTGTTGGCGATATTCTCGAGCAATGGGAAACAGCGACCGATGAAATGAAAGAGGCGGCAGCCTCACAAATGCAAGAGCTTTATAGTGTATTAGCCCCCGAAGGTGAGTTGCCCGAATATTATTTCCCTGACCTTGACGGACAGCTGGAAGATTGGCAGCGTGAAAGCAATGCTGTATTAGATGATTTCTACGATTTACAAGACAAGTGGCTGAAAGGGCAAGGAGAATTTGATACTTTATTTACTACTGTTTGGAGTAGGGGTAAATATGCTGATGCAATCTCAAAACTCAAAGAGATAGCCGACGGAAAAGAATTTACAGATGCGGCTTTTGACAAAGAACTTCAAGATGCGATAGCAAATAACACCGATGGTATAAAAACATTCTTAGAGTACTTAGAGGAACTCGAATTATTTTCGTTCGATAACCTAGACCAATTAAAATGGCAACTCTTAGGAATTGACGCCGCATTTGCACAATCCATTGAAGCAAAATCACTTATAAGCATTTTTGAGGAGCTTGAAGGTTCTTATAATGCTCTGGTAGATGCGATGGACGAGATGAATGAGCGAGGATACTTAAGTGCCGAGACTGTTAAATCTTTGTGTAATGAATATCCCGAACTTAACAAGTATCTAGTACAAACAGCTGAAGGGTATAAGCTAGCAGAGAATGCATTACAAGATTTTCTCACAGCTCATCAACAGGAATATACGACGGACCTTATCAATGCCACAGCGGCTTATAATAAGAAACTCACCGAATATGATGAGAAGGTCAGCGGGGGAAGCGTAACTCAAGAGGACTATCAAGAATTAGAAAAGCAAAAAGCTATATTAGAAACAGCCATTGAAAACGCAGATAAATTTCTCGCAGTTAAAGAGACCTTAGAGCGCACACAATTAGTTGATACATACACCGATATACTAGAGAAGCAAAATGAAGCGCTAGAGAAGCAAAGGGATGAATATGAGGCTCTTTGTGGTTTGCGTAAAGATTTGTTGTCTACATATCAAGAGGAATTAGATTATCAAAAGGAGCTTAATAAAAAGCAGCAGAATGTAGCTGATCTTAGAGCACAACTTGCACTTGCTCAGCTTGATAATTCCGCCTCAGGTCAAGCTCGTGCTAGAGAGTTGGAGTCTCAATTGAATGAAGCAGAAGATGAACTAGATGAATACACTCTTGACCATGCAATTGAAGATATTCAAGCATCAATTGATAGTGAAATGGATGAATATAAAAACTTCATCCAAACCAAGCTTGATGAAATCAAGACAGCAATCGAGAATATTAAGTTGCTTACTAATGATGATATTCGTGGCAAAATAGAGAGTAATGGCGAAAACTCGCCCCCTACAAGTACTGGGGGTGAGTCATTTAACTCAGGATATAAAAGCGCTGTTGAGGCGGCGGGGCAGTCAAGAGAGCAGCCGAGTACCCCATCACAGGGACACGGAACCGATACGCAAAATATAGATTGGAACAAAATTAGTGTGAAATCAAAGTTCGGGGATAGTTATGCACTTGGACAAAATATTGTTGTAACTTATGGCGGGAAAGAATATGAAGTTGAGTGCGAAAGATACGCTAATAGCAAGGAGCGTCAGCACGCTAAAAACATACCAGAGGGGCAAGTAGGACTTGTTGGTAGTTCAATGTTTTTGCGTAAAAAGATTGCAGGACTTTACTATAATATAAAACTTGGGAAGACGGAAAATGGAAACGCCGCAAATTATGGCACTCTATACCAGTTATTAGCTTCCCACGGCAAGACATATCATACTGGTGGGTTTGTAGGCGACTATATATCACTACGTAATAATGAGGAGTTTGCAAAACTGTTAAAGGGTGAATTTGTGAGCACTCCGAGACAAATGGATGACTTCATGCGAAAGACCTTACCCACTATGATGGCGAGAGCTGTGGGAAACAGTGCGACAATAAATAACAACTCTCCGCTAGTAGAAATAAAATGCGGAAGCGTTGATAACGATACATTGCCCAAGCTCAAAACCCTCGTGGACGAGGCTGTCAAAAAAATAGAAGAAGATATGGATAGCGCTCTCCATAGAGTAGGGTATAAGAAAAAGTTTTAAGATAGGGCAGGCTGTTAAGTCTGCCCCATTCTAACTAGGAGGATGAATGTTTACAGCAACAGAGTTTATATATGACGGTATACACTCTGGAACCTATGGATTAGAAATATCAGGGTTTGATGACAGCGCGATGGAAGAGGCTCCTTATGTTGCGCAAACAATCAACACAACTAAGGCGGCAAAATCTAATAAGTTTTTTTATTTGGACGCAAGTTTAGATAGTCCGCCAACTTATGAGTTTAGCGTTGTAAGCAGAGTGCCGATTCATAAAACCACACTACGCGATATTTTGAAATGGTTTGACCCGCAAAAAGGGTTCAGAGAGTTAACAATTTTACAACCGTCCTATGACGATGCTATATATAAATGCATTTTTTCGGTTACAAGTATCATATATCATTGTGGCTATTGTGTTGGATTAAATGTTTCAGCGACATTTGATTCTCCTTATCAATATGGCACACCGATAAAGACAACAATAACGTGTGATGGAACCGTAAAAATTATTTCAATTTTTAATAACTCCGATAATATCAATGAGTACGTATATCCACAAGTCGAGTTTACAACCACCGACGGTACGATTACCATTATAAACACATCGGACAATGAAACACGGGAGTTCAAATTTGAGGGACTCAATCATAATGCGACATACAAAGTGGATAATGAGTTAAAAGAAATCACTGGTGAAGGTAGTAATTTACTATCAAAATTCTCTAAAAAGTGGTTAAGATTGCGCAAAGGAGAAAATAAATTAAAAATAACTCTTAATGGCACTATAACTATTATTTGTCCACAATATATAAAAATAAGTTTTTAATATAAAGGGAGGTAAATATGAGAAGTAGTTTTGATTGCTATAAGAAAATCGAAAGTCCCGACATGTATTTATGTAATCCTGACCAAAGATTTTTGTGCGCCCTTATAGGGCAAGACAGATTATTTACGTCGCGGTTTAATGATTTATCAGAACTATCTTTTACCGTTCCCAAAATCAAAGGCGCGGGAAATAGTTATAAATTAGTTAAAACTAAGAGACTTGTCTTTGTAGATAACATTGGATGGTTCCAAATAACCGCAGTTACAGAGACGGTCGAGGGGGATAGGAAAACTAAAAGTGTAACGGCAAAATCCCATCAAGTGGTATTTGCTGACCGCGGTTTTGTTACCGAAGAAAGGGTCTATATGTTCTACAACCCTAATGATCCTACGGATGAAAAGTATGATAGTAATAATAAATCTGCAATGCCGTCCGTTGTGGGTCAGTTATACAGGCAGCTTGGGATAAAGGTTGCCTTAAGCGTAGGTGACATTGAACCTACGCAGGATATGAAGGACTGGACTATTATTTACATTGATCCGGTCTTACAATTTCGTGCTAAAAACTATGCTAAAATGTATGAGGCAGTAGAGGGGGCAAATAATGTATGCCGAAGTTTTACTGCGAGTACAGACACCAATGGATATGATTTTATGGTCAACCAAGTGGAGCAAGCGTTTGAGGTGGTGTTTGAGTTTAATTATCTCTACCACACTATTAAGATTAAAACGCTTGAAAATATAACAAAGCCCACAAATATCTATCTGGCATTTGATAATGTTATGAACAAACTTGACATACAGGAAAATGCAGATGAGATAGTGACCGTTATGAGTTGCAATGGCGGCGACCTTGATATAAGGTCTGTCAACCCAATGGGAACAAATTATATAGTAGATTTTTCTTATTATAAGAAACACCAAGGTGATGACGGCACTGAATATCCTTGGATGTCAAAAGAGTTGATTGATGCTCTCGATGCTTGGGAGATAGAATTTGAACGTTGGCGTAAAGACGATTCTGGGCGCGTTGGACATACAAAAGGATATAGCAAGCTTGTCGAAGAACTTCAGGAGCTATATACGCAAAAGGCACAGTCGGATGCAGATATTCAATATGCCAATCTGAAGCTTATGGATATGCAGACGGCACGTGACAAATATTCAGACGGCGAGGACGCGACGCTCAATGGCTCAGGATTTATAACCGCGGAGTCTGTGGCGGTTGGCGCTAAAAGCTTACTTGAGAGATCCGGATTTCACACTGAACCGTTTACGGATGATATAAATATCGTAGGTCACACGGCGGGACCGAACGCAACAAAGGTTATAGATGACGAGGCAACAAGCTCATATCACTATGAGTTTAAATTTGAGGATAACGGCACAAGTGGGACGCCTCGTTCGTTGATAGAAGCATACATAGACTCCGAAAAGGCGGAAGATAACGCTACCGTTCCTTTGTACTTTATGGACGAGGATAACAGAAGCTATCTCAAATTGACTGTAGCTGCCGAGGTGGGGGTAGTCAAGGATGAAAACGGATTTGTTTCCGACAACGGAACCGTTGCGATTCGCGGCACTAGCTTTAACGTTTCAAGTACTAATGGTGTCTACACTATTGTACTACCCAATGGACAGACTATTACAGCGACAGCCCCCGACTATTACTTCAACTATGACGGCACACGTTACAAAATTACGTGGGGAGCGGATAGCATCGTGACGGTTTACTGTTACTATGTCAGTGGCTTTGACAGATATACCACGTGCGCGGAAACCAGAGGCAAAGACGGCGGATGGTATGACATATGGGCAGACCACATCAAGAATGACTTGTCTCCGGTCGGCGACTCTCTTCAAAACAATATTGACGAGATAAAGCGGGAGATGGAGTACATCAGCGAGCAATGCAACATAGAGAAGTTCATTCAACGTAAGGGACAGGCGCTATATGACGAATTGTCCACATATTGGATAGAGGGAAACTATTCTAATAATAACTTTGCCACATATGATGAAACCACAATGGCGGAGAGGATAGAGCTTGCGAATGAGCTTATGGAAGCCGCCAAAAAGGATTTGGCAAAGTCTGCGCAGCCGCAATATGAGCTGACTGTTGACGCCATAAACTTCATCAAGCTCATAGAGTTCAAGCCGTTTACAGACGAGCTGGAATTGGGCAGGCAAATTACTGTTGAAAAAGAGGACGGCGTCTGTTACTATCTCGCGTTGATGACGCTTGAATACGACCTCGACAAGAGCGACACATTCACGATGACTTTCTCAAGTGCGTCAAAACCGGGTGACACGGTGATGACATTTGCAGACCTCATCAAAGAATCTTCGTCTGTGTCCAGAACTGTCTCGGCGAATTGGTCTAATCTTACGGATTACGCGAGGAACAAAGAGGGCATCACTGATTTGATAATGGCACCCTTGGACAGAACTCTGCGGGCGGCGCAAAACGATATGGTGAATCAACAATTCCTTGTTGACGATACCGGAATTTTGGGTAGGAAGTGGAGTGATGACTCGCAAACCACTTTTGATGATGAACAAATCAGGATAATAAACAACACGTTGCTTTTCACGGACGACAATTGGGAGACGGCATCTCTCGCACTTGGCAAAATACGCTACGGTGAGAATGGCGAAACGGCGTATGGACTTGCCGCGGATGTGCTGATAGGCAACTTACTATTCGGCAGCAAGATGAAAATCGCCAACCAAAACGGCAACATAGCACTTGATGAGAACGGCATAACGGTGCGGGATTCCAAAGGAGTGGTTCACTTCAGAGTGACCCCAGAAGGCGACGTGACGATATACAATTACGCTACGTCAGGGGATTTAGACGGAATAACCGAAACTCTCCAAGGGAAAATTCAAGAGAGCGCCGCGGGGTTGCGGAGCGAATTTACAACGACATTAACTGAGGACTACACTTCCAAGGATGAACTCGGCGAGGCGCTTGCCGACTATTCAACGACAACGCAAATGCGGTCTGCAATTGAACAGAGCGCCGTGGGAATAACAACATCGGTGAGTGAAACCTTAAAAAGCTATACGACCAAAGATGACCTCGACGACAAGCTCGATGACTATTCGACGACTACTGAAATGGAGACGGCAATCCAGCAAGTGGCGGGCAGCTTGACTGCTTACGCCAAGAAGACAGAGGGGGATGAGACATCCGCATTTGGTTATACGCTTGATAGCAATCAATTCTGCGTGTGGAAAGATAATAGCGATAATAAGATCTTATTATGTGATGAGAACGGTTTAATAGTTTCAGGGACGGTCAACGCGAGTAGCGGTAATATAGGCGGGCTATTATTAGAGCAAAAGACAGGTAATTTTATAAACACAACTGAACATACAAAGACAACTAAATTAACAATTACAATTCCGAGGGGTACTCCCGGATATGCGGTTGCTTATCCGCTTAATATATATACATATAGTGCCAATCAGGAGTTTGCTTTATCAGAACTTGGGTGCCCAGCAGGTGCGATTTTAGGTAAATTTGTTATTAGCAATACATCCGCTACTAGTGCTACTACAAGCGGAGCATCAATCAATAGCATTAATACTAATACTAAAAGTATAGAACTTAATGCATGGATACAAACTGGCGGAAAGGGAGGTAATTTAACCACAGATCAAGATGTATCTGTAGATGTTGAATTTACATATTATACTTTTAAACAAGAACAATCAACATATTCTATTTTCCGCTCTAAAGACGATACATTTAATATTTGTACAGTCGGAGAATCGAGTTTATTAACCATCGTTGACACAAGAATATGTAGCGCTGATATAGAGAAACTTGCTACCACCCATGCTACAGTGGGTTCGCTTATTTTAGAGGGAACAACATTAAAGTGCCAAGCTATGAGTATAAATTTTGGGGCAGGGGGAACAAGGAATTTTGAAGTTTCTATTGACTTTGCAGGGACAACTATTATGATATATACAGATGGTCTTCTGCCTTTTGATATGATTTTCCCGATAAAATACATTGAAAAAGGAAGCACCAATTCTAAAACAACCTGTGTACTTATTAAACAAGGTACAAATATGGGGAAAGCGGAATTATCGCTTTTTAATGAGGTAGAAAACGCAACATTTCTAGATGGCTCAAAGACCTATATTTTTCAAGCGGGGGATTATGATGGTAATGCTGACCAACAATTTGAAATCTCGGGTGGTCCACTAATATCTGATGGAATAAACAATTTAACATACAATTGTCGGGTTGGGAACGATCTAGGTACGTATGACAAAAGATGGAATACTTTATATGCCATCAATTTAGGTTCATCAAGAACCCTTTCTGCTGCCCAAAATAATGGGAGGATAAAAAATATTTATGCAGAAAATATTTATCTTCAAGGGACAGCTATTGATAGTTCTGATAGACAAATAAAAAATAGTATAAAATATTTATCATCTAGCTCGTCAAATTATGAGAAACTTTTTGATTGTCTTAAACCAGTATCTTTTAAATATAATGACGGGGTAAGTGGTAGAACACATTTAGGTATGATTGCACAAGATGTAAAATCTACTATGGATGAATTAGGAATAGACGGCAAGGATTTTGCCGCCTATTGTGCGTGGGTTGATGAGGATGGTAATGAAACATGTGGACTTAGGTACGAGGAACTCATCCCACTTGCTATATTGGAAATACAAAGATTAAAATCACGTATTTGTGATTTACAGAATGCATTAAACAATATAAGCAAAGACCTATAATCATTCAGGATAGATTGTGACGAATCCTAGATAGTTGTCATATGTAACTCCAAAGGAGGTTTCGCCATAAAAATATAAAGAATCTCCCGGGAATTGGGTCACATAAACTCGTATAACTGACAGCCCAATAAAAACGCGAAAGGACTTTAACGGAAAATTTGTAGGCACAGAACCTTCAACCACAGCATGAACTTCAAAGGGATAATATTCTCCTTCGATAAGAGCGTCCTTCTCAATGAAGTTCTTTTTAACTAGTTGAGCCGATAAAGATGTAATGTGAATAATATAGTCCTTATCTTTATATGTCAGTTTATAATCAAATTCACATTCTGGGTAAATAGGTAATTCAGAGCCTATTTCCATTTTCTCTAATTGCGAATATGAGCAATAATATGAAACGGACTCTTCTTCAACAGAAGATTTATTATTATCACATCCGACAAACATAAACAAACAAAAACACAAAACAATGCTTATCAAACCAATACTCAACTTTCTCATTTGACTTCCTCCTAGTCTGCGATATTTTTTTGAATAACGCCGATGTGGTTATACATCGGCGGTACCGAGAGTTAACGTCTGCGGACGCGGGTCGTGCTTGTGACACGAGTTGTTCCGCTAATGCGAATCTTAATAGTACGCATAATATAAAATCCTCCTTAAGATGTATTCACCTTTGAAGTCCTTTATATCCTTTAAATCCTTTAACTCCACACATAAGTGCAAAGTGATTATATCAAAAGACGAGGGGAAAGTCAATGTTTATATATAGAGATGGCGCGCCCGATCGGGCGCGCCATCAAGGAATTAAGGGAATAAAGGAGATAACAAAATGAAATTAGATAAATTATTACAATCGAGAAAGACGCTCAGCGCACACGCGCAAGAGGCAGTATCCGCACCGCTCGCATACAAGATGATGAAATTTTTGAAAGCGTCAGACAATGAGGATGCTTTCTATGTATCCAAGCTCAAGGAAATCGTCACAAAGTATATGGACACGGAGTCGGAACAAAATCCTCAAGAAGGTGGTATTCGTATCCGCAAGGACAAAATTAAGGAATGCAATGACGAGGTTGCCGCCCTTACTTCAACAGAGGTCGAGGCGCCGTCTATAAAATTTACCTTGCAGGAACTAAGTGAGCTGAAATTGAGCGTCGCGGAAATGTATACTCTCGATGAATTTATAATCGAGGAGGGATAATATGGCGTTTGAATTGATAGGAAAAGCTGTACGACGTTTCAGACTTCCTGCAGTCAACTATGGCAACGCTCCAATCATAATCGTCTCCGCTCAAGAAGGCGATGTTAAATCGCGTTATTTTGACATCACTTTATATGATGACTATGGAAATATAGATTTAAGTAAATACGCTAAGGCAAAGCTCATTGGCACAATGCCCACAGGTTCAATTCTTACTTCTGAAGAGTGTGAAATATCTCCCGACGGCAAAAATGTAATAGTTCAGTTTAGTGGCGGGTTTACATCTGTTCCGGGGCGTGTTTCGTGTGACATTACTTTCTACACTAGCGACAATACAGCACAGCTTACATCACAAACATTTTACGTTATAGTTTCATCCTCACAATCGGGGAATATGGCGGATGAAAACAATGAGAACTATAATCAGTTATTGTCTCTTTTAAAGGAACTGGGGGACTTAGAAGACAAAATAGAAACAGCTGAAAACGATAGAGTATCTGCCGAGAATACCAGAGTAACAGCAGAGAACAAACGCGCATCAGCCGAGAGCACCCGCGAGTCGAATGAAAATACCCGTAAGTCCAATGAGGAAACTCGTAAATCGAGTGAGTCAACTCGTGTGACGAGCGAGGCGGCGCGTGTTAAGGCTGAAGAAGCCAGAGCAAGTGCAGAACAAACAAGAGAATCTAACGAAGCAAACAGAAAGAAGGCGGAGACAGAAAGGGATACAGCCGAGAAAAATCGTGCAAGCTCAGAAGCCACGCGCACAGATGCCGAAGGCAAGAGAGTAGCAGCCGAGTCAGGAAGGGCGACCGCTGAATCTACCAGAGAGGCAAACGAAGAGGAACGAAAGACAAGTGAGACCGCTCGGAAGAATGCCGAGGATGGTCGAGTAGCTGCGGAAAAAGAGCGCGTTACCAATGAAAATGGGCGCAAAACCGCAGAGAGCGGAAGGGTGTCTGCTGAGTCCACTCGTGACACGGCAGAGACCGCAAGAGTTGAGGCAGAAAAGCTGAGAGCGTCTGCGGAGAGTTCGCGTGCAAGTGCTGAAACCAAGAGGGATGCTGCGGAAAAACAGAGGAACACGGCGGAAAGCGAAAGAAGCACGGCGGAGTCCGCGAGGGCATCGGCAGAACAAACAAGAGCAACAGAGTTTGCTACGGCAAAGGAGAATTGCGAAACGGCAACAGAGCGTGCGAACACGGCGGCGGACACGGTGCAGGAAATTTTAGACGCACTGCCTTGCGATACCGAAATCGAGCGCGACGGACAGACGGAGAATGTTGTCGTTCTTCGGTTCGTAGAGATAGCGGAGGGATAAGTTATGGCAGAAATATGTAAGCGCAGAGACATTATGGTAGTGCAGGGTGATGTGCTGGAAGTTTATTTTGAGCTTGAAGGAATCGCTCCCGAAATTGTGCAGAATGTTTATTTTACTAGCAAGAGAGCAGAATTAAGTGTCGCGTGTCCATATTCGAAGCTACACAATGGGTATTGTTTACGGCTCGGTAGTGAATGTACAGGGCATATGCGTCCTATCGTATGCAATTATGACGTAACAGTTGAGCTTATTGACGGAAACAAATTGACTGTATTGTATGAGTGTTGCTTCGCGGTATTGAAAAAGAAAAATTTTATAGAGGAGGATTAAGTTGGGACCAGACAAAAAAGTATGTGCAAATATTTGCAGCCCGTCCTCCGTTCAAGTTCATAAGTGTGTGTCCATTCTTCCGAATGATTATAACATTATGGAGAACAAGCCCGTCATTAACGGGGTAGTGCTCGAAGGTGAACAGTCTGCAAAAACGCTGAATCTACTAAGTTCTAATGCGGAAGATTATGATGAGACTACTTTTGCGGAGGCTAAAGAGCGTGACGGCTATATGGTCGTTATCCTATCTGATAATCAGCCCCAAAAGGTTTCACTTTGCGATTTAAGTGCAAATATGGGGGGAGACGGAAGTTTGCGTACCGTTGATGAGTTGGACACATCGGCGACGGTTGGCAGCTATCAATTTGTAGAAAAGAAATAACAGCTAATCGCCGGTGATATATGGGACTCCGGCGATGATTTATACATATCCCATTTAATATATAGCTAAAAAATATAGGAGAATTTTATGCCAAGCACAGATATTAAAAACTTTCAAATTATACAAAAGACAGGCGAAGATGAATATCTTGTAATTCATCCAGAAACTAAGGATGAAAATGTTCTTGTAGAGGCAGAAGGCATTGAGTCCAGCAACCTTAAAGAGGCGTTGCAGGAAATCAAGGGTAAAATTGATGAGGCTGTTGCCGGAGGTGTCACCTCTGTAAACGGGAAGAGCGGCGCGGTCACTATCACAAAGATTGACCTCGACCTCGGTAACGTAGATAACACGTCAGACCTTGCAAAACCTATCTCTACAAAGACGCAAGCCGCGCTGGATTTGAAGGCGGACAAAACAGACCTTGAGGATAAGGTCACGCAGGACGATATTGACGCCGCTGTTACGCCCAAAGCGGATAAGTCTTATGTGGAAGGCGAGCTTGCGAAGAAAGCAAACACGTCTGACCTTGGAGAGCTTGCATCGAAGGATTCTTTGACGGCGACGGACGTCGGTCTCGGAAATGTGACCAACGACGCGCAGGTCAAGAGAACGGAAATGGGCAAAGCCAATGGGGTTGCGACACTCGACGGCACGGGTAAGGTTCCCGCGGCTCAACTCCCGGGCTTTGTTGATGACGTTGAGTCTTACGAAAACAGAGCATCTTTCCCTGAAGAGGGCGAAGATGGCAAGATTTACATCGATAAGGAAACCAATAAACAATACAGGTGGGACGGCGAAAGCGACTACATTGAGATTTCGTCTTCTCTTGCGCTCGGCGAAAGTGCTTCCACGGCATACGCGGGTAACAAGGGTAAAGCCAATGCGGACGCTATCGCGGCGTTGCAGACAAGGGCAACAACCATTGAGAGCAAGAACACCGAACAGGATGCCGCGATTGAGAAAGCGCAGGGCGACGCTACCTCTGCGAAGACGACCGCTACGGCGGCTATGCCTAAAGCGGGCGGAACGTTCACGGGAGCGGTGACGCTTTCGGGTGCGCCCACAGAGAACCTGCACGCTTCGACGAAGAAGTATGTCGATGACACGGTTGCTCCCGTTAAGACAACTGCGGACGGTGCCAAGTCTGCGGCGGCTACCGCACAGGCGGCGGCTGAGGCGGCTCAGGAAGACGCGACTGCAAACGCCACTGAGATTGCCAACATAAAGAGTGGTACAACCAAGGTTGCAAAGGCATCTGCTGCTGATTCTGCGACAAGCGCTACTTCAGCAACGACTGCGACAAAACTCGCTAAAGCACAGAACTTCTCGATCGAGGGCGATGTTACGGCGGCGGCAAAAACCTTTGATGGCAGTGGAGCTGTTGCGTTGAACGCAGTATTGAAGAACAGCGGCGTTCAGGCAGGTTCTTATTCCGCGGTTACCGTTAATGCAAAAGGCATAGTGACGAGCGGAGCGAATGCTATTGAAATTGGCAGCGTTGGACAAGCAAGTCCGTCGGTTAATCTCGCCGTTGGAGGTTTGTTCTTCAAGCGACTTGGCGCGTAATTTTCAAGGAGGTAAAAAAATGGCAGCTTACACTTTACAAGGTAAAACTGAAAGTGGAGATGTAGTTGACATCCCGTTAGCCGCTACTTGTGATGCTAACGGGAAAGTCATTAGTGACACTTATGCAACAAAAACAGAAGTTAATGCAAAAGCAACGACGGCGGCGTTAAATGAAGTCAAAAATACAGCGACAAATGCGGCAAGTACGGCGAATGAGGCTAAAACTGCTGCAGACAAAGCTATCACAGGTTTTGACACGCCGTCTTTTAAGTTTAATGAGCTTCCTGTAGGTTCTAAGCCTACGGGTTCAGCTACAATTACAGGCGATAACTCTGCGAAAAAGTTCAATTTTACGTTTGGTATCCCTGCGATAGGGCAAACGCTGTATCATCATTATTTCTTTTTAAGTAGCCGCTCGGCTACATTAAATTGGAAATATACTACTATTAATATACGGTTCGATTTATATTTGCCAACAAATCAGCAGTTTACTGATATAACAGAGTTTCTTAGCTCAGTAGCCACCATTACTTCAGCAACAGGTATATTGAGCTATTCCGATGAGAAAGCATTGACATATAACAATAGATATGTTACGGCAGTAAGATTGAAAGGAGATGGTAATTTAACAATATATTATATAGATTTAGATGCACATGGGAATTATACCTCTAATAGCTTTCATGTTTATTCAGAATACGTACCCAGAATAACAATGACCGATACAGTAATTTGAAAATTGATATTCCCCGCCCCAAAACGAGGCGGGGATACTAATTAAAGTAATTTGAATTGTTCTCCATATATTCTTATATTTACCAACTCTTCAGCTGTAAAAACATGTCTAAAATTAGTATTTTTACCTTCTTCTAATTGATTACAAAACGCTCCTTCAATCATGAATTTAGGACTGTCTATGGTTCCCTCGCCAATAAAAGCAGCACATATAACACCTCCCAAAATACCACTTGTCATAAAGAATCTCCCTGAACAAGGAAGGTCAAAAACATTTGTCTGATAAGTATCATTTATGGCTACGCATAATGTTTTGAAATCTGATATTTTATCACCAGTAGAAAGTAATAGAGTAAAATAAGCTCTATATCTATATATGTCCTCGCCATCCATAAATACACCAGTCATCATATAAATGTGTAAATACAAATTGCCGCCGCCACCTCCGCCACCGCTCGCAGGTAACCCAAACGTAAAATTGAACTTTTGCGAACAAATTTTGGGCTTCTGTTGAGTTAGGAACTTATGGGGCACATCATGGAATAGGAACGATACATATTGATTTATTATTATAGTACTACAATTATTTTATATATAGAGAAAGCGAGCATACAAAATTGATGCTCGCTTTTTAAAGGAGTAATTATGAATTGGCAAGAAATTTTATTATCAGTCGTCAGTATTGTTTTGACGGCACTTATTTCTTGGCTTACTCAAAGATTAATCGTCTGGATCAACAGTAAAATTGCAAATAGTAAATATGCAAAATATCTGACTGAGATAGTCGATATTGTAAGCCGCGCAGTCAAAGCGACGTATCAAACATATGTTCAGTCATTAAAGGATAAAAATATGTTCACTAAAGATGCACAGTTGTTCGCTTTACAACAGGCAAAAGATATGATTTTAGCGCAACTCTCACAAGGCGCAAAAAAGTATATTGAAAATAACTTTGGTGACTTAGAGCAGTGGCTGAATAGTATGATTGAATCTACAATTTATGAACTTAAAAATCAAAATAATTTTTCAGAGGTGATAGTCGATGAAAACAATTAAAACTATAGGTTTTTACATTGCTTCTTTCACGTGGGGCTTGCCGATAACTCTTCTCGGTTGCTTCGTTGCTTTATCCCTGCTTATTACAGGGCATAAACCGCACCGTTTTCATTCCTTGATTTATTTCGAGGTTGGTGAAGATTGGGGCGGTTTTGACTTAGGCTGCTTCTTTGTGGTGAATAAAGGGGCGTCGGTGGCAATGATGCAGCATGAGAGCGGTCACGGCTTGCAGAATATTATGTTCGGTATTTTCATGCCGTTCGTGGTGAGTATACCGTCGGCAGTAAGATATTGGTATCGTGAGTACCTTGTGCGCTCCGGCAAGAAACAATATAGTGAACTTCCGGAATACGATTCTGCGTGGTTTGAGGGTTCTGCGACGGCACTCGGCGCGAAATATTTTAGTTAATATGGTGATGGGATTGAGGGAACTCGGTCCCATCTTTTCTGATTAGAAATTCTATATCAGTGTACTGATATAGTATAACAACGAAGGAGAAATTTATGGATAGAAAATTCTTCGGTAAATTTCATATCCCCCATTGAGGGGTCGGCGAGCAAACGGCAAACTCAATGCCGTAGTGTTGACATCCCTTATTGCGTACTGGTGGATAAAATAGCCATAAAGCCTTGAGTAGTCGCATCGCAGAAGTCAACTGCGGGGTGGGTAGCCATCAAGGTCTTCCTTAATAAAAGAGAAAAAATTTTTTTATTAAGGAGAAAATATGAAATTTATCGCTAGTTGCAGCTGTGGTAAAGACAGCCTTGCTATGGTATACAAAATTATGGAAGAGAAACTCCCATTAGATGAAATCGTATTCTATGACACAGGAATGGAGTTTAAAGCAATTTATCAAAACTGGGCAAAACTGACAGCCTACGCCGAACAGCGCGGGATTAAGTGTGTGACTTTACGTCCTAAATGTCCATTCAAATATATGATGTTTGACCACCCGCATATGTCGAGAAAAGACGGTGTGACGTACTATGGATACTCGTGGTGTGGAGGCAGATGCCGCTGGGGAACTACGGAGAAGTTGGAAGCAATAGACTCATATTGCGAGCGTGAAGACGTGATTTGTTACATAGGCATTGCCGCCGACGAAACCAACCGTCTGAACAAAGAGCGGAAACCTTACAAGAGATTCCCGTTAGCAGACTGGGGAATGACCGAGGCGGATTGCTTGGCTTATTGCCGGGAACGCGGAATTGATTGGATAGAGTATTCAGAGTTAGGGAGGGGTATAGACCTATATGACATCTTAGATCGCGTATCGTGCTGGTGTTGCGCGAACAAAAATCTATGGGAGTTGTATAACATATGGAAGTACCTTCCCACATATTGGGAGGGACTCTGTGAAATACAACGGAGGACAAATCGTCCTTTCAAGAGCAACCAGTCAATCTTTCAAATCCAAGAAAGATTTGAGAGTGGATATATCCCTCGGCACAGGACGCGGGAGGACAATAAACAAACCTAAAAAGGTATAAAAAAATAAGGCGACCAAATGGCGTAAAATCCACGGTCGCCTATTTTTTTTGATTTTGCATAAAAGTATAATTTTATTGAAATTATATTTTTCTTGTTTACATTTTGTTTACCTTTTGGTAAAATGATACCAAATGGTGCTAAATGAAAACTAATGATGACAGGTGATTGCGAAAAGAGGAATTTGTAAAAATTCCTACTAAACAGTAATGAAGCGTAGTGATGCTAGATGAGAGTAAGTGAGTGTAAAGAAGTTGTTGCAAGCATGGGCAACAACCCGATGGTCGGTGCATCAGTTGCTTGCGCTGTGGCTGTGCAAGAGGCGCTTGCGAAGTAAAAAAATATCAAGTTTTATGACTCGTAAAGCACCTTGTGAGGTGCTTTACGGTCACATATCGGAGTTTTTATGGCAAAACAGAATATTATCGATGAGCTGAGAGAGCGCGGGCTTGTCAAGCAGGTCGTGTTTGAGGACGACCTCAAAAAGTTGCTCGAGAGCGGTCCGCAGGCGTTTTATATCGGGTTCGATCCCACGGCGGACAGCCTTCACGTGGGGCATTTTATGCAGATGATCGTCGCAAAGCGGTTGCAGGACGCGGGGCATCGTCCCATCATTCTCATCGGCGGCGGTACGGCTATGGTAGGAGACCCGAGCGGCAGGACGGACATGCGCTCCATGATGACAAAAGAGACCATCGCGCACAATGTCGAGTGTTTCAAAAAGCAGATGGCGCGCTTCATACGCTTCGAGGGCGAGAATGCGGCGATACTTGTCAACAACGCGGATTGGTTGCTCGACCTCAACTATATCGACTTCTTGCGCGAGGTGGGCGCGAGCTTTTCCGTCAACAGGATGCTCACCGCGGAGTGCTATAAACAGCGGCTCGAGAAGGGCTTGACATTCCTTGAGTTCAACTATATGCTTATGCAGTCCTACGACTTTCTTGTGCTCAACCGCAAGTACGGCTGTGTGCTTCAGTGCGGAGGCGACGACCAGTGGAGCAATATGCTCGCGGGCGCGGACCTCATACGGCGCAAGGAAGGCAAGGACGCGTTTGCCATTACATTTGCGCTTCTCACCACAAGCGAGGGCATAAAGATGGGCAAGACGGCGAAGGGCGCGGTATGGCTGGACCCCGCAAAGACATCGCCGTACGACTTCTTTCAATATTGGCGCAACATCGCGGACGCGGATGTCGAAAAAGTGTTCAGGTTTTTGACATTCCTGCCGCTTGACGAGATCGAGGAACTGACAAAATACAGTGACGAGCGCATGAACATGGCAAAGGAGCGGCTCGCCTATGAGCTGACCGCGCTTGTGCACGGCAAGGAAGAAGCGGAGAGCGCGCTTTCAAAGGCGAGGGCGGCATTCTCGGGCGACGCGGAAAACATGCCTTCCGCAACGATCCCCGCGGGAATGACGCAGATCGCGGAAGTGCTCGTACACGTTGCAAAGGTCCCGTCTAAGGGCGAAGCTAAGAGGTTGATACAGGGTGGCGGCATATCCGTGGACGGACAAAAGGTCACGGACATTATGGCGACGCTCACCGAAGAGCAACTTGAAAACGGCTTCGTGTTGCAAAAAGGAAAGAAGAATTTCTTCAGAGTTACGGTCGAGTAAGAACTCTGCGTAAGTGGGCAGGAGGAATTTCTGCCCACAATTATTTTTCGGACATTATGCGGGTTGCCGTACGTTTAGAGACGAAGTGAAAATGCGGCAATCTAAAGGCATAAATTTTGAGCGGTACATGCTCCGCTTGAGGGAATGGCGCTATGAAAAGCTATCGCTACGTTGACGGGGAATACGAGATAAAGCAGGAGATAAAACGCTCCGAATTTATCGCTACCGTCAAGGGCGAGGTGGACTCGGACGAGGCGGAGGACTTCGTGCGCGAGGTAAGAAAGCGCTATCCCGACGCCACGCACAACTGCTACGCTTACATCGTGGACGAGCTTGGCAACATGACCCGCTTCAGCGACGACGGCGAGCCGGGAGGCACGGCGGGACAGCCCATACTCGAAGTGCTGAAAAAGCAGGACTTAAGAAAGACCGCTATAGTCGTAACGCGCTATTTCGGCGGCATAAAGCTGGGCGCGGGCGGGCTTGTCGGCGCGTATTCGGGCGCGGCGGCTGAGGCGGTGCGGAGCGCAAAAATTTCCACAAAAGTCAGATGCATACTCCTAGACGTCGCTTGCGTCTACGCGGACATTACGGCGGCGGACAGAGTGATAAGGCGCTTCGGAGTGCAAGACGGAGTGGAATACGGCGACAGCGTGCGCATTTCGGCATACGTCAAGGAGGATGACGCGGACGCATTCGCGGCGGACGTGAGCGAGGCGACTTTGGGACGCGCAAAAGTGACGAATGTCGGCGTTTACGCATACAAAAAATTGTGATAAAGCGCGAGTTTGGCAGACATTGACAAAAATTTTCGCAAGACGGCGCGTTGTGTTTTTCGAGGGTGAAAATGGCTGAAGGGAAAGTGTACGAACTTAATGAAGAGCGGGCGGCAAAGGCGTACGACGCGCTTTTAAAATATCTTGCCGCTTCACCGCGCTCAGAAAAGGAGTGCAGGGAAAAACTGTACGAAAGGGGCTTTCACAAAAACGAGGTTGAGTACGCCATCGAAAGAGCGAAGAGCTACCGCTATATCGACGACGAGGAGTATGTGCGCACGTTTTTGTCCTACTACGGCGACAGACTCGGGAAAAAGAAGCTTGTCTACAAGCTCACGCAGGAGAAGGGCATAGACAAGGAGCTTGCGGAAAATCTTATCGATGACGCCATAAGCGATGAGCGGGAACTCGAAAAGTGCAGGGCAGAGGCGGAAAAGTATGTCCGCCAAAAGAAGATCGCGGACAAAAGCGGCGCGTCGAAGGTGTACGCGCACCTCATGCAAAAAGGCTATGACGGCTCCACGGTGAGCAGGGTGATGGCGACGCTTTTCGACATTTTCGAGGAGTGACAAATTTCGATGAACGCGCGTCTCGGACCGTGACGAATACGTTTTTGAGGCGCGCAACTTGAAAAACGCGAAAAAAAATAGTTGATTTATTAAATTTGTTAAATTTTCTTTTATTTTTTATTGAAAGTTAATAAAATTTGCTGTAGAATATATATAAATACTGCTAGCTTGCGCTTTTTTGCGCCTGCAAAGGGAGATTTTATGAGCGAAGAAAACAACAACCTGCCTCAGACTCCTATGTCTGAGACTCCCGTGACTGTGTCGGCAGACGGCACGGCGGCGGTGGCTCCGAAGAGAGGCTTTTGGCACAAGATCTTCGGTTCTACGCCGGGTGACGGAGAGATGCAACCCAAAGAGGGCTTGAGCTTCTCGATTTGCGGATTTGGTCAAAACCTCATCTGTACCATCGTCGGCTCCTACCTCACGGTCTTTATGACGGACGCAATCGGTTTCGGCGCAATCTCAGTCGCGCTTTTAATGCTGTTTGCGCGTATCTACGACGCGGCGAACGACCCGATCATGGGTTCCATCGTCGACCGTACTCGTACCCGTTGGGGCAAATGCCGTCCTTACCTCAAGTGGATGGCGATACCCATCATGTTGATGACGATACTATGCTTTTTGCCATGGTATCCAAACAGCGCCGGCGGATTTGCGGCAGTCACCATCGTCTATTTGATTTGGGGTATGGTGTACACCGTCGCGGATGTTCCTTATTGGGGACTTTCCACTGCAATGTCCAACGATACATATCGCCGCGGCAACATGCTTACCGTCGCGCGTCTGTTCTGCACGCTGGGCGCAGGTCTTGTCACCATCATCGTCCCGATGATCACATCCAACTTGACGGCAAGCACGATGAATGTTACAAACGCAAGTCAGTCCGTAATCAACGCTATGGAAGGTCTGTTCAGAAATGCATACGGTGCGTATGGCATTGTGCCCGCAACAAATTTGAACGAATGGTTCCAAAATGTTGCAAACGGAAGTGTCGCAGGTCTTCCCGCGGATACTTTTAATGGAGCTACATCGTGGGCGGCATATGTCAAAACGATAACAGATGTTCCCGCATGGTTTGCGGATATAAGCACAAAGCTTGTCGGGGAAGCGGCTGTTATCAATCCGTTGAAAGATGCATATACAAAAGCTGTTGCCGCTTTAATCGAGTTGAATTCAGAGGCGCCTATCGCACAGTTTACACAGGGTTTAGGTGAATGGATAAAAGATACTCAAACCGCAATTCCCGGTCTTTTCTCCGGAGCGGAGCTATATGAGGCGATTGCCATATCCAAAGCGGGCACTTCGCATGATTTGAAATACATCTACTTTGTTGCCGCTATAGTGTGTTGCGCCATAGCTCTCCCGCTGTTCTTCGTCGGATTCAAGAACACACAAGAGCGCAACCAGTCTCTTATCGACAATCCTCCCACTCTCGGACACAATCTCAAGTTGTTGTTCAAGAATAAGCCCCTCATGCTCATAGTGCTTTCGGGTATCGGCGGCGCGGCGAGAATGTTGTTCACCTACACTGGCGGTCTGTATTTTGCAAAGTATGTTATGGCAGACGTCGGATTTACGATAATTCCCGGTGTATTTGAATTCAAGGGCGAAGCGCTTTACACCATTTTCACGATGGCGGTCGTTCCCGGCGGACTTATCGCGTCCCTGCTTGTGCCGTACTTCACCAAGAAAGTCGGCAAGCGCAACACCTACATTTGGTCACATATTATCGGTGGAGTGGCGATGCTCATTGCATTCCTCGTGCCGTATATGTGCGGCGACCAAGGCAAATACACAAGCGCGGCTACTCTTGCATGCTTGATCGTTGCCCTTGTCATCGCGGGCATTCCGCAGGGCTTCGGCAACATCATCACATACGCAATGATAGGCGACACCGTCGAATATCTCGAACTCACCACAGGCGAGAGAGCGGAGGGCATCTGCTTCGCAATGCAGACGCTCATCAACAAAGTAGGTATGGCGGTCGGCGCATTCGTCGGCGTGTTGGCATATGGTCTTGCAGATGTTGAGGCAGGTAACCCCGCGGCAATAAGCGGTCAAAGTAAGGATATAATGTGGATCATCCTTATGTTGGTCGGTACGCTCAGCTTCTTCTTGACGGTCATCCCGCTCTTCTTCTACAAGTTCAACGAGAAGCAACAACAAGAGGCTGTCGCGGAGATCAAGCGTCGTAAAGAAGAGGCGGCTAAGGCGGCAGGTGAGGAACTCGAAGCAAGCGAAACCGAACAGCTTGCCGAAGAAGGCTTCGCGCCCACGCTCGTATTCCCCAACGAGGACAACGAGGCTGTGCCCGTCGAGACGGAGTCAACTCCAAAAGAGACGGAGCAGACCTCGGAGGAGACGGAACCGACTTCCGAGGAGACCCCTCCGACCGAGTCGAAAGATGACGAGACCGAGTAAACGCTCGAGAAAAAGTCGATAAAAGTATGTCCCCGCCCATTTTTTGGGCGGGGAATAAAATTAAGACACACATATTTCAATATAGATACCTCATCTAGAAAGCAGTCAACGCGTGCAGTTATCTTTTTTGCAACATGGGTGGAATAAAAAAAGGAGCCGATTCAAAATGAAAGAAATTTTGGATAAAGATTTGGGCATCGTTTCATTCTATCTTGTGGCGTTTAGAAAAATCAGCCGTGCGTATCAAGATTTTCAGCTTAAAGCATTGGACGGCTATGATCTGTCGCCGAATGAGATCATTGTGCTCAGCTCGCTTGACACCGTTACGACGGCGAGCCAGATAGCGTCGGATCACGACGTGTCAAAAGCACTGCTTTCGAGGAGCGTAAAGTTGCTCAAGGAGAAAGGATATATCACTTCTGCCATCTCCGAGCAGGACAAGCGCGAGCAGGACCTCTCTCTCACGGAGGAAGGTCGCGCGGTGGCGCGTATCATTGCGGAGACGAACCGCCGCTTTTTCAAAAAGGTCGTGCATGGCGTCGAGCAAAACACTCTCGACATCGTGACAATGATGCTCAAGGTGCTTATGGCAAACTTGAATATCGAGGGCTAGTATGAGGCTTTTTAAACTTCCGTCTCATCCCGAAACCGTCGCCTCGCAAGTCGCGGGCGACATTAAACATATATGCGAACATTTCGACGCGCGTTGTGCCGGCTCGCAAGGAGAGCGGGACGCGGCGGAGTTTTTGGCGACAAAGCTTTTTAAGAGCACGGATGACGTGCGGCTTGAACATTTCATCGTGCATCCCCGCGCATATTTAGGGTGGATAGAACTTACGGCGAGCTGTCTTTTGCTCGCCTTTGCCGCTTATTTCTTTTCTGCGCTCGTATCGCTCATGCTGATTTTGTTTGGCATGATACCTTTATTTGCCGAGTTTTTGTTTAAAAAACGCATGTGCGATCCGCTGTTCAAACAGGAAACGTCCGAAAACGTCTATGCCGTGAAGCATTGCTCGGGCGAGGTCAAGCGGCGTATTGTGTTTGTTTCCCACTATGACGCGGGCAACGACCTGCGCCTTAAGCGCATATTCGGCGCGGCGGCGTTCGGATTTATTGTAGCGCTCGGAATTGTCGGCGCAATTTATCTCTTTGTCATAAACGTCGTCAGGTGGGCGTTTGTCGGCGGCTTAGGCACGGCAATAGCGGACGGAGCTATGCTCATCGCGGGGCTTGTGGGGATAATATTTGTCATTCCGTGGGGCGCGGCATACTTTTTCGTGGACAGAAAAAAGGCGACGGACGGCGCAAACGACGGGTTGAGCGGCGCGGTCACGGCTGTATACGCCCTGAACGCGCTTAAGGACGTCGAGCTTGAAAATACCGAGGTCGCCGTACTGCTTACGGGAAGCGGCGCGGTCGGAATGCGCGGCGCGATGGCGTTTTGTGACGCGCGTAAGAATGAGTTTTCGGACGAAACGGTGTTTGTAGCCGTCGATATTTTGCAAGACTGCAACAATTTTGCCGTAAACAAAGGCGAAGCTTGCGGCTTTGTCAAGAGCGACGCACGCGCTGTCGAAATGGTCCTCAACGCGGCGAAAATCGCGGGGATAGAGTGCCTAAGCCGTACAGCGATATTCTCAAGCACTCAAAGCGAAACGTTTGCCTCGGCGGGTCTAAGAAGCGTAGGCATTGTTGCCGCGGACAAACAGATGGCTAAGATGTGCCATACGTGCAAAGACTCCCGCGACGATCTATCCGAGGAGTGTATCGCAAAAGGCTATGTCCTCGCGCTTCAACTGATCGCCGACTGCGACGGCGAGGTAAAATTCGAGTTCGCAAACGAGGACGGCCAGACTTCCGCAAATTGATATTTTAAAAATTTTTTTGAAATCCTATAATAACAAATCGTCTTGACTTCGTGCGCGCCGACTTTTTCATTGCTTTAAATCGCCTTTTGAGACCGCCTAATATTAAATATACATATACTATACTGTGTCTGTTTATAATTTTCAAAAAGGAGCGCTATACGATTGACAAAACCAAAAGAATTAGATAAAATAATATCAATATATTTTTATCAATAAAAATATAGCGAAATAATTTGGGAGATTGAATTATGGAAAACAATGTTGAGATCATCAACAGCGAGGACAGTCTGAAAAGGTTGCTCGGCCGCGTCAGGGAAGCGCAGAGGATCTTCGCCACGTACACTCAGGAGCAGGTGGACAAGATTTTCTTCGAGGCGGCGATGGCGGCAAACAAACAGCGTATCCCGCTTGCAAAGATGGCTGTCGAAGAGACGGGCATGGGCGTCGTCGAGGACAAGGTCATCAAAAACCACTATGCGTCCGAGTATATTTACAACGCATATCGCGACGTCAAGACCTGCGGCGTGATAGAGCGCGATACGGCATACGGCATCACCAAAATTGCGGAACCCGTCGGCGTGTTGGCGGCAGTCGTGCCCACTACAAACCCGACTTCCACGGCGATATTCAAGGCATTGCTTGCCTTAAAGACAAGAAACGGCATTGTATTCTCGCCCCATCCGCGCGCGAAGAAGTGCACCATTGCGGCGGCGAAAGTCGTGCTTGACGCGGCTGTCAAGGCGGGCGCTCCCGAGGGCATAATCGCGTGGGTGGACGAGCCTACGGTCCCGCTAAGCGCGTTGCTCATGCGCGAGGCGGATCTCATCCTCGCGACGGGCGGCCCCGGCATGGTACGTTCGGCATATTCCAGCGGCAAGCCCGCGGTCGGCGTCGGAGCGGGCAACACTCCCGCGATCGTGGACGACACGGCGGACATCGTGCTTGCGGCTTCTTCCATTATACACTCTAAGACTTTCGACAACGGCATGATCTGCGCAAGCGAGCAGTCCGTCATAGTGCTCAAGGGCGTGTATGAAGCTTTCAAAAAGGAAATGAAGGCGAGAGGCGCGTATTTTTTGAATGCCGAGGAAACGGACAAAGTTCGCAAGACCATAATCATCAACGGCGCGTTGAACGCGAAGATCGTCGGACAGAGCGCATGCACTATTGCAAAACTCAGCGGTTTCGAGGCTCCCGAAGGCACAAAAGTGCTTGTAGGCGAGGTGGAAAGCGTGGAGCTAAGCGAAGAGTTCGCGCACGAAAAACTCTCTCCCGTGCTTGCTATGTACAAGGCGAAGGACTTTGATGACGCCGTCGCAAAGGCGGAGAAGCTCATCGAGGACGGCGGTCTCGGACACACGTCCACCATTTATATAAATACTCTCACCGAGCGCGACAAGCTTGAGAAATGGGAAGCGGCAATGAAGACATGCCGTATGCTGATCAATACTCCGTCCTCGCAGGGCGGCATCGGCGACATCTACAACTTCAAGCTTACGCCCTCCCTCACATTGGGTTGCGGCAGCTGGGGCGGAAACAGCGTCAGCGAAAACGTCGGGGTCAAACACCTCATCAACATAAAAACGGTTGCGGAAAGGAGAGAGAATATGCTGTGGTTCAGAGCACCTCAGAAGGTATATTTCAAAAAAGGCTGTCTGCCTGTCGCTCTCAATGAGCTTGGCAATGTTTACGGAAAGAAGAAGGCTTTCATCGTCACGGACACCTTCCTATATCAAAACGGCTACACAAAGCCCATCACGGACAAGCTTGACGAGCTTGGCATAACGCATACGACATTCTTCAACGTCGCGCCCGATCCCACGCTCGCATGCGCGAAAGAGGGCACTGCGGCGATGCGCGCTTTCGGTCCCGACACCATAATCGCCATAGGCGGCGGCTCCGCAATGGACGCGGGCAAGATCATGTGGGTGATGTACGAGCATCCCGAAGTCGATTTTCTCGACCTCGCCATGCGCTTTATGGACATAAGAAAGAGGGTGTACACCTTCCCGAAGATGGGCGAAAAGGCGACGTTTATCGCAATTCCGACTTCGGCGGGCACGGGCAGCGAGGTCACTCCGTTTGCGGTCATAACGGACGAGAAGAGCGGAGTAAAATATCCTCTTGCGGACTATGAACTTATGCCCAACATCGCCATAATCGACGCGGACATGATGATGAACGCGCCCAAAGGTCTGACGGCGGCGAGCGGTATTGACGCTGTCACGCACGCGCTCGAGGCGTACGCTTCCATGATGGCGACGGACTTTACGGACGGACTTGCATTGCGCTCGCTCAAGATGATATTCGAGTTTTTGCCCAGAGCCTATGACAACGGCCCCAACGACGCCATCGCAAGAGAGAAGATGGGACATGCCGCGACTATGGCGGGCATGGCGTTTGCAAATGCATTCCTTGGCGTATGCCACTCCATGGCGCACAAGTTGGGCGCATTCCATCACTTGCCGCACGGCGTCGCAAACGCGCTTATGATCGACGAAGTGTTGCGCTTCAACGCCGAGGAGTGCCCCGCAAAGATGGGCACCTTCCCGCAGTACGACCACCCGCACACCCTCGCAAGATATGCCGAAGTCGCGGACTATCTCGGAATAAAGGGCAAGACGGACGGCGAGAAGCTTGAAAATCTCATCAAGGAAATCGACAAGCTAAAGGCGAGAGTAGGCATAAAGCGCACGATCAAGGACTACGGCGTAGACGAGAAGTATTTCCTCGACACCCTCGACGAGATGGTGGAGCAAGCCTTCGACGATCAGTGCACGGGCGCAAATCCGCGTTATCCGCTCATGAGCGAAATAAAACAAATGTATTTGAACGCCTACTATGGCAAATAAGGAGGAATTATGAGCACAGAAAAGATCATTGCGTCCAGACCCGACAAAAAGATATATGTCGAGGACGGCAAAGTCATCAAACTGTTTGACGAGAACTATTCCAAATCCGACATCCTCAACGAGGCGCTCAATCAAGCGCGCGTAGAGGAAACGGGCATAAAGGCTCCGCACATCCTCGAAGTCAAAAAGATAGACGGCAAGTGGGCTATCATAATGGAGTATATCCCCGGCAAGACGCTTGCTCAGCTCATGCAGGAAGAACCCGAAAAAGAGGATGAGTATCTTGAAAAATTCGTAGAACTTCAAATGTATGTGCATACATTCCGTTCGCCGCTCCTCAACAAACTCCGCGACAAGATGGACAGAAAGATCGAGCAGACCGAGCTTGACAGCGCGACCAAATTCGAGCTTCACACAAGGCTTAGCGGCATGATGCCTCGCACAAAGGTGTGTCACGGCGATTTCAATCCCAGCAACATCATCGTCACCCCCGACGGCGAGTATTACATCGTAGATTGGGCGCACGTCACGCAGGGCAACGCGGGCGCGGACGTCGCAAGGACATATCTGCTGTTCGTGCTTGCGGGCAAGCAGGAGTTTGCAGAGAAGTATGTTGATCTCTTCTGCAAGAAGAGCGGAATGCTTCGCAAGTACATTCAGGCGTGGTTGCCCATAGTCGCCGCGTCGCAGTCCGTGAAAGGCAAGCCCGAGGAGAGGGAGACCCTCATACAGTGGGCGAGCGTGGCGGAATACATTTAAACCGCTTAAAATGTGACGATAAGCTTAAAAATTGCGCCGAGTGAGACCTCTCATTCGGCGCTTTAATATATTAAATTCCACCCCATTCACATCTTTTGCGAGATATGTGGTCATTAAATTATATCGTGTGAATAAAAAACTTGCGGGAGTATATGACGGCAGGCAAAGCGCAAATAACAGCGGGGCGAAGAGTAACGGGGGTAGGGTTCAAGTCTCGAAAAAGCCGAGCGATATGAGCAACGCTTCGTTTACGCGCGCCATGAGGTTGAGGGGAAGTTCGCCTATCTTTTCCTTGAGACGGCGCTTGTCGAGAGTGCGTATCTGCTCAAGCAACACAACAGATGTTTTGGGCAGTCCGAACGCGCCCGCGGGCAGGGCGATGTGCGTCGGAAGCTTCGCTTTGTCAAGCTGAGACGTTATCGCGGCGGCAATTACAGTGGGAGAGTAGCGGTTGCCGACATTGTTCTGCACTATGAGTATGGGGCGCACTCCCCCTTGCTCGCTTCCCACTACAGGGCTTAGGTCCGCATAATATAAGTCTCCGCGTTTCACTTCCATAAGTCGATTATTGCCAAAACTCCGAATATTATCCCTTTCACTCTATGAGACGGCGACGATAGGTGTGAAAATGCAAAATAATGCAAACGTCGTGAGTTTTGTAAATAAAACTCGATGATTTTCGCATGGAAAACATATGTCAAACCCGTCCCTAAGCGCATAAAATGACGGTATGAAAAATGTTGCGATCGTAGGTTACGGCAATTTGGGCAAGGCGTGCGAGCGAGCGGCGCTCTTAAGCGAGGATATGAGCATAGTCGGCATATTTTCGAGAAGAAAAGGTTTAAGCTCGCCTTACGGTACGTCTATTTACGCGCAGGACGAAATATTCGATATGGCAAAGGATATAGACGTCGCCGCGCTGTGTTTGGGGAGCGCAAACGATCTTGTCGCGTTTGGAACGTCGCTTGCGGGAAAGGTCAACACCGTGGACAGCTTCGATACGCATGCGAAGATGCGCGACTATGTGCAAAATATGCGTGCTAGCGCCTCGGCGGGCGGAAAACTCAGCCTTGTCGGAATAGGATGGGACCCCGGCATATTTTCGCTATGTCGCGCGCTGTTCGAGGGAGTACTACCCGACGGTTTTACGCATACGTTTTGGGGGAAGGGCGTATCGCAGGGTCACAGCGAGGCGTTGAGGCGCATAGACGGAGTACTTGACGCGATACAGTATACCGTGCCGAAACAGGAGGCGATCGACCTCGCGACTAAGGGCAAAGGAGAGGAACTTACGGAGCGCGACAAGCACTTGCGCGTCTGTTATATAGCGGCAAAAGAGGGAGCCGACCTAAAAAAGATAGAGGAGAGCGTGCGCACGATGCCCAACTATTTCGAGCCGTACGACGTAGAGATACACTTCGTAGACGTCCAAACTCTCAAGAGGGAACACGGCGGAATGCCGCACGGCGGTCAGGTGTTGAGGAGCGGATATGCAAACGGCAAGGGGTGCACGATGAAGCTGGAACTTAAGCTGGACAGCAATCCCGATTTCACGGCGGGCGTGCTTATGCGCTATGCCGCGGCGTGCGCGCGACTGAATGAGGAGGGCGTGTGCGGCGCAAAGACTATGCTCGACGTACCCGTATCGGCGCTGTATCAAAATGACGCCGCATTGAGATTTGTGTGAAAATTCGCTTGATTTAGCGTGCGTCGGTGGGTTACAATGTAGGCATGAAAAATTATGACGTAATATTATTCGACCTTGACGGCACGCTCGCGGACAGTCAGGAGGGCATTTTCCATTGCATACGCTACGCCCTCGACTCAAAGGGCATCTCATGTCCGCAGGAAACGTTGAACAAGATGATAGGTCCGCCTTTCAGGGTGTCGATGAAGGAGTTTTTGGGGCTTGATATGCCGCTCATCGAGGAGCTTATAAAGCTGTATCGCGGACTTTACGAGACGGACGGCTGGAAGGAGAGCAAAGTCTATCCGCAAGTTTTCGACATGCTTAAGGCACTGAAGGGCGTGGGCAAGAGGCTCGCCGTCGCGACTTCAAAACCCATGAAGTTCACCTCGCTTATGATAGAGGGGTTGGGACTCGCTCCGTATTTCGAGTTTATAGGCGGCGCAAGCAGCGACCTCTCCCGCGAGGCGAAGAAGGACATCATCGAGCTTTGCATAGAAGAGATGGCCATAGAGGACAAAAGTCGCGTGCTCATGGTCGGCGACAGACTGTACGACATCGTAGGCGCGCGCGAGGCGGGCGTGGATGTCGCGGGAGTGCTTTGGGGCTACGGCAGTAAAGAGGAAATGGAAGAGTACAGACCCGACTATGTATTTTCCTCGCCGTCGGAGCTTGCTCAGGCTGTAAGATCGGCAAAATAGGAGAAGCAAAATTTGATGTAAAATCTCAAAAACGGCGTTTTATGTGCATAAACATTGCATATAAAGTGCCGTTTTTGCGCGTATGAACATAAAAGTCGATAGGTATTTTACGTCAATATTTGTCTATCACGATAAAGTTGCATCTTGATTTTTCAAAGCATATCTCAAGCTCGCCTTTGGGCGCGTCGTATCTGTCCCCGTCGCGGCAATACGTCGTCTTTTCTCCGTGAGAAATTTTGCAGGAACGTATGCGCTTGAAAATTATTTTGCCGTCGCGCTCCTTTCTAAGTCCCATGAAAAACACCTTGAAGAAGGGGAAGAACATCGAGACAATGCCAAAAATGCCGCCGCGCTTAGGCGAGCGTATCGCGATGAGATGCCCGCTTTCGCTCTCGGGGTCGAAGTCGCGATTGAAGCGGAACCCGAAGCACCTCGGCGATTTGAGAGCCATTATGAGGGTGAAGTCGCCCTCGTATTTTGCGTCACCGCAATCTATGACGGCGGGGATACGGTGCACGCGATATTCCTTCAGGACCTGCAAAATGTACGCGAACACCCCCAGCTTTTTCTTAAGCCCAATGTTGGCGATATATCCTATCGGCGTGAACGATCCCGCCGCGAGCACGTACGAAAACACATTTTCCTCGCTTTCGCCGTCTTTTGACGGGGCGGGAGTCTCGACTCCTCTGAATTTGCCGAGTACGACGGGACTTTTTCGCGTAACGCCTCCGTCGCACGCGGGACAGGGCGACTTTGCGTGGTCATAGCGCTTTGATTTTGCGCGGTCGTTCAAAGTGCCCGCGGGGAAGTAGTACACGTCTATATCCCTCGTATACGCCTTGCCGAGCATAGCGCCCAAAGTTCCGTCGCCTCCGCACACCGCGACCGCGTCGTAGCCGTCCAAAGAGTATTCGCCGTCCTCGGGCAGTGCGAAATGCGTATAGACAAAATTTTTTCCCAGGCATTTTTCCACCTTTTCAAAGGATATTTTGTCGCTCTTTCCCGCTATATTGTTGATGATGATGAGGCATTTTTCCATATACATCCCGACTCATTTTATTGTTGACGAAAATAATTTGTGCAATGCATCGTTTTTTATAGTTTACATATTCGTTTATATTTGTTATAATATACAAGATTATCGCGTATGTGTACGCATGACGCGTCAAAAGGAGTTTTTATGGCAATCAATATCGGACAACTCAGCAGTAAAGAGTTATTCACGATCCCCAACCTAATCACTTATTTCCGCATTCTTTGCGTCCCCGCTTTCGTCATTTTGATGGCTTTTGCGGGCGTCAAGGACAACTTTACGCTATTTTATGTCGCTCTGGGCGTCTTTATGCTTGCCGCCGTCAGCGACCTCTTCGACGGATGGATCGCCCGTCGTTTCAATATGCAGAGCGGCGTCGGCATGGCTCTGGACCCCGTCGCGGACAAGCTTATGCATATCGCTATACTCTTCTGCCTTTCGCTTTGCACGGGCCTCACTCCATTGGGCAAGAACCTCATCGGCAAAGAGTTTATAAGCGGAGTAGTCGTGACAAACGCATGGTTTGTGCACTACGGCTTTGTCATCGCCATATGCGCTAAGGAGCTTGTGCAGATGTGCATCGCGCTTTATGTCATCAAGAAAGGCGCAAGCATAAAGGCGAATTGGATGGGCAAGGTGTCGTCGTTTACGGTCTCAATAGGCGTGATACTCGCGTTTTTCCATCAGTATGTCGGCTATGCGGATTGGGGCATCCTCGCCTGGGGCATAGTGATGAGCTACGCGGCGGCGTTCGGCTATCTCAAGGACGTCATTATACAGGTGAGGCGCATAAACAGAGGCGAACAAGAAGTCGCGACCGCGGATTCCGTGAGAGAGGCGGATCAAAGGACGGTGCGCGAAAAGCGCGAGGGCACGTACGACGGAGATTGATATACAAGAAAAATTCGGAGTTTGACTTATGGAATATATGGACAAAACCTACGATCCGCGCTTCGAGAAGCGGATATATGAAAAATGGATGAAAAACAAGTGCTTCGAGGCTCATGTCGATCCCGACAAGGAGCCTTTCACCATAGTTATGCCGCCTCCGAACATCACGGGACAGCTACATATGGGACACGCGCTCAATCAGACGGTGCAGGACATACTCATACGTTTCAAGCGTATGTGCGGCTATGAGGCGCTGTGGATACCCGGCACGGACCACGCATCCATCGCCACGGAAGTCAAGATCGTTGAAAAGATGAAGGAAGAGGGATTGTCTAAAGAAGAAGTCGGCAGGGACGGCTTCCTCGAGCGCGCTTGGGAGTGGAAAAAGCAGTACGGCGGCAGAATAGTCGAGCAGATGAAAGGGCTTGGCATTTCCTGCGATTGGTCCCGCGAGGCGTTCACTATGGACGAGAATTGCTCGAATGCAGTGCTTGAAGCGTTTGTCAAATATTACAAGAAAGGTTTGATATATCGCGGCAGTCGCATCATAAATTGGTGCCCTTGCTGTCATACCGCGTTGAGCGACGCGGAAGTCGAGTATGAGGAGCAAAAGTCAAACCTGTGGTACTATAAATATCCCGTTGTGGGCGAGGATGACGCGATCGTCATAGCCACTACGCGTCCCGAGACTATGCTTGGCGACACAGCCGTCGCGGTCAATCCGAAGGACCCGAAGATGTCTCGCTTTATAGGCAAGACGGTGCGTTTGCCTTTCACGGACAGGACTATACCCGTCATTGGCGACGACTATTGCGAGATAGGTTTCGGCACGGGCGCGGTCAAGATCACTCCCGCGCACGACCCCAACGACTTCGAGGTGGGGCTTAGGCACAACTTGCCCGTCATTCGGTGCATAGGCGAGGACGGTCTCATGAATGAGAACGCGGGCAAATATCAAGGCATGGACAGGCTCACGGCGCGCAAAGCTATTGTGGACGACTTGACAAAGCTGGGGCTTATGGTCAAGATAGAGCCGTACGCTCACAACGTCGGCACGTGCTATCGTTGCGGCGAGACGGTGGAGGCGCTTGTCTCAAAGCAGTGGTTCGTCAAGATGAAACCGCTTGCGGAGCCTGCAATAAAGGCTGTCAAGTCGAAGAGGACGGAGTTTATCCCTCAGCGCTTTGAAAAGACCTACTTCAATTGGATGGAAAACATCAAAGATTGGTGCATTTCGCGCCAGCTTTGGTGGGGACATCGCATACCCGCGTACTATTGCGACGATTGCGGAGAAACGGTGGTTTCTAAGACCGCGCCCGAAAAGTGCCCTAAGTGCGGCGGACATATGAGTCAGGACGAGGATGTGCTGGACACATGGTTCAGCTCCGCGCTGTGGCCGATGAGTACGCTCGGCTTCCCCAAAAAGACGAAGGCGCTCAACTATTTCTATCCCACAAGCGTGCTCGTCACGGCGTATGACATAATCTTCTTCTGGGTGGCTCGCATGATCTTCAGCGGGCTGGAGTTTATGGACGACGTTCCGTTTTCGGACGTGCTCATACACGGCATTGTCCGCGACGCGCAGGGCAGGAAGATGTCAAAGAGCCTCGGCAACGGCATTGACCCGCTTGAGATAATAGACAAATACGGCGCGGACGCGCTCAGATTTTCGCTTGCGACGGGCATTGCTCCCGGTTCGGACACGAGATTTACTGAAGGAAAGATAGAAAACTGCCGCAATTTCGTGAATAAGCTGTGGAATGCTTCCCGCTTTGTCATCATGAACATAAAGGAAGGGGAGAAACTCGATATGCCGACGCGTCCCACGGGCGCGGACAAGTGGATACTCACCCGCCTCAACGATGTCATCAGGGAAGTTACCGTCAACCTCAACAAGTACGAGATAGGGCTTGCGGCGGCGAGGCTTTACGACTTTGTGTGGAGCGAGTTTTGCGATTGGTACATCGAGATGAGCAAACCCGCGCTATATAGCGGCGACGACAAGTTGCACGAACATCAAATAGCCATGCTTGTACAGGTGCTCACGACCATACTAAAGCTGTTGCACCCCTTCATACCGTTCATCACGGAAGAGATATACTCTAAGATATATCAGGGCGACATCCTCATGCTTCGCGAGTGGCCTTCCTTCAACAAGCATCGCGTGTACAGGAAGGAAGAGGCGCAGTTTGAGGGGCTGAGAGAGCTTATCGGCGCGGTGCGCAACCTGCGCAACGAAATGAATGTCGCCCCCGGCAAGCGCATAAGCGCGTACATCGCGACCTCAGACGAGAAGTTTATGACGTCCGTCGCGCCGTATCTGGACAAACTTGCGGGAGTGAGCGAGATTCGATTTGTCGCTCATAAGAGCGAAGTAGAGGGCAAGTATTGCGCCGTCGTCTCGCGCCTTGCGGAACTGTTCATTCCGCTCGGCGATCTCGTGGACGAAAAGAAGGAGATCGAGCGCATCAAAGCCGAGATCGCCGCGACGGAGGCGGTTATAGCAAAGGCGCAAGGCCTGCTGTCAAATCAAAACTTCAGGGCTAAGGCGCCTCAAAAACTTGTGGACGCAGAGCAAGCAAAGCTCGACGCCGCCCTCGACAAGCTTGAGAAACTCAAAGACAAGCTTGCCGCATACGAGGAGTAAGGAGAGAGCAAATGGAGTTTAAAAATTCTGTATCCATACTTTTTTCAAACATAGGCTATGTATTCAAGCTTATGGCGTGGCTGATCATATCCCTGCTCATAGCGGCGGGCATAGGCGCGGGCATACTCATTCCGATATGGCGCGTGCTCGCCTCGACTACGGACGTCTCGACGCACATATCCGCGATAAAAGAGTCCTTCTCGCTCGTGTGGCAGGGCGGGATGAACATGCGCGTCGCGGCAAACGACATTGTGCCGCATGTCATTTTGGGTTTTAAAGCCGCAAATCAAAATCCCGGAGCGCTCGCAGGACTTATTTTTGCGGGTATTTTCGCGTATGCCGTGTTCTGCTTCCTCAGAGGGCTGAGTTTTTACAGCCTTTCAGACATAATCAACAAGCTTATGGCGTCGAACATGCGTTTCGGCTTTGCGAGCAACATGGCGCTGAATTTGCGCAAAAACGCGATATTCTCGCTTGCAAGGCTGTCCATAAGTTTGCCTATCGACGTCGCGTACGCGCTTATTTCGATTTCCGTGACGCTTGTGTTTTATCAGCACATAGGGCTGTTTGCGGTGCCGCTTTTGCTCATATTCAGCGTGGTGTTCTTCTCCCTTCGCGCAATACTGTTCAGCGGCTGGCTTCCCAGAATGCTCTATCATCCCGAGGAAATGGCGTATGCCGCGTTTTTCAGGAGCCTCGTCTATGTCAAGCACAACTTCACCGACCTTTTCAAGGCGTACGCCATAATTTTTACGCTTGTGTACCTCATCGTGTACATTTGCACGATGCCGACGGGCGGCTTGACCATCATTGTCATTGTGCCTATGCACTACTTCCTGTTGCGCTCGGTGGAGTTGATAAGCTATTTCAAGGCGAAGGGAATGAGTTTTTATACGGACGGTTCAACGGTGGTGAACACCGTCGATTACGGCTTCAGACCCGACAATCAGGAAATGCCCGAGGAAAAGCATTTTGAGGCAGTAAGAGAGGATGCAAAGGCGCAGGAGGGCGACGACGCCGACGCGAGCGATACGACAGGTGAGGCAAATGACTAAGAAACCGTTTTTTCGTATGTATTTCGGGACTTTCAGGCTCTTGCTCATAAGCATAGTGATCGTGGGCGCGCTTGTGGCAATGGGACTCGACATCGCCATTTTGTCGGGCGCTGTCGTGACAAGCGTCCCCGAAGCGGCTTGGGCGTCGCTTGCGGCGTCGATCTTGGCGGCTGTAGCGGCGATCGTAGTGCTCATCTTCAGCGGCTACCGGTTTGACGACGATTGCATAAGCGTCCTTTTGGGGATATTCAAAGACAAGATACCGTATGAGAAGATAACTGGGCTGAAGAGAAACGCGGACACAGGTACGTATTTTGCGGTGATGGGTGACGACGTCGACGGTACGAGCGTGCGCATCGACATCTCGCGCGCAAAGGACGAAGATTTTGTGCGCGAACTCAGAAAACACCTTCCGACTATACCCGTCGAGACATTCGTTTTGCCCAAAAAGAAGGATAAAAACTGAAAATGTATAAACTTGATTTTAAACCGCTCGACGCGCACGCGCTCGAGACGATAAAAGATTATTTGAGCCGCACGCATTATCTCGGCAGCGACTATTCCTATTTCGCCTATATGATATGGTTTGATAGAGTCGAATATGCCGAGGGGGACAGGGCGCTCTTTTTGAGGGCTTTTTTTGACGGCAGACTGAGATATTGGCAACCTCTCGTCAAGGACGGACAGACCTATAGAGGCGCGGTGGAGCAACTTCCGCCCCTTTGCACGTTTTTTTGTTGTTCAGAGGAGTTTGCGGCGGAGTTTTCTCGAGAATACGACTCTCGCTATGACAGAAATTATTCCGAATATATCTATTTGACCGAGGATTTTATATCCCTTGTCGGCAAGCGCTACAACGCAAAGCGCAATCACGTGCACAAATTCAAGGCGCTGTACAACTATGAGATGACCCCGTATACGCCCGCCGAGCGCGGAGAAGTCCTTGAATTCGAGGAAGAATGGTTTGAGGCGCATCGCTTCGAAAACGAGAATGCGGAGCAAAGCGCGATGAGAGAGCGTGAGATCATGTTTGCCGCCATAGACGCGACGGCGGATGGCAAGACCGTTTGCGATCTGCTCAGGGTGGACGGCAAGCTTGTGGGCTTTTCCGTCGGGGAAAGGCTGTCCGATGAGTGCGCCGTCATAATCTACGAGAAGGCGGACGTCGCCTACGACGGCATATACAGTTTTCTTGCGCATGAGTTTGCGGCGCGCAATTTTTCGGACTGCAAATACATAAATCGTCAGGAGGACATGGGACTGGAAGGTCTCAGAAAGTCCAAACTCAGCTACTGTCCCGAGTTTTTGCTGGACAAGTATGTTCTGGAGCCGAAAATCGAAGCGGAACAAGAAATTTATACAAGCGTTTTGGGTTACGGCGTGGCGAAGCTTGGGACGGAACATTTCAACCTTGTCATGGGCTTTTTGCAGGAGGGCATAGCCTCTCTCGACGACAAAAAATTTTTCCTCAATTATACCGACGGCGAGCTTATGGGCGTGCTTAAGGACGGGCATATGCTCGGCGCGTTTGACGGAAGCGCGCTCATCGCCACGGTGGGCGTGGACCTCGACAGAGAGTACGGCGACAAGCTTGCCGAGATATGCGGGGACGAGACGGGAAGGCAATTTTACGAGTTCAGCGGAATAATGGTAAAAGAGGAATATCGCGGGCGGGGCATAGCGCGCGCCCTCTGCGGCGAGGCGATCGCTTGGGCGAGGAATACGCTTGCGGGCAGCACGCTATGCGCCGTAGTGCAAAAAGGGAACGTCCCGTCCGAGCGCAATCTTGCGGGGCTTGGCTTCAAACATAGCGGCCGCGCACCGTATAAGGAGTACGATTTTAATTATTTCACGCTGGAGATATAATAACGTCGCGCCCGCCCGCATAACATAGTGCGAGGTGGCGCGATCAAACTGAATATAACGATAGATCTGAACGTAATAAGGCAAAATATAAAGCGCATACGCGAGAGCATTGATGTGCGCGGGCGAGCGGGCGTGAAAGCGATATTTATGGTGAAGTCCGACGCCTACGGGCATGGGTTGGAGCGCGTCGCGCTTGCCACGCAAGAGCTTGTGGACGCATTCGGAGTCGCGACTATTTGCGAGGGCGAGAGACTGCGAGAGGCGGGGATAGAAAAGGAAATACTTGTGCTCGTATGCGCACCGTATGAGCTTAAGCGCGCAATAGGGGACGGTCTCACGATAGGGTTGTACTGTTTCGCGCAACTTGAGGCACTCGAGCGATTGATAGAGACGGGCGAAGTTTCTCCCCACGACGTGCGCGTGCACATTAAGGCTGATACGGGTATGCACAGGCTGGGATTTGCGCCCGATGAAGTGAATGAAGTCGTGGCGAGACTTGAGAAAGCGGGCGTGCGCGTCGAGGGCGTGTATTCGCACTTGCGCGCGAGGGCATATTCGCAAAAAGAGGAGTTTATGCGTGCAGTTGCGGTAGTTAAAACGCATTTTCCGTCAGCATGCGCGCATCTTGCCGCAAGCGAAAATCTGAGTGTAAGCACTTTGAGATTTGACGCCGTGCGCATAGGCATAGCCGCCTACAGGGGCGCGATGACCGTGACGAGCGAGGTCGTGCAAGCGAGAAGGATAGAGGCGGGCGAACGCGTGAGCTACGGCAATTTCAAGGTGAAAAAAGATACGAATACGGCGATCGTTTTCGGCGGTTACGGAGACGGCGTGAAGAGGGAATTTCCGTCGCATGTCGTCATTCGCGGGCAAAAATGCGGAGTGCTCGGCAGAGTGTGTATGGATATGTTCGTCGTTGATACGGGGGACATGCTTGCCGAGGTCGGAGAAAAAGTTATACTGTTTTCACCCGAGACGGCGGCGAGCGTCGCGCGGGACAGAAAGACGATCGATTACGCAGTCATGACAGGTTGGCACGGACGGTGCGAGAGGAGCTATGTTGACAAAGTTACAGGCGAGGAAGAAAGCCCTTGACGCGGTGAGAAAAATGTCCGCGGATGAGCGCGGGTGGGCGAGCGGCGCGATATGCGACGCGCTTTCGGGCATAGACGAATTCAAGTATTGCCACAAGCCGTTCGTGTTTTTGGGCACGGATACGGAGCCGAACACAGAGGAGATCGTTGGACTTCTTCTCATGATGGAGCGCGACGTCAGCGTTCCGCGCGTGGAAGGGCGGGATATGAAGGCGATACGCATCACGCCGTACACGAATTTCCGCACAAACAAGTGGGGCATTTTGGAGCCTGTCGGCAGGGGAGTCTGTCCCGATCCCGACCTTGCCGTTGTTCCTCTCGTCGCCTTTGACGGTCTCAACAGAGTGGGGCACGGCGGAGGCTACTACGACAGATACCTCGCAGGACGTGACATTTTCAAAATAGGTATAGCCTTCGACTGTCAGCGCGTCGAGGGCGTGATGTGCGAGCAGTTTGACATAGGACTTGACATGCTCGTCACCGAGAAGCGCATAATAAGCGCGGACGGCGAGATGAAAAACATTTTCGGAGAGGACTTATGAGAGTTGTAGCGGGCAAATACAGGGGCAAAAATCTGGCGTCTCCAAAGGACGACAGCGTGCGTCCTACGACGACGCGCATAAAAGAAACGCTGTTCAACGTGTTGCAGGGCTATGTGCCCGAGGCGACTGTGCTCGACCTGTTTGCGGGCAGCGGCGCGCTGGGCATAGAGTGTATATCCCGCGGCGCGGAGGAAGTCGTTTTCGTGGACAGGAGCAAGGACTCCGTCGCGCTTGTAAAGCAAAATTTGAAAGGGATCGAGGGAAATTTCAGCGTGCATCTCTCGGACTTTTCGGCATACCTGAGAAACGCGCAGTTGCAAGGCAAAAAATTCGACATCATATTTCTCGATCCGCCGTATGCGAGCGGGCTGGGAGAGATCGCCATAGAACTTATCATAAACGGAAATTTGCTCTCGGACGATGGAGTTATTGTGTTTGAGCATAGCTCCGACAAGGAGTTTTCGCTTGAGAGATCCTCCTACAAGGCGCGCACAAAGCGCATGGGCACCGTGACGGCGGAGTTTATATTTAAGAAGCGCGTCGCGCTTATGACGGGCAGTTTCGACCCCGTGACGGTAGGGCACGAGGAAGTGCTCAAGCAGGCGCTTTCGCAATATGACGAAGTCATAGTCGCCTGCCTCGTCAATCCCGAAAAAACATATATGTTCAACCCCGCGCAGAGGCTCGCTCTCGCGTCGGCGATGTGCTCGCCCTACAAAAATGCGTTTGCGATATATTCCGATAAGGACGCGGTGGACGTCGCGCGCGAATATTCGGCGACGGAGCTTGTCAGGGGCGTGCGCGACATCAAAGACGAGGGCTATGAAGCGGAAATGGCGGCATACAACCGCGAACATGGCTTCGACACGCAATTTATAGTTTTGGATGAATATCGCGACGTCAGCTCCACGCTTGTCAGGGAGGAACTGAAGAGGGGAGATTTTCGCCACATTCCCGCCGTTTGCGTCCCCGTTTTGACTTCGGAAGATTTCAAAAGGCTGAAATGACGTTTTGAGATGGCGTACGTGCCGCATTTGCCGATAAAGTCCGCGACATTTTTGCAAAAGCACATTCGACAAAATATACAAAAATTTGCATTTGCCCTTGAAAATCGCGCGATCTTTGCTTATACTATTAAATGAGGAAAGATTATGGAAGCAATAGATATGTTGTTAAACGACCTTGAGAGCGAACTTCTCAAGGCAAAAAAAGCCCCCTTCAGCAATACGGACATCATTGTCAATCGCAAGACCGTGTTGGAGCTGGTCTCGCGCATACGCGCAAGTCTGCCGCAGGTGATAAGGGACGCCATGCAGATTACCCGCGACGAGCAGGAAATTATCGCAAGGGCAAACGCCTACGCGCAGTCCGCGATAGACGACGCTCAGGCGCGCATGAAGTCCGCCGTTGACGAAAGCGAGGTCGTAAGACAGGCGCAAGCGCAAGCGGCGGCGATCATCGAGGACGCAAAAACGCAATACAATCACATAATCATGGACGCACGCGAGCACGGTCTCGCGCTTCTTGCCGCTGCGGAACAACAAATCGGGCACCTTCTCGACGTCTGCCACGAGTCGATGAACAACCTTCAAAACGTATGAGCGCTCGATGTGGAGTTTGCACTGGAATTGTTTGATTTAAACGTTTAGAATGTTTGTTTTTTTGATTTCCGCGTCGAGGCGATATTCGCTCTCGGCGCGATTTTCATTGTCGCCGTATAACATATGGTTTGACTTATCCGAATTTTTTTGAAGAATAGCCGAGCGTATCTGTTTGATTTTTCCGTTTTTTTGAGTGGCAGTGAGGATACTTTTGGCGTCATGAAGCCGTCACATTTAAATTTTTGCGCTTTTTTGTTGAAGAAACAAGCGCATTATGTTATATTATATTCGGAACCTAATGAGAATAAGGTATTTGATCCATACGGAGGGCGAAATTTGTTCTGGACATATTTTTTGATCGTTTGCTCATTTATAATGCTGGCGTGGACGGCGGGCACGATATTTTGGAGATACAAATTCAACTCCAAACTCCGACTGAAAAAGACTTTCATCGCGATCGTGCAACTTTTTTCCGCGGTGTTTTTCCTCGTCGGAGCGGGGGTCTGCGTGATGAATCTCTCTCCCGAGAAATTGGACGGTCCCGACAGTTTCGTCAAGGTTCTGTCCTACACTTTCCAACTTTTCACCCTTGACGAGACTTTTGAAAGCGCGCTGTCATGGATGACGCTCATAAAAGAGCCTTTCTTCCGCGGGCTGTATATGGGGCTTTCTCTCATATATTCCGTGCTGGTGCCTCTCGCGGGCGGATTTATCATATTCAACCTTTTAGGTTCGATCGCCCCGAAATTCAGGCTTGCCATCAACAGCGTAAAGCGCGCGAAATATGTTTTTTCCGAGCTTAACGAGCGCTCCGTCACACTTGCCGAGGACATAGCCGAACAGTCTTGGAATGCGCGCCGCATATCGGCGTCCGAAAGCGAGGAACATACGAAGTGGCTCAAGAGTTGCGTCATCGTTTTTATGAACGTCAAGCGCGACGACGCCGACAGCGAGCTTCTGGACCGCGCGGGAAGGATAGGCGCGATCTGTTTGGAAGGCGATATTCTCGAAAGAAGCTTTTACTTTTTCACGCCATATCCAAAAAAGATCGTGTACTTCATGATGGACACCGATCCTTGGGAGAATCTCGACAGCGCGGTCACTTTGCTCTCAACAAAGCGCGAACTTTGGAAGAGGACCATCACCGAGCGCTCTCACGACGTCTCCGACGACGCTCAAAAGAAGGGGACGCGATCCAAAAGACAGCGCAAAGTCCGCCTTCGCAAGACGGACAACATGAATATGTATGTCTTTACGGAAAATCCCGAGGCAAGTCCGCTTTTGGAGGAAGCTTTCGGCTACAATTGCGAGATGAGAAAGATTGCCTACCACGACGATAAAAAGGACAGGTGGGAATCCGGCGTGGCGATCGCGGATTGCGACGGCGACATCACGGTTTTCGTCGTAAACGAATACAAAAACCTCGTCTATCAGATGTTGAGGGAAAACGATGGCGCCGCACTGCTTGCTCCTCTCAAAGTGCGCTCTCAAAAGGGCGAGGAGCACGAAGATACGACTGCGACGTCGGACGGCAATAAGAGCGCGGACGGCGAGAGCGAGGCTTCCGAGGCGCCCGTATCGTCTACGGGCGACAAACACTTGAAAATAGCCGTGTTCGGAAGCGGCAAGATCGCCAAAGAGTTTTTCAAAACAGCGGTCTGGTGCGCGCAGATCCTCGACCCCGACGTGAAAGAGCCGATAAAGGACGGCACAGAATACAAGACAGTATCCGTAGACATCCACATGATAAGCGAAAATGCGGAGGATTTCGGACAGAATTTGAGATTTTTATCTCCCGGTCTTTTCGACAGCGAAGGCAACTGCGTCTATCTGCACAGCGCCACATTCGAGGACGCGGGCTTCGGCACTCAGCGTTTCCGTGATCTTTTCGACGCGCACGGGCTTGATAGGGCGGACGTATTCTTGATCGCTCTGGGCGACGACGGCCTGAATATGCAAGCCGCAAGTTGGACGCGTACGCGTTTGCTTAGGAGTCATGCGGGCGGCGACGTGGAGATTTATTTCGCGATAGAAAACGACGCGCTTTGCAAGACGCTTAAACGCAGAAGCTTGCGCGAAAAGGGCGAGACCGTCAAACTTCACCCGTTCGGCTCCTTGAAGGAAAGGTTTTCGTTTGACAACATCGTACGTCCCGACATAGAGCGTATCGCGCGAGATATAGACAGCATACACGACGGACGTCGCACTATGAAGACCTTCATCGGCAACTACAATTTCGAGTCCTCGATCGCATCCGCGCTTCACAGTCCTTACAGAATGTATGGCGTAAAGGGTATGGATCTTAAGTCTGAGGACACCGTGAACAGGCTGTATTGGCTCGAGCATTTGCGTTGGAGCGCTTATACCGCTTCCATAGGTCTCACGCTCCCGTCGGTGAGAAGCTTTTTGGACAATAAGGACAGCAAGGGCAAGGTTTCCACAAAGAATACGCTCGAGGGCTGGCACAGCTGTCTCGTGCCGAGCGGCGCGACATACATCTCGCCCGTGAGCTTGCTTAAGGACGTCTTGAACGCTTTCGACATTCCAGTGCCCGACGATGAGAAAGACAAAGTCGGTCTCTCCGCCGCGTTGCGAGAGCTGAACAAGCTTATCATTCCCGCAGACGATCGCGTTGCGGGCGACGAGCCTCTCGACAAATATATAAGAGAGTGGTACAGAGAGAATATTCTGGACAAGAAGAAAGACAGGTTGAAATTTAAAATAACCGACCCTCTCGACCTGCTCAATTTGTACATGTCCATATACAATATGACAGCCGTTGACCTGAAATCTTACGACGTATTCATCGCGCAAAATACGTTTGCTTCCATTCGCCAACAGACCATTTCGGACGAACTCAAAAAACCGCGCCCGAACATGGACGTGATAAGACGGGAAATTCAGGCAATATCGGACTTCCAAAACAAGAAAGACGAGGAGGGAAAGCCCGCCTCCAAAGCTAAGAAAGCGGAGGAAGAAGGGAAAGGAAAGGTCAATGATGATCCGTCAAGCGTGGCAATGTCGTACATCGCCTCCACGGGCGACGAGGATCTTATACTTTTGCGCGGAAGCTATCTTTCGTCCCTTCATATGACGGGCAAGTGTGAAGTCGCTTTGGATGACGAGGGCGGCGTTGAGGATATGGAAATGTCGCCGTGCGTCAAAAAACACGTCATACCCATCGACGGCGAGACTTTGCTTGTGCGGCTCCCGTTTGAAAAGCCCGTATGCATAGGGTATCGCCGCGTAAAAGCGGAAGGCGCAAAAGGCGGAAGCGGAAAGAGGAAAGCGTACCTGTATCAGGAGGCAAGGCACAGCTATGTGCTCGAGCAACAGTGCGGCGACAACGAAAGGGCAACGCCGTTCGACAATCAGGCGTACATCTACATCGGAGAATCAGAAGGCAAATTCAAAATTGAGACCTCATACAATTTGTCCGTCAAAAAGCCGTACGAGGGGAAGTTGAGCATAGAAGAAGTGGCGCAGAACGTCGAAATGCAGAAGAGGGCAGACGAGGAAAGAAATTCCGCCGCCGCGAGAGAAGCGGAGGAATTTACAAAGGAAAAACGCAAGAAAGAGCGCAAGTGAAAGTGCGGAGCGTCTCGGCAGATTGGGGCTGAAACAAGCAAAAGCGCGGTTTTGGCGCGTCTGAATTTTTTGATGCGCGCAAGGAGCCGCCACACAAACTTTTCGGTTTTGAGAAAAAGCATATATCTACGACAAATAAAAGACGCTCATGCGAGCGCCTTTTATTTGCAATAAATCGAAAATGTCAGTTGAACAGATCTTTGAACGCCTTTCCGAACTTGAGGACGGGAGTCTTTGAAGCGGCGATCGTGATGGGCTGTTTTGTGATGGGATTGAAGCCTTGTCTTTCGGGCTTGTCCTTAAGCTCATAGGAACCGAAGTTTGCAAGCGCGACCTTGTCGCCCGCTTTGAGAGCTTCTGCGATCACTGCGCCGTATGCTTCGACAGCCGCGGCTGCGTCCTTAAGGGACAGTTCTGCCTTGTTGGCAACTGCTTTGATAAATTCTTGTTTGTTCATATTTACCTCCAAAATGCGTACACATCTCAAAATTGCTCGTTTTTTGACGCAATTTATCAATATATGTCGCTGTTTATCCTTATTCTAACATCTATGAGTGCATTTGTCTATCTTTTTTTATATTTTCTCTCTTATTGTTTGTCTAACAGTCAATTTCGGGCATTTGTATTGTTTACTGACCTCCATTGCATATTTACAATCTTTACCCTTTTTGATATAATAAATACAATAAAGCTAAGGAGGCAAAATTATGGCAAACGGCTATGGCATCTCAAAGTGGCAGGATGCAAAGCAAATTTACGCTGAGCTTGCCGAGCTTACGTCAAAACCCATCTATTGCGTTTCGGACGAAGCTTTGAAGGAGATACTTCATCATTTCGACACGAAGTGCGCAGGTTCGAAGGCTATCACGACTGAGGCAAAGAAGTATATCCCGGGCGGCGTACAGCACAATCTGGCATTCAACTATCCTTTCCCGATGTGCATGGACAAGGCGGAGGGCGCATATCTGTATGACCGCGACGGCAATCAGTATATCGACTTTTTGCAGGCGGGCGGTCCCACCATCCTCGGCAGTAACTATCCCGCCGTCAAGGAGAAAGTTTTCGAGCTTCTCAACACCTGCGGCCCCGTCACGGGTCTCTTCCACGAGGGAGAGCTGCTCCTCGCAAAGAAGATAAGCGAGCTTATGCCCGCATGCGAGATGTTCCGTATGCTCGGCAGCGGCACGGAGTCCGTCATGGCGGCGATAAGAGTTGCGCGTTGCGCGACAAAGAAAAAGCGCGTCATCAAGATAGGCGGCGCATATCACGGCTGGTCGGATCAGATGGTCTACGGCCTGAAGATCCCCGGAAGCCGTCAATTCCTCGAATCTCACGGCATTCCCGGCAGTTACAACAAGACGGACGAAGTTCGCCCCAACGACTTGCATATGCTTGAGCAAATGCTCCGCAAAAACAAGCATCGCGGCGGCACGGCGGCTGTCATTGTGGAGCCTGTCGGTCCCGAAAGCGGCACCCGTCCCATCGATTTCGATTACAACGAGAAGGCGCGTATACTCGCAAAGAAATACGGCGCGCTGTTCATCTTCGATGAAGTCGTCACAGGCTTCCGCGTAGGCATACACGGCGCGGCGGGCTACTTCTTCGGAGAGAAATATCCCTACAACAACGACCCCGTCACGCTGCCGAACGGCAAGCCGTGGATGGTCGAGGACAAGAAACTCGAGGACGGCAAGGTCGTCAAGTTCAAGAGGCAGGGCACAAACAGGGATATGTATCCCGACCTCACGGTGTTCGGCAAGGTCGTCGCGGGCGGCTATCCCTCCGCGGGCGGCGTAGGCGGCAAGAGAGAGTATGTCAGCCTCATGGCGGCAGGTCTTGCGGGTATGGGCAAAAAGGCGTATGTCGGCGGCACCCTCGCGGCAAACCCCCTCAGCTCCTATGCGGGCTACATCGCCATCTGCGAGATCGAAAAAAACAACGCTTGCGAGAAGGCGGGACATGCGGGCGACAGGCTCACCGAGGGTCTCAAGGCGCTCATCAAGAAATACAATTTGCCCTTCGTCGCATACAATCAAGGCTCCATATGCCACCTCGAGTGCACGGGCGCGATGAGTTTCGACTTCTCGAATATGAACCTGCTCGGCTCCGTCATTCCGCTCCTCAAGAAGAAGCCCGACATGCTCCGCCGCAAGGTCGCAATGGAGCAGATGGGCGCGGCATACATGGCAAACGGCATAGTGACCCTTGCGGGTTCGCGCATGTACACATCTATGGCAGATACGGACGAGATCATCGATGAGGCGCTCAGAAGATTTGAAAACGTCTTTAAGACAGTCGTCGTATGCCCGGACGAGAGGTTCCCGATCTGAATATGAGGCTATGCCCTTAAGTCGCGCGAATGTAGCGGCGTAAGAAAAATAAGGCAAGACAAACTATCAGAAAATAAGAAGCGTCCGCAGATCGCGGACGCTGTCTTTTTAAAACAGGAGAGGGAAGGGAAAAATAGATCTACGCAATAATTGCAATAAATATAAGCGGCGCGATGTTTTCGCGCCGCTTGAAATATCAAGACGTTTTAAATCAGTCTTTGTTTTCGTCCTCGGAAGTTTCCGTAGGAGTCTCATCGACCGCATCGGTCGCAGGTTCTTCCGTTGCATCGGTCGCAGGTTCTTCTTTGGACTCGATGACGTCTGCGGCAGGCTCGGCAATAAGTTCGCCGTCATCCGAAGTTGCTTGAGCCTCTTCAGCCTCTTTTTCAGCCGCCTCTTCAGCCTCGTGTCTTGCAAGCGCCGCGGCGCGCAGACGGTCGGAGTCCTTGTATACGAAGATGAGCGGGATGAATGCGAGCACTGCGACTACCGCCGACGCGAGGAACATCCAGAAGTCGGGTTTTGCAATAGCGTCGGCGTCATCGGGACGGAATGTGTTCATGCCGATTATGAGCGCGATGATAGGACCGACGATCATGGGGATGAGGACTGTGAAGCACATTCTCACGCCCTGGAAGCGTCCCTCTGTACCCGTCGGAATGTAGTCCTGGAAGGAACTCATAAGCGCGCCGTTGATAGAGAACAAGCTTCCCATAAGAAGTATGCCTAAAACGATCAGCAAAGGCAGGTATGTGCTGTGGGGCATAAACTTCATCAAGAATATAACAAGCGTGCTTACAACGACGATCGCCATGAGAGGGAAGTAGAAGTGTTTTCTGCCTATTTTGTCGAAGAACAGACCCAAAACGCCCGTCATGACCGCCGCGCCGACGATGACTCCGCCGAGGGGCAGGAAATAATCTGTTATACCGAGGGTTTTAGTAATGAAGTTGATGAGATAGGACATGAAAACTTGTTGTGCAATGCCGATCAAGCACATTGCCGCCAAAGTGACATACAGCATCTTGTTGCTCTTGATGACGTCCTTTCTGAAACCGTAGAAGGTCTCCTTCAAAACGCCGGGATTGTTGTCCTTGACGATGTTGGGGGAGTCTTTCAGTGTGAATATTGCAAGTACGCCCGCAACCATCGGGATGATGCCCATTATAATGAAGAAGAGTTTGTACATAAGCGGTTCGCCCTCGAGGAAGCCCTCTTTGGGGTCTATCCTGTCAAAGCCCTTGTCAAATGTGAACATAGCGATGACGATTGCAAGCACCATTGCGAGGACGGGCATTATTGACAGCACGGCGTTGATACGACCGCGGTTTTTGGTGTCTGTGACGTCGGTGAGCCAAGTGTTGAATGCGGCGTCGTTTGCGGTGGAGCCGAAGAAGGTCATCACGCAGTCGAAGATGACGAGCATAGCGATGATACCCGCCGTTTTTGATGAGTCAAACCCGATCGGAATTGCCGCAAACAGCATGATCGTCACGCCCCAGATGATATATCCGAAAGCGATGAAGGGTTTGCGTTTGCCCGTCCTGTCGCACAATCCGCCCGCGAATATGGTGGACGCCGTCGCTGTTATAGCCGACAAAATGACCATGAGGGTGGTGGCGACGTAGTAAGCATCGATGCCATATTTTTTGGTGTCCTGGAAAAGGTTCTGCGCAAATGTGGCAAAGTACATGTTCTCGATGACCCAAGCCAGCTGACCCACTATGCCAAACACAATGATAGGTGCCCACAGCTTAGCGCCGATAGAACTGTTTTTTTTCAATACATTTTGTTCCATAATTATCTCCCTTAATGATATAAAAGTATGATACCACATATCATTTCGATTTTCAATAGCAAAATATAAAAAACGGAGAGCGTGGAAAAAATTTCTTCCGATTTTGCAATGCGATAAATTTGCGAATGGCGCGGCGCGATTTGCGACGTAAAGCGTCGGACGATCGTAAAACGACGGGTTTACACCTCAAAAATGCACAGATAAAGCGTTTGTTTTTGCAAAATACAGCAGGCGTCATTTGAGACGACGAGGGAAATTTTTTTAAGATTGCGGGCGCAAATTATGGGTATATTCCCCTTGAAATGAATAAAATGATGTGATATAATCATTTCAACTTCAACAAGGGGGATCACCTATGGGTAAAGAAAAAAAGGAAAGAAAGAAATTGCCAAAGGGCGCTAAGCTGGCAATATTTGTATCGCTCGGCGCGCTGATTTTGGTGTTTATTCTCAACATCGTCATTTTGCCGCTTACGGGCGAATACGGTCGTACGAGCTGTCACCGTTATGACGATGAAAATCAGTACATCGCGGGCGAGGGAATGACTATGTTGTCCGCTCACCGCGCGGGCGGCGGCGTCAAGCCCGAGGAAACGAAGGCGGCATTCAGACAATGCATGGAAAACGAGGCGGGCTACAAAGTGGACATCGTCGAATTTGACGTGCATCTCACAAGCGACGATCATCTTGTGCTCATGCACGACCACGAGATAGACCGCACCTCCAACGGCGAGGAAGTTTACGGGCCGGGCAAGACTGTGCAGGATCTCACTCTCGAACAGCTTGAGCAACTGAACTTCGGATACGATTTTCAAGATAAAGACGGCAACTATCCATATAGAGATCTCAAGACTCCCGAAGAGATCAAAGAGGCTGAGGTCGGCATACTTACGCTTGACGACATATTGACCTATCTTGAGGAAGTCCGTCCCAACAAGGACCTCAACTACGTCATCGAAATCAAAGACAAAGGCAATGTGGGCAAGAAGTCGATGGATCTGCTGTATCAGGCTATGGTAGATCACAAAATCACGGATCGCGTCATCGTCGGCACATTCAACGGCGACATCACAAACTATATGGACAAGATGTACAAGGGCAAGAAGGGCACAGTCAAGCGCAGTGCGGGCATACTCGAAGTGCTCAACTTCTACTTCGCATTCCTGTGGGGCGTCAAGCAAAACCCCGACAAGCTGGGATATGACGTGCTTCAGATCCCCGTGGGTCTCACTACGGGCTTCTATGATTTCACTACAGAGGCGTTTATAGACTATGCTCACAGCCTCGGCATTGCGGTACAGTATTGGACGATAAACGACCCCGATATGATGAGGAGGCTTATCAAGAACGGCGCCGACACCGTCATGACTGACGACCCCGACGTATGCTATCCCATTTTGCAGGAAATGAAAGCGGTCTGGAAAAAAGCGGCGTAAAGCATTCGGCGCTGACAATAACACACTTGATGAAAACAGCGGGGCATTGCCTCGCTGTTTTTGCGCTTTGTAAAAGAATTTAGCGTTGACAAAGCAAAAGAGATGTCCTACAATCTAATATATCAAAATGTGCCAAAATGTATACAAAAAAGTGCAATACGTTGACAGTTTTATGTGATAAAACGCACTCATTTTGCCGCGTGTGCAATTTGAGGCACGGCAAAAATAGGCTTTAGCGCGCGCATTGTCAACGCTTTAAGAGACGCCGATATGGACAAGGGCAGCAAAATACAAACATCCAAAGTCAAAAAAGCATACGACATCGTTACGACGGTTTTAGTGCTCGCCGTGTTTGTATTTTTGGCTGTCATGCTGGGAGTCGTGCTGTATCAGCGCGCCCACGGCGGGGAAGCGAATTTTTTCGGATATTATCTTTATGACGTCATGAGCGACAGTATGGAACCCACCATCAAAGTGGGCGAGGTCATAATATCAAAGAAAGTCGAGGACGCGGGCGCGCTCAAGGTTGGAGACGTCATCACTTTCACCGCTCCGTCGGGACAGCTTGAAGGCTACAACATCACGCACCGCATCGTGGAGATCGCCTTTAAAGAGGACGGCAACGTGGACTATTTCAAAACGAAGGGCGACTCACCCGCGGTCGGCGTAGACGATTGGCAACTCGAACCGTCCGAAGTCAAGGCGAAGTTTGTATGCGTTTCGCCTTTCATCACGGGCTTGAAGAGGTTCATGTCGCATTGGTACGGATACGTCGTGCTTGTCGTAATACCCATTCTGTTTGCGGGGACGCTTTTAATCATAGGCTTTGTGCGGGACAAGCGTAAAACGACAAAGGCGAACGAGAGTGAGACGGACGAGCGCGATATGCTTTTTGAAGGCGAAGGGAATGACGGCGCTTTTGATGATACGGGAGACGATACGTCCTCGACCGACGCAGACGTCAAAAACGAATAAGGGCGGAGTAAAATCGAATATATTCAAAAATATGCGTTTAGAATGCCTGTTTTTGAGTTAATGTACTAAATTTTTCGCCGTCATCTTTTATTTTCGGGACGTGATTTGCGCCCGATTTTTTTTAAACAGCGCTGTCGCATTAAAATGAAAAAATATTAAGTACGCTTATAATTTTGAGAGGGTGCCGTTTTCCTATTGCCTTTTTTTGCGCAATGTGTTAAAATTCATTGATAATTATTATAAGCTAACTAATTAAGGAGAAATTTATGCTTGCTTCGCTGAAGAGCTATGCGCTTGACGGACTCACGGGATATTGCGTCGATGTGGAGATCGACATCAACAGCGGCATTCCCGGCTACGAAATGGTCGGTCTTGCGTCCACCGCAACAAAAGAGAGCAAAGAGAGGGTACGTTCCGCCATCAAAAACAGCGGATATATGTATCCCGCAAAGCGCATCATAGTCAATCTTGCTCCCGCAGACACCAAAAAAGAGGGACCCGTTTTCGACCTCGCTGTCGCTATAGGACTGCTTGCGGCGACGGGACAGCTCGAAAGCAAGAGCTACAAGGATTATGTGCTTATCGGCGAACTTTCGCTCGACGGCAACATAAGGTCGGTAAACGGCATAATGCCTATTCTCATATCCGCCATGCAGGACGGGCATAAGAAATTTATCATCCCCGCGGAAAACGCGACGGAGGCAAGTTTCATCGAGGGTATAGAGGTGTACGCGCTTTCCACGCTCAGAGACGCGGTGGATCTGCTCAGCGGCGTCGTATACGAAACTGTCGTCACAAGCGACTACTCAAGAGCGGCGGAGGAGCACCCATACAACGTGGATTTCAGCGACGTCAAAGGTCAGACCGTCGCAAAGCGCGCGCTTGAGATCGCCGTAGCGGGAGGTCACAACGTCATCATGATAGGACCTCCCGGAGCGGGCAAGACGATGCTCGCGAAGTGCGTGCCCACCATAATGCCCGATATGACTTTCGATGAGGCGATCGAGGTCACAAAGATACACAGCGTCGCGGGCATTTTGGACAACTCCATAGGCATTGTGACGACGAGGCCTTTCAGGACTCCGCACCACACGACCACCGTCCCCGCGCTTGTGGGAGGAGGGCTTAAGGCGCGCCCCGGCGAAGTCAGCCTTGCAAATTACGGCGTGCTCTTTCTCGACGAGATGCCCGAATATTCCCGTCACGCCCTCGAGACTTTGAGACAGCCGCTCGAGGACAGAAAAGTGACGGTGTCGCGCGTTATGCGCACAGTGGAATATCCCGCAAACTTCATGCTTATCGCAAGCATGAACCCGTGTCCCTGCGGCAACTACGGCTCAAAAGATCAGGTGTGCCGCTGTACGCCTCAACAGATACACAACTACATCGGCAAGCTTTCGGGACCGCTTATGGACAGAATAGATATTCAGATCGAGGTCGATAATTTGAGCTATGACGAGCTTAGAGGCAAGCAGGCGGCGGAGACCTCCGCGACCGTAAAGGAAAGGGTGAACAGGGTCCGCGCCATACAACGCGAGCGCTTCAGAGGGCTTAACATACGCACGAATGCGGAAATGGGTCCAAAGGAAATGGAAATGTATTGCGCGATCGACAGCGACGGAGAGAGGTTGCTTGCACGCGCATTTCAGAAGTTGGGATTGAGCGCGCGCGGCACCACGAGGATACTCAAAGTTGCCCGCACAATAGCGGACATCGAAGGGTGCGAAAACATTATGCCCGCGCATCTTGCAGAGGCTATACAGTATAGAGGAGTGGACAGAAAATATCACTGATTTGGCTATGAACGACACAACAAAATGCCTGCTCGCCTTAGCTTCGGTCGGGGAGCTGGCGCTGAAAAAGAAACATACGCTCTTGAAGGCGGTGGGAGATCCCTCCGAGCTTGCGGGAGCGCGTAGGGAAGTTTGGGAGATACTCGGCGACGAACACGCTAAGGAATTTTTTGACAACCTTGATGACGTCGACAAACTTGAGGCGAAAATCGCAAGAGAGGATGCGACTTTTGTCAGCTATCTCGACGACGCTTATCCCGAGAATTTGAGAAACCTATACGATCCGCCCATAGGACTGTTTGCAAGGGGCAGTTTGTCCTCGCTCGAGGGCGATTGCATCGGCATAGTCGGCACGCGTCATCCCACGCGTTACGGGAGCAAGGTCGCGGAGGAGTTTGCAAGGGAATTCGCGCTTGCGCATGTGACAGTCATATCGGGTTTCGCGCGCGGAGTGGACAGCATTGCGCACAAGGCGTGCGTTGCTTTGGGCGCGCCTACCGTCGCCGTTTGGGGGAGCGGGCTGGACGTATGCTATCCCGCGGAACACAGAGGGCTTGCGGACAGCATAGTTTTAAACGGCGGACTAATTTTGAGCGAGTATCCTTTCGGGACGCCGCCGCTACAATATCACTTCCCTGAGCGCAATCGTTTGATAAGCGGACTCAGTCGCGCCGTATTTCTTGCGGAAGCCGCCGCAAAGAGCGGTTCGCTCATCACGATGAAGCTCGCCGTGGAACAGGGCAGAGACATATTCGCCGTCCCCGGCAACATATATGCCGCGGAATGCGAGGGCAACAACAAATTGCTTATGGAAATGCCGCACGCATTCGTTTTGAGTCCCGAGGGAGTGCTCGACGCGTTGCATATTTCTCGCGAGACATCCGAAAAGGAGCCTGTGGAGCTTAGCATAATCGAAAATATGATCGTCGAGGAACTCAAGAGCGGCGAGAAGCATTTCGAGGAGTTGCTCGCGGCGACGGATCTCACCGTGGGAGAACTTACAAACGCGCTGTTCGGGCTTGAGATGAACGGCATAGTCGAGGAGATCGGCTCAAATTATTACGATCTTGTATGACCGCTTTTAAAGCGGATTCTTTTGTAGGAGAGGAAATGAAAAAACTGATCATTGTTGAGTCACCGCATAAGGCAAAGACGATCCAAAAATATCTTGGCAATGAGGCGGAAGTCATGGCGTCCAAAGGGCATGTGTGCGATCTTCCGCAACGCGCTTTGGGCATAGACATCGAAAACGGATTCAAACCGCAATACATCGTCGCTCCGGGCAAGGAGTCGACGATAGAACAGCTGTCAAAGGCGGTGCGCAAGTATGACGTGGTCTATCTTGCGACCGACCCGGACCGCGAGGGAGAGGCGATAAGCTGGCATCTCAAGACGCAACTGGGAGTGAAAGGCGACAAGGTGCGCATCGAGTTCAACGAAATATCTCCCAAAGCCGTGCGCGCCGCTATGGAACACCCGCGCGAGATAGACATGAAACTTGTCGATTCTCAACAGGCGAGGCGCGTGCTGGACAGGCTTGTTGGCTACAAAATATCCCCCATACTTTCGCGCAAACTTCGCCCGGGACTGTCCGCGGGACGCGTGCAATCCGCCGCGCTGAAGATGATCGTGGACAGGGAGAAGGAGATAAGGGCGTTCGTCCCCGAGGAGTATTGGAACATAAACGCGCTCCTCTTGAAAGTGGGCGCCAAAAAGACGAAAGGAAACATAATAAGCGCGGCGCTTGCAGAGAGCAACGGGACAAAGATCAAGGTCACAAACGAGAGAGAGGCAAGCGAGATCGCCGCGTTCATGCGCGGGGCGAGCTACAAAGTTGACGACGTCAAGAAGGGCGTCGCGTCCTCTAAGCCGCAACCGCCGTTTACGACGTCCACGATGCAACAGGAGGCAAGTCACAAGCTCGGCATGACGGCGGAGCGCACGAGTCGCGTCGCGCAAGCACTGTATGAGGGCGTAAACATAGAGGGAGAGGGACAACACGCTCTCATCACCTACATCAGGACGGACAGCGTCAGAGTATCCCCCGATTTCCAGCGCATAGCTCTCGCGTTCATAAGGGACAATTACGGCAAGGAATTCGCGCCCAAACTTCCAAACATTTATCAGACGAGCGCGAACGCGCAGGACGCGCACGAGGCTATACGTCCCATCGACTTGAGGCGCACGCCCGCGTCCCTCGAAGGCAAGATGGACAAGGACGCTTTCAAACTTTACAAGCTCATATACGAGCGCTTCCTCGCCTCGCAGATGACTTCTGCGCAGTACAATACTATGAGAGTGCACATTCTCGCCGCAAACGGCAACGACACGCTCGGATTTGTAGTGAAGGGAAGGAGCGTCAAATTCAAGGGCTTCACCGTCGTCTACTCCGCGACGGAGGAGAAGGATGACGACGACAAGGAAGTGGATACGATGCCCGACCTTGTCAAGGACGAGCCGCTAAAGTTCGACGACGTAAAGTGCGAGCAGAAGTTTACAAAACCGCCCGCGCGCTACAACGACGCGACGCTTGTCAAGGCGCTCGAGGAAAACGGGATAGGACGTCCGTCCACGTATGCGTCGATAATCAGCGTGCTCGCAAAGAGAGAATACACTCAAAAACAGCAAAAAGCAATCGCGCCCACCCCGCTCGGCGAGGCGGTCTGCGAGTATATGGAAACAAACTTCCCCGACATCATGAATTTGAGCTTTACGGCGAGAATGGAGGGCGCTCTGGACAGAGTCGCGGAAGGCGAGCTTGAGTGGCAAGCGCTCATAGGCTCTTTCTATCCGAGATTGAGCCGCTTCCTCGACAGAGCGGCGAAGCAGGGCGGCGGCGGACATCTTCCCGACGAGGAGAGCGACGTCGTATGCGAAAAGTGCGGCGCGAAAATGGTGGTGCGCCACGGCAAGTACGGTCCCTTCCTCGCATGCCCGAATTATCCGAAGTGCAAAAATATAAAGTCTCTTGATGAAGCCGTGGGCACATGTCCAAAGTGCGGCGGCAAAGTGTACAAGAGGACGTCAAAGAAAGGAAAGACATTCTACGGCTGTTCAAACTATCCTAAGTGCGACTTTATCAGCTGGGATATACCCGCGCCGTACTTCTGTCCCGATTGCGGAGGAGTCATGAAAGTCGTCAAGCGCGACGACAAGACGTACTATCGCTGTACCAACCACGACTGCAAGCACAGAGAGCTTGTCAAGTCCGAGGATAGGAAATGAGACCTACAGTCAAGATCATAGGCGGAGGGCTGGCGGGCACCGAAGCCGCATTGCAACTGCTTGAGCGCGGCTATGTCGTGAAAATGTACGAGATGCGCCCTTCAAAGACGACGGGAGCGCACTCGACCGCGCACCTTGCAGAGCTGGTATGTTCAAACTCCCTCAAATCAGAGGAACCGACGACGGCTTCGGGCATACTCAAGGAGGAACTCGACCTTCTTAAGTGCAGACTGCTCGCTCTCGCAAGGGAGTGCAGAGTGCCATCGGGAAGCGCGCTGTCCGTGGACAGAGAGAAGTTTTCGGCGGCGGCAGAGAAGGAGCTTGCAAGCTATGAAAACTTCGAGCTTGTACGCGAAGAAGTCACGTCCCTCGACGGGGAGCCGACCATCGTGTGCACGGGGCCTCTCACGTCTGACGCTATGGCGGAGGTATTAGGCAAGCTTACGGGCAAGGACAGATTGTATTTTTACGACGCGATCGCGCCCATAGTGTCCGCCTCGAGCGTGGACATGACAAAGGCGTATTTCGGCGGCAGATACGGCAAGGGCGGCGACGACTATCTAAATCTGCCCATGCAGAGGCAGGAATACGAGGCGTTTTTCGAGGCGTTGGTCAGCGCGCAGACTGTCGTCCTGCACGACTTTGAGAAGAAGGAACTCTTCGAGGGGTGCATGCCCATAGAAGAAATGGCAAAGCGCGGCAGCGATACGATACGTTTCGGACCGCTAAAGCCCGTTGGACTTAGGAATCCCGTCACGGGAGAAAAGGCGTACGCGGTCGTACAGCTCCGCAGGGAAAATGTGGCGGGGGATTGTTTCAATCTTGTGGGATTTCAGACAAATCTCACCTACGCAGAGCAAAAGCGCGTTTTTTGCATGATACCCGCCTTGCACGACGCGGAATTTTTGAGATACGGCGTCATGCACCGCAACACCTACATAAACGCTCCCGGGGTGCTCGGCGAAGGCTTCAGGGTGAAAACAAGCGAGACTCCGCTGTATATCGCGGGACAATTGAGCGGCGTAGAGGGCTATGTGGAAAGCATAATGAGCGGTTTGATGGCGGCGCGGGCTATGGCGGCGGAGCTGGAAGGAAGGAGCGAAGGCATTTTGCCCGAAGTGTGCATAACGGGCGCTCTCTCAAGGTATATCGCGGGCTGTCCTGAGGATTTCAAGCCCATGAACGCAAACCTCGGCATTTTGCCGTCCATAAGCGGCATTCGCGACAAGAAGGCGCGCAAGCAAGCCTACCGCGACAGGTCAATAGCGGCTTTGAAAGCGTGGCTGTCCGAAAAAGGCGAGGTCTGAACTCGTTTGGGTATAACAGGAGAAAACAAAGCGGCAACGCTTGAAATAAAAAAATAATAATGAGTAAGCCCTTTTGGGGCAATAATCGAAGTGAGGTAAATATGGAATTTCGCGGAACAACCATTTGCGCGGTCAAGCGCGGCTCAATGACGGCGATCGCGGGCGACGGACAGGTCACAATGGGCGAGAGCGTCATCATGAAAGGCAATGCCGTCAAGGTCAAGCGCATATACGGCGACAAGGTCGTGATAGGCTTTGCAGGCTCCGTATCGGACGCTTTCGCGCTGTCCGAAAAGTTTGAGGCTATGCTTCAAAAGTACAGCGGCAATCTCATGCGCGCCGCCGTCGAGCTTGCGGAACTGTGGCGTATGGACAAGGGCGGAAGAAAGCTCGAAGCGCTTATGATCGCGGCGGATCAGACCTCGATGTTCGTCATATCGGGCACGGGCGAGGTCATAGAGCCTGAAAACGGCATATGCGCCATAGGAAGCGGCGGCAATTACGCTCTTGCCGCGGCGAGGGCGCTTGCAAGCGCTACGGAGTTGGACGCAAAGGAAATTGCTACGCGCGCGCTCAAGATCGCAAGCGAGATCTGCATCTACACAAACGACCACATAACCGTGGAGACCGTATGAGGTGAATTATGGACAATGTTTTGACTCCCAAACAAATAGTAGCAGAGCTGGACAGATATATCATCGGACAGCACGAGGCGAAAGTCGCCGTGGCGATCGCGCTCAGAAACAGATATCGTCGCAGTAAACTCTCCGAAGAGATGAGAGAGGAGATCACTCCCAAAAACATCATCATGAAGGGACCCACGGGCGTGGGCAAGACGGAGATCGCAAGAAGGCTGGCAAAAGTCGTAAAAGCGCCTTTCGTCAAAGTCGAGGCGACCAAATTCACAGAGGTCGGCTATGTGGGCAGAGACGTCGAGAGCATAATCCGCGACCTCGTGGAAGTGGCGATACGCCTCGTAAAGGACGAAAAATTCAAGGAAGTGCGTCCGAGAGCTACCGAGATCGCCGAGAACAAGCTTGTCGAAATACTTCTCCCCATACGCAAAAACGGGAGCGGCACCGAGGACAAGAGCGACGAAGTGCTCAAGGAAGAGCTTAGAAGCGAGCTTAGAGCGGGACACCTCAACGATCTCACCGTCGAAATGGAGATACGCCAACAGCCGAAGCCCATGCAGATACAGGTGGGAAACAATCCCGGCGACGCCATAAACATCGGAAACATCTTCGGGCAGTTTATGGGCGGGGGCAAGCCGCAAGTCAAGCGCCGCAAGATAACCGTCAAACAGGCGATGGAGGACATCATCGCGATGGAGTCCGAGCGTATGGTGGATCAGGACGCCGTAATTCAGGAAGCGCTTGTAAGAGCGGAGCAGGACGGAGTCGTATTCCTCGACGAGATAGACAAGATCGCGGCAAACAACAGCGGCATGCACGACGGCGGACACGACGTTTCCCGCGAGGGCGTACAGCGCGACATACTTCCCATCGTCGAGGGGAGCACTGTGCAGACGAAGTACGGCGCGATACGCACGGACTTCATACTCTTCATCGCCGCGGGCGCCTTCCATATGGCGAGGATGGAGGATCTCATCCCCGAACTTCAGGGGCGCTTCCCGATAAGAGTGGAGCTTGACAATCTGACAAAGGACGACTTTGTGAAGATACTCACCGAGCCTGACAACGCGGTCATCAAGCAGTACAGGGAGTTGCTCAAAGTGGACGGAGTGTCCCTCGAATTCACTCCCGACGCCATAGACGAGATCGCCGCCATATCTTTTGAACAGAACGAGACGAGCGAAAATCTGGGCGCGCGCAGACTGCATGCCGTCATAGAGGCGCTTCTCAAGGACGTGCTGTACGAGGCGGACGACAACGAGACGACAAGCATCGTCATAGACAGAGAGTATGTCGAAAAACATCTCGCGTCCACTCTCAAGGAGAGCAATCTGAGGAAATATATAATCTAAACGATCAAATGGCAATATAGGGCTATTTGCCCGAATGTGAGGAAAATATGATCAACATTCCAAAGGGAACAAAGGATATGTTGCCGTCCGACGCCTACAAATGGCATTTTGTGGAGGATACGGCGCGCGAGGTGGCGGCAACCTTCGGATTTAAGGAGATCCGCACCCCCGTTTTCGAGCATACCGAGCTGTTTTTGCGAGGCGTAGGCGAGACGACGGACATCGTCAATAAGGAGATGTACACCTTCGAGGACAAGGGCGGCAGAAGTCTCACCCTTCGTCCCGAGGGCACGGCGGGCGTGGCGAGATGCTTTGTGGAAAACGGACTTCAGCAGGGCGTCCTGCCCATGAAGGCGTACTATATCGCGTCCGTATTCCGCTATGAGAGGCCGCAAAACGGCAGATTGAGAGAGCATCATCAATTCGGCGTGGAATGTTACGGCAGCGACAGCCCCATGGCGGACGCGGAAGTCATTTCGCTTGCGTATGCCTTCCTCGGCAAGGTGGGGTTAGGGGGACTCGAACTTCGCCTCAACAGTATAGGCTGTCCCGAGTGCCGCGCGAGATTCAATGCCGCGCTCAAGAGCTACATAGGCGACAATCTCGAGAATATGTGCGCCACCTGCCGCGAACGCTTCAACAAAAATCCACTCCGCATTTTGGACTGCAAGGAGGAGGGATGCAAACGTATCGTCGCGGGCGCGCCAAAGATCACTGACTTCCTTTGCGAGGATTGTCGCGCGCATTTTAATACGCTACAGGCGCTTCTCACGGCGCAAGGCGTCCCGTTTACGCTCGACCCCATGATCGTGAGAGGGCTTGACTATTACACGCGCACGGTGTTCGAATTTGTTTCTACGGACATAGGCGCGCAGGGTACGGTGTGCGGAGGCGGCAGATACAACGGACTTGTGGAGCAGATAGGCGGCAAGCATATGCCCGCTGTCGGCTTCGGTCTGGGACTCGAAAGACTGCTTCTCGTGCTTGAAAACACGGGCAAGCTCCAAGCGGAGCCTGAACATATCGACATTTATTTCGCGCCCATAGGCGACAAGGCGAGGGAAGCGGCGACGCGTATAGTCGCAAATTTGCGTAAATGCGGCATATCTTGCGAGTCGGACATAATGGACAGGAGCGTAAAGGCGCAAATGAAGTATGCCGATAAAGCGGGCGCGCGCTACGTCGCGGTCATAGGCGACGACGAGGTCGAAAATGGCAATGCGGAGGCAAAGGATATGCGCTCGGGCGACGTCGTTACGCTGAGTTTGGAAGAGTTGATCTCGGACGGCGCGGGAGAATATCTCAAAACCGTCGCCCATATCGGCGCGTAAAGTATTATGAGCAAAGCGTCGGGGAAGAGCAATACCGCGAAGCGGGGAAGTGTAGGAGATCTCGGTGGCGTTTTAAACGGCGCGACGGAGCGCGGCATGGTCACAAAAGTGGCGGACGGCTGCGCATATGTGCGCTTTGAACGGCACGCGATATGCGACAAGTGCGGAATATGTGACATAGACGCGGACAGCGTGCATGTCGTATGTCGCATGAAAGACGCGCTCGGCGCGCACACAGGCGACTATGTGGAAGTCGATATGCAAAGGCGGCGCACGCTACTTTCCCGCCTCATATATCTTGTTCCGCTTGTATTGACGGTGACGGGACTGTTTGTCGGAGGTATATTTTCGCCTCTCGCAACGGCGATCGGAGCGGTAGCGGGACTTGTCGCGGGACTTGCGATCGCCATTCCGTTAGACTTGCTTGTGCTAAGGCGCAAATGCGCGCCGAAGATGTTGCGCTTTGTAAGTCCCGACTCGAACGGCTTATCCGATGACGCACATAGGCGGGATACAAGCTTTGAAAAAAGGCAATAAATCAGTCATATAAACAACGTGCGGGCGTCGAGAAAAAACGCAGAAATGGGCGTAAAACTCACGATGTTTGCACAAAAATGATCTCGACAAGACAAGAAAATATTTTTTGGAGAATATATATGGCAAAGACGACAAACAGCGAAACTTTTGAAAACGACATCTCTTCGGGCGTCGTGCTCGTGGATTTTTGGGCGGGCTGGTGCGGTCCGTGCAAGATGCTTGCGCCCACCATCGAGGAGCTTGAGAAGGAATACGAGGGCAGAGTCACGGTTTGCAAAGCGGACGTTGACGAGTGCCCCGACCTCGCCACGGGTTTGGGAATATATTCTATCCCCACCGTGCTCATTTATAAGGACGGAGAGAAGAAGGAGCAAGTGATAGGCTATCATCTCAAACGCGAGTATGTGGCACTGCTTGATAAATATCTGTAAACATCGCGCATACCGCGCAAGGAGGAGAAAACATGGTAGACCTGAACATCATCAAGAGCGTAGACGAGGAGCTTTACACCTCAATGCTTGACGAGCTTGACCGCCAACAGCGCAATCTAGAGCTTATCGCAAGCGAAAACATCGTCTCTCCCGCAGTCATGGCGGCATGCGGCAGTTTTTACACCAACAAGTATGCGGAGGGCTACCCCGCCCATCGCTACTATGGCGGGTGCCAATTTGTGGACAAGGCGGAGGAACTTGCCATAGAGCGCGCAAAGACGCTCTTCGGCGCAAAGTATGCAAACGTACAGGCGCACAGCGGCTCCAATGCGAACATGGCGGCATATTTCAGCCTGCTTGAGCCGGGAGATAAGATACTCGGAATGTCCCTCGCGGCGGGCGGACACCTCACTCACGGCGCAAAAGTCAGTTTCAGCGGCAAAATATTTCAGTCCTTCGGCTACGGCATAAACGAGGACGGCTACATAGACTATGACGACGTTTTGCGCGTAGCCAAGGAAGTGAGACCGAAGCTTATAGTCGCGGGCGCGAGCGCGTATCCGAGGATAATAGATTTTAAAAAATTCAAAGAGATCGCCGACGAAGCGGGCGCATATCTCATGGTGGATATGGCGCACATTGCGGGACTTGTGGCGGCAGGGGAGCATCCAAGCCCCGTGCCGTACGCGGACATCGTGACCTCTACTACGCATAAGACTTTGAGGGGACCCCGCGGCGGCTTGATACTCACAAACAATGCGGACATTGCAAAAAAACTTGACAAGACAATCTTCCCCGGCATACAAGGCGGGCCTCTCATGCACATAATCGCGGGCAAGGCGATCGCTTTCAAAGAGGCGTTGACTCCCGAATTCAGGCAGTATCAACATCAAGTCGTCAAAAACAGCAAGGCGCTTGCGGCAAGACTGCTTGAGCGTGGCGTAAACCTTGTGAGCGGCGGCACGGACAATCACCTTGCGCTCATAAACCTGCTGGGGACGGGTCTGACGGGCAAGAAGATGGAGCTTATGCTTGACGCGGCGCACATAACAGTAAACAAAAACGCCATTCCCAACGACCCCGAAAAGCCCTCGCTCACAAGCGGCATACGCGTAGGCACGCCCGCCGTCACGACGCGCGGCATGAAGGAAGAAGAGATGTACATCATTGCGGACTGCCTCGCCGACATCATTCAAAAGCAGGAGGAAGCGATCCCTTCGGTGAGCGAAAGAGCGCTCGCTCTCTCGACCGCCTATCCAATTTATGCAAGCGACATTTTGAAGTAAATTTGCAAAAATCGTACAAACGTCGTGAGTTTTGACGCATATTCGCTCAGGCAAGGCGCCGCTTTGCCTGAGCTTTATCATTTATTGCCTTGATCGGTTCATCAAATCCTTGACGTAAAATGCGGCTCTGACTTTGTTTGTTTTCTTTGGCATTACGCACTTTCCAATGCCTCAAATTATTATATCTTCTGTCGAAGATCTATTGTCGTCTACTATTGAAGTTTGATCGCGATGCTTTTTAAAGCCGACGCAAGTTGTCAGCCGTAGACGTGGCGATACAGCAGATTGAGCGCGCTGATGAGGGAGTAGCCCGCATAGGATATGGGCGCATACATGCCTTGTGGCGAGAGCGAGCGGGTATCGTTGAAAGTTGTTTTATCATGACGCTGTTTTGATTTTGACATTTCTGAGTTGTCTTGTTGCGCATAATCGCTTCTGTCGTCCGAAAAACCGCCGCGTCCGTTTTGAGGCGTGCCGTACGACGCGGGCGTCTCTTTATTTCCGCAGGTCGAGGGGTTTCTGTCCCCTCCTTGACCGCCTTTTGAGAGAAGTCCCATAAGCATAGGCATGAGCGCGGACATGCCGTCCGTCCCTCCCGACTTGCCGCCCATCAGCTCCAAAATTCCCGCAATAGGACTTGAGCTTGTTTGCGAAGGCGTTCTGTCCGCCTCGATGCGCACTTTTTCGCCTATCCCGTTTTCACGTACAAAAGAGGACGTCGCGACCCTCTGTCCCGTCTGCGTATTCGGCTCCGTCTGCCGAGGCGTTTCGCCACCGGGCTGTTTGCCCATAAGTTGCATGAGCGTGGATAGCATGTTCAGATCGAAATTCATATATTCTCCTGTCACAAGCATAATATGCCGTCATATATTGAATGTGACGGAGGAATTATGAATTTTTGGGAAAATGACCCATATGGCACAGGATATGGCGGCGCGGGGAGCTTCGAAAGACGAGGAGCGCAGGGCGCGGACAGGCGCGGCGGGCAAAATGCGGACGCGAGAGCGGGGCAATGCGGACAGGACGGCTCGCAGGGCGTAGGCTGCGATTTTTATGATAGACTGAGCGGATTTACGGACAAGAGCGAGGAACAGCTCATGTCCGAACTCACGAGCGCCGTGGACAGAATGAAAGCGGAGGGCAGTTTCGATCCCGCCTCGCTCGAGAGGCTGTATTTGACCGCGTCCCCATTTTTATCCGAGGGACAGAGGGAGCGCATGCGCAAAATCATAGATATGCTTATCAAGTGATGGACAAGTTGGACAGGAGTATCATAGAAGAGCTTAAGGACAGCCGAAAGTTGGACGGCGGCGTTGTGGGCGTGCTCGCTTCCGAGAGTAAAGTGGACGCGCTTGTGAGGGTGCGCAGTCCGCTTGAGCTGGGAGTTTTGGAGCGACGCTTCGAGGTCAAGCATATGTACCCGTTTATACGCTCCGTCGGGATATCCTGCGGACTTGAGGAGGCGATAAGACTCGAGCGCATGCAGGAGGTGGAGTACGTTTCCGCGCAGGGCAAGGTTTTCGCGCTTGCGGACTCGGCGGACGCGGGGGCGAGGGAAATAAAGATCTGCGCCGACAATAGACTGGACGGCAGGGGAGTGGGCGTGTGTATCATGGACACGGGCGTATCGCCGCACAGCGACATATCCATTCCGCGCGAGAGGATAGTGCATTTCGAGGACATGATCTCGGGCGAGGAAGCGCCGTACGACGACAACGGACACGGCACTTTTGTCGCGGGCGTGGCGTGCGGAAACGGAATGCTGTCGGGAGGGGAAGTGCGAGGAGTCGCGCCCGCTTCCAACATCATCGGACTTAAAGTCATAGGGAAGAGCGGGGAGAGCGGCGCGTTCAAGATTTTGGACGGCATGCAGTGGCTGTTTGACAACTTCCGCACGTACGGCATACGCGTGGTGTGCATGAGTTTCGGCGCGGAACCTCAAAGCTATGCGGATCCGCTCAAGGCAGGGGCGGATATGCTTGCGAGGAGCGGGCTTATCGTCGTCGCCGCTGCGGGAAACAGCGGGCAGGGCGGACTGAGATCACCCGCCATAAGCGGCGAGATCGTAGCGGTCGGAGCGGTGGACGAAGAGGACAAAGTGGCGCCGTTTTCGTCGCGCGGCAGTTATATGGGAGTGTCGCGCCCGGACATCTATGCGCCCGGGGTGAACGTCAAAGGCATAGAGGCGGGCGGCACGTATTCGCATATGAGCGGAACGTCCGCGGCGGCGCCGTATGTTGCGGGAGCGTGCGCTTTGCTCTGCCAAAAGTACAGAAGTCTCTCTCCCGAGCTTGCCAAGCGCATTTTGATCGACGCCTCGAGCGACGTGGATGGAGTCAAAGTGCTCAAACTTTGACGCGCAAATGCGACTAAAAGATATAATTTGGGAAAATCTATCGACGCCGAAAATATCGGGCGCCTTTTTGTATTTATAAAGTATAGCGGAATTTAAGGCGCGTCCTTAAGGCGCCTCGATTTTAAAAGAGTAAAATGCGTAAATGGGTAAGGTTACGCGCCCTAGTCACGTCACCTTTTTGGCGATTTTGCTCACCGTGGAGCATAGATAGAGCATGTCGCGAGGCGTGGTCTCTACGCCCAGACTCACGCGTACCATGCCTTGCTCCAGCGTGCCGAATTTACGATGTACGAGGGGCGCGCAGTGCAGACCGCTTCGTACTGCGACGCCTTCTCTGTCGAGCAGGGTGGCGACGTATCCGCTGTCCGCGGTTCCTATGTTGAAAGCGATGACGCCGCTGTCGGAATTTGTCGAATAGAGGGTACAACCTATGCTTTTGAGGTCGTAAAGCGCCTGTTGTGTGAGTTTGCGGAATTTTTCGCGCGTTGAGGGCGCGTTTTCGAATGACCATTTCGCCCCCTCCGCAAGCGCCGCTATTCCGCCCGCAAACTGCGTGCCCGCCTCGAAGCCTTCGGGTATGTCTACGGGCTGTATCACACTGCCCGAATACGTTCCCGTGCCGCCGTAGACGAGTGGTCTCAAGTCTATGCCGTTTCTCACTGCGAGAAAGCCCGTCCCTTGCATGGCGTGCAGACCCTTGTGTCCCGCGCATGCGAGCATATCTATCCCCATATCATCAAGTCGCAATTGCCGAATGGGTACGCATTGCGCGCCGTCCAATATGAGCGTACAACCCGCCGCTTTGACGACCTTTGCGGCTTCCGCTATGTCCAAAGTCGCGCCCGTAACATTGCACGCTCCGCCGAACACGGCTATGTCCGCGCGCTTCGCCGCCTCGCCGAGTTTTGAGATGTCAATTGTACCGTCGTCCTCTTGTTCGAGCACCTCGAGGGATATGATATTCCGCCTTTTAAGCTCATAGAGCGGGCGCAGGACGGCGTTGTGATCGTTGGCTGTCGTCAGCACGCGTTCGCCGCCTTTAATAAAGCCGAATATCGCCAAATTCAAAGCCTCGGTGCAACTCTTTGTGAAGATGACGGAGTGCGTGCCCTCGCCCCCGAGCGCGCTCAGAAGATATGCGCGACATTCCTCTATTTTAAGTCCCGCATTTACGGCGTCCGCGTGTCCGCTGCGCCCGCTGTTCGCGCTGTGCTTAAGATCGTAGAGGAGCGCGTCGTACACGCCTTGCGGCTTGAACCTCGACGTCGCCGCGTTGTCAAGATAAACGTACATGATATACCTCGCTTTATACTATGCGCAAGGTAAGCGCAAGTTTAATGAAGAGCATATTGATGGGCGGATGTGAGCTTATCTTCGACAAAATTCGCGGTTTTTTCATATATTGTACGGAGCGGCTACATATATTTTCGGAGGAAGCTATGAGAGAATTCTTTATCCCGTTCCGCTCGCGCTCCGAGGCGATACGCTTCTATGAAGCGCTCATAGGCTATGGCGTCACCTGCAAGATCATCAATACGCCGTCATCGGCAAAGGTGGGATGCGGGCTGTCGGTGAAGTTGTTCGCGCGCGATATGCAACTTGCGAGGATGGTGCTGACAAGAGGCAGATATCAAAGCGCGGTGGGCGTATTCTATTTTTCGCAGAACGGCTCCGCTATAAGGGTGTGACGGGGAAGTTGTGCCGCTCGGAGCTGTGCGGCTTAAGTTGCGTCTAAGGACTGCGCGGTCTTATTCGACGGCTTAAGTCGCATTTGCTTTCATACGCGCAACATCGGCATTTGCTTTGGGTTTTATTTTGCGTTTGTCAGCGCTTGCAAAAATCCTCGTCATATGCAATAATATTGCTATGACGGAGCAGAACGAGAGGATATTCAAGTTGCTCGAGGAGAGGCACGGCGGCGCGCATTGCGAGCTTGAGTTCGATACGCCCTTCGAGCTTCTTGTCGCGGTGGTACTGTCCGCGCAATGCACGGATAAGCGCGTGAACGCCGTGACGCGCGAGCTTTTCAAAGTCGCTTCCACTCCCGAGGCGTTTGTCGAGATGCCCACGGAAGAGCTTGAGCGGCGCATATATTCCTGTGGCTTTTACCACAATAAGGCAAAGGCGATAAAGGAGCTGAGCTTGAGCATACTCGAGAGGAGAGGCATGCCCGAAACGCGCGAGGGACTTATGCAATTAAGCGGCGTGGGACGAAAGACCGCCAACGTCGTGTATGCCGTCGCGTACGGCGGCAACGCCATAGCCGTGGATACGCACGTATTTAGGGTGGCGAACAGGCTGGGACTTGTGGACGCAAAAACTCCCGAACAGACCGAGGAAGGTCTTATGGCGGCGTTTGACGAGGACAAGTGGTCGAGACTGCATCACTTGCTCATCTTTCAGGGAAGATATGTGTGCCACTCGCAAAAACCCGCGTGCGAGGAGTGCAATTTGCGGGAATATTGCAAATACTATTTGGGGCTTATAAAATAATGTCGGGGGAAAGGAAAAATTACGCCATACTTTCAAAACGTCGCCTTGCGGATAACGTTTGCGAGTTCAAAATATACGCGCCGCTTGTTGCGAGACATTGCAAGGCGGGGCAATTTTTGATATTGCGCGCGTCTAAGGACGGCGAGAGGGTGCCTTTCACCATTTGCGACTATTCGCGCGAAGAGGGCAGTATATGCGTACTTGTGCAGGAAGTCGGATATACCACTGTGATGATGTCCCGCCTCTGCGAGGGGGACGCGCTTGAAGATGTTGTAGGACCTTTGGGCAACCCTACGGACTTGAGCAGATTTGAAAATATATGTCTTGTCGGCGGCGGGATAGGAAGCGCGGTCATATATCCGCAAGCGAAACAGCTTTTTGCGGACGGCAAGGCGGCGGATATAATCGTCGGCGCGAGGACAAAGTCCCTGCTTATGTACAAGGACGAGTTTATGGCGTGCGCAAAAGGCGCGTACTTTGTGACGGACGACGGCTCAAACGGCGATCGAGGGACGGTCGTGGATATGCTGTCGAGACTTATAGAGCAAGGAAAGGAGTACGACTGCGTTTTTGCGGTCGGTCCCCTCGGCATGATGAAGGCGGTGAGCGAGTTTACGAAGGCATACGGCATACCCACCGTCGTCAGCATGAATTCGCTTATGGTGGACGGTACGGGAATGTGCGGATGTTGCAGGCTCACCGTGGGCGGCAAGATTAAGTACGCTTGCGTCGACGGTCCCGAATTTGACGGGCACGCGGTCGATTTTGACGAGGCTATCAAAAGGAGTCGCATGTATAAAGAGCAGGAAGCGGAGCATCTTTGCCGCTTGAGAGGTGAAAAATGAACGGCTCGAGACATTTGATGCCCGCGCGAGATCCCGCCGAGCGCATAAAGAATTTTGAGGAAGTGGCGCTCGGATACACTCGTGACATAGCGCGCGAAGAGGCGGCAAGGTGTCTGAATTGCAAAAACGCGCCGTGCATGAAGGGGTGTCCCGTGGGCGTGCGCATTCCGGAGTTCATCGCAAAGGTCAAGGCGGACGACCTCGACGCGGCGGCGGAAATTTTGCATGCGGACAACAACTTGCCTGCGATATGCGGCAGGGTATGCCCTCAAGAGAAGCAGTGCGAGGGCTTGTGCGTAAGGGCAAAAGCGGGCGGCGCAATCGCTATAGGCGCGCTTGAACGCTTTGTCGCGGATTTCGCGCTGAGCAAAAAAGCGGACGCTTCTGGCGCGGCGCAAAACTCGTATAAAATAAAAAACGACGCTCAAAATGACGCGAACGTCGATTTTTCGGGAAAGAAGATCAAAGTCGCGGCGATAGGTTCGGGACCCGCGTCCCTCTCCTGCGCGGCGGACCTTGCAAGGCGGGGCGTACAGGTCACGGTGTACGAGGCTTTGCACAAGGCGGGCGGCGTGCTGGTGTACGGAATTCCCGAATTCAGACTGCCTAAGGATATAGTCTTTAAAGAGATAGAGGGGCTTAAGGCGCTCGGCGTAAATATGGTCACGAACGTCGTCGTCGGCAAGACGTTGTTTATAGACGAACTGCTTGAGGAATACGACGCTGTGTTTATAGGAAGCGGCGCGGGACTTCCCATGTTTTTGGGAGTCGAGGGCGAAAATCTCTGCGGCGTATATTCCGCAAACGAGTATCTCACTCGCGTCAATCTCATGGGCGCGTACAAGGAGGGCGCGGTCACGCCCGTGCTTCGCGGGGGCAAAGTCGTCGTCGTAGGCGCAGGCAACGTGGCTATGGACAGTGCGCGTACTGCGCGCAGGTTGGGCGCGGAAGTTCGACTTGTTTACAGACGAAGTCGCGCGGAAATGCCCGCAAGAGAGGAGGAAATTTTGCATGCGGAGGAGGAGGGAGTCATCTTCGATCTGCTTGTAAATCCCGTCAAGATTTTAGGGGACGAAAACGGCTTTGTCCGCGGGTTAAAACTTATCAAGATGAGGCTGGGCGAACCCGACGCGAGCGGCAGGCGCAGTCCCGTACCTATAGAGGACAGCGAGTACGACATCGAGGCGGACGAAGTCATAGTCGCTTTGGGGACTACTCCCAATCCGCTCATAAAAAACAGTATGCCGTCTCTTGAAGTCGGAAGGAAGGGAGTCATCTCCGTGGACGGCGAGGGCAGGACGTCGATACCGCGCTTGTACGCGGGAGGAGACGCGGCGACGGGCGCGGCGACCGTCATTCTTGCAATGGGCGCGGGCAAGCGCGCGGCAAAGGCAATACTCGAGGACTTAAAGGTCAGGTGAATTATGAATATGTTTTTGGACTATGTGAAGATCTTCATCAAAGCGGGCAACGGAGGGGACGGAAAGATATCCTTCCACCGCGAAAAGTTTGTGCCCAACGGCGGCCCCGACGGAGGAGACGGCGGCAAGGGCGGCGACGTCATTTTTGTCGCGGATAAGGGCATAAATACGCTTATAGACTTCAGATTTCAAAAGTTTTACAGGGCGGAGGACGGCGGCGACGGCGAAAACAAAAACAAGACGGGTCGCTCCGCTCCCGACCTTGAAATAAAGGTGCCCGTCGGGACCGTCGTGCGCGATACGGAAAGCGGCAAAGTCGTCGCGGACCTGTTTGAGGACGGCGAGAGGGTCACTCTGCTCACGGGCGGGCGCGGAGGAAAGGGCAACAACCGCTTTGTGCACGCGCAAAGGCAGGCGCCCACATTCTCCCAACTGGGCGAAAAAACAAAGGAGCATCAGGTCACGCTGGAGCTTAAGACTATAGCGGACGTGGGGCTTGTCGGCTTCCCGAACGTGGGCAAGAGCACTCTGCTTTCAGTGCTCACCTCGGCAAAGCCGAAGATAGCAAATTATCACTTCACGACGATAAATCCAAATCTCGGCGTGGTGCAACTTTATGACGACAGCTTCGTCATCGCGGACATCCCGGGACTCATCGAGGGCGCAAGCGAAGGCGCGGGGCTGGGACATTATTTCCTCAGGCATATAGAGCGCGTGCGCCTCATCGTGCATATCGTGGACATAAGCGGAAGCGAGGGCAGAGACCCCATCGACGATTACAACAAGATAAACAAGGAGCTTGCCGCCTACAGCGATACGCTTGCAAACATTCCTCAGCTTGTCGTCGCGGGCAAGGCGGACCTGCTTGAAGACAGGAGCGAGATTGAAAAATTCGAAAAGGCGATAGGAAAGAAGGTGTACGTCGTTTCGTCCTTGACGCACGAGGGACTCGAAGAGTTGCTTGCGACCATCAAGAGCAAGGTGGATGAGTTGCCGCCTCCCAAACGCATCGCTCCAGACGAGGATTTCGAGCTTGAACCCAAAGCGGATCAGCGCTTTGAGATATATCGCCTCGACGACGGCTCCTTTGTCGTGGAAGGCGGGCTTGTGGACTTCCTCGAGCAAAACATCACGCTGGATTCGCGCGAGAGTTTTGCGTTTTTCCAAAAGGTGCTCAAGGACCGCGGAGTCATAGCTGAACTGAAGAAGCGCGGCATGAAAGAGGGAGACACCGTCATCATCGGCGACATAGAATTCGAGTGGGTCGATTGAAAAATTGCGCAAGCGCTTATTAGCCGAGCTTAATATAATATCTTACATCGTCAAAACCATAAGGTATTTATGGCGATGACATCAGCGGAGGCATATGCTTCCGTTTTTTCAAAATGATCAGAAACCGCGCCTGCGACATTTTTTGACGGAAAGCTTAGTCGGCGTCGTCCTTCAAAGAGGCTTCATATTTTAAAAGTTTGTTGTATTGCATGTGCCAATACAGTCTCTTTAGCGGCGGGAAAAGCGTCGAGAGAGTGGTGAGAAGAGGAAAAAGCGGGAAAGGATAGACTCGGTTTTTCCTTTCCTCTATGCCGCGGAGTATCGAATTTACGGCGCTCGAGAGCTTTTGTTTGGGGGTTGGCAACTCAAGCGCTTCAACATTTATGCCGTTCACTGCGGACGCGTAAAAATTTGTGTTTATCGCGACGGGATAGACCGCCGTCAGACATATGTTTTCGGGCAGTTCGGGGCGCACGGCTTCTTCAAAGGCGTTGAGGGCGGCTTTGGTCGCGCTGTACAGCGAGTAGCCGGGCACGGGTATTTTGCCTATCCCGGAGGCTACGATCACAAATTGACCGCTTCTGTTTTCGTTGAGCGCAACGAACTTTTTAAGGCTGTATATGGGCGAAAATACGTTTGTGGAAAATATGGCTTCTATCTTGTCGAAATTTATTTTGTCCATGCGCTCGAAATAGCCGAAACCCGCGTTTGCTATGAAAACGTCGATATTTCCCAAAGTATCCTGCGCATACTCAAACAGGCTGTCCACGTTTTCCTTCTTCGAGATGTCCGAAACAAAAGTCTTTATCCCCAAAGCGGACAATTTTTCAAATTCAGAGTCGTCCTTGTCTGATGCGACGACGTTGTTTTCAATAGCGAGCTTGCAAGCAAGTTCATAACCTATGCCGCTGTTCGCGCCTGTCACGACGATATTTTTTCGTCTATCCTTCATTATTCAAACTCCTCCATGGAAATTTGTTCGGGACGGGAATTCAGTTCGGCTTCAAATTCTTCCGCCATCCTAGGCGAAGAAAACGATCCGTTGCCGAGCGGAGTGAGCGTGAGCGCCGCAAGCAAGAGCGAGAGCGATCCTATCACGATGTAGTATATCTTCAGCGGGGTCAGAAAGGAAACGAGCACCAGCAGTACGCCCGAAAAGGCATATCCTTTAAAGTTAGAGCGCATGAGCAACCTTTGAAATACGTCCTTTAGAGTGATCTTTTCTTTGACGGGCTTAAGTGGCGGGAGCGCGCCGTGCTTTTTGAGCAGTTTGTATACAGTCTTGACGCGCACGGGGGTGAGGCGTACGCCCTCGAGTTGCGCGACGGTGTACGCTCGCCTGTCCACGCTTTTGCAGATCAGGAATATCCTGTCCCTGTCGTATTTTTTCGCGAGCAGCGCCGCCGCGCCTATATCCGAGATCCCAAGCGCGGAAAAGCGGAAATTTGCGATTATGATGCTCCTATCAAGCAAGATGCAGTTGTTCCCACCGCACATGTCCGGGTCCTTCAAGATGCCTTTGAGAAGGGATATGACATAGTCGTTGCCTCTTATTGCAAACTCCAAGGCGAGCCTGTCGTATGTATAGGGCTTGCCCGTCTTGACCCTGATATACTTCAGCGTTATCACCGCGATCAGCGTGAGCGTGCACGACATTATGAGCGCCGGCGCCGTCCCCGAGAATGCAAGCGCCGTCCATACGAACGTCAAAAGAAATGTTATCACCGTAAGCGAAATGTAATCGAATATCCTTGCCATACGCCTATTGTTGCCCGAATTTTGCTTTTTTAATGCGGAATTCGACTTATTTTTGAATGTCGCTATTGAAATAACGCGCTTTAAACTGTATAATGAAGATATGGCAAAGACATTGATATTCGGGGGAGCTTTCGATCCTCCTCACATAGAACACGTCGCCATGTGCAGGGCGGCGATGAAAGAGCTTGACATAGACAGGCTCGTCATCGTGCCGACATATCTCCCTCCGCACAAGAGCGCGGGAATGTTGTCCGTTGAAACGCGCGCGAAGCTCATCGCGGCGGCATTCGAGGATATGCGACCGGTTGTGGACTTCATAGAGCGGGAGCGCGGCGGAAACAACTATTCCGCGCTTGTTTTGCCCATACTCAAGGAAAAATACGGAGACATAATATATCTCGTCGGCGGAGATAGTCTGCAACATCTTAGCACGTGGTATAAGCCCGAAGAAGTGCTGAAGATATGTCCCATAGCCGTGTGCGGGCGCGAGGGGTATGAGGACGTCAAAGAGACAGCGCAAAGGGCGCAGAGCGAGTACGGCGGACGCATAATCCCGCTTGAATATATGGGCAGAGACGTCTCGTCGTCAATGCTCAGGGCGCGACTGCTCCTAGGCGAGGAGCCTGATACGTTGCCTAAAGCGGTTTTGGACATTATAGAGAATGAAGGGCTGTTCGAGCAGTACTTTCCGATGATAGAAAAACTTAGGGAATATCAAACGGATGAGTTGTTCGAGCACAGCAAGGCGGTCGTGAAGCGCGCGGTCGATTTCAACTCCAAACATGACCTCAAACAACCCTTTGAAAAGGTGTTTTTGGCGGCGCTTCTGCACGACAATGCAAAACAGCGCCCGGCTCTCGACGGACTCAGCGTGCCAAAGGACGCTGTAGGCACTCCCGTTCTGCACCAATTTTTGGGCGCGGAAAAGGCGAGACGGGATTTTGGGGTCACGGACGACGACATACTCGACGCGATACGTTACCATACGACGGCAAAGGCGGATATGACGGGGCTTGAAAAGTTGATATACACCGCGGACAGCCTCTCCGACGACAGAATGTACGCGCCTATCCCGGAGCTTAGGCGCCTCGCGATAGAGGACTTCGAGGCGGGATTTAAGGCGACGCTGAAGTTTACATACGACAAATTGCTCTCTAGGGGGAAGGGCATTTATCCGCTCACCGTCGAGGCATACGAATATTATATAATTCAAGGAAAAAAATAAAAACAGCGGCGGCGCTATTTGCGCCAAAGCGACTTTGGGAGGAAAATATGCAACCAATTGAACTCAAACAGATCATCTGCAAGGAGCTTGACGAACACAAGGCGGTGGACATCACCGTGCTGTATGTCGAGCAGCTTACGGTCATGGCGGACTATTTTGTGATATGCACGGCGAAGAGCGCAAGGCAGGTGAACTCTCTCGCGGAGTTTGTCATCGAGAGGGTGGAGAAGGAGGGGATCCGCCCATTGCATACGGACGGACTCGGCGACGGCAAGTGGTGCGTGCTTGACTACGGCGGAGTGATAGTGCACATCTTCAACGACGAAACGCGCATGTTCTACTGCCTCGAAAAGCTGTGGTCCGATGGCGGGAATATCGAAAAATATCCAAATAAAAACTAAAAGTATTCCAAATTATCCAAAATTCAAGAATACTTTATTCCGAAATTTTTAAATATGATTAAAAAATCAAGCAAATGCGCATGTTTTACGCATTTGCTTTTTTCATATGTGCTTTTTACGTTTTCGTTTCATACTCAATGGCGTTGAGCCGTCTGATTTGCAGTCTGCTTCTCTCGCCTCAACTTCGCGATGTTGTAAAGTTCGATGACGTCTTGAGCGGACATGTCGTCGTCTATCCTTCTGAAGATGTCGAGGTCAAAAGCAACGATTAAGTCGTCGCTTGAGATAAGTTCTTTGAGTTCGGCTTCCAGCGAGAGCATGGCTTTGTCGCGCTCGCTTTTTAGATAAAACGGCTTTGTGAGTACGGCGATGACTATGCATCCCTCCGCTTCCGCGACGCGCGCCGCCTGAACAAACTCTTTTTCATATACGCGGTTTATCGCCGTCTTTGCGCTGTCGCTTAGACCCGTAAGCGTTTGAGTCACATCCGTGCCGAAATACGGCAGTTTGAACATCTTTCCGTCCTCGTCGGGATACAGCGGCAAGGGCGTCGGCACGTCGATATTCGCATAGAGAATGTAGCGCTCGCTCTTATGCGCATACAGCGCGTCAAATTTGGCGCTTTCGACATAGCGCACTTCGCTTGTTTGATACATTTGTTGTATATAAGGCGTTTGCATATCCCTATTATGTTTCGGATTTTCAAAAATTTGCATAAATTGTTGACATGGCGTGCGGCAGGGTATAACATAATATCTGCTTCGGGGCGAGGTGCAACTCCTCACCGGCGGTATAGTCCGCGAGCCGCAAGGCCGATCGGGTGAAATTCCCGAACCGACGGTATAGTCCGGATGATAGAAGCGGCATAAAAAATTCGTATTTGCCGTGACCCTCCCGAGCAGGAGGTTTTTTTATGGAAAGCGAACAAATTTACGTATCGGACGAAGAGCGCTCGGCGGACCTCTCAACATATTGCGCGGACGTCGAAAATGACGAAGTTCAAACTTCGGGCGTCGCAAGCGCGGACGATTGGAATGATGACGTCAAGTGCGTCAAGCGCGATGAAAGCGCGGAGGAAGCTGCTCCCTCATACGACTGCGTAAAAGCGGTCGCGACAAATCAAAAGAGTGAAAAAAGCGAAGTTTCCACGCAGACGACTGAGAAAAAAACAGGCATTCTAAAGGCATTTTTCGCAAAACTCAAAGCGACTTTGATAAAATTCAAAAGTCCGAGATTTTCCGCGGCATACGTGGCGAAAATGGCGGTCTTGACTGCGATTTCCTTTCTACTATACTATTTGGGACGATTTGTCAAGTTGCCGTTTATGTTTCCGAGCTTCTTCGATATGCAGATCTCCGAGCTTCCCGCGCTTCTTGCGGGCTTCTCGCTGGGACCCGTCAGCGGATGTCTCGTCATTGTTTTCAAGTGTCTTTTGAAGTTGCCGCTTTCGTCTACGCTATACGTCGGCGAACTTACGGATATGTTGCTCGGAGTGATGTTTGTGTTGCCCGCCTCCCTCATATACAGACTGCGCCGCGACAAGGAGTCCTCAAAGAGCGGCATAAAGCACGCGCTCATCGGGCTTGCGGTAGGGAGCGTTCTGCTTACGGGCGCGGCGATGCTGGTCAACGTCTATATTTCCGTGCCTTTTTATGTGGAGCTGTTCTTCCACGGCGATTTCGCAGGCATAGTCGGCATGCTCGGCTCGCTGTACAAGAATATAACGACGGAAACTTTCTACACCTATTATTTACTGCTCGGAGTGTTGCCTTTCAATCTTTTAAGATGTATAATAGTGTCTGCGCTCACGTTCTTACTGTACAAGCGGCTGAGCGCGGCGTTGCATTGGGAGGGTACGAGCTTGCAGAAAAAAAATGCACTTCCGAACATTTCGGGCACCCACATCGTGCGCTCCGTCGAGGAGACATATAAACTTGCGGACAGCCTCGCGAGCGAGCTTGACGGCGGCGAGATCATACTGCTGGAGGGCGACCTCGGGGCGGGAAAGACGACGTTTACAAAGGGTCTTGCGAAGGCGCTCGGAGTGGAGGAGGAAGTCACAAGTCCGACATTCAGCCTGCTCAATGTCTATGAGAGCGGCAGGGTGAAACTCAACCATATCGACCTCTACCGCGTGGAAAGCGAGGAGGAACTTGCGGAGCTGGGAATAGCGGACAGCATTGACGGCGAGAGCGTCACGGTCATCGAGTGGAACAAGCTTTCGGGGTTGAAAGGGAAGATATACACCGTGAAGATAACTCTAGGCGAGGACGAAAATTCGCGCATATTCGACATCGGACTGTCGATGTGACGGCTTCGGACAGGTGAAATGCGGACGCGCATGGCGCGCTAAATCAAAATCGGAGACAAAATTATGACATGCTTGGCGATGGATACGACCTCATCGAAGCTCGCGCTTGCTCTCATCAAAGGGGAGGATATGTTCTGCCTCTCACGCGAGGTGGGAAAGAGCGGACATTCCGCGTTGCTTCTGCCCGCGATAGACGAGCTGATGAAAGAAAACGGAGTGGCTCCCGAGACGCTCGACGCGGTGGCAGTCAATGTCGGTCCCGGCTCTTTTACGGGGATAAGGATCGGCGTTTCGATGGCGACGTCGCTTGCGTTCGCGACGGGCGCGAAGAGGATAGCCGTCACATCCTTCGACATCATCGCGTACAATAGAGGGCGAATAATCGCGGCGGTGGACGCTGGACACGGCAACGTCTATGCCGCCGAGTGCGACGGAGGCAAGACCCTAAGCACGCGATTTATCGAGGCGGACGGCGATGATACGGCGCTTGAAGGCGCTATATACGAACCTATCGGAGACGCGGCGCGCACGCTTGCGGCTGTGGTCATGAAAAAAGCGGAAAGAGGAGAGTTCTCCGCCGTTTTCGAGCCTTTTTATATGCGCAGATCGCAGGCGGAGAGGGAGAAAGAATGAGATTCGAGCGACTAAAGAGCAAGTATATTCCCGAAGTCGCGGCGATAGAACGCGAGGCGATGGCGGAGCCGTGGAGCGAGAATATGATCGCTTCCGAACTCGAAAACCCGAATTCGACGATTGTCGTCGGGATAGAGGGGGAGCGCGTCATCTGTTACGGCGGATTCAGGCGCACCCTCGACGAGGCGGATATACTCAATATCGCCGTCATAAAAGATTTGCGCGGACAAGGAATAGGAAAAGGGCTTATGGCTCGTCTCATATCCGAAGCAATGGCGTGCGGCGTGAGAGTCCTCACGCTTGAGGTGAGCGAACAAAATACGGCGGCGATCGCCCTCTACGCGGGGTTCGGCTTTGAAAGAGCGGGAGTACGAAAGAGGTATTACAACAATAGCTTCGACGCGCTCATCATGAGGCTGAAGCTCGGGGAGGGAGTTGACAAGACCTGAATTTGAGGACAAAAATTTGTCTATAGGCGCCCGAAATGTGCACGTGATGTGCGCGGGAGCGGGCGAGGACGTAGTGTTTTTGCATGGCTGGGGCTCTTCTGCCTCCGCCTTTTTGTTTGTCGCGGGGAGGCTTGCGGACAAATTTCGAGTCACGCTGATCGATTTTGCGGGCTTTGGCGGAAGCGACCCTCCCGAGTATCCATACGGAGTGTCGGACTACGCGGCGGACGTGTTGAGCGTAATGGGAATCTTGGGAATTTGTCGCGCGCACTTTGTTGGGCACTCATTCGGCGGGCGGGTATGCCTCGAACTTGCCGCAAAGCACCCCGACGCGGTGAGGAGCATATCCCTCGTGGACAGCGCGGGACTTAAGCCGAGGCGTGGCCCGAGATACTATGTCAAAATTTCGCTCCACAAGTTCCTTAAAAAGTTGGGATTTAAGGGACTTGCGGGTTCTGCGGACTACAGGGCGCTCTCTTTCGATATGCAAAACACTTTCAAAAAAGTGGTGAATTACGACCAGACTCCTCTGCTTTGTCACATTTTGTGCCCGACCGCAATATTCTGGGGGAGAGACGACCGCGTGACTCCCATGTATATGGCGCGTAAGTTCAAAAAGGGGATAGCGGACAGCGCGCTGTTTATGCTTAAAGGCGGGCACTTCGCGTTTGCAGAGGACGGAGCGACGTTTTATGCGGTCTTGCGGGCGTTTTTGAGCGGACAGGAGGGCAGATGACGCTGCTTAGAGGGGATTGGTTTTATGTGGTTATCGTGGCGCTGGACGCGTTTTTCATGACGCGACCGTATCTATACGTCATACAGCAGGACAACTATAGGGTGGGCGAGATCTTCAAGTCGCGCAGACTTGCCTTTGTGTACATATTCGACATCTGCGCGGTCTCCGTTTTCACGGCGATATGGCTTGCGTTCTACTTCTTTTCTTCGCGCGCGTTCTGGGGCTTTGCGACGGTGCTCTTCTTTTTCATCGCTGAATTCGCGATGTACTTTATGGAGGACATTCCAAAGCGCAAAAAACCGCTCAAATATACCAAGAGAGCGGTGAGATGTTTGCTGTTTGTGACAGCATTTACGACTGCCGCGGTGATATGCTTGTTTGGCGTCGCCACGGCAAGCCTCAAGCAGAGCTACTTGAGATACCTTGTGTTGTTCTGTTTTCCGCTCGCATATCCGGCGCTGTTCTGCATAGGGGCGAGCGTCATCAACGTACTCGAGAGGTTGAACAACGCGAGATACGCGCGGCGCGCACGCAAAACGCTTGCAAAGCGGGGTGATCTCATCAAGATCGCCGTCACGGGAAGCTATGGCAAGACGTCCGTCAAGAATTTCCTTAAGGCGATGCTCGAAAAAAAGTACAACGTGCTCGCCACGCCCGCAAGCTACAACACTCCTATGGGCATAGCCAAAACGGTAAGCTCGCTTGATGAAACATACGACGTGTTTATCGCGGAATTCGGCGCGAGAAGAGTGGGAGATATACGCAAGCTTATGAAAATCGTGAGGCCGTCGCTGAGCATTTTGACGGGGATAAACGCGCAACATCTTGAGACCTTCGGCAGTGAAAATAATATCGCGCGCGAAAAATGTCGTATTTTGGAGGTGGGAGAGCGCGGGCTGTGCGTTGTGAATTCCAAAGTCAAGGATAAGGCGGAATTCGCCCTCGAAAAGCTGAAAAAGAGACCGAACGTCATATATGCGGGAGTGATGGGCGACGTGTGCGCGCGGGATATTGCGATGAGCGAGGACGGCTCGAGCTTCAAACTTGCGTTTGCGGGGGAGGAATATCTCGTGAGGACATCTCTCATAGGCAGACACAACATCGAAAACATCGCGCTTGCGGCGGCGATGGCGCACGCGCTCGGGGTCGAGGCGCCTTACATACTCGAGGCGATAGAGGAACTGGAGCCTGTGCCGCACAGGATGCAACTTATCAAGGGAGAGGGGATAACGATCATCGACGACAGCTTCAACTCAAATCCCGACGGCGCGGTCTGCGCACTGGATACGCTCGCGCTTTTCCCGTGTCGCAAAGTGGCGCTCACTCCGGGGCTTGTGGAGCTTGGAGGAAAGGAAAGGGAAGAGAATTATAAGCTGGGACTTAAGATGGCGGAAGTAGTAGACCTTGCGCTTTTGGTCGGAGTCAAGCGCACGGATCCGATAAGGCGGGGACTCCTCGACGGAGGCTTCGGCGGGGAGATACACATCTACGACTCGCTCGACGGCGCGCGCGAGGACTTTAAATGCAGACTGCTCGCGGGAGACGTGCTGTTGATTTTGAACGACCTTCCCGACATATATGACGACATCGGAAGATGAGAATAAAAACGTCATGACTATTCTAAATTATTGCATTTTTTAAAATACTTTTGCAAAATTTTGCGTATTTTCAGACGGATATTGCGCGCAAATTTCATTTTTATATGTTGAACGATGTTGAAGAGTCGCATATGCACACTTGAGCGCGTTTCGACATAATTTGTGGGGAGGTGGCGTATGAAAAAGAAAATAGCACTGTTTTTCGGAGGTAGGTCGCTAGAGAGCGACATTTCGGTCATCACCGCGTTGCAGACGCTGGGCGCGATCGATAAGTCCGCGTATGAAGCGGAGCCTGTATATATGTACGGCGGCAAGATGTATGTCGGCGGAGTAAACAAAATATCCGCGTTTTCGCCTTTCAATGAAGGAGAACACACTGTCGTGCATCTTGTATCGGGCGGGCTTTACGAGGTGAAGCGAGGAAAACTCAAGCGCAGATTTGTGCCCGACGTCGCTCTCATTTGCTGTCACGGCGGAGAGGGCGAGGGTGGAGTGTTGCAGTCGATGCTCGAATACAACGGCATACGCTACACCTCGTGTTCGCCGCTTGCGTCCGCGCTGTTGCTGGATAAACTCGCCTCGAAGAGGATGTTTGAGAGTCTGCTTTTCAACGTACTTCCGTACAGGGACGCGACTCATAAGGACTATATAGAGAACGGCAGTGCGGTCATAGACTCGCTCGAGGAGCTGGAATATCCCATAATAGTCAAACCCGCGCGCCTCGGAAGCAGCATAGGAATACGCGCCGCGCACAACAGGGAAGAGCTTGAATACGCGCTGGACATAGCGTTCAGTTTTGACAAGGAAGTCGTCGCGGAGCATATGCTCACGGACTTTATAGAGGTGAATTGCGCCGCGTACAGGGACGGGGAGGACATTGTCGTGTCCGAGACGGAGCGTCCCATTTCATGCGGCGATTTTTTGAGTTTCGAGGACAAATATATGGCAAACGGCAAGATGGGCGGAGGAGAACACAGAATACCCGCGGGCATAGGACCTGCGGAGCTTATCGTCAAAGCCGCCACCGAGCGCGTATATAAAGAACTATGTCTTGACGGAGTCATAAGAGCGGATTTTCTTGTGGACGGAGACTCTAAGGTCTATCTCAACGAGATAAACACCGTCCCCGGCTCGCTTGCGACATATCTATTCAGGGACATTTCGCACACGGATATGCTGTCCGCGCTCATACGCAACGCCTCATTGAAACAGCCGAGCGCGCCTGCGTCCTTCAAAACGGACGTATTGTCGCGATTTTCGGGAGGAGGAAAGCTTGCAAAATGAGCGCGCATGCTCCATTAAAGCAAAAAGGGCACGGCGCGCGCAACACGATGTATAAAATGCGAATAAAAATTTATAATTTTACTTAATGCCCGCGGCGCCGAAGGGAACTTCGATTGCATTATGCGCGCGTTTTACGGGAATTGATTATCTGCAAATCTAATCGGCTGTAATGTTTAAAATGTCAACCGAAAACGGTCGACATTTAAACATTCCTTTAAGTTTCGGAATTTGCGGAAATGTATTTACAAAATTCAAATTCGATTGTATAATATTCAATAGTTACGAACATTGAAAACATCATTCTTTCGCAAGGATATAGTCGCCGTTTATTTGCACCTTGTCCTTAAGCGCGAGCGGCAGGTAGATCCTCACTTGTTTTTCGGACGGCACCGACCTCAGCACGTCTTCCGCGAAGAAAAGCAACTTGTCAAGCGTCGTTTCCGGCGTTTCGGGCGCAGGCGTTTCTGAGATGGAGAAGCGGGTTATGGGCGGACTGTCGTTGGCGAATGTCAGTTGATCCTTGTAGGAGATGTACGCTTCGACCGTCAAAAGCCCCAACTTGTCGCTGTCGTCGGTGAAGATGACGATCACTTGTTTGGAGATGAGATCAACGTCTATTTCCTCAAGTGTGTAGTCATGAGCGGACGCATCCTCGACTGAGAAGGAGAGCGCGATCTTCTGCACGTCGCCAAAGTAGCCGTGATCTTCGCGGTAGGGGCGTATGGCGCTCACCCACTTGTCGCGGCTTATGCAACCGAGCGCGGCGGAAACTATGGTGAATATTGCGCCGAACAGCAAAAATGCAAGCGCGATGTTGGAAAGAGAAAAGTATGCCTTGAGCGGCTTTTTTCCATCCACTGTCGTCACATCCTCGGGAGGTTTGCGGTCGGGATATTCCCAGCCCATCTGCTTGTCGTAAAAGACGTAATAACGCTTGAAGGCAAGTATAAGTCCCAGCCCCGCGCCGATGAGTATCAGCCCTGCGCCGATGAGTATGAGGCTTATCATTGCGGAATGAAATGCGGCAGCGGTCACAAAACAGTAGAATACCAAAACCGCGCCGCCGAAAAAACATGCCGCCGTAAGCGTCACTATGAGCACAAACGGTATGTTGATGAGCAGGCGTTTGAGAAAGCTGTTTTTCTGTGTGCTTATCCTTTTCATGACAATCATTATACTCGCGAAAAAATTCAAAGTCAAACCAAAAGAGAAAATCAAGTAAAGTCGCATATATTTCAGGGGTAGGACATATGCTCCTATAGACGTAATTCGACGAAGGTCGGGCAAATTCGCCCGCATTCGCGCGAATGGACGTGCTAGGATAGAGGAGTGAGATGTTTATAACCCTGAAGCGAAAGAGCATTGTCGCATTCATGGCGCTCGCGATCGTCGGCCTTGTGCTGATGAGCGCGCTTGGAGCGTCGTCTGCGGCGGCGGTATTCTTCGGAAAGACGCCACGCAAGATCCCCGTATACGCGGTAGATACGGGCGAGGAAAGAAAGGTGATCGCGCTAACGTTCGACGCGGCGTGGGGCGCGGACAAGACGCAGGGCATTTTGGACATCATGGCTAAGTTCGGCGCAAAAGGCACTTTCTTTTTGGTGGGGTTTTGGATAGACAAATATGCCGACGAGACAAAGGCTATTGCGGACGCGGGTTTCGAGATAGGCAATCATTCGCGCAATCACCTCAATATGCCGAAGCTCTCCGACGGCGAGATAAGGGCGGAAATAGAGTACGTCAACGAGAAGGTCGAGACTTTGACGGGCAAAAGACCGACATATTTCAGGGCGCCTTTCGGCGATTACAGCGACAGGCTGGTGAGCGCGGTCGAGGGGCTTGAAATGGTCGAGGTGCAGTGGTCCATAGACAGTCTGGATTGGAAGGGCTTGAGCGCAAAACAGATATACGAGCGCGTAGTCCCCAAAGCGAAGAGCGGCGATATTGTGCTCTTCCACAACAACTCCGATCACGTGCTGGACGCATTGCCCATGGTGCTCACGGGGCTGAAGGCGCAGGGCTTCGAGTTTGTGACTATGAGCGAACTCGTATGGACGGAAGGCTACACCGTAGACAACAACGGTATACAGCATAAGACCGTACAATAAGAACGACAAAAGCGTCGTCCTCGCGTACGGCGCAATGAAAATCAAAACATATCAAAGGGCACAGCCCAAAATAAACCTTTAAAGCGCATACGCGCTTATCGGAGGAGTATGAGTTACGAACAAATGCAGAACAACAAGGTTTTCCTGACGGGAAAGGTAGTGAGCGAACCCGAGTTTTCTCACGAGATGATGGGGGAGGGTTTCTATGATTTCTCTCTCGCGATCAAGCGTCTGAGCGGACAGGACGACATAATCCCCGTCACGATCTCCGAGAGGCTCATGGACGGCGTCGATTTTTCCGTCGGCGCGCAAATCGGCGCGGTGGGACAATTCAGAAGCTACAACAAACTTGTCGGGGACAGGAGCAAACTTGTGCTCAGAGTTTTTGTCAGAGAGCTTGTGGAGCCGAACGAGGACAACCCCAACATCATCGAGCTTGACGGTTTCGTGTGCAAACCGCCCATCTACAGGCAGACACCCTTCAAACGCGAGATCGCGGATATGCTCATCGCAGTCAACCGCGCGTACAACAAGTCCGACTATATCCCCGCCATCGCGTGGGGCAGGAACGCAAGATTTGCGGGCGGCTTCGAGGTCGGAAGCAAGGTCCATTTGACGGGGCGCATACAGTCGCGCGTCTATCAAAAACAGCTCGAGGACGGAGTGGTCGAGGAAAGGACGGCATACGAAGTGTCCGTGTCAAAACTCGAACTCACCGAGGCAAAACAGCCCGCTCATTCGGCGCACTACGGCTCCGAATCGGGAATGAGCGCAGAGTCAAGCGGCGACGCGCCCATAGAGACTCATGACGAGGAGTTGCCGCCCATCGCTCCCGACTATAAACAACAATAAGACCGAGATGCCTGTAAAAGTACGAGTTGACAAAGGGAAATGCGCCGCATGGATCGCCCCTTTGTAAAATCGTGTTTGAAATTTACATCGACTATACACAGCTTGTGGCATGGCGACACTTCCATTGTCGCTATGCCTTTTTATTCCGCCCTCGTATAAAAGCGCTCGTACTTTGCGGGCGTTTTGCACAAAATTTGAGGTTTGTCTTTACATTCCGTGAATTCTGTTATATAATAAACTATCTATAGATGTATTTTGCGTGCGCGACGGCGTATGCTCAAAGGGAGAAATTATGAAATTGAAGGAATTTACGCTCAAGCTTGGGTATAAGCTAAGCGGGAAGGAAAGCACGCTCATTTTGGACGGAAGCGACGTCTTTGCGGGCTACGGCAACAATGTGTTTCGCATTACGGCGCAGGGCGGCGAGGGCGCGCTGAAGATCGTACTCAAGACTGAAAGCGCGGTCGAGCTTACGCTTGCGGAGCTGATCTACGACAGGTATTTCGAGAAGGGGGACGCGTTTTTCGCAAACGGTTTCCAGTCGTGGACGGTCTCGAGGGAATATCGCCACGGCGAACAGCAGAAGGGACTGAGCGCCATATGCCGCGCCATACCCGTTGCAAAAAAGTTTGCGGGCGCGAGCGGAGATTATCATTTCACGCAATACGGCCGCGACCTCTATCATTCCTTCACCTATACGTATGTGCGCAGCGGCGACAAAGTCGATCTGCTCGGCTCGCTCAACGAGAGGACGGGATACACCGTCTTTTATGCGGACATGCGCGAGAACATACTCGCCATAGTCAAGGACGTTGACGGCCTTGCATTAAACGGCGAGTACGAACTTTTCGACATCGTGGAATTCGTCGGCGGATACGACGCGGTGTTCGACGCCTACTTTGCGGCATATCCTAAAAAGCATACGGGAAGGGTGAAACACTTTGCGGGCTACACCTCGTGGTACAACTACTATCAGAACATAGACGAAAAGATAATTATGCGCGACCTCGAAGGCCTGCGCAGGGCGGATGATGAGGCGGATATATTCCAGATCGACGACGGCTTCGAGACTATGGTCGGCGATTGGAAAATAGACGAAAACAAATTCCCCAACGGGCTTATGCCCATAGTTGAGAAGATACACGCGCAGGGGCTAAAGGCGGGACTGTGGCTGGCGCCGTTTGCCGCGCAGTTCAAGGCGGAGATCGTCAAGGAGCATCCCGAGTGGCTCATAAAGAATAAGAAGGGCAAGCCTCTCGTAAGCGGCATCGCGTGGATGGGATTCTACGCGTTTGATTTCGAGCTTCCCGAGGTCAAGGCGTACATACGCGAGCTTTTCGGGCGGGTGTTCGACGAGTGGGGCTTCGACATGGTCAAACTGGACTTCCTCTACAGCACGGCGATATATCCCAGAAACGGCAAGACCCGCGGACAGCTCATGTGCGAGGCTATGGACTTTTTGAGAGAGTGTTGCGGGGACAAGATAATTCTGGGATGCGGCGTTCCTCTCGGTCCCGCTTTCGGGATCGTTGACGCTTGCAGGATAGGGTGCGACGCGGAAAACAGCTTCAAAGACAAGTTCTATGTCAAGCTGACAAATCAGGAGATCGTTTCCACGCGCAACTCCATGAACAACTCCGTGTTCAGGCGGCACCTCGACGGCAGGATATTCGCAAACGATCCCGACGTATTCTTCCTGCGCGACGGCGGCATGAAAGTCGCAAAATACACTATGCAGCAAAAGAAGTTGCTCGCAAAGGTCAACAATATGTTCGGAAGCGTGCTGTTTGTAAGCGACGACGTCGGAGAATATACGGACGAGGCGCTCGCCATATTGAAAGAGGCGTATATCCCCTTCGAGGGCAAGGTGACAAGCGCGGAATATGTCAGCAGCGACATAATAGCCGTCAACTATGTCCTCAAGGGCGAGAAACATCGCTTCACTTTCGATACGCGCTCGGGCGCGCATGAGGACAGTGTTCTCAAATGATAGACAAAGACGCTTTAAACTCAATACGTGCGCTTGCGGCGGAGCGCGGGGCAGTGCTCGTCGCCGCCACCAAAATGCAGGACAGCGCGACCATTGCCGAATTGCACCGCCTCGCTCCGGAGGTCATCGTGGGAGAAAACCGCGTGCAGGAGCTTGTCGAGAAGTACGATCCCGCCCTTGAGTGGCACATGATCGGCAGGCTTCAGACAAACAAGGTGAAGTATATCATCGACAAGGTGAGCCTAATACATTCGCTTGACAGGATAGAACTTGCCGAAGAGATAGAAAGGCAGGCGGCAAAGCGCGGCAAGGTGCAGGACGTGCTTGTCGAAGTGAATATGGGCGGCGAAGAGTCCAAAGGCGGCGTGGAGCCTACGCAGGCAAAGAGCTTTATAAAAAGCCTGTCCGCGTATGAGCGCATAAGGATATTGGGAATAATGAGCGTGATGCCGCGCACGGACGACGAGGACGCGCTTAGAAAGCTGTATGCCTCGCTCAAGGCGCTTTTTGAAGACGTGAAGGGCATACAACAGGGAAACGCGGACATAAAATATCTCTCGGCGGGCATGTCGGGAGACTACAAAACGGCGCTGGAGTACGGCGCGAATATGGTGAGGATAGGCAGGGCTATCTTCGGAGAGAGGCCCCGCAATACGCAGGAAATATAGGAGAAATTATGGCAGACAGAAGCTATTTCGGAAGTCGCGAGCCACGAGGCTTGTCGGCGAGACGCGGACGCGAGGAGTACTCTCCTCAACCGCAATACCCGCAGAGCGGAGGATATGCGCCTCAGGGCGGATACGCGCCTCAAGGGGGATACGCTCCGCAGGGCGGCTATGCTCCCGCGACGAGCAACGTGACGATAAGACACCCGCGCACCTATCAAGATGTGCAAAACCTCATTGACCGCCTCAAGATGAGAGAGCAGGTCATTGTGGATTTTTCCACGCTCAACAGGCAGTCCGTTTTCAGGATATTGGACTTTTTGAGCGGCGCGATATACGCGCTTGGCGGAAGCGTCCAACAGCTTGGGGAAAACATGTTTTTGTTTGTGCCGTCGGGCGTCGCCATAAACGTTCCTCCCGAACTCATGAGGAAGTGATATGGCGCTCTTTTCAAAGGAAAATTTCAGCAAGGAAAAGCTGAAAAAATTTGCCGTAGACGCGCGCGAGGTCATAAAAAAGCGGTGGTGGGTGATGCTCATAGAGCTTGCCGCGCTTGCCGTTTTGCTTGTAGCGGACCTCGTGAGCAAACATTACGTCGTGCCTTTTTTGAAGGGACAGCCGGAGGAGACGTACAAACTCATCCCGGGCTTTATCCACCTTACATATTCCGAAAATACGGGCGCGGGCTTCGGTTTTTTGTCGGGCAATACGACGCTTCTCATCGTCGTCACGTTTTTTGTCATAATAGGATTGACCATTTTCCTCATTTTCGCGCAAAAGCAGAGCGAGTGGCTCAGGGCGTCCCTTTTGCTGATATTGGGCGGAGGCATAGGCAATCTGGTGGACAGGTTGGGACTCGGTTATGTGCGCGATTTCATAGACTATGCATTCCTTAAAAACTTCGCGATCTGCAACGTTGCGGACGTATTTGTGACGGTGGGCGCCGTCATGCTTGTCGTCGTGCTTATCGTCATGCTCGTCAAGGAAGGGCGCAAAAATCAAAAGGAATTTGAAAAAGAGAAGGCGGGCAAAGCTCCCGAGCAGGGTGTAGACCCTCTCGACGCGCCGATAAACCTCAATCCCATGCTGTCCTCGCCAAACGACTATACTTTCGAGGAAGGCGCGACTTCTGAGACAGAGTCTGAGACAGAGGAAACAAAAGAACCTTTAGACGGCGATAGTCAAACAGACGGCGAAATTCAAAATGCGGCTGAAACTCCGACGGAGGACGGCACGCCAAAGACGGAAGAAACCGCATCGGATACGTCTTTCACTCAAAGCGCGGAGGCGAATAGATCGAAAGACGGAGAGGGCGCGGATGCGTCCGAGGACAAGTGATATGCGCGTCGAAGGCACGGACAGGATAAGACTTGACGTCTTTATATCCGAAAACTATGACATTTCGCGCTCGCAGGCAAAGTCCGCCATCGAGAGCGACGGAGCGAAAGTCAACGGCGTTTTACGTTTCAAATGCGGCTTCGAGTTGAGGACGGGGGACGAAGTGGAATTTTGCGTTCCGCCTCCGCGTGAACTTGAGGTCAAAGCGGAAAATATCCCATTAGATATCGTATTTCAAGACGAATATATTGCGGTCATCAACAAGCCGCAGGGCATGGTCGTGCATCCCGCGCAGTCCTATACGAAGGGGGATACGCTTGTGAACGCGCTCCTTTTCGAGTTTGACGACTTGAGCGGCATAAACGGCGTGATACGCCCGGGGATTGTGCACAGGTTGGACAAGGACACTTCGGGTCTTATCGTCATCGCCAAAAACGACGAAGCGCACAGGTCTCTCGCCGCGCAGATAGAAAAAAAGACGGCTAGGCGCATATACATAGGGCTTTGCGACGGCAATTTCAAGCAGGACAGCGGCACAGTGGACGCTCCCATAGGCAGAAACAAGCGCGACCGCAAAAAGATGGCTATTGTGGAGGGCGGAAAACGTGCCGTCACCCACTTCCGCGTGATCGAAAGGTTTGGGGCGTATACTCTCGTGAGATTCGAGCTTGAGACGGGGCGAACGCATCAAATTCGCGTACATATCGCGTCACTCGGACATCCCATCGCGGGCGACAGCGTTTACGGCGGCTCGACAAAGCTGTACGGGAAGGGGCAATTGCTCCACGCATGTATGCTCACCCTTTCGCATCCGCACTCGGGCGAGAGCATGAGTTTCACCGCTCCCATTCCCGAAGCCTTCAAACAAGCGCTCCGCACCCTCCGCAAGAAATAAACACAGTTTCGGGCAATCTAATCGTATAAATCAAAAAATGCGTCGGCGAGTCTGCCGATTTTTTATTTTATCGTTGATATTTTCGCACATTGATGATAAAATATGCTTGCAGAACCAATTGGATCAAATTTTTATTGTGGCAGTTTAGACTGTTTATTTTCACTAAATTACGCACATAACTCTGGTAGTTATGCCTGTTTCCGACCGTAGTTTAGTGAAAACAGCGAATGGTCCATCGGTTCTGCAAACCTTGGGAACGGTATGCTACATGCCGTTCCTCGCGGACGGCATTTGTTTTTATGCCAAATATATATTCCGCGAATGTATGGAGAGCAGAGCGTATGGCAAATAGCGACAGTTTTGGGAGTATAGTAAAGACATGTTCATGTTTCGGACACAGAGACGTGAATATAACAGATGAATTGCGCGCCGGTGTGCGCGAGGAGATCTGTGCCGCGCTCGACGACGGCGTCAAAATGTTTTTGTTTGGCGGATTGAGCGATTTTGACGACCTTGTATACGACATAGTTTCCGATTTAAAGAAAGAGCGCGGGGACGAAGCTATTAAAAGGATATTTTGCTTCCCGTTGGACAAGCATTTGCACAGAGCGCCGAATTGGTTTGTGAAAAAAGATTACGAGGAGTTGACCTGTCCCGCAAAGTCCTTTGACGGTTGGTACAAATCCATTTATTTCCGCAATTGCGCCATGATAGATATGAGCGATATTGTGTTGTTCTTTACGGACGACAGCGGAAGAGGCGGATCTTTCAAGGCATACGAATATGCCCTAAAAAAGCATAAGAAATGTATAAATTTCCATCATTGATGACAAGGATAAGCAAGCAAAATGCTTTTTGACTTAAACGCGCTTAAAATCAGTCGTCAGGGAAATCGTCGTAATTTCCATCGTCCGAGAAGACGTCGTACAATTCTGTTTGTTCGCCGCTTTCCTCATCCCAAACATAGGGGCGACGCTTGAGAAATTTTTTGTACAGCGCGTCGTATTCGGGAGCGCCTTTCGCCACGCGGCCTTTGATGCGTTTGAGCTTCTCGAAGGGGTAGGGCGCCTTGTCCGCCGTCGTCCTGTCAATGTAGGCGACAAGGACGTATTTTGTTCCTTCATCGGTCAAGACCTGCGCTAGGTCGCCCGCGTGTATCTCCTCATCCGCGATATAGCAATACGTCGTCTCGTCGTCCTCTTTGAAGATGACGTTGGCAAACGTATATATTTTGTCGTCGGCGCTGTCTCTCATTTTTTTATTAAAAACTCCTCGTGTTTGTCGGGCGTCGCCAAAATCGTCTTATAGTTGACGTAAATGACCTGCCCCGGGTGTCCGCCCGGTTGACGCTTGACGTTTCTGCGCTCGGTATAGTCGACGTCGAAGCTCGCGTTCTTTGTGCTTGCTGTGATCTCGGCGGCTGTTTTGAGCACTCTGTCGGGGACGGGGCGACCGTCGACGATTATTATCGTATGCGCGCCGTGCTCCGCCTTAAGATGCATCCAAATGTCGTTTGATGAGGCGATCTTGAATGTAAGCTCGTCGTTTTGCAGATTGTTTTTCCCGCGATAGATGTAAAATCCGTCCACAAGATAGACGTAGGGCGGGTCGGGCTGTTCCTTGCGCACTTTTCCTTTTTGCTTAGGCTTGTTTTTGGAACCTGTAACAGCGGCAATTTCCTCCTCTATGGGGGCGAGGGAAGCGTCATAGGGCAGGTGCTCAAGCTCGTCCTCTATCGAGAGCACATATGAAAGCAACTCCCTGTCCTCCACAAGCTTTTTGCTCACAAACTCCTTTGTGCGCTTGAGCTTGTTGTACTTTGCATAGTAGTTTGCGGCGTTGCGCGAGGGCGGAAGTTTGACGTCCAGCGGAATGTCGACCTCTTTGCCTTGATAATAATCGAAGCAATGCAGGACGTCGTCGCCGCGCTTTAGGGCATAGATGTTGTTTATGATAAGCTCCCCCCAAATGCGATATTTTTCCATATCCTCGCATTCCTTGAGCTTTTGCAGGTCGTCCGCGATGTTCTTCTGTATGCGCTGTACGGAGCGCTTTACTTGAGAGGATAGCGACTTCATCCTCGCCTTGTTGCGGTTGTCGCGATCGAGGGAGGTGTAAATGAAGTCGTACGCTTCGCTCATAGTGTCAAAGCGTTGCACGTTGTCGCCCTGCGCCAAACTCCTGTAGACGGTGGGGTAGACTTCGCCCGCAATTATGCAGGGTTCGGGGGTGAGAGTGCGGAATTGCAGAAGCGTTCTGTCGAGAGACTCCCGCGCTCTCTCCGTGAGGGCGGACGTCATATCCTCTATGCCCGCACGGGTGAGAAGCTCCTCCACGGTAGCGCCCGAAAAGCCCGAAATGTTCGACATTATGTATTTCCTGAGATCCCCGCCCTTAAAGGCGTCCAAAACCGCAGAACAGTCGTTCAGATAGCTTATTTTCGGTTGCGGGACAGGGGAATACTTCACGCCGCGCAACACGACGTGACTGCGCTGTATGTCGAGGGGAAGATGCTTTATCGCGTCCAACACGACGAGATCCTCGTCCGTGAATACGAGGTTGGAATATCTGTTCATGATCTCGACGAACATAAAATAGACCGCGTCGTCCTTAAGCTCCGTTTTGGCGTTGAATTTGACGCGGATTATCCTGTCCGAACCGTATATCGACACGCTGTCTATGCTTGCTACGCTCAGATATTTCCTGAGCAACATGAGCATGGCGGGCGCGACGACGGGACTTTGCTTTTTCGAGACTGTGAGATGAAGCCTGGGCGTCTGCGCGTTGCAGGACATCACAAGGCATTGATTTTTTCCTTGAGCGCGCACGAAAAAACGCAACTCGTCCGCTTCGGGCTGTTGTATTTTGTCTATTCTCGCGCCTTTGAGCGCGACGTTCAGCTCGTCGGCAAGTGCCTTGAGTGCAAACAAATCGCTTCCCATAGCTATATGCTAACATCATTTTTGTGAATTTTCAACAGTGTTTGCCGATTTTTATGTTGCATTTTGATTTATCATCTGTTATAATCTCTATTACTTGTGAAATTATTATGTGCCTAAAGGCATTTGGAGGAGCAATGAACTTTACACTTGAGAAGCTCGAAAAGAGCCAAATCAAATTTTTCTACACCGCTTCAAGCGACGAGTACAACGAGACCGTCAACGCCGTCTACAACAAGACGAAGGGCAAGTATGCCATTCCCGGTTTCAGAAAGGGACACGCCCCGCGCAAAGTCATCGAGGGCATGTACGGTCCCTATGTGTTCTTCTCGGACGCGGTAAACGAACTTGTCGACAAAGCTTTGAGTGAGCTTGACGCGTCGAAGGAATACGACATCGTATCCGTCGACAACGTGGACGACGTGGATATGACGGAGGACGGCGGGGTCAAATTCACCCTTCTCGTCACTGTGAAGCCCGAAGTCAAGCTCGGCGAGTACAGAGGTATGGGCGTCGAGAAAGAGGAAGAAGAAGTCACCGATAAAGACGTCGACGAATATATCGGCAATCAACAGCTCAAGCAGGCGCGCTTTATCGACGTCGATACGGCGGCAGAGATGGGCAACACCGTCACGATCGACTTCGTCGGCAGACACGACGGAGTGGAATTCGAGGGCGGCGCAGGCACCGATTACGACCTCGAGCTGGGTTCGGGCACATTCATCCCCGGGTTTGAGGAACAGCTTGTCGGCTTAAAGGCGGGCGATGTCAAGGACGTAAACGTGACATTCCCCGCGGAATATCAGGCGGAGGAGCTTGCGGGCAAGGAAGCCGTGTTCGCCTGCACCGTAAAAGCCGTCAAGAAGAAGGAACTTCCCGCGCTCGACGACGAGTTTGCAAAGGATATTTCCGAGTTTTCCACATTCGAGGAGTACAAAGCGGACGTGCGCGCTACCCTCGAAAAGCAAGCCAAAGAGCGCAGTGACCGCGCATATGAGGACGCAATAGCGGACAAACTTGTCGAACTTAGCGAGGTCGAGATCCCCGACAGCATGATAGAGCGCGAGGCGGAGGACATGGTCCGCGATTTCGAGACGCGCCTCTCTTATCAGGGACTTAAGCTTGAGCAATATCTCGAATACGTGCAGATGACGAAGGAACAACTCCTCGACGAGTACAGAAAGACCGCGGGGGAGAGAGTTAAGATCCGCCTCGTCATGGAAGCTGTGATAGAAAAAGAAAACTTGCAAATTTCCGACGACGAGATAAACGCGAAGATCGCCGAGATCGCGGAGGAAAACTCGATGACGGAGGAGGAGTATCGCAAAAACCTCAATCGCGACGAATTCGAGTACATCATCAATTCCGTCATGTCCGCAAAGCTCATAGCCTTGCTCAGAGAGTGCAACGAAGCGCCCGCTCCCGAAGCGGCTCCCGCAAAGAAGCCCTCAAAGAAGAAGGCGGCAAAGAGCGAGGACGCAAAGCCTCAAGATGAAGCGGCAAGCGAGGAAACCCCCAAGCAGGAAGAGGAAGCTCCCAAGGAGGAGGCTCCTAAAAAGAAGGCTCCCGCCAAAAAAACAACAAAAAAAGCAGAGCCTAAGGACGGAGAGGCAGAATAAACCTTTCGCTAAATGTGTAAAATAAAATAACTGCCATTATCATGGCGGCCGACTCAGTCGGATACGGAGGAATTATTATGGAAATAATCAGAAATCAAGTTGTCCCCTATGTTGTGGAGCAGACGGGAAGAGGCGAACGCACATACGACATTTACAGCCGCCTCCTCGAGGATAGGATCATCTTCCTCACGGGCGAAGTCAACGACGTTACGGCGGATCTTATAGTCGCTCAGCTCATCTATCTCGAGGGCAAGGACGCAACAAAGGATATAAGCCTGTACATCAACAGCCCCGGCGGTTCGGTGAGCGCGGGATTTGCAATCTACGACACGATGAATTACATCAAGTGCGACGTTTCGACTATATGCATAGGTCTCGCCGCCTCTATGGGCGCATTCCTGCTTTCTTCGGGCGCGAAGGGCAAGAGATATGCGCTTCCCAATTCCGAGATCATGATACATCAGCCTCTCGGCGGCGCGCAGGGTCAGGCGAGCGATATTGCAATACAGGCAAACGCCATTTTGAGGACGAAGAAGCGCCTCAACACCATCCTTGCCCAAAATACGTCTCAACCCATCGAGAAGATCGAGATCGATACGGACAGGGACAACTTTATGAACGCCGAAGAAGCGTTGGCATACGGACTTGTGGACAAGATATTCTACACAAGGAAGTAAAAAATCTCATAGACATAGCTTTCAAGAGGGCATATGGATAAATATAGCAGGAAACAGATATGCAGCTTTTGCGGCAAGAGCGAGGACGAGGTCGAAAAACTCATAAGCGGTCCAAACGACGTCAACATCTGCAACGAGTGCGTCGAAGTGTGCGAGTTGATAATGTCGGGCAGTCGCAAAGAGGACAATACGGGACTTAGTCTGTATACTCCCGCAGAGATCAAGCAAAAGCTGGATGAGTACATCATCGGTCAGGAGAGCGCAAAAAAGGTGCTCTCCGTCGCGGTGTACAATCACTATAAGCGCATAAACCGCATGCGCAGCGGCGCGCAGGACGACGACGTCATGATCGAGAAGAGCAACGTGTTGCTTTTGGGGCCTACGGGTTCGGGCAAGACTCTGCTTGCAAAGACGCTTGCGAAGATACTCAACGTGCCGTTTGCCGTCGCGGACGCGACTACGCTCACCGAGGCGGGCTATGTCGGCGAGGACGTCGAAAACATTCTGCTCAAGCTTATTCAAGCGGCGGACGGCGACCTTAAACGCGCCGAGATAGGCATCGTCTACATCGACGAGATAGACAAGATCGCAAAGAAGGGCGAGAATGTATCCATTACGCGCGACGTGAGCGGCGAGGGCGTCCAGCAAGCTCTGCTCAAGATAATAGAGGGCACAGTTGCAAACGTCCCTCCGCAGGGCGGCAGAAAACATCCGAATCAGGAGTGTTATCAGCTTGACACAACAAATATACTGTTCCTTTTGGGCGGCGCGTTTGTCGATCTCGACAAGATAATCGACAATCGCAAGGACAGCTCAAAACTCGGCTTCGGTTCCGCCGTCAAGGGCACAAAGGACTATCGCTATGACGAGCTTATACGCGATCTACAGCCCGCGGACCTCATCAAATACGGACTCATCCCCGAATTCGTGGGAAGAGTGCCCATAGTCGTCGGTCTCAACGCGCTTGACGAGGAAGCGCTTGTCAAGATACTCACCGAGCCTAAAAACGCGCTTGTAAAGCAGTATAAGACGCAGTTTGAGATAGACGGCGTCGAACTTGAGTTTGAGGACGAGGCGGTCAGAGCGGTCGCAAACAAGGCGATACGGCTGGATACGGGCGCGCGCGGACTCAGAGCGATACTAGAGGACGTGCTTTTGGACCTGATGTACGAGATACCTTCCGAGCGCGATGTGGAAAAAGTCATAGTGACAAGGGACTCGATAGACAAAAAGACAAAGCCCGTCGTCGTGAAAAAGCGGATCGGCGAGGACAAGCTCGCTTGACGAGGAAGCGCATTCCCAAACGGAAATGCGCTTTTTCATAGTCAAACGAGACTATTTTTCAAAATACGTCGGAGAATGATCATGATCAAACAGGCAAAATTTGTGACATCCGTCGCGGACGCAGGCAAGCTCCCCGACTTCGGCGCGCCCGAGATCGCCATCGCGGGCAGATCCAACGTCGGGAAATCCTCGTTTATAAACATGCTCACGGGACAGGGGAAACTTGCTCGCACCTCATCCGAACCGGGCAGGACGAGGCTCATCAACTTTTTCGAGATAAACAAGGGGGAGTACTACTTCGCGGATCTTCCCGGGTACGGCTTTGCAAAGGTAAGCAGGGCGGAGAAGGATAAGTGGGGCGCCCTCATCGAAAACTATCTGAGCAAAAGCGAAAATCTCATCAACGTGTTCGTGCTTGTGGACTTGAGGCATGAGCCGACGGACGACGATAAACTTCTTCTGAACTATCTGTACGCCTATTCGATACCCTTTACCATCATAGCGACAAAGGCGGACAAGCTGTCCCGCCTTCAGCAGGGAAAGTGCAGACAGATCGTGGCAAACGCTTTGGGCGTAGGCACGTCCGACGTGATCGTCACTTCGTCCGAAAAGGGAATGGGAAAGCAGGAAGTATTCGAGCGGATAGACAGGTTGCTGGAGACGGCAAGCAAGTTGTAATCTGCCTAAAATATCGTAAAACAAGTCGAAACTATTCCAAAATATTTGACAATTTAGAATACTATACTTAAAAAAATCGCGCTGTAGGGCGCGGTTTTTGATATTTGCGAGTTTAAATTTCAAGGACGAATTGCAACTTGTTTCCTATAAGATCACATGAAGTCAAGATGTATTCTATGCCGTTTTTTGCAAGTCTCAACGTGACCCTTGCGCCCTTGCCGTGAAGATGTCCGTACAGCGCGTGCTTGACCCCGTAGCTTTCGAGCAATTCGGTGACGGCGGTCGAGGCATAGTCCGCGTCAAAGGGCGGGTAGTGTAACAGCGCAATGAGAATGTCGCCGTCCTTCATCAGCGCCTTCGCCGAGGACAGGGAAAGCTCCAATCGTTTGAGTTCGTGCTCATAAATCTTTACGTCCTGCTCAGAGCTGTCGCTTGTCGGAATATTCCAGCCTCTCGAGCCTGCGATGACGACGCCCCGCTCCTCGCGAGAGGAAAGTTCGCCCTTTTTGCGCGCCGCCGTAGCGTAGCGGTAGCTTGTGCCGTCGCCCATTATGCGAAAGGCGTTGTTTTGCAAAAACATAAAGTTTTTGAAGCGTTCTTGCATCTTGCTAAGCGACGACCAATAGTAGTCGTGATTGCCTTTGCCCACAAGCTTTATGCCCGGCAGGGCTTCCACAAGCGCATAGTCGGGCGCGGCTTCGGCGAGCGTCATGCCCCACGACATATCTCCGCCAAGCAAAACGAGGTCCCCGTCCGAGACCTTCTCCCGCCAATCCTCGCATATCTTCTCGAAGTGATTTTCCCAACCCGCGCCGAAGATGTCCATAGGTTTCTCGACGGCGGTGGAAAGATGCAGATCGCTTATCGCAAACACTTTCATATATTTATAATATCATAATAACTATTCTTTTTCAACTTTATAAAAAAAATAATGCCCGCCCTAAGACGGACATTACTTTTCGCATGTCGATCATACGGGGAATATCGGCAGATCGAACACTCCTTGACATGCGTCCTGCGAAAACTCCGTGCACTGCGGTATTTTGCAGTAGCCGTAGGATGGGATGAGCAGGTTTACATCCGCTTGCACCTTGAGTATGACGGTTATGCAACTTGTAATCGAGAATGTGTAGTCCGAGACATATGTACCTCTCGGCGCCGCCATATTCACGGTTGCGGCGATGACGGGGGAAATGACGCTTCCCGTCGGGACGCACATGATGACGTCCTCCGTCACAGATACCGTGCTTACGCCCACGCCCGCGACTCCGTTCGCGTCCGTATACGCAATTTGTACGGGGATAGAGACCGTCGTCGTCACTCTGCTAAGCCCGGGACGATCGGATATGGGCGTTATCGTGAGCGCGGTTATCGTGCCTACGCTCGACGTCGACGACCCGCTGACAAAGGTCAGGGGAAGGGCGGGAGACGCGGGCGTAAGATTTGTGAGCGTCACGGTGCTGTCAAGGCTTGTCTGAAGCATGCACGCGTCGAATATCTTCGTTGTTTGCACGCACACCTTTTCGCACAGTCCGTTGAGCGGATTTCCGTTGATGCTTCCGGGGCACCCCGCGTTTTGATTGTTGTTATTGCAAAAAGACATAGCTACCTCCTTTTATTTCTTGTATACAATATGCGTGGGCAAACGATTTGTTGAATGGACGACCATATAGGTCGAAATGATACAAAGAAAAGTAAACAAGTAAATCTATCTTTGTTTGGAAATAAGTTTACAAATCAACAATCGATTTAAAAAATTTTTTTAAATTTGTCAAAATATGCACTAAACAGCTGAAAAAAATAAAGTGGGTAAAAATGGGAAAAGTGCTTGACAGATATAAATGGCGATGATATAATGTCCTCAACAATAAAAGGAGAAGTGACGATGTCCGAGATCAAGTTTTCACCGATAGGTTCGCAAAGATACACCCTCGACGACAAAAATCGCGTGAGAGTTCCCGCGGAAATTTTCGCGAAGTTTTCGGACGAAGAGATCGTCATTGCTCCGGGTGTACAGGGCAACCTCAGTCTTATGACGAGGGCGGCATACGACAGAAAATTTGCCGCGCTTGCAGAAGCAGATTATTTCGATATAGAGTTGCAAAGCAAGTATACATTTCTCTCTTCGTACTCCAAGACGGTGGAGCGCGACACTCAAAACAGGATAGTCATCCCGCAGGACATAAAGGACGCTTTCGGGATCGCGAGGGAAGTCGTGTTTGTCGCGAAGTTCGATTTTGTAGAGATATGGCCCGCGGAGCTGTTCGACTCCAAACCCGTCGTCATGGGCGCCGAAGCGATAAGCAAGGCGATGCAAAACCTCGGCGAGCTTCTGAGGGCGCACGCCTCGAAACAATAAGAATATGGAATTCGCACACACTCCCGTAATGCTTAAAGAGTGCATAGATGGGCTGAACATAAGAAGCGACAAGACCTATGCGGATCTGACCGTGGGCGGCGCGGGACACTCTATAGAGATCGTCAAGCGGCTGGACGCGGGAAGGCTCATCGCCGTCGACAAGGACGAGGACGCGCTTATCGCGGCGGGGGAAAGGTTGAAGGACTATATGGACAAAGTCACGTTTGTCCATGACGATTTCAAAAATCTGCCTTCCGACCTCGACGCTCTGAAGATAGATACGCTGGACGGCGTGCTCATAGACCTCGGAGTGAGCAGTTATCAGATTGACAATCCCGAAAGGGGCTTCAGCTATATGCAGGACGCGCCGCTCGACATGAGGATGGACAGGGGACAATACCTGACCGCATTCAACATCGTAAACGAGTACAGCGCGGCGGAAATTTCCAAGATACTCTTTGAGTACGGTGAGGAAAAACTTGCGAGGCGCATTGCGGAAAACATAATAGCTCAGAGGCAGAAGGGCACGATCGCCACGACGGGACAGCTTGCGAAGATAGTTGAGATGAGTTATCCCGCCTCAACAAGGTGGAAGTACGGACATCCCGCAAAGCGCACTTTCCAAGCGATAAGGATCGCCGTCAACGGAGAACTTACGGGGCTGGAAGAGGCAATAAAGCAGGTGGCGAGGAGACTTGCTCCCGAGGGCAGAATGGCGGTGATGACCTTCCACTCGCTCGAGGACAGGATAGTCAAAAACGCCTTTAAAGAACTCACTTCGGAGTGCATATGTCCGCCCGATATGCCGATATGCGTATGCGGACATCATAAGGAAGCGGAACTTGTCAACAAAAAGCCTATCGAGGCAAGCGAGGAAGAAAAAAAAGCAAATTCGAGATCACTCAGCGCAAAGCTTAGGATAATAAAAAAAATATAAACACATCCGAATATCTAATCGGATAAATGTTGGGGAGAAGGGATATGTCACCATACACGTTGGACCAAATTTTGGGAAGAGCAGACAACAAAAATGCGTCCTCTGACGCAAATATAAACGAAAGGCCCGTAGGACAGGGCACACCGTCCTACACGGAGTTCAGGGAAGCTCATCGTTATATGGGAGAGGTGGATGTCGCGCCTCGTCAATTTGACATACGCTCGCCGTATGGCGAGACCGTTCCTCGCGGCGGATATGCGGGACAGGGCTACGCCCCCGACGGATATGCCGCTCCGCAACAGGGATATGCCGCTCCTCAAGACTACTCGAGGCAGGGATATGCGGGACAAGACTACGCGCGCCCCAACTACGAACCGCGCGGATATGATATGAATATGAGGCAGGACTCCGCTCAAGGCTATTATACCCCCGACTATTACAGGGACGCGGCGGTAAATCAAAACGCGTGGCAGGGTCAATTCTACGGAAGCACCGCGAGTCAAGAGATGGGAAGAATGGCGGAGCTTGACGGCAAGCTCGCCTCCGTCAACGGATACTCGAGGACGCAGGAAAATACCGAAGTACACGAAGAAGTACAGGGCAAGACAAAGATGAAAAAGAGGCTCAACGCAAAAGGAGCAATAATCCTGTCGCTCTATCTCATCGTAGTCGCTGTGGTGATAACGCTCATCGGAGTCAACGCGGGCAAGATCAACAGCGGAAAGGCGGTAGTCCCCGCTTCCGAAGTGGCGGCGCAGATATCCGAACAATATTGAGTCATAGTATCGGGAGTTTTCAAATAAACTCTCAATATGATAGATCCGCAACAAATCAAGAGACATTATAACCCAACAAAAAGGCTTCCGGCAGTTATACTGCTGGTCGTCTTTTTATTTTCCGCGGTTTTGGCGAAGATGATCGCCGTAATGATATTCGACAGCGGCGAGCTTCAGATAAAGGCGCAGGATCAGTGGCTCCGCGATCTTCCGACGGACGCGCCGCGGGGCAGGATAGTGGATACGAACGGCGACGTACTTGCGGCGACGGCGACCCGCTACAACCTGTATGTGCGCCCAAACGATACCCCCGACAAGCCCGCAGTGGCGAAGTTGCTCTCCGAGGTGTTCGGATATGAATATAAGAGTACGCTTGAGAAAATTTCAAAGCGCACCTCCGAGGTCACCGTAGCGACGGGTGCGACAAAGGAGCAACTCGGCAGGGTGTATGCGAGCGGACTTGAGGGGATATATTACGCCGAGGACAACTTCAGATATTATCCGTACGGGGATTTCATGACGCAGGCGCTCGGATTTTGCGGTAGCGACGGGAACGGGCAGACGGGGCTGGAGGCATACTACGACAAGTATCTCACGGGCGTAAACGGAAGAATGCTCACAGAGAGCGATCTCGTGGGCAGACATCTTTCGGGCACCGCCTATTATCAGCCGCCGATAGAGGGACTTACGCTTGTGACTACGCTGGACAGCGGCATACAGCGCATAGCGGACGGGGCTATATCCGCGGCGGTCGCGAAATTCGATCCCAAAGCAGTGCAATGCATAGTGATGAACTACAAGACGGGTGGCATCGTCGCGCTGAGCGAATATCCCTCTTTTGACCTCAACGACGTGCCGAGGGATGACCTCGAGGCGCTGTTTTCGCGCTCCAAAAGCAATGTCGTATCCTCCGTGTACGAGCCGGGGTCCACATTCAAGATACTCACCGCGGCGGCGGCGCTGGACTCGGGAGCTATATCTACTTCGGACGCGTTCTATTGCGGAGGCGCCAAAATAGTGGACGGCAAGCGCATAAGATGTTGGAAGGCAAAGGGGCACGGCTCCATAGATTTCGGCGGAGGAGTGGAGGGAAGTTGCAACGTCGTGTTTATGGAAAGCGCTCTGAGAATGGGAACCGCTACGTTTTACGATTATCTTCGCCGCTTCGGGTTGACAAAACGCACGGGCGTGGATATTACGGGGGAGACGAGCGGCATTTTCATCGCGGAAAAGGATGTCAAGACCGTGGATCTTGCGCGCATAGGCTTCGGGCAGGCGGTCGCGGTCACGCCCATAGGTCTGGTTGCGGCTACGTCCGCCGTCATAAACGGAGGGTCGACCGTCACGCCTCATCTGTATGCGGGACTCAAGGATAAGGACGGGAAGTACGTCGCGGGAGAAGAGTACGGAAGCGGAGGGGAAAGGGTGATAAGCGCTGGCACGTCCGAGACTATGCGCTCACTGCTTACGCGCGTGGTGACGGCGGGCAGCGGCAAGAGCGCGTATGTGCCGGGATACAGCATCGCGGGCAAGACGGGAACGGCGCAAAAGTATCAGAACGGCGCGATCGCAAGCGGCAAATATATCTCTTCGTTTTTGGGGTTTTCGTTGAGCGACGAGGCGCCGTATGCGGTGTTGCTCATCGTGGACGAGCCTAAGGGCTATATGTACTACGGCTCGTTGGTGGCGGCGCCGCTTGTGGGAGAGATGTTCAAGAGCATTTTCGACTATAAAGCCGTGCCCCCGCATTTCGAAGGGGACGAGAAAGACATAGTGGGCGAACCGTTTTCGCTTCCGAGTTTTGTGGGGATGAGCCTTGCCGAGGCAAGAGCGGCGCTGAATAAACTCGGTCTGTACTGCGAGGTGGACGGAGATGGAAGCGAGGTCATAGGGCAATATCCCTCCGCAGGCGTGACAGTGGACAAGCGCAACGCCGTGCTTTTGATGACGTGATATATGCGCAAACTTTGTCTGAGTTTATTACGCAACACTTGTCAAGGCATATTTATGAATGGACGGACGCCTTGTCCGAGCGATTGTACAAACTCTGTATGAGCGCACTTATACACGCTGTACGCCTTGTCTGAGTGACGTCGCGGAGCGAGCGGGATATACTCACGTACGCAGTGAGGGCGTGTCTGCACACTATAAAATCGCCACGCAATTTTTTGGGGACAACTAGGGGATGTTTCGACTCCTTACCCCACAAAAACATTTCATATTTTTGCGGGGACCCCGTTCCGCTCAACATGACATGTTATATATATAATCATTCCGAGCAACGTCGAGGAATCCCCTTGTCTGAGCGACACGGGGTCCCCATAGCGGGTCCCAAGAAAAGCACGAAGTGATTTTTTTTGGGTGCAGATATGAGTGACGACGTAACGCAGTGTAGAAATGCACAGCCGGTGGAACGAATTTTATGGGGTAAATAAAAAGAAATTCCGTTGATGTCTAGTTTTGCCTGGCTGTTGATAATCTTTGATAACATAATTATCATTGTTATATCAAACCTCGGAGGGATGGCATGAAACTTAAAGACCTATTGAAAAACGTCGACGTTTTGGAAACAAATGCCGATATGGACGCTCAGATGAAAGAGATCAAATCAGACTCCCGTCAAGTGGAGGCAAACGACCTTTTCATATGTATGGAAGGCATAAACGCGGACGCGAACGACTTTTTGGGGGATATAAAACTTCCGTTTGTTGCGGTGACTGCAAAACGTCCGCCCGCGGGCATAAAGTATGTGCTTGTAGACGACGCGCGCCTCGCGTACGCGAAGATATGCGGCAACAGATTTTTGCGTCCTTTGGACGATATGCGCTTCATCGCGGTGGTAGGGACAAACGGCAAGACATCGACGGCGCACTACATCGAGTCGATACTGACCTACGCGGGGTTCAGATGCGGGCTGATGGGTACGGACGGACACTACATTTTGGGCGAAAAAGTAGGGGAAAGCCTGACTACGCCCGATCCGTACGAATTCAACGATCTGCTTTTCAAAATGCGCGCGAAGGGTTGCGACGTCGTCATATCCGAAGTGAGCGCGCACGCAATATATCTTGAAAAGCTGGGCGACATCAAGGCGGACATCGCCGTGCTTACGAACATATCTCAGGATCACCTCGATTTTTTCAAGAGCTATGAGGAGTACCTCGGCGTCAAAATGTCATATTTTACGTCCGAACACGTCAAGCGCGCCGTCGTGAACGTGGACGACAAGAGCGGAAAGATTTTGCTTGACAGACTGCACGAAGCGTCGCTGCCATGCGTGAGCTACGGGCTTGAAAACCCCGCGGATTGCTTTGCGGTGAACGTGAGAGAGGACATGGACGGCATAGGCTTTGTCGCAAACCTCAACGACGAGCTTGCGGAAGTGAGGTCGGGGCTGTACGGCGAATTCAACGTGTACAATATTCTCGCCGCTATGACGGTCGCGCATCAAATGGGCGTGGACGCGAGGACGATCGCTCAAGCGGTGAGGCGAGTAAAGCCCGTAAAGGGCAGATTTTCCGTACTCAGGAGCGACAAAGGCACGATAATCATAGACTTCGCGCACACTCCCGAAGGCTTGCGCAGTCTGTTGAGCACGGCGCGTATGCTCACAAAATCGCGCCTCATCACAGTGTTCGGTTGCGGAGGGGAAAGGGACGTGTTGAAGCGTCGTATCATGGGCGAAGTTGCGTCTAAATACAGCGACGCGATAATACTGACTTCGGACAATCCGCGCGGCGAGGATCCTCGCGACATAATCCGCGACATAGAGGCGGGCGTGTGCATAAAAGACGTTAAATGCATCGTGGACAGGCTTGAAGCCGTGCGCACCGCGCTTTCCGAGATGGAAGAGGGGGACACCCTCGTCATAGCGGGCAAGGGAAGCGAGACTTACATCGAGATCAAGGGGCGGAAGATCCCGTATAGCGACTTCGACGCCGTCGCGAGGTACGGACAGCTGAAATGAGCGGCGGAATAAGATTGCTATTGTATTTTGTGGGGAGCGCGTTGCTTTCCGCCGTTTTGGGCATACCCATCGTAAAGCTGATGAAGAGCCTAAAAGCGAAACAGACTGTGCTCGGCTATGTCAAACAGCACGAGCACAAGAGCGGCACTCCAACAATGGGCGGGTTCATCTTTTTGATACCCGTCGTCATAGTGTCCTTGATAGAGTGGACTCCGTTTTCGCTCGTTTCCCTCGCGCTCACGTTCGGCTTTTGCATGCTGGGTTTCCTTGACGACTTCATCAAGATACATTACGCGCGCAATCTCGGGCTGAAACCGTATCAGAAGATTATAGGACAGCTGGGTCTATCCGCCGCGGCGGGATATTTCGCGTATGCGTCGGGCTATATCGCGGGGCAGATATACATTCCGTTTTTCGGCAACGTGAGTTTGGGGTGGGGGATCATACCCTTCGTCATGCTGGTGTATATCGCGACGACGAATTCCGTAAATCTGACGGACGGGCTGGACGGACTTGCCGGCAACACTTCCGTCGCGTATTTCATAGGTTTCGCATTGCTTTGCTACCTGCTTTTCAAAGACGCGCTCGCGACGGGGGACGAAGCGTACGCAAGAGAGTTGCTTTCGCTTGCGGCTGTATGCGTTTCGACGCTGGGCGGTCTGCTCGGATACCTGCTCTTCAACGGTTATCCCGCGAAGATAATGATGGGAGACACGGGGTCGCTCGCGCTGGGCGCGACGTGCGCGTCCGTTGCGGTTTTTTGTAAAAATCCGCTTTTGATCGCAACTTCGGGCATAATGTACGTATGGACAAGCATATCTGTTATATTGCAGGTGCTAAGCTTCAAGCTCACGAAAAAGCGGATATTCCTTATGGCTCCGTTCCATCATCATCTCGAGCTTAAGGGGATGAGCGAAACAAAAATCGTGACGCTTTACTTCTTCATAAGCATGCTTGCAGCCGCCCTGACGATAATTTTTGCGAGGGCATAATGAATTTACTTGGCAGGAGCGTAGTCGTTTACGGCGCGGGGAAGAGCGGACTTGCCGCATACGAGCTTGCGCGCGAAAAGGGCGCGAGAGTCACAGTCTACGACGACGATCCGCGCGCGGCGAGAGCGACAAACAGCGTCGGCGTATTTCGTGACGCGGACATCATAGTTTTGAGTCCGGGCGTGAGCGGAGACAAGGACTTTATCCTGGACGCACGTCTCGAGGGCAAGACCGTAGTGAGCGAGCTTAAGTTAGCCTCGGACATATGCCTTGCGGAACAGATCATGGTGACGGGCACAAACGGCAAGACAACAACGACCATGCTCATCGACGCCATTTTGAAGCGTGCGGGCATAAAGAGCTATGCCGTGGGCAACATAGGCACGCCCTTTTCGTCCATAGCGGACAAGCTGGACGCGACGGAGACCGCGGTCGTTGAGGCGAGCAGTTTCCAGCTTGAGAGCAGTGAGGGCGTCTCTCCCGACATAGCCGTCTTGCTGAACATAACTCCCGACCACCTCGAGAGGCACGGAAGTATGGAAAAATACGTCGCGGCAAAGGCAAACATCTTTTTGAGGCAATGCCCGCAGGACGTCATAGTTTACAACGACGATGACGACGAGATCCGCGCTTTAGCGCCTCAAATGAATGCGAAAAAAGTGCCGTTCAGTCTCACCCATCCCGTGAAGGGCGGCGCGTACATATCCTCGGACTTCGTGTGTTTCGACGCGCGTCCCGTCGTGCACATCGACGACATCGACATGCGCGGACGAGAGCTTGAAAACGTGCTCGCGGCGACTGCGGTCGCGGCGGTGAAGGGCATATCTCCGTTTACCATAGGCAGCGCGATCACGGAGTTTTCGCGCCCCGCGTTCAGGCGTCAATACGTCGGAAGCAAGGACGGAATAAGCGTATACAACGATTCTAAGGCGACAAACGTCTCCTCCTGCATATCAGCTTGCGAGAGTATGGAGGGCGGGGTCGCGCTCATTTTGGGCGGCGCGCTTCGCGAGGAGGACTTCGACGCGCTGTTTTCAAAGCTCCCCGAAAAAGTCGGGGCGGTGTGCGTATGCGGCGAGAATTCCAATGAGATATTGCGCTCCGCCGCGCGCGCGGAATTTGAAAACATAAGCCGTTTCGACTCCATATCCTCCGCGCTTGACGGGGCCATGGGAAAGGCAAGGGAAATGGGTTTGAAAAACGTGCTGTTTTCGCCCGCCTCCAAAAGTTTCGACCTCTTTGACAACTATATCGAACGCGGCAAATTTTTCGACGGCGTATGCCGCGCGCTGGGCATAAGCAAATGACGGCGCGAGGAGAAAGCGGGCTTCTTTTAGAGAGGGCGAAGCCGCAAGGTCTTAAAATGGCGTCGGGAAGGGTGGACATACCGCTTGTAGCGGCGACTGTCGCGCTTGCTCTTTTGGGGATCGTTTTCATATACTCCGCTTCATGCTACAGCGCGCAGATACAGCTGGGCGACGCATTCCACTACGTCAAAACGCAGGCGATCGCGCTCGCCATAGGACTGTTTGCCATGGTGGGTATGGCGTATGTCCCCACAAGTACGATCAAAAAACTTGCGATCCCCCTCTATCTTTTGGGGTTGCTTTTGCTCGGACTTGTATTTTTGCCCGTCATAGGTGTGGAAAGTTACGGCGCAAAACGCTGGCTAAACCTCGGATTTTTCACTATTCAACCCTCGGAATATGCCAAATTCTTTATGGTGATGGCGATCTCGTTGTTTGCTTGCAAAGCGGATATGAAAAAGTTTTCGAGCGTCATTGTGACTCTGCTTTTGGGCGGGGCGGTATGTCTTTTGTTGATACTCGAGCCTAATATGTCCATAACCGTATGCGCCGCCGCGGTCATATTTGTCATGCTGTTTGTAAGCGGGGCGAGAGGACGGCATCTCGTGCTCATCGTCATACCCGCCGTCATAGGCGCCGTATTGCTTATTTTGCTGGAGCCGTACAGACTGCAACGACTCCTAGCATTTTTGGATCCGTGGAAGTCGCCTCTTGAAGAGGGTTATCAACTGATCCAGTCCTACTACGCGCTGGGAAGCGGAGGGCTGTTCGGAGTGGGACTGTTCGCATCTCGTCAAAAATATCTGTTTTTGCCATTTGCCGAGAGCGATTTCATACTTTCCGTCATAGGCGAGGAGACGGGGATAGTGGGGGTCATGCTTGTGATGTCGCTCTTCCTCATCATAGCGTTTCGCGGCTTCAAGATCGCGCGCGAGGCGGAAAATCGCTTTGATTGCTACCTCGCGGCGGGCATAACGGCGGTCACTACTATACAGGCGCTCGTCAATATGGCGGTCGTGTGCGGCGCGATCCCGCCCACAGGACTGCCTCTGCCTTTCGTGAGCGCGGGCGGAAGTTCGCTTGTGGCGTACATGGGCGCCGTCGGCATTTTGCTGTCCATATCCAGACGGCGCTCGCCGTATATCGCCGTAGGAGCGCTCTCGGAAGGAGATGCAGGGCACGGTATTTCACGTCGACGCATACGGTGATAGTGATGGAAGAGATGCTTGTGATAAGAGGAGGCGCTCCCTTGAGAGGAGAGGTCACGGTGCACGGCGCGAAAAATGCCGTGCTTCCTTTGCTTCTTGCGGGGACGCTCACGGACGAGGAAGTCGAGATATGCGACTGTCCATTTATATCCGACGTCGAGGCGATGACTCTGCTCATGCGCTCGCTCGGGGTGGACGTGGCGCGCGAGGGCAGGCGCATACGCGTACGCGGCGGCGCGAAGAGGGCAAGCGCGGACGGCGCGCTGTCAAAGACGATGCGCTCGTCGATGTTTATGTTGGGAGCGTTGCTCGCCACTGTGCGAGAGGTACATATGCCTCTTCCCGGAGGCTGTAACATAGGGGCGAGACCACTCGACATACATATAGACGGTCTGCGAGCTATGGGCGCGCGCGTAGAGGCGCGAGACGACATGTTGCACTGCTGTGCGGACGAACTTCACGGCGCGGATATAGTCATGCGCTACCCGAGCGTGGGCGCGACGGAAAATCTAATGATGTGCGCAAGCCTCGCGAGAGGAGATACTTGCCTCATAAACTGTGCGCGAGAGCCGGAAATAGTCTGCCTCGCAAGGGGACTTAAGGCTATGGGCGGAGACATAAGCGGAGAGGGCACTTCGGTCATGCGCATACGCGGGGTGAGGAAACTTCGGGGCGCTTCTCTCATGCCGTGCGGAGACAGGATAGTCGCTGGGACGCTTGTCGCGGCGACAGCCGTAGCTGGAGGAGACGTCGCCATATACGGAGTCGATCCGTGCGATATAGCAAGCGTGACGGACGCCTTCAAAAGCGACCATTGCTTAATTGACGACGACGGCGTCTGCGTGAGGGTGCGCGCGGACGGACGCATACGCCCCGTAAACATCTCGACCGCGCCGTTTCCGCTTTTCCCGACGGATATGCAAGCGCAACTCATGGGCGCGATGTGTTTTGCGGACGGCGTCAGCGTGATAGACGAGACGGTGTTCGAGAGGAGGTTCGCTCACGCGCGCGAGCTTGTGAAGTTGGGCGCGGACATAACCCTCGACGCGGGCAGAGCGATAGTGCGAGGAAGCGGGCTTACGGGCGGCAGACTCAAGGGCGCGACTATGTACGCGCGCGATTTGAGAGGGGGCGCGGGGCTTGTCATTGCCGCTCTCGGCGCGGAGGGGGAGAGTAAAATTTTCGACATCGGCTATATAGACAGGGGCTACGAGAGGCCCGAGGACATGCTGTCCTGTTTGGGCGCGGACATTTCGAGGCTCCCCGTCGCAGGCGTAGAGGCGAGATGAGCATGCGCGATCGTAGTGTAAAAAAGCCGTCGCATTTAGGCTTAGACTTGCGCATATGTCGGCGCTGAGTTTCTTAAAGCGGGAGTTTTTGAGGCGCAATGCGCTCCCTAAACCCCCGCTTTTTGCAATAATAGCAAAAAAATATAAAAAACAGTGCGGTTTATGACATATTTTTGCAAAAAATCGATTGACAGCCGCATTATAATATATTTATAATAAATTAGATTATAGTTTGCGCCTGCGGGTGTTTGCGCGCAGGCGGAGGAAATATGAGCAGTTTGTTTAATAAGGACATAGCCGTGCTGGACATCGGGTCCCACTCTCTGAGCGCCATCGTAGGTACGAAAAAAGCTCAGACCGTTTTCGGGATAAAGGCGGTCTCGCAACGACTTCATCAGGGCTATGAAAATGCGCAGTGGTACGATCTTGACGACACTGTCGCAAAAGTCAAGGAAGTGCTCAGCGAGGCAATGAAAGCGGCGGGGTCGAGGACGAAGCGCCTCTTCATAGGCGTTCCCGCGGAATTCGCTTCCGTGGTCACGCGCGAGGTTGAGGTAAGTTATGACAAAAAGCGCTCCGTCGCCGACGACGATATAGATTATTTGTTGACAAAGGGCAACAGTTTCGAGGTCGGAGGGCAGTACGTCACCGTCAATATGTCCGCCGTATACTTCATGCTCGACGACAGCGACAGGATATATTCTGACGTCAGAGGTATAGACGCTAAAAACGTCAAAGCGCTCATATCCTACATCCTTGCCGACAAGAGCTACGTCGACGTTTTCGACGGCGTTGCGGAGGAACTGGGCTTCACGGACGTCAGATACATATCCACGGAGTGGGCGCAGTGCATGAGCTTGTTGGAGCAGGAACAGCGCGACGAAGTGTATGCGATCGTCGACATCGGTTATATAAGCTCGTCCGTATGCGTGGCGAAGGGCGACGGCATTTTGGATATGAAATCCTTCTCCATGGGCGGCGCGCACATAGCCGCCGACATAACGGAGTATCTGGGCGTGTCGTTTGAGATGGCGGAAGAGGCGAAAAAGCTTCTCGATCTCAATCTCGACTATGACGACGACGCGGTGCTCGTCAGCGCTAAGGACGAGGAGGTCAAAGCCGCTTATGCAAGCGAGCTTGCAAAGGAAAGACTTGAGATGTTCGCGCAGATCATCGGCGGCATCCTTTCCGCTCACGACGATCTTCCGCCGTATGCCGCTATATACCTCACCGGCGAGGGCATAGCGTCCATGCGCGGCGCAAAGAAGTATTTGGGCGAATTGCTCGGCAGAAATATCGAACTTATCACATCCAAGCTTCCCGGCTTCGTAAAGCCGGAGGACAGCTCGAAGGCGTCCCTTCTCGTCATGGCGGATACGCTGTCCAAGACGACGGTCGCAAGCTTTTTCAAACATTTATTCGGAGGTAAAAAATGATGTATGACGATATGGATCTCGGATCCTCATATGAAGATACTTATCAGCCCGATCTCGAGCACGCGGAGATAGGCGGGAGCGAGGACTCCCCCAAATACGGCCCCGTTTCGCCCAAGATCAAGGGCAAAGCGAACATTGTCGTGTGCGGCATAGGCGGAGGCGGTTGCAACGCTGTAAACAACATGGTCAAAAAGAACATCACAAGCGCGACCTTTGTTGTAATGAACACCGATCTGCAAGCGCTCAATATGTCTCCCGTCCCCGACAATTGCAAGATACAGATAGGCGAGAATACGACTCAAGGTCTCGGCGCGGGTTCCGATCCCGAAGTGGGCAAGCAAGCCGCCGAGGAGTCGAGCGAGCGCATCAAAGCGGCGCTTCAGGGCGTCGATCTGCTGTTCATCACCGCGGGCATGGGCGGTGGCACGGGTACGGGCGCGGCGCCGATCGTGGCGAAGATCGCGCAGGATCTCGGCATATTGACTGTGGGCGTCGTCACAAAACCATTCGTGTTTGAGGGCATGCCTCGTATGCGCAATGCGGACGAGGGCATAAAGAAACTCAAACAGTATGTCGACACTCTGCTTGTCATCCCCAACCAAAAGCTTACCACGGTATTCGGCGACAACAAAAAGATGCCCATCACGCAAGCGTTCGCATATGCGGACGACGTGCTTAGACAGGGCATACAGGGGGTGAGCGACGTCATCGCCAATCCGGGACTTATCAACCTCGACTTTGCCGATGTCAAGACCATACTTTCAAAGAAAGGGCTTGCGCATATGGGCATAGGCTTCGGCAAAGGAGAAAAGCGCGTTATGGACGCTGTGCGCGGCGCTATATACTGCCCGTTGCTCGAAAACGACATCGAGGGCGCGACGGCGCTGCTCATCAACATCATAGGCGGCGACGATATGACCATCGCGGAAGTCGAAGAGGCGTGCATGATCGTCAATCAAGTCACCGACCCCAACGCGAACATAATCTTCGGCACCGCCACAAGGTCGGAGTCGCAGGGCATAGAGATCACGATCATAGCGACAGGTTTTTCTGAGCAGAGGACTGCTTCAAAGGCGTTCTCAAATCCGCCTTACGGACAGCAGGACGGTCAGGGCGTGCGCCCGCTCAATCCCGCGCAGTCTCAGCCGCAGGATCCCTATGGCAGAGGCGGATACGGCGGACTCTACCCGGGATATCCCGCTCAACAACCTCAGTCTCCGAAGCCGGCGCCTCCTCAACCTCCCAAAGCACCCGCGCCGTCATCTTCCATAGTGGACGTTCCGCAGAGGAAAGTGCCGATGTTCATGCGCAAACTTAAGGACAACGAGAACGACGAACAATGATTTTGAAATGTAAGCGTCTCCTGCCTTTGAATATGTCTTAGGTCGGTTTTGAATTTTTCATTCATAAAAACGTCAAGCTTTGTCATTTGACAGGCTTGACTTTTTTATACCGCGAGCGACCGTCTACAGATAAACAGTGGATATTTTAAATTCTATGCGGTTAGAATATCGAAATATTCTGGAAATTTTTCGACATCAAAGGAATGATTGTTTGTAGGAGCGGGCTTATCATAGCGCCGTGAAAGTGTACATAGAGCTTGTGCTCTTCAACAATTTTGCGGTGGATATATTGCTTGAGGTCTGCACTCTGTCAATATTCGGGACGAGAGGAGGCAAGGCGAGATGCATCTTTGCCGCTCTTGTCGGCGCTGTCGCGGGCACGGCTTATGCCGTAGTTTCAAAACCGTGGAAGATCGCGATAAGAGCGCTGCTTGCGCCGTTGATGACCGTCATCTTTTTCAAAACGAAGAAGGGGAGGGTCGCGGGACGTGTCCTGCAACTTGTTGCGGCGACAGCCGTGTTCTGCGCGCTGACTTTCCTCGTGGGCGGAGCGACAAAAGGCATGAGTTATCTGCTTGGAGTGGACGTAAACGGCTATGCGGAGCTTGGTCTCGTGGCGGGCGCGCTTGCATTGGCGATAATTTGCGCGCGTGCTATATCTCGTAAAAGAGCGCGTAGCGGAGCGCGTATTAAGCAGGTGTATTTGTGCGCGTCGGGGCAAAAGATAAGTTGCAACGCGCTTCTGGACAGCGGGAATCTGCTTGTGGACAGCTTTAGCGGTCTGCCCGTAGTTATAATCTCGGACAGTCTTGCGGGAAGTTTATGCGAGTGTCCCGCGGAGGGCTTCATCAACGTAAATTCCGTGGGAGGCAGCGGTACGCTTCCTCTCATCGGCATAGAGGGCGTTGAGGTGGACGGCGTAAAACTCAAAGCTCTCGGCGCGCTCAGCTTTACGGCGCTTGAAGGATACGACGTCATTTTGCAAGCGGGAATGTTTTAAAATCGGCAATCTAAACGTATTGATTTGGTATGTTTAAAAGAGGAGGGAAATTATTATGCTGAAACTGAGAGACCTGTGGGAAAAGATCATGGCTTTTTTCGGAATAAAAACCGAAGGAAGCGTCAACTATATCTCGGCGGGCAACAGTCTGCCCGCTCCGTTGTCGCCCGAGGAAGAGGCGGCGCTGGTGAGACGCTTTCTCGACGGAGACGAGCAAGCGAGGCTTACGCTCATCGAACACAATCTGCGCCTTGTTGTCTACATAGCAAAACGCTTTGACAACACGGGCATAGATATGGACGACCTCGTGTCCATAGGCACGATAGGTCTCATCAAAGCGGTGAGCAGTTACGACCCCGACAAGAATATCAAACTCGCCACTTTTGCCTCGCGCTGTATCGAAAACGAGATACTTATGCACATACGCAAGACGGGGCGTACGCGTACGGAGCTTTCGCTCGACGAACCGCTGAACGTTGATTTCGAGGGCAATATGCTGTTGCTTAGCGATGTGCTGGGCACGGATCCCGATTGCGTATTCAGCGACGTCGAAGGCAGTGCGGAAAGGGAAATGTTGCGCGCGTCATTCGATAGGCTTCCCGAACGCGAAAGGCAGATACTCTCGCTACGGTTCGGACTGTACGGGAAGGAGGAGATGACTCAAAAGGAAATCGCCGATATGATGGGGATATCGCAGTCCTACATATCCCGCCTCGAGAAGAAGATCGTCGAGACCCTGCGCAAGAGTTTGGAGCAGTTGGGCTGAAAAATCGTATGTCTATACGAACAAATTGTGTCGAATAATTTGTTCGGGGGATAAAAATTTTTTAATGCGCGCATAAAACTTTGTTTCGGGCGCAGAATAGTGAAAGCATCTCTACATATCTCAGGAGGTGCTTTTTTATGGGCAGAGTAACAATTTGCGGGCTGGATACATCCACATTGCCGCGGCTTGGCTCGGCGCAGTGCGACGCTCTCCTCAAGCGTATAGACGAGGGCGACGCGGAGGCGCGCGACCTGTTTTTAAGGGCTAATATGCGCCTTGTTCTGTCCTGCGTAGGACGGTTTTCAAAGTCGCAGGAAAGCGCGGACGACCTGTTTCAGGTGGGTATGGTGGGACTTCTCAAAGCTCTCAACAACTTCGACCGCTCTCTTGACGTCCGCTTTTCGACATACGCGGTGCCTATGATACTCGGCGAGATCAAGAGGGCTTTGCGCGACAGAACTACGGTCAAAGTGTCGAGGAGCATGCGCGATACAGCCTATAGAGCGCTGAAGGCGCGTGAGAAGATGATGGAAGCGGGGCAGGCGGAACCCGACCTCATGGAAATATCCGCGGAAATCGGCGTCCCCCTCAAGGAGGTTGCGTGCGCGCTTGACGCGGTGAGCGAGCCTATATCCTTCTACGAGCCTGTGTTCGGCGACGGCGATGACAGCCTCGAACTCGTCGATCAACTTGCCGACAGCAAGGAAACAAGCGAAAATTGGTCGGAGCGGCTTTCCCTTCACGAAGCGCTCAAAAACGTACCCGCGCGCGAGCTTGAGGTCATAAAATTGCGCTATTTCGACGGCAAGACGCAGGTTGAGATAAGCAAGATCGTCGGCATCTCGCAAGCGCAGGTCTCGCGTCTTGAAAAGACCGCCATCGCCCGCATAAGAGAAGCTATGGAATAAAAGCGCAAATCGGATTGACCAAACTCTTGCGTAAGACGCTCTATATGCGCCCGTACATTGGGCGCATGAGCATTTTACGCAGGTTTTTTATTCCGCATGGTAGTAGGTGTGCGGAGAGGATGGATCGTCCCTCGGCGGAGTAGGCGGCGAAGGTGGAGCAAAGGAGTCATCGGGGCGGTACATAGGTTCTGCGGGCATGCTGTATGCCGTTGTGTCCGCGGTCTGGGCGTCCGCATAGGGCGAGGAATACGCGGCTTCGGGGGCATAACTTGCCTGTCTCACGTTTTGAGAATACGCGCCGTCCTGCCTTTGAGACGCGGTGGAAGCGGAGCACGCGCTCGCCATAGAGCCTATTATGTCTGTCAAAATTACGTCGGAGCCTATCTTCACGATACGGTTGAAGGGAATGATGAGGTTTTCGGACGAGGTCAAGCTTTTGAAAAGGCTCTTTTTGCCGGGGACGACGACGGCGAGCACCTGTCCGCAGTTGTTGAATATGAGGTCGCAGACATGCCCCAACTCGCGCCCGTCGCAGACGTTTATCACCATCTTTTTTGTGAAATCCGAAAATGTGTACTGTTTGGAGTTCATATCCAAAATATATTCGCGCCTTCTGCAAATTATGACGCGGAAAGAAAAAATTTTTGTCATATGCAAATTTGAGGCGCAATTTGCGATTTTGACGCGTTTTAAAGTATGAAACGACTTAGCGGCGCGTTTATATCTGCGCGGCGCAACCTAAATTTCAGCGCGGTCAAAAGCGTTTTAAATATAGTCTTGGACCAAAGAATGTAAAATAAGGCGCAGTATCGTTCATTTTGCGCGCGAAAACGCTCAAAATACGGGAAATGAAAATGAATTCTTTACTTTTTTGTGCGCGCGTGTTATAATTTTCACAATAAAGTTTTCGGAGGGAGAGATATGAGGTGCATTTATTGCGGCTGTCTCGAAAGCAAGGTCGTGGACTCAAGACAGAATGAGGACGGCACGTCCATTCGTCGTCGTCGCGAGTGTATCCGTTGCGGAAAACGCTTTACGACATACGAGACTGTGGAAAGCACGCCCATTATGGTGATAAAAAAGGATGGGAGCAGACAGGCTTTCGACATCACCAAAGTCAAGACGGGCATCATGAAGGCTTGCGAAAAGCGTCCCATCTCCATAAGCGTGATAGACAAGCTTGTCGGCGACATTCAGCATGAGATAAACAATTCGCTCGAGCAGGAGGTGTCCTCGGGCTATATAGGCGAGCTTGTCATGGAAGGACTTAAGACCATAGACGAGGTCGCATATGTGCGCTATGCCTCCGTACACCGTCAGTTCAGGGATATAAACACCCTCCTGGACGAGATAGAGGGTCTTGTCAAGATAAAGGCGGAGAGCGCCGCAAAGCCAAACGATCCAAACGTCGCAGGTTGAGCATTTGGCGCCGATTTTAAAAAGCGGAGATCAAAACGGTTTTGTTTGCACTTTGTCCAAACTCATGCGAAGTTTGGGACAGGGCAAATGAAACCGTATTTTGTTTACATTTTTGTTTACATCAAAACATATCTTCCTTTTCTATCCTCGCTCGCACCTTTTCGAGGGCTTTTTTCTCTATACGGGACACATAGGAGCGGGATATTTTGAATTTGTCCGCTACCTCGCGCTGGGTGAGCGCCCCTATGCCGCCCAGACCGTAGCGCAGACATACGATCTCGTACTCGCGCGAGTCCAGCTCTTCTTTCAAAATATCCATGAGTTTTTGCATCAGTATGCTGTTTTCGACGTCGTCTATGACGGAGCACTCGTCCGAGAGCATATCCATTATAGTCAGTTCGTTTCCGTCCTTGTCCACGCCTATAGGCTCGTTTATCGACACGTTTTGCCTGTGCTTTTTGGAGGTGCGCATGGTCATCAATATCTCGTTTTCGATGCACCTCGAGGCGTAAGTCGCAAGTTGCGTGCCCTTGTCGGGAACGAAACTGTCTATCGCCTTTATAAGTCCTATGGAGCCTATGGATATAAGCTCGTCATTGTCGCCGTAATTCGTGTATTTTTTTGCGATGTGCGCGACAAGGCGCAGGTTGTGCTTGACCAGCACTTCCTTTGCTTCGGGGTCGCCCGCGCGGGCTTTATCTATGTATTCGCGCTCCTTTTCTTTTGAGAGCGGCTTCGGAAAGGAGCTTTTAGCCGTCACATAGGAAGAAAAAATTATCAAATTTTTCAGCAGTAATAAAAGACTCTCCAAAGCCATCCAGCCCTCCTAAGTTATACTATTCTATGCTCGACCCTTCAAAAATTGACATCTTTCGACAACTTTGTCTCTTAAATGCGAGAGTAAAGTTTTTGATATGTTCTTAAAGTACTTCTATATGTGAAAGGGCGGATACACAAAAAAATTTTTATTGACAGATGACAAAATCGGGCTTATAATTCGACAGGTCGCAAGAGAATATTTCGTTTTGGATAATAATAATTTATATTGCGTATTTATTGCGGCAAAATCAAATGCGGAGATGTTGTATGAGAAAATACGATATTTGCATAGTCGGCGCGGGTCCCGCGGGAATATTTACGGCGATAGAGCTTTTAAAGCACGGTTACGGCGGGAAGATGTGCATCATCGAGAAGGGACAGCCCATCGAAAGACGCGCTTGTCCAAAGACAAAGGGCGGCGAGTGCAGAAATTGCAAGCCGTATTGCCATATAACCACGGGCTTTTCGGGTGCGGGCGCGTTTTCGGACGGCAAGCTGTCTTTAAGCTATGAGGTGGGCGGCGAGCTTCCGCAACTCATAGGCGAGCAAAAGGCGCAGGAACTCATCGACTATACGGACGGCATATATCTCGAGTTCGGCGCAGACGAGCATGTCGAGGGTCTCGGCAATGACGAAAAAGTCAAAGAGATCCGCAAAAAGGCGATAAAGGCGGGCCTCAAGCTTGTGGATTGTCCCATACGTCACTTGGGGACGGAGAAGGCGCAAGCGCTTTACGGCGCGATTGAGGAGCACCTCAAGGCGAACGGCGTGGAGCTTATCTTCGGCAGACAGTGCGACAATATCATTCTGGACGGCGACGTATGCAAGGGCGTATACATCGAGGACAGCAAAGGGCAGAACAGAGAGGAAATATTCGCGGACAAGACTATAATCGCCACTGGGCGCAGAGGCGCGGAGTGGCTTGAGAAGATGTGCGCGCAACACAATATCGCTCATGCGCCCGGAGTCGTCGATATAGGCGTCAGGGTAGAGGTGCGCAACGAAATTATGGAAGAGATAAACTCCGTGCTGTACGAGAGCAAGCTTATAGGTTATCCCGAACCTTTCAAAAACAAGGTGCGCATATTCTGTCAAAATCCGGGCGGATTCGTTTCGCAGGAAAACTATGACAACGACCTCGCAGTCGTCAACGGACACAGCTACAAAGAAAAGAAGAGCGACAACACAAACCTCGCGATCTTGTGCTCGCATTCTTTTACGGAGCCGTTTAAACAGCCCATTGAGTACGCGCAGAAGGTGGGAGAACTCACGAATATGCTGGGCGCGGGCAAAATCTTGGTACAGCGTTACGGCGATATTTTGAGCGGCAAGCGCACGTGGCAGAGAGAACTCAGCTATTCAAACGTCCGTCCCACGCTTAAGGACGCGGTGGCGGGGGACATAACCGCCGCTATGCCGTACAGGGCGATGCTCAACATCATCAACTTCATACAATCGGTGGATAAGGTGGTGCCGGGCTTCGCGGGCTATGAAACGTTGCTGTACAGCCCCGAACTCAAGTTTTACTCAAACAAGATAAAGATGGACGAGCACCTCAACACATCCATTCGCGGACTGCATTGTTTGGGGGACAGCAGCGGGTGGACGCGCGGACTTATGATGGCGTCAGTCATGGGCGTGCTTATGGCGCGCAACTTGCTCGGAATAGACAATTAAACCGTTTAGATGCTTTGTTTGCAATTAAAAAGGAGTCTTCGGCTCCTTTTTTGATAAGTTAAAGATTTATAATAATATATATTTTGGATCGAAATTAAAAATTAAGCATAAGAAGTAGTTTTAAAATTTTTCGACCTTAGGTCTGTCCCTCATATCCAAAAATTACTTGCTATAATTTCCACTCGCGGGCAAAAGATAATAGCATGCGGATGACAGATGATTTGAGATGCAGAAGGAGGATACGTATCGCGTGGACAGTCGCTATATTGACTGTGGCTGTCCTCGCGATATTACTGTTTCCGTCGACTGAGGGTACGCTATCCGAAATAGGCTCAAACTTCCCCATGCAGGCGATAGGTCTGACGTCGAAGGCGGCAAGCGAGGAATATGTCTACATCGGAGGCATACCAATCGGAATTTCCATAGGCGCAAACGGACTTATCGTAGAGGGGCAGAGCGGAGTCGTCACTCAAAGCGGCGAGGCATTCCCGTCAAAGGACAGCGGGATACAAAAGGGGGATATAATATACGAAGTCGACAAAGAGCCGATAAGCTCGCTGTACATTTTGAAGCGCACGCTTGACGACGGCAAGGGCGCCGTAACGCTGTCCGTAAGAAGAAAAGGAAACAGTTTCGAGGCAAAGATAACGCCTGTCGAGGATCTTAGCGGGTCGAGGAGGCTGGGACTCATCCTCAAGGAAGATATAGGCGGCATAGGTACGCTCACTTTTGTGACGAAGGACGGGCGTTTCGGCGCGCTGGGACACTATATACAGGACGGAGAGACGGGACTTAAAGACGAACTGAACAGCGGCAAAATTTATCCTACGTCCGTCACGGGCGTTACTAGGGGCGAGATCGGAAAGGCGGGCGGTCTGCAAGCGGATGTAAACAGGCTTCTCAAGCCGCTCGGCACAATAACCGAGAATACGCTCATAGGAATATACGGCGACTATGCGGACAAGCCGAAAGGCGAACTCATGCGCGTGGCGACAAAAGGCGAAGCAAAGATGGGCGCGGCGCAAGTGCTCACCACCATCGATGGCGACGAGCCGACGCTTTATGACATAGACATAGTGAAAGTAATTTCGCAAAGCGAAGCGAATGAGAAGGGTATGGTCATATCTGTGCGCGACAAGCGCCTCCTCGAAAAGACGGGCGGCATAGTGCAGGGAATGAGCGGAAGTCCGATAATCCAAAACGGCTTGTTTATAGGCGCCGTCACGCACGTTTTTGTGCAGGATCCCACGCGGGGATACGCCGTGCACAGCCGCTTTATGGTGGACGAAGCGGACGCGGGCGCAGACTTTATGAGGTACGCCGCTTAAGCTTGGTTGCTCAAGCGCTCAACCGCAGTAAGCACAAATTGTTTGTTTGTCGGTTTGCCTTTGTTTTCGTCGAGGGTCTCGCCGAATTCGCGATACAGGACATCTACGTCTCCTCTCAGCCATGCGGCGGAGATAGCGTTTTGGATGTCCTTTTCGATCGAAGCCGCGTCAACGTCGAATATGCTCGCAAGCCGTCTGTAGCCGTTATACTTGAGGGGGAGGATCTGTTCTCCGTTTAAGGCAAGCTCTATGAGTGCCGCAAGCAACTTGTAGCCTTTGAGGTTTGGCGCGAAGCCCAGAGAAAGTAGATATTTTTTTGCTTTGATAATATTTTCGCTCACGGCTAGAGAATAGCATACGCCATATCCTCGGCGCTTGACCGAATTGAGGTTACTTTAAGAATTTTTGTGCGATTTTGTCATAATCTATGCGCTAAAAGCGTACTGTTTGGTATGTCATCCGCAAAGTCGAGGATATTGAAGAGCGAAATTTCCGCCTATTTCAAAGCCAACGCGAAGATCGTCGTCAGCGCGCTTGTTATACTTGTCGTCGGCGTGATCGCGGGCGTTGCGCTTGTATATAGGGAGGTCGGCGGAGAATTCGAGACGGTCACGAGAGTGGACGCGGAGACGGGCGCGGGGAAGATATTTTTTCTCGCTTTGGCGACGCTTGCGGCATGCTATGCGCTTGTACTCTTGTCCGGACTCAACAAAAAGACGGTGTTTCTATGTTGTATACCGTACTTCTTTATAGGTTTTATTTTGGGAAGATGCTCGACGGCGCTTATTTGCCGCTATGAGATATTCGGCTTGCTCAACTTCCTGCTTGTCTATCTTCCCGTATTTTTGATAAGTATATTTTTGCTAGTAATCGCCACGGCGCGAGTGCTGTCCGCCTCATGCACGGAGTGCGGAGTCGGGAAACTCAAACCGTCTTTTGTCGCTCTGATGAAAATATTTGCGATAAATGCCGCCGTGTGTTTTGTGTTTATCGTGCTCGTAGGCCTATTAGTGGGCGGAGTCATCATACCCACTCCTTTCGACGCATAAATTTTGAATACCTCGACCGTGAAATTTTTATGAATAGTATAAAATAAAAAATTATTTTTGAAAATGTTCGGTTGGAATTATTGAATTTGCAAACTCGACAAGCGTAGAGAAAAAATAAACCCCGCCGAGGCGTGGAGCAGTGCCTCTCAAAATATGCCCGCATATTTTTTTCAGACTTAGACACGCTAAGAGAAAAGGAAGTGAGGCAATTATGAACATTTCAAATTCAAGATCCAAAATTTTGGTTGCGGCGGTCGTGGCGCTGTTTGCAGTCGCGATCGTAGCCGCTTCGATATGCGTCGTTTTTGCGAGCGGCGGGGAATACGCGTATGCGACATCCGATATAAACAGCGTTGGCAAGGCGGCTTATATGGTCGATTGCTCTACAGGTACGGTCATTTATGCGCGCAACGAGAAGGAAAGGTTGCCCATCGCCAGCATGGTCAAGATTATGACCGCGCTCCTCACGCTCGAAGCGGTGGACAGAGGCGAAGTCTCGCTTGCGGACGGCGTAGCCGTAAGCGAAGAGGCGGCAGGCATGGGCGGTTCGCAGGTGTTTTTGGACGCGGGCAGTACTCATAATCTGGGCGAGCTTTTAAAGACCGTCATAGTGGCGTCCGCAAACGACAGCTGCGTCGCGCTTGCGGAGCATGTCGCGGGCAGCGTCAGCGGCTTTGTGGCGCGTATGAACGCCCGAGCCAAAGAGCTGGGCATGCAAAACACATCATTCAAAAACTGCACGGGTTTGCCCGCGGCGGAAAGTTTCTCCTGCGCGCAGGACGTTGCGGCTATGTTCGGAGAGCTTATTAAACATCCGACATACTTCGAGTACGCGGGAATTTGGATGGAAGATTACGTCCACCCGAGCGGCAGAACGACCTCGATATCCAACACGAACAAGCTGGTACGCTTCTATAAGGGTTGCGACGGAGGTAAGACGGGTTATACGAGCGAGGCGAAATTCTGCCTTGCCGCGACCGCAAAACGCGATGATATGCGCATAATCGCGGTCATGATCGGCGCGCCGTCCTCAAAGGAGCGCAATGCCGCAGTCAGCGCGATGTTTGACGAAGCTTTCGGCAATTATACCAACAAGATATTGCTCAAGGCGGGCGATCCGATCGACAGGCAAGTGGGCGTAGCGGGCGGCAAGAAAGACAGCGTATCCGTTACGGCGGCAAGCGACGTGGCGCGCTTTATGGCGAGGAACGAGAGCGCCGATTACGAAGTTAGATACGATCTTAAAGAAAGGGTAAAGGCGCCCGTGAAGCAGGGCGACAGGCTGGGTACGGCGTATCTTGTCAAAAACGGCGAGATCGTAAGCGAGACCGCCCTCGTCGCCGCCGAAAACGTGGAGCGCATGAATCTTTTCGACGCCATAGGCGAGATAGGCAGACATTGGGCAACGGGCAGACGATGAAATTTCAAACCGTGGCGGAAACATTTTATAAACTCTGAATTTTTAAACCGTCATTTATACGCGCACATTCCTTATGGGGTGTGCGCGTATTTCAACAACTGTCTAAGACGCATACCGTCGTATTGTACGAAAGCGTTTACACATTTATCAAAAACAACAAAATATCAAACGAAAGCTTATAATATTTAGCCTTTGACTTTTGGCTCTCGGCGTGTTAATATTTATTGTAATACGTTTACTTTAATTTGCGGAGCACAGATGTCAGAAGACGACGAATTGAAAAATACTTCTCAAACCGACGCGCCGATGGACGAAGAAACAGGCGAAACAGGGGACGCAGACGTCTCGGGTTTTTCCATGTCCGACGTTGATATGGAGGACGGCGATCTGCCGTATGAAAAGCCGAAGATAGTTTATCATATTACGGATTTCGACGGACCGCTGGATCTTTTGTACCAACAGATAAAGGACGCGAAGATAGACATCGAGGACATATTTATTTCGGACATCACAAGTCAATATGTGCAGATAATCAACAATGCGCCGAAGGAAGAGCTGGACTATGAATATGCGGGCGAATTCATCGTCATGGCGGCAGAGCTTATTTATCTGAAGTCGCTTCGTTCGTTGCCAAAAGAGGACGATGAGGAGCTGTCCGAGGACGATCCCGCCTACGAGAGACAACTTTTCATCAACAAGCTCAAACAATATGCGCTTTTAAAGGAGCAGAGCGAAAAGTTGCGAGAGATAGAGACTATAAATCGTTTCTACCGCATGCCGACCTATACGGACAAGGACTACCGCGTCGCGCTTGTCAACTTCTCGTTGCCAAAACTTGTGGAAGCGTTTGCAAAGGTGCTTGCTTCCGCTGAGCGCCGCGGGCAGGAAATTATACCGAAAAAAGTCGTCAAGGACAGATTTTCCGTGCACGATCAGATGGAATACATTCGCTCGATAATCGCCGAGAGGCTTGAGGTCGAATTTACGGAGCTGTTCGAGCCGGACTATGACAAGGCGGACATCGTGACTACTTTCCTTGCCACGTTGGAGCTTGTCAAATACGGCATAATCTCCGTCACGCAAGAGGAAAATTTCGGCGTTATCATGCTTCACGCGCTTGACGGCACGGCGGACGCCACAATAAACTTCGAGGAGGGCGACGATGGAAAATATTGAGAATGTTGTGGAGGCTATAATCTTTGCAAGCGGCAGCGCTATAGCGAGGACGGACATCATCGAAAAGGTGCCCGAACTCACTCATCAAAAGCTCAACTCAATCGTCAGGTCTCTGCAGAAGCGCTACAGCGGAGAGTCGGGCATAGTGCTCCTCGATTTCAACGGCAAACTGCAATTCAGTTCAAATCCCGTCTACGGGGACACGGTCGCGGACGTGCTCACTCCCCTCAAGGAGAAGGAACTGACGCGCACGCTTCTCGAGGTGCTGTCCACAGTCGCGTACAAACAGCCCATAACCAGGCTGGAGATCGACGATATGCGCGGAGGAACAAACTCCGAGTACGCGCTTTCCGGACTGCTGAAAGCGGGGCTGGTGCAAGCGGTCGGGCGCAAAGACACCGTCGGCAGACCGTTGCTTTATGGCACCACGGACGAATTTTTGAAAAAATTCGGCTTGAGCGACATCACCGATCTGCCCGATTATTCCGAAGTGCTTGAAAAACTCATGCTCATCGACGCTCCCATATCGGACAGCCTCTTTCACAATCGTTCCATTTTGGACGGCGACGAAGGCGAAGGAGACGGAGATGGCGAAGCCGTCAAAACTCCCGATGACGCCCTCGAGGAGGCGGCAAGCGACGCCGAAACCGCGCCCGAACCCGAGACGGACGACTTCTTTGACGACGACGATGAACTACCGGATTTCCTCATCGGCGAGGACATCGACACTTACGAATGACGCATTTCGCGGCATAGCCGAACCTGCTATGCCGCGAGTTTTTTAAAAGAAAATATAATCAGATGAGTGTATTTTTTGAATTTGCGCTTTATACGGCGCATTTTTTTCATATAATCTCAAAATTCGCACAAAATATCACTATGGCGGTGCAAATCGTGCTGATATGCCTTGAAACAATAATAGCGTTGACGTTCTTGCCCATGCAAATAAGTCTCACGGGGCATGTCTCGCTTGCGCGGTCTTGCGCGGAGCTGGATGTAAAGCTGTTTGCTTTCAGGGTCGTCAAAACCAGAGTTTTCGCGCAAGGAGGACGCTTCAATTGCACCGTCAACGGCAAGAAGCCAAAAAAGTCGTCCTTAGATCCTATGAAAATGATTAAGATCGCGATAAACTTTCAAAATTCAGATGTAAGAAGGGCGGGCGTCGTCGCGCTGAAGATAGGTCTGAATGACGCGATGAAGTCTGCGGCGGTCGGAGCTTTAGTTCAAACGCTGTTTGCGCCGTTTGCAAAAGGCGGGGCGTATATAAGCGAGACGGACAGCTTCGAGTTGGACATCGGCTTTAAAATGAGGATAAATTTGCTTCAGGTCGCCGAGATCGCGATTTGATACGGAGGGGAATATATGCAACTTGAAGAAATGTTGAAGCGCACCGTGGAATGTATACGTTCCGCGGTCGAAAGCGACGAGATCATAGGAAAGCCCATAGTGACGGGGGACGGAAGCGTAGTGTTGCCCGTCAGTAAACTAAGTTACGGTTTTGTGTCGGGCGGAGGCGAGTATGGCGACGCGAGCGAGGGCAGACTGCCGTATGCGGGCGCGTCGGGAGGAGGAGTGACGGTGACGCCGCTCGGCTTTTTGATTTGCGGCAGGGAAAAGAAGTTTGTATCTTTGGACAGCGGACAGACGGACGGCAAGTGGAGCGACCTTGTGCGCACGGTGCTGAAAACATTCAAAAAGGAGGACTGATATGAAAAACTTCGGAGGCAAATTTCTTGTTGTGTTCGCGTTTCTCGTAATATCTTTGCTTGCGGCGAATGCTTTCATTGTAAATTCCGATTTTAAAGGCGGATTTGAACCCAGATTTGCAAAAAGTATTCTAAATTATGTCAAAAATGATAATAGTTTAGTTGAAAAAAGCGTGGATAATTTAGACGCAAATGCAGACGGCTACTCCGAGCGCAAAAGCGGGGAGTATGACCCCGACGACGATGTTTCGGACGGAGAAAATTCAAAACGCGTAAAGAGAGAAAGGGACGAAAGCGGCGTCGGCGGCGATAAGAGCATAGTTGCATCTAAGACTGTCGGAAGCGGCAAGGCGCTCATTGAGCAATCGTCGAGGCGGGTGTTGTACGGAGTCAACGAACACGCGAGGTGTTATCCCGCAAGTACGACTAAAGTGCTGACGGCGTATGTTGTGCTGAAAAATCTGCCTCTCGACCATATAGTGACAGTGCCAAAGCAAGCGGTGGGCGTTGAAGGGTCCTCGATATATCTCAAAGAAGGGGCGCAGATCACAGTCGAAGATCTGCTGTTCGGACTTATGCTCAGAAGCGGCAACGACGCGGCGACGGCGCTTGCCATCGAGACGGCGGGAAGCGTACAAGCTTTTGCCGCGCTCATGAACGAGACCGCCATGTCTCTAGGCGCAAAGGAGTCCCACTTTGTAAATCCGCACGGTCTGCACGACGACGAGCATTATACGACCGCATACGACCTTGCGCTCATCACAGCCGCGGCGTACGAGCTTGACGATTTCAAGCGCATAGTCGGCACAACTTTGAGGCGTATCGAGATAGACGGCGAAGTCACGGCGATTGCAAACAAAAACAAGCTTTTGAAGCTGTACAAGGGCGCAAACGGAGTAAAAACTGGCTTCACCAAAAAGAGCGGGCGCTGTCTCGTGAGCGGAGCGAAAAGAGACAATATGCAACTCATTGCGGTCGTTCTTAATTGTCCCGATATGTGGAATGAGAGCATAAATATGCTGGATCACGGTTTTGACAACTTTGAAATGGTGCCTCTTGACAGCGCGCTACTCACCTATGGCGAAGGCAAAAATAGGGTAGAAATCAGCGCGCCGTACAACGTCACGGCGGATTGGCATGACATATATTATCCGCTTGCAAAGGACGAGTATCTCGTCGTAAACGCGCTGTGAGATTTTGCGCCGTTTTTGGCGGAAATAAGCGGAGAAAAGAAAATACGCAAATTTAAATGCGGCTCAAACGGCTGTAATATACGAGGACCTTTGAGGCATCGCCGCCGAGGGTTCTTTTTTTTGCGCGAGTTTAGCCACAACTTGGGAAATCACGATTTAAAAAGGCGAATGTGCGGTCTTATCTTTATTTGAGACGCAATAACTTCAATATTTTCACAAATCGTCGCTCGACTCGACAAATAAGTGCGCAACAGACAAATTCCGCTTGCGGAATATAGATTTTTAATATATACTAGTTTTGTATATCGATTTTCGGCTGTAGTCCGTCCCGCAATGTGCGGCGGGCGTTTGGAGGCGTATGAGGATAAACAGATACCTTGCAGAGTGCGGAGTCGCTTCGCGCAGAAAGGCGGAGGAGCTTGTGCTCGCGGGCAGGGTGAGCGTAAACAAGAAAGTCGTCACATCCTTGGCTACGGACATAGGCGACAAGGACGTCGTGTACGTGGACGGCAAAAAGGTCGTGCGCGTAACGCATTACGACTATATCATGCTGAACAAGCCGAAGGGATGCGTTACGTCCGTCGACGATGAGGCGGACAACAAAAGCGGCATTCCTCAAAGGAAGGAGGAGCAGTCGGGACGCGCGTCCGAGCTTGGCAAGGGCACTGCTCAACCTGCGCAAAAGCCCGCGCACGCGGACAGGAAGCGTCGCACTGTCATGGACTATCTCACGGACGAGTGGAAAAATAAGCGCCTCTATCCCGTCGGCAGATTGGACTATGACAGCGAGGGACTGATTTTGCTCACAAACGACGGCGAACTGACTTACAAACTCACGCATCCGTCCTCTGAGATCGCAAAGACATACGTTGTGCGCATTGAGGGCGATATAGAGGAGAGCGATCTTGCCACGCTCCGCAAGGGAGTGACAGTGGACGGCGTCAAATACGGCAAATGCAAGGTCAAGGTCACGGGGGTGGAGGAAGGTTCTACCCGCCTCGAAGTCGTGATATTCGAGGGAAAAAACAGGGAAATTCGCCGCATGTTCGAGGCTGTGGAGAAGAATGTCACTCTGCTGAAGCGCGTCGCCATTGGCGAACTTAGGCTGGGCGGGCTGAAGCGAGGCGGTTTCAGGGAGCTTGGCGAGGGCGAGGTTGCCTATCTCAAGGAATTGTGCGGCATAGACAACAAGTAAGGCGCGGGCATATATTCCTATAAGCGCGGGATCGGCTTAAAAACGGCAATATAAATAATAAAAGGCGACGCGGATATGCGGCTCGCCAAAAGACAGAGATCATGAACATATTGTTGACAAATGACGACGGATATTTTGCTCCCGGCATACGCACGCTTGCGAGGGCGCTTTCGGCATATCACGACGTAACTGTGTGCGCGCCGTCGGGGGAAAGCTCCGGAAGCGGGCATATGGTGCATTTTTTCGGCGGAATAAGCTATGAAAAAGTGGAAATGTCGGACGGGATCCCCACCTACAGCGTGGACGGATCCCCCTCCGATTGCGTCATTTTTGCGGTGCGGCACCTGTTTGCGGACAAACAATTCGACGCGGTGATAAGCGGCATAAACAATGTGCTCAACATAGGCTCGGACTTCATATATTCGGGCACGGTCGGCGCGGCGCAGGAAGGCACGTTTCAACTTATACCGTCGCTTGCGGTGTCTTTGCGCACAAAGGGTAGCGACGACTACTCGTATGCGACGGAGTTTGTGCTCAACAACCTCGATAAACTGTTGGATATGGCAAGGGGAGACATAACCTTGAATGTCAACATCCCCTCCGTGAGAAGGGAAGATATAAAGGGAGTCAGAGCGGCGCACATAGTTTTCAGACCTTATGACGAAAAATATTCCGCGACGACGGTGGACGGAAAGGAAATATATTCCGTGGTGGGAAAACCTCTCCCCGACGCGCTTGCGGATACGGAAGGCGACTGTTATCTCACCAAAAACGGTTACATAGTGCTCACTCCCATCAAGCTTATTCCAAACGACGCGGACGCGCTTGCGTACTGCAAGGCGCAGGAGGGCAAGATATGGTCGTAGGCATTGTCGGCGGTGGTGCGGCGGGTATGCTTGCCGCGGCGACGCTCGCGCGCGGAGGAGTTGACGTAGAGCTGTTTGAAAAGAACGAAAAGCTCGGCAAAAAGCTTTACATCACGGGCAAGGGGCGCTGTAATCTCACGAATTTTTGCGATATGCCCACCCTCTTTGACAACATAGTTCACGGCGACAAGTTTTTGAGATCCGCGCTGTACGGCTTTCCGCCATCCGAAGTCATGGCGTACTTTGAGGGGCTGGGCGTGCCGCTCACGGTAGAAAGGGGAAATCGCGTCTTTCCTACGACGGGGAAGTCGTCGGACGTCATACGCGCGCTTGCAAAAGAGATCTCGCGACTCGGCGCAAGGGTGAGGCTAAACGACGAAGTCACCTCCGTGAGGAGGGAAGCAGACAAGTTTAAGATATGCACGGCGGAAGGCGAGGCGCTCTTCGACAAGGTGATAATTGCGACGGGCGGCGCGTCCTATCCCGCTACGGGCAGTACGGGGGACGGCTACAAATTTGCGGCGGCGTTCGGGCACGGCATATCCGAGCCTCGTCCCGCGCTCGTCCCATTGCGCACGCGCGAGGACATCACTTTCCTTGACGGACTGCACCTAAAAAACGTCCGCCTCGAGGCTTATCGCGAAAACAAGTTGCTTGCAAGCGAATTCGGCGAGTTGGAGTTTACAGCGGGCGAGATGTCGGGACCTATCGCTCTCACCGCGTCCTCCTTTGTGACAAGGCTCGACGGAATATACCTCAAACTGGATTTGAAACCCGCTTTGGACGAGGCTACGCTCGACAAGAGGCTACAAAAGGAGTTTTCAGAGAGGCACGGACAAAGCGCCGAAAGCGCGATGCGCGCGTTGCTTCCGCAAAAGCTGAACGCATATGTGCTTAAAAGGGCGGGAGTGGACGCTTCAAAGAAGGTGGACGTACTTTCCAAAGAGGAAAGAAAGGCGATAATTTGCGCGCTCAAAGGGCTTAAATTCGAGCTTGCGGGCACCGCGCCGTTCGGTGAGGCAATAATCACGTCGGGAGGCGTGAGCGTAGACGGCTTGAGACCATCGGGAGAGAGCAAAATGCAAGGAGGGCTGTATTTCGTCGGCGAGACGGTGGACGTGGACGCGCTCACGGGCGGCTTCAATCTTCAGATCGCGTGGGCGACGGCTCGCCTTGCGGCGGAGGATATATTGAAGTCCGCGGGAATAAAGTAAGTCCGAAATAGTCGAAAAAATTTAGAAATCGACATTCTAAACGCATATAATTTATATTGTATGCGAACAAATCTCGCCGAAAGACCAAATCTCGGGCGAATTGAAAAACGCAACGGGGACATAAAGCGCTCTGAAAAGCGCAAAGCTTATAAACACAAACCGAATAAAGATACGACGAAACAAAAGTCCGATACAATGTGGAAATCGAGCAAAACTCGAAAGGAGTAGTTTATGATAAATGTTGCGATAGACGGTCCCGCGGGCGCGGGCAAGAGCACGGTCGCAAAAGCGGTCGCAAAAAAACTCGGGCTCATATATCTCGACACGGGGGCGATGTACCGCGCTACGGCGTATACCGCGCTGGAGGCGGGACTTGACGTGAGCGACGCGGGACAGGTCGCGCCCATGCTGGACGGCATGAAGATGGAAATAGTCTTTGAGGACGGCGCACAGCAGATATACGTCAACGGCGCAAACACGACGCCGTATCTTCGCGAGCATCGCATGTCAAAGGCGGCAAGCGACATTTCCGCGTTGCCGTGCGTACGTTATAAAATGGTGGAGCTGCAGCGCGAATTTGCCGCTACGGGAGACGTTGTGCTCGACGGCAGAGACATAGGGACATTTGTGCTTCCAAACGCAAATTGCAAGATATTTATGACCGCTACGCCCGAGGAAAGGGCGAAGAGGCGCTATAAAGAGCTTGTCGAAAAGGGACAGGAGGTGGACTTCGATACCTTGCTTGCGGACATCAAACAGCGGGACTACAACGATTCGCATCGCGAAGTGGCGCCCCTCAAGCAGGCTGAGGACGCAGTGCTTCTAGACACGACGGATATGTCGCTTGAGGAAGTCATAGCGGCTGTAATAAAGATCGTCGAAGGCAAAATTTCCGCGAAAACAGGCGATCCGAGCGGAAAATCGAACGAGGACGGCGCTACGACCTCAGAGGGCAAAGAGGGGAACGCGCACGAGACCGATGGTCTCGATCCGTCCGAAAATGGGACGTCAGGGGATAGTTCGTCCGAAAACAGTGCGTCCGCGGATACGGTTCAGACGCAGATCGCAAAGACCAAGTCGATGACTAAGCGCGAAGCAAAGCGCGCCGCAAGAGTCAAAAAACGTTATAAACTTGAAAAGAGCTTCGGATTTTACCGTTTCCTGAGGGTGTTTTTGCATCCGCTCGAGGCTATGCTTTGGCCGACAAAGATAGTCGGCATCGAAAACGTCAAGGAAGTTGAGGGCAAAAGGGCGATATTCACCTGCAATCACTATAGCAAAGTGGATACGCTGTTGCCGTGTTTTGCGCTGTTCAAGCGCGAGGCGCACATTTTGGCGAAGTCCGAGCTGTTTGAATCCGGAATGGGCGGCTGGTTCTTGCACAAGATGGGAGCCATACCCGTGCGCAGAGGAGAGGCGGACATAGATTGCGTCAAGTGCGTCTTGAGATTGCTGAACGACGACAAACAACTCATGATATTCCCCGAAGGCACGCGCAACAGACAGGGCACGCAGGAAATGGCGGAGTTCAAAAGCGGCACAGCACGCTTTGCCGTCAAGACAAAGTCGCCTATAGTGCCTATGCTTTACTATGCGCCTCCCAAGCTTTTCAAGCGCAACTACCTCTACATCGGCAAGCCGTTTACGCTCGAGGAGTTTTACGGAGATCGTTCCCGTGACGCTATGGACAGGGCGACCGAAGTCGTAAGACAGAAGATGGATGAAGTCAGAGCGCTCGTCAATGCCTACGTCGAGGAAAAAACGGGGAAAAACGGCAAGGGGGACGACAAATGAGAGTGACCGTTGCGGAGGGCGCGGGCTTTTGCAAAGGCGTGAAGCGCGCTGTGGATATGGCGCTTGACCTTGCAAGGAAATATGGAAGATTGTACACCCTCGGCGAGCTTGTCCACAACGAAGAAGTCACGGCTTTTCTTGCTTCTAAAGGCGTGGTTTGTTTGAAACCCGAAAAGTGGGACAGTCTTAAAGCGAGCGACGTGGCGCTTATTCGCGCCCACGGCATACAACTCGAGGTCGAGTCGCGTTTGAGGGACAGAGGAGTCGTGCTTTTCGACGCCACATGTCCCGTCGTCAAGCGCAATCAGCTTTTGGCAAAGGAGAGGGCGGAAAAGGGCGACGACATCGTGATCATCGGAGACGCGGCGCACGACGAAGTGGTAGGACTTATTAGCTACGCGGCGGGGCGTGCGAAGGTGTTCGGCAGCGCCGAAATGCCCGAAATAGGCGAAAATAACGCCTCGATACTCTTTCAGACCACCGTTCTAAGGCAAAATTTCAAAAAAATTCAAGATTTTGTAAAGAATTTTCAAAAAAATCATCACAATTTAGTTGAGATTTTCAATACTATTTGTTATACTACAGAGGCAAAGCAGGATGAGGCTCGCTCTCTCGCGGCAAAAACGCAGGCGGTCGTTGTCCTCGGCAGTCACACGAGCGCCAACACAAGACGGCTCTTCGAGGTGGCAAGCGAGGTCAATGCCAATACGTATTTTGTCACGGACGTCGCCGAAGCTCGCGAAGCGATCAGCAAAATAAAGGAATTCAAAAGTGTATCGATCGTTGCAGGAGCGTCGACTCCGCCATGGTTGATACGGGAGGTAACAAAACTTATGAGTGAAACTCAGACCACGGAAACCGAAGTGACCAAAGAAGCAACACTTCACGATCAACCCGAAACGGAAGCGCCCGCTACCGAAGCGCCTGTCTTAGAAGAGACGGCAACCGAAACGCCCGAGGCGGAGAAGGCGCCCGAGGCAGAAAAGCCCGCCAAAGAAAGCAATTCGGAGCCTACCACTATGGAGGAGCTTATGAGCTCCACAAGCAACGGCGGCTACACAGAGTATAGGCCGGGCAAGCGCGTAAAAGGCGTCATCATCACTGCGAATGCGGACGGCATCATCGTCAACATCGGCGGAAAGAACGACGGCTTTATCGACAAGAGCGAAGCAACTCTCGACGGCAACTACGATCCCGCCGATTACAAGAGCGGAGACGAAGTGCAGGTCGTCATCCTATCCTCTAAAAACGGTCAGGTCCAATGCAGCAAGAAGCAGGTGGACAAGATCTTAAAAGAGGACGAGGAGGCTGAGATCGCTTTGAGTTCGGGTGAATTTACGCTGAAATTGACTGAGGTCGTCAAAGGCGGTCTGAGAGGCAGACTCGGCAAATATACGATTTTCGTGCCCGCAAGCCAAATAAGAATGGGCTATGTGAGCAACCTTGAGGAATACAAAGACAAGACGATGCGCCTTGTGCTTATGCCTCCCAAGGAGAAGGCTTCTGATGGCGAAGAGGGCGAAGCTCCCGCAGAGGAGAAGCCGCACAAGAGGTCGAGATACCTGTTCGCGTCCCATCGTCTCATCCTCGAGAGAGAGAAGAAAGAGAAAGAGGATACTTTCTGGAACAGCATTCACGTCAACGACATCATCACGGGCAAGGTCAAGAGGTTCACTCCCTTCGGTGCGTTTGTCAGCGTAAAGGGCTTTGATTGCCTCGCTCATATTTCCGAACTCAGCTGGAACAAGATCACGGATCCTTCCACGGTGCTCACGATAGGCGAAAGCTATGACTTCGTCGTGCTCAAACTCGACAGAGAGACAGGCAGAATTTCCCTCGGCTATAAACAACTTCAACCCAAACCCTACGAAGTCGCGAAGGAAAAGTATCCCGTCGGTACGGTCATCAAGGGCAAAGTGGAGCGCATCTTCTCATACGGCGCATTCATTTCAATTGACGAAGGTGTGGACGGACTTGTCCATGTGTCGCAGATCTCCCACAGCTGGGTCAAGGACGCAAACGAAGTCCTCAAGGTGGGTCAAGAGGTCGAGGCGAAGATCATCAGCTTCGACGACAACCGCATCACGCTTTCAATAAAGGAAGTGCTTCCCGCGCCCGAGCAGAGCGAACAGCCCGCAGAGGAGCACGAGGCGACAGAGGAAGAGAAAGCGGCACGCCGCTCCGAGCGCGCCAAGAAGTTTGAAAAGAGGTCCGAAGGCGGCGAGGGCAAGAAAGAGCGCAAGCCCAAGAAGGAAACTTCAAACGAGCCAAAAGAGTGGGTCTCGGGCAGTGGTTCCGCTTCCCTCGGCGATCTCATTCAGGGTCTCGACATCAAGTTCGACGACGACGAAAACAAATAATTACAATATCGAATTTCCAAAATTCATATATTCAGACGCTCGCAAATGCGAGCGTCTGAATTTTATAAAATCTTTACGGGGAAATATCGTACATTGTCATCAAGAATTAAGAATTTGCATACGGTCGATGTGGAAACAGCGGAACGTGACAAACGTAGTAAATTCTTTATTATGTTTATATCCATTTTATAGAATGGGTTTAAGACGCAACCGAGGGCGCGAGGCGAAGCCGAAGCGAACAAGTTGCGTGGAGAATTGCGTCTTCCCTGCATACAAAAAAATCCGTGAAATAGCATTAAGACTTCTTGACAAGCGATTCGAAAAATAGCGGAGCGAAGCAAGCGAGTAAATAAAATATAAATTTACGAGCAATAAATGCTTGCGGGAACGAAGCGTCAGACGCAACCGAGGGCGCGAGGCGAAGCCGAAGCGAACAAGTTGCGTGGAGGATCGCGTCTCCCCTGCATACAAAAAAATCCGTGAAATAGCATTAAGACTTCTTGACAAGCGATTCGAAAAATAGCGGAGCGAAGCAAGCGAGTAAATAAAATATAAATTTACGAGCAATAAATGCTTGCGGGAACGAAGCGTCAGACGCAACCGAGGGCGCGAGGCGAAGCCGAAGCGAACAAGTTGCGTGGAGGATCGCGTCTCCCCTGCATACAAAAAAATCCGTTATAAAACGGATTTTTTTGGCAGGGGAGACGCGATTCGAACACGCAACCGACGGTTTTGGAGACCGTTGCTCTACCGTTGAGCCACTCCCCTAGGTTTGATTGCTTAGATATTATAGCAAGGGCGGGGAAATAAGTCAAACACTTTTGGCGTATTTGATTTACAACATAGCGTTCTGCAAGTTTTACCAGAAACACTTCGCATTTAATGTTGACGTTTCATACAACATAACGTTCTGATTTGAGGTGCTTTGCGGAATGTCTCTTAGGCGTTTTTATATCGAGAATTGAAAGCGTATGCGGTAATATATAAAAATGTAATTATAAATTTCTTAGTACATTTACAATTTGCAACTTGCAGGCGGAGATTTGAATGTTGTTTGAATACAGATTTGACTTGCAAAAGCGCGCGCGTATGTTATAATGTGCGTATGGGCAAGACAAAGAAGCATGTGGAAATTTATACAGACGGCGCATGTTCGGGCAATCCCGGGACGGGCGGATGGGCGGCTGTGCTCCTGTACGGCGCGCATAGGAAGGAAATATGCGGGGCGGAGGAAAATACGACCAACAACCGCATGGAGCTTACGGCAATCATTGAGGGGCTGAAAGGGCTGAAGGAAGCGTGCATAGTGACGCTCTTCAGCGACAGTGCATATTCGGTCGATCCTTTCCTGAAAAAATGGATAGACGGGTGGATAAGCAACGGGTGGCGCACTTCCACGAAGCAAGAGGTCAAAAATGTCGATCTGTGGCAACAGCTCATAGAGCTTACGCACATGCACGAAGTGACTTTCGTCAAAGTGAAAGGGCATGCCGACAACGAGCTTAACAACCGTTGCGACCTTCTTGCGCGCACCGCGATAAAACAAATGCAAAAAAAGACGACTAAAAAAACATCGGATACGCTCAAGCCTATTACCGATATTCCCGATGATATTTGAGGGCCTATAGCAACGATCTAGACAATAAAAATCGCATTATAATCAAAACCACCGACCGAAGTCGGTGGTTTTATGATCAAGCTATGTGATATTTATGAGTCCGATATAGCAACCAATAGAACAGTGAACTGAGCGGCAGATTGAAGAGTATGATCGCGGGAATGATGATGGACATGATGATGAGGTCCATGTCGTAGATGCTTGCGCCGAGAGCGAAGAACCCGATCAAAATGCACACGACGGTCAGCTCGATAAACAGCATACTTCGGTTTAGTATGGACAGTTTGAAACTGAAATTTGCCCGCGTTCGCCTGTTCGGATTTAGCAGGTAAAGCAATGTCGGAATGAGGCAGAGCACTGCGCCGACAAGTATGACGGGAATGAAGTATACATAGGATATACGCTGATACAGCGACACCCATGAGACTGCCATTTCAAACATGAACACGAGAAGCACAATGAGGAATGTGTCGCGGTTTATGCGGTTCGCCTGCAAGAAGTTGAAGGTGTAATAGCCCGAAGTATTGCCTCTGTCGTAGGGGCGCACGGCATAGCCCTTTGAGTACAGTCTTTCCTTGATGTCGGTCTCGCTTGACTGTTCTGCTTGCGCCGCGGGCGCTTGTTCTGTTGGGACGTCGGTGATAGAGTAGAAAAATTCGCGATAATTGACGTCCTCTTTTTCATATTCAAACGCCTCTTCCTGTCTGTTGATGACGGCGGAAGGCTCCTTAAGAGGTTGTTCGTCGTATGTCGCGGCGGCTTGTTCCGCTTCGATTTGTTTGGAGCGCTCGTCCATGCGACGGAATATTTCCTCGATCGAGGACCTTGACGGCTCCTCTGCGACGGGAGGTACGGGCGCGCTTTGGGACGTAACATAGACGGGCGCATACCCGCTGTCCGAATATTCCGATGTAGCCTCTAGCTTTTTAAAGAGGTCCTCAACGGTCTCGGTGGGCATCATTTGCTCATGCGAGCGACGAGCTTCCTCTTCTTCGCGCAGACGTTCCTCCTCCTCAAGTCGTCTATCTTCTTCTTCCTTGCGACGCAGCTGTTCATCTTCTATAGCGGTCAAGGCGTCCAGAGCGGCATCGCGTTCCTCTTCGGATTTGACAAGTTGAGCTTTGACGGACTCCAATTCCTCATTTTGGCGCGCCGCATTTTCACGCGCGGCTTTTAAGGCTTCGTCCTTTTGACGCAACTGTTCTTCCGCGTCCTCCAACTTTTTCGCCGCAAGTATAGCCGCGTCGTCAGCCTGTTTTGCCTGAAGGCGAGCATTTTCGTCCTCTTTTTGAGCCTCGAGAGCGAGTTTTGCGGCGTCTTCTTCGCTTATGCGATTGCCATAGCGGTCGAGGTAGACGGGATTTTCGATCTCCACCGTCCTGTCATAGGGATGGGAAGAAAGGCGCGCCGCCTCCTCCTCGCTTATAAGGTTGCCGTAACGGTCAAGATAGACGGGTTTTTCGACTTCGACGACTTTTTCGACGTCAACTCGCCTTTCTACCTGCACTTCTACGGGCTTTTCGACCTCGACAATCCTCTCGACGGGGATCTCTATACGACGTTCCACGGGGACTTCGACAACTCTTTCGATCTCCACGATCCTTTCGACGGGGACCTCTTTGACGACTTCTTTTTCGACTATCGTCTCGACGGGAACTTCGACTATTTTTTCTACGACTGTTTCGACGGGGACCTCGACGATCTTGTCCTTGTAAACGACTTCGGGTTTTGGTTCGGACTCGCGCTTTGAGTAGGGACGAAGTTCGGACGCGTCGAAGGGCAGAGGGGTTTGGAAATCAAACTCTTTTTCGGAAACGAGCTTATCGAGAATTGTGCGCGAATATTCGTATTCTCTGCGCTCCTTCGTGAGGTAATCACGACCCGCCTGCGTGAGGGAATAGTATCTTCTTTGTCCGCCGCCCGTGTCATCGGGATCGCCGTCATACGAAAAAACCAGCCCCTGTTTTTCAAGACGCTTGAGTTGATTGTAGAGGGTGGCTTGTTTCAGCGTATACTGACCCGTGCTCCTGTCCTCGATCTCCTTCAGGATCTCATAACCGTACTTGTCGTTTTCAACGAGGCAACCGAGGATTATCGTGATGACATTGCCGCGGATGAGGTCGCTGTTGACTGATGAGATGTCCATTGCTTTTGCTCCATTTGCCGTATATGGATATTTTAGCAAACTATTATCGATAAGTCAATATTCTATAATACTTTATATATGTTTTCTTGCGGCATTAAAAAATATTATGTCCGCGCTTGTCGCATATCGTCGAATGTTCATTTGTCGTCTCTAAGCCTGACGACGCTTGCGGCGATCTTGCGATGATCCTCTTCTATGGCGGCATAGTGCTTTTTGGTGGTGTTTACGTCGCGATGTCCGAGCACGTCCGCGACCATATATATGTCGCCCGTCGCGCGGTAGAGATTTGTGCCGAACGTACTGCGCAACTTGTGCGGGGATATGCGCTTGAGCGGCGCCGCGCTTCCCGCGTACTTTTTGACGAGGTTTTCGACCGCACGCACGGATATGCGCGATACTTGCAAGGATAGGAACAGGGCGTCGCTGTCGCGTATGACCAACTTTTCCGAGCGGTCGATGAGCGCGCGCCGCTCGCCCTCGATGTAAGTTTTAAGCGCCTCGGCAACTTCATCGCCGAAATAGAGTATGGCGCGATTGCCGCCCTTTCTTGTGACGGTGAAAGCGTTTGTCTCAAAATCAATGTCGGTCAGGTTGAGTCCCACGCACTCGCTGACGCGGATGCCCGTGCCGAGCAGTAGGGTGAGGATGGCGACGTCCCTCGCGCGCGTGTTTCGCTGTATCTTGCGCTGATGTTCGCTCATGCCCGATCCCGTTTCGGCGGCGTCGAGTATGCGCTCCACCTCGCGAGGCTCCAGACGAATGATGTCCTTGTCGTGCTGTTTTGGCATCGCCAGCTTCGCCGCGATGTTGGACGGAATGCGGTCGTGATTGAAATAGTATTTGAAAAACGTGCGCACCGTCGAGATCTTTCTCGCCTTGCCACGCTCGCCGTTGGTGTATTCCTTGTCTTCAAAGGTGTAATAGCTCAAATACTCAAGGAAAGATTCGAGATTTGTAAGCGTAACTTTTGACAGATCGTCCACCGTGAAGTCCAAAACGTCTGTATAGCTTCTGAAGGCGCGGACGTTGTTCAAAAGATAATCGAAAAAGATGCGCAGATCATATGCGTAATTGAGGCGCGTGAGAACAGTAGTTTGCGTCTCTATGCCGACAAAAAACTCCTCGCAAAACTCGGGCAGTTGATCGCGCAACTCGCGTAGCCGCTTTGTGAGGTTTTTGTCTCTTTCACTGAAATAATTTGCCATAATATCGACCTGCCTTGAACTTATATTTTTATATATTATAATAAACTATTCGCAAAATGTAAAGAGTTTATTTGTGATTTTACAGAAAATAATCCTGCTTTGCAGGATTATCGTAAAGGAAAAAATCATGCGATAAATTTTGCGCATAGTTTTTGCCTCAAAAATTTTGATTTCCGCATGAAAGCGCGGGGCATGTCGTGACCCGACATCTGTTGACAAACTTTTTTGAGAATGATATTAAAAAAGCACCACAAATTCGTAATAATTTACATGTCGCACTTAAATCGGTAACAAGTGCATTTCTTGTGTGCGGTCATGTAAGATTGCGGATTTGTGGTGAATCTGAAAGAATGCACTTGTTATATTTATGATTTGCGCGTTCTTTCGGGCGCGCTTTTTGTTTAGGCCTACATTGTTTGTCGCGTCAGACAGCCGACCCAACCTGCGAGCGTGCAAAACCCGTATCATATTGCGCCATACGCGCACAAGGAGGACCATATGAAGCAAAACAAGAGAACTACTTTATTTAAACTCGCACTGCTTGTCGTCTGCATAGCCGTGCTTGCGACCGCGCTCGTCGCCTGCGGGGAGAAGGACAAAAACAGCAATAACAATGAAATCGTCAATTTTGCAGACAACGAATTGTGTTCGTCCGAAGCACTTGAATCGTATATGGGATACTGTATAGAAAATTCTTATGCATTTATTTGTGCAAGGGATCCCGATTTTGGTTTCATTGATTTAGGACCTATGTTTGTAATGAGTTTTAGAGGTAGGACGAGTGAATACTATTCTGTGTTTGTCTTTATCTGTCAATCCGAAAGCGATGCAAATAAAGCTTCCGACCCACAATATTATCCGGGATATGCCATCACACAAAATAAAAATGTTTTAATAATAGAAAAAGAAAATGGCATATTTCAAAATGAAATTTTAAAGTCAAAAATACCTGACAGCTATCATCGTTCCGAATTGCATATCAATATGATCAAAGAAGCATTCAACAGCATAACTACATGCGATGATGAGGTTGACGATATCGAATTTGCATACGAATACGGTGAGAATGGAGAAGAATTTTTCTACTGCCATGACATGCGCATTGGATACAGTCAAAACAAAGGGTGGGAGTTTGCCAAACACAAGGAAAATGATTATTCACTTAAACAGTTGGAGGGATTGCTTCCAAAACTCAAAACAGATTATACAGACGACAGCTTTATCAACCTGAATGAGGAAGGAGGTTATTATTCGGCAAAGCTGATAGACAGACCCGATACATACAGATATGAAGATTACACTTACAAAGATGGTGAAACAAAAATTGACGGCATAAGGATCACAGAATATATCTGTACAAAAGATTCTTCACAGAGCCTTATTGTTCCTGCCAAAATCGACAATAAACCTGTAATAGATGTTTGGCTAGAGCGCATTAATTCGACAACAGTGGAGTTGATGGACGGAATTTTGCGTGTAAATGTATACAACTGTATTAATTTAGAAACACTAATTTTACCTAAATCATTGAAATACATCTTAAATTCTCCTTCCGGCTCTCCTATACAAGGCTGTTACTCTCTTAAAAAAATAAAATATGCGGGCACAAAAGCCGAATGGGAAGGGCTTGTTAGCGACCCGAACAAATGGTATGTTGAGAGAAACTATGAAAACAATACATATAAGTACATCACATTCAAGGTCGAGTGCTTGGATGAGACGATAACTTATTCGCACGAATGAATGACAGATATATCGACATATGCGTAAATCGCAATGGTTTGATGTGGAGTCAAACATCAAAAAGGCAAGCAAAATGCTTGTCTTTTTCAATCTTCGATGTCGTGTTTGAACTGTTTGAGGATCTTGGCTTCTATGCGGCTGACTTGCACTTGACTGACTCCCAGCTCCCGCGCGACCTCGCTTTGAGTCTTGTCGCGGAAGTAGCGCAGTACGATGATCTTCTTTTCGCGTTCGGGCAGGGAAGAGATAAGCTCCTTGAGCATAAGCTCGTCTAGGCTTTCGTCGGGGGAGGCGTCGCCTTGTATTCTGTCTCCGAGCGGAGTGCCGTCGTCGTCGCCGACCGTATCGGACAGCGATACGAGATAGTGCGTCGTGTCGAGGGCGAAAACTATGTCCTGCGCGTCAACTTCAAAATGCATGGCAAGCTCGTCTACGCTGGGTTCGGGGCGTCCCGCCTTAAGCTCCTCGTCGATATAGCGGCTTATCTTTGTTGCGAGAGTCTTTGCCCAGCGCGAGACCTTGACGGCGCCGTCGTCGCGCAAAAATCGCTTTATCTCTCCGCTTATCATGGGCACGGCATATGTGGAAAAGCGCACTCCGAACGCTTCGTCGAAGTTGTACATCGCCTTGACGAAGCCCATCGCGCCGAGTTGCATGAGGTCGTCGTACTCCAGCCGCCCCTTGAAACGCTTTACAATGGACTTGATGAGCGGGATGTTTTCGGATATAAGTTTTTCCTTCGCGCTTTCGTCTCCCGCTTTTGCGGCGGAGAGCAGGGCGAGGGTATCTTCGTGGCTCAGCATGACTTGAACACCTTCCGCATCGTGACCGTAGTGCCTTCGCCGAGCTTTGAAGTCACACTCATGCCGTCTGTGAAGGTCTGAATGATCGTGAAGCCCATGCCGCTACGCTCGTCGCCCGGAGAGGTGGTAAAGAATGGCTCGAGCGCGGCGTCGAGGTCCTCTATGCCCTTGCCGTAGTCCTCGACGACGACATCTACCGTGCGCGTATCGCTGTCCGCCTCGCAATGCAGTTTGATGAGTCCCACCTCGTTGGGATAGGCGTGCACTATGGCGTTTGTGACCGCCTCGCTCACAGCAGTTTTCAAATCGTTTATTTCCTCGATGTCGGGGGAGCAGATCACGGAAAATGCCGCGACCGCGCTTCTTGCAAAAGCTTCGTTTCTGCCGTCCGAGGGCATTGTCATATCAAAAAAATTTTTCATAATCTCTCCTTAATCCACGATGGGTACAAACGAATATATCCCGCTTGCCTTAAACACCTTGTCCGCTTGCGGCGGCACGTTCTTGAGCAACAATTCCGCGCGTTTAGAACGCAGTTTCTTATATCTGCCCAGCAAAAAACCCAAACCCGTGCTGTCCACAAAGGTCACTCTTTTCATGTCGAGCGTCATGCTTTTCAGACTGTATCTTTCGATAAGCCTGTCAATGTCTGGGCGGATCGCCCGCACGCCGAATTCGTCAATGTCGCCCGCAAGACTCACTACGATGTCGCCGCCGACGATCTTATAATCAAGCTCCATAGCCGCCTCCTCGGACAAATAGGATAGAAAATTTTTAATGTAAAATTATCATACGTTTTGTCAAAAACCCGCAAATAACTGGTTGTTATGTCTATTCGGCAACGCAGACAATGATAAGTGCGGAGGAAAATATACTTTGAGCAGAGTAAAAGCGTGGCTCAAACGTATACGTATGAGAAGGCGACGCGCGCGAAGCATGAGAAGTATGCAACTCAAATATAGGAAAAAGTCGAGACAATATGGAACGATTTAAAACGCAGGATAGAAATTTTTTGTAAAAACGAAGACAAAAGACGCCCCTAAAGGGAAATTTTCAAGACGTCATATCCGCTCTGCGACCGCTTAAGTTCGCTTTTGCAAGCAAATACCTCAAAAACAAAAAAATTCTCAAAATCAAAGCTAAAATCATTGACAATGCAATTTTTTTATTGTATATTGTTACAGTCGTCAGCAAGCGATGCTACGGGGTGTAGCGCAGTTTGGTAGCGCATCTGCTTT
>CANQBO010000002.1 GCA_947589475.1 uncultured Clostridia bacterium
CCCCATAAAATTCGTTCCACCGGCTATGCGTTTCTACACGGTGTTACATCGTCACTCATTGTTATGGGGACCCCGATATTTCTCTATCCGACGTTATCGAAGGGATATGCCTACACTAAGACAGAGATTACGTTAAGTAAATAGACAGAGTTTTCTTTATTATCTGCTTGTTGGCATACCCCTTTATTTACCCCACGAAAAGTGCTTTTCGTGGGGACCCCGATCATATACCCCATAAAATTCACTACGCTTATTTCTATGGGGACCCCGTTTAGCTCAGACCTACATATTTTCCGATTTGGGCATACCCCTTTATAGCGTTAGTATAGAAACGTTATCGGGGTCCCCGCAAAATTACGCAGTGATTTTGTGGGGTGATTTTAGGGGGAGGCTCCGTGCTTTGCGCGGTGGTGGGGGTCACATTATAAATAAACTCTCTGTCAAGGAAAACGTAAATTCCAAACTCTTCCGCAGGAGTTTGGCACTTGCAGACATTCAAAAAAACGCGAGCGACGGCAAGTATTTGCCTCGCTCGCGTTTTTTAGTTTGGGTTTGCAAAGGGCAAATTGCCCTTTGCCGAGGGAGCAGGGCGAGTAGCCCTGCATGAGGCGACGAAGTCCCTTGCCGAGGGAACGGGGCGCGTAGCCCCGCATGGAGCGGCGCTCCACATAGGGCGAGTAGCCCACATAAAGCGGCGAAAAGCTCACATGGGGCAGGAAATCACTTGTCCTCGTCGTCGGGGAGAGAGTCGATGTCGGCGGTGGATTGACGCTCGCCGATGTGCATATCCTCAATGGAGTAGGTTTTGATGTCAAAGGAGCCGTCCTTCAGCATGACTTTGACGCGTGCGGTCTGCTTGAGCAGGTCGTTGGACTCTACGGTGCCTTCGCCGTCGGGGGTGTTGACTTTGCTTCCGACTTTGGGCATGAGTTTGTAGGTCTGGGAGTAGTAGTCGTTTTCGTACTTGAGACAGCACATAAGTCTGCCGCACACGCCGTTGATCTTTTGCGGATTGAGGGAAAGTCCCTGTATCTTCGCCATTTTGATGGATACTTTTTCAAAGTCGGGAAGGTGGGTCGTGCAACAGCAGGGACGTCCGCATGGAGCAAGCGCGCCGCGCATTTTAATGTCGTCGCGCTCGTAGATCTGGCGGAGGTCTATGCGGGTCTTGAATATGGACGCAAGCACGCGCACGAGTTCGCGGAAATCGACTCTGCCCTCGGCGGTGAAATAGAAGATGAGTTTTGCGCGATCGAAGGTGTATTCCGCGTCGACGAGTTTCATGGGTATATTCATCTCGGTGATCTTTTCATGCATTATTTTGAGCGCGGTTTCCTTATCGGAGAGGTTTTTTTGCAGTTGCGCGATGTCCTCGGGAGTCGCTTTGCGCACCACGGGTTTCAGGGGTTGGACGATCTCGCTTTCGTCGACGTCCTTGTTTGGAATGACGACGGTTGCGAACTCCAGCCCGCGCGGAGTCTCGACGATGACGCCGTCATCGAGTTGGAAATCTATGCCGATGGGATCGAAATAATAGATCTTCGCGGAATTTTTATATTTGATACCGACTATTATTGCCATTTATGTTTTACCTCCAGCATTGTAAAGAGAAGTGAATCTATTGCCGCCTGCAAGTTTACGTTGAGGCTCAATTTTTTGCGCACGAGATTTATCGCGGACAGGATATGCGCCAGGGCGCGGTCGCTGTACTTCGCGCTGAGCGCCGGGATGTCTCCGCCGAGCAGTCCCGCCGTCGAGAGGGATGGATCGTGCTTAAAGACGAGCATGTCCCTTATTATTATGGACAGTACGTCCAAAAATTCATCTATATCCTTGAGAGCTTGCACCGCGGGGGACAGCTCTATAATGTCCGAGCTTCTGTTGAGACGGGAGAGCAGGGAAGTCGCCGCGTCATAGTAGCCGACATATTCGGAGGAGTCCGCGATGAGGAGCGCCTTGCCCGGCATACCGTTTGAACAAGCGGCGGCGACGGCGGCGGAATGTCCGTCCTTGCCCATGGAGATAAGCTCGTCATATATGGCTTTTTCATCGAAAGAGTCAAGATAGACGGCGCGGCTTCTTGAGCGAACGGTTTCAAGCAAGCTCAAATCGTTTGCCACCCCCAGCAAGAAAGTAACGCCCTCGGGCGGCTCCTCGAGGGTCTTGAGGAGCTTGTTTTGCGCGGTGATATTCATAAGATCCGCGCGGTGTATCAAATAGAGTTTTTTTCCGCTGAGTCCGCGCATTTCGACGGACGAGACGAGATCTGAGACGACTTCTTTCTTTATTTCGGCGCGCTCCCTGTTGACATGTATGACGTCCGCATGGCTCATATGCAACACCTTGCGGCACTCCGTACAGGAAAGGCATGCGTCCCCGCGCTCGCAGAATACGGAAGCGGCGACAAGCAGAGAAAAGCTGTCCGCGAGGTCGTCGTCCGCGCAAATTATGCGGTAGGCGTGTCCGAGGCCCTTTTTGACGTCCGCAAGCATCATCTCGTATGCGCGCGACGTTTTGAGGATGTTTTCGAAAAGCAGTTCGCTCACCTTATCGCCCCTCTCTGTCGCAATGCGTCGATTATATTTTTCGAAGTGACAAGTTTGTCCAAATCGGGTTTTATGCGTACAAAACGAGTCGGTGAAAGCTTGATCTCGTCAAGATAACCCCTATATACGCGCTCGAAAAAATCGTCGGGTTGTTCCTCTATGCGGTCCGCGTGACGGTCGCCTCTCCAATTGCTTTTGGGGGGAAGATCGAGGAATATCGTGACGTCGGGCATACAGCCGTCTATTGCAAAGGCGTTTATTTTTTTGACTGCGTCCGCGCCCAAACGACGACCATAACCTTGATAGGCGACGGAGCTGTCGATATAGCGGTCGCAGATGACAAGTTTGCCGAGGGCAAGCGCGGGCTTTATAACTTCGCGCACAAGTTGCGCGCGGCTGGCGGCATACAGCATAGCCTCCGTCATATCCGTCATGGCGGAATTTGCCTTGTCCAAAATCACCCCTCTTATCTGCTCCGAGATGTCCGTACTGCCCGGCTCGCGGATATAGACGGCGTCTTGACCCGTCCTGAAAAGATATTCCTTGAGCAACCTAAGTTGCGTGGATTTCCCCACGCCCTCGGAACCTTCAAACGTAACAAACATATCGCACCTTTCCTTTTTTACAGTGTAGCACAAATTTTTGCGTATAACAAGTAAAAGCGCGCTTTTATTGCGCGTTCAGCCGCAAGTTTCGACGTTCGATACGGACGAAAGCCCTTTTGAACTACATCAAAGAGTGCAAACGACAAATAAACTCATGTTCGAGAATGTTTTTCTTGACTAAATATGTTTGTTTGTATTAAACTTAATCTATTATAAAGGCAAGACATATTTTTTGAGGCGAGCAATGGATTTCAAGCAGATCGAAGAAAAGTGGCAGAAGAGATGGGCTGAGACAAAGCTCTACAAATTCGACAGGGACAGAGTGGACAAAAAGTATTACTGTCTCGAGATGTTTTCCTATCCTTCGGGCGCGAAACTCCACGCGGGGCATTGGTACAACTACGGGCCTGCGGACACTTTCGCGCGCTTCAAGCGCATGCAGGGCTACGAGGTATTTCAGCCCATGGGCTTTGACGCGTTCGGTCTCCCCGCCGAAAATTACGCCATCAAAACGGGCATACACCCCGAGGACAGCACGCTCAAAAACATCGCCACTATGGAGGAGCAACTCAAGCGCATAGGCGCGACCTACGATTGGGACTATGAGATAAAGACCTGCCTCCCGGATTACTACAAGTGGACGCAATGGATGTTTTTGCAACTTTTCAAGCACGGGTTGGCGTATCAAAAGGAGGCGCCCGTCAATTGGTGCCCCTCCTGCAACACAGTGCTCGCAAACGAGCAGGCGCAGGGCGGAGTGTGCGACAGATGCGGAAGCGTCGTCACGCACAAAAATCTGACGCAATGGTTTTTTAAGATCACCGCATATGCGGACGAGCTTCTCGACGGGCTGGATAAGCTGGATTGGCCCGAAAAGACAAAGCTCATGCAAAAGAATTGGATCGGCAGGAGCTATGGCGGCGAGATCGTCTTCGACGTCAAGGACAGCGACGAGAAGATACGCGTCTTCACGACGCGCGCGGACACGGTGTTCGGCGTGACGTACGTGGTGCTCGCTCCCGAAAGTCCGCTCGTTGACAAACTCACGACGTCCGCGCAAAAAGAGGCGGTAGAAGCGTATCGGAAAAAGGCGGCGGAAGCCACCGAGATCGACAGATTAAGCTCCACGCGCGAAAAGACGGGCGTGCTTACGGGCAGTTTTGCGATAAATCCCGTCAACGGCAGAGAGGTGCCCATACTCGTCGCGGACTATGTCATCGCAAGCTACGGCACGGGCGCGGTCATGGGCGTCGCGGCGCACGACGAGCGAGACTATGTGTTTGCAAGCAAGCTCGGCTTGCCCATAGAAAGAGTCATCAAGGGCGAGGAGGGACAGGACGACGCGCTCCCCTTCACTCAGTACGGCACGCTTGTGAACAGCGGCGAATTCGACGGACTCAAGTCCGAGGACGCAAAGCTTGCCATACTCAAAAAGCTGGAGGGCGAGGGCAAAGGCTGTCTCAAGACAAACTACCGTCTGCGCGATTGGCTGGTGAGCCGTCAAAGATATTGGGGCGCGCCCATTCCCGTCATACACTGCGATCATTGCGGCGCTGTGCCCGTCCCCGAAGAGGATCTGCCCGTGTTGCTCCCCAAAAACGTCAACTTTACGCCAAACGGGGAGTCCCCGCTCAAGAAGTGCGACGAATTTATGCATACCACTTGCCCCGTCTGCGGCAGGCCCGCGCTGAGGGACGCGGATACGCTGGACACTTTCGTGTGCTCAAGCTGGTACTATCTGCGCTATCCCGACAACAAAAACGCGGACGCGCCATTCGACAGCGAGTGGATAAACAAGATGTTGCCGGTGGACAAGTACATCGGCGGGGCGGAGCATGCATGTATGCATCTTTTGTACGCGCGCTTCTTCACCAAAGTGCTTAGGGACCTCGGCTATTTGAATTTTGACGAACCTTTCCTTTCCCTCGTGCATCAGGGCACCATTTTGGGTCCCGACGGCAACAAGATGAGCAAGAGCAAGGGCAACGTCGTATCCCCCGACGACAGCATACAAAAGTACGGGGCGGACGCTTTCAGACTGTACCTTATGTTCGGCTTCAACTATGTCGAGGGCGGTCCGTGGAACGACAGCGGGCTGGAAGCCATATCGAGATTTATCGACAGGGTGGAAAGACTTGTCAAAAAGTGCTTCGAAAACTTTGTTTCCGCGCCTTTCGGCAAGGCGGAAAAGGAGCTGAACAGAGTGCGCCACCTCACGATAAAGAGCGTGACGAACGACCTCGAACACTTCTCTTTCAACACGGCGGTCGCGAGGCTTATGGAATTCGTCAACGCTATATACGCCTACGATTCGTCCGTACCGCAAAAGAACGCCATGTTTAAAGATTGCGTGCGCGACCTCGTGTTGTTGCTCGCTCCCTTTGCGCCGCACTGCGCGGAGGAGCTTTGGGAAATGCTCGGCGAAAAGTATTCCGTGTTCAACGCGCCGTATCCCGTATGCGACGAGAAGGCGACGACGCTTGACGAGGTGGAGCTTGCCGTGCAGATCAACAGCAAGATGCGCGCAAAAGTGACGGTGCCCACGGACGCGGAGAGCGCGGCGATAGAGGCGGCGGCGGTGGAAGCCGTCAAAGATCAACTTGAGAGCAAGCCCGTCAAAAAGGTCATCGTCGTCAAAGGCAGACTTGTAAACATCATCGTATAAGTGCGATTGATGGCATAAATCGGGGTTTATCCCCGCAAAATCGTATGTTAAAGTGCGGAATATGAGATTTTTATTTCCGCATCGCTAAGGAGACGCATATGTTGGATCTTGTCAGGATCAGAAGCAACCCGCAAGCCGTCGCGGACGCGCTTGCAAAAAAAGGCTACAAGGCGGACTTTGCCCGCATCATCGAGTGGGACGACGAGCGCAAGGCGACGATCACGGAGATAGAGGCGCTCAAAGCGCAAAAGAACAAGATCTCCGCCGAGATCCCCGCGCTCAAAAAGTCGGGGCAACCAGTGCAACCTATCTTCGATGAGATGAGAAAGCTCGGCGAGGAAATAGCGGCGGGCGACGCGAAGATAAACGCGCTGGTGGCAAACATCAACGACGCGCTTGCGGCAATGCCCAACATTCCCGACGACGACCTTCTCCCCGGCGAGAAGGAAAACAATCAAGTCATACGCGTTGTCGGCGAACAGCCCAAATTCGACTTCCCGCTCAAAAACCACGTGGACATCTGCACGGATCTCGGACTCATAGACTACGAGCGCGGAGTGAAGCTCAGCGGCAACGGCTTCTGGATATACAGGGGCATGGGCGCGAGGCTTGAATGGGCGCTTCTCAACTATTTCATCGAGGAGCATCTCTCGGACGGTTATGAGTTTATTCTGCCGCCATATCAGCTCGGCTACAATTGCGGCTTCGGCGCGGGGCAATTCCCAAAATTCAGCGACGAGGTGTATTGGCTGGACGTGGACGAGGACAGAAAACGCAACAGATTTATGCTTCCCACCGCGGAAACAGCGCTCGTAAACATGTATGCGGGCGAGATAATAGACGAGAGCAAGTTGCCCATGAAATTCTTCGCGTACTCGCCCTGCTTCAGGAAGGAGGCGGGAAGCGCGCGCACAGAGGAGCGCGGCATGATACGCGGACATCAATTCAACAAGATAGAGATGGTTCAGTACGCGCACCCCGAGCACAGCATGGAGGCTTTCGAGGAGCTTGTGGAGAAGGCGGCGAGGCTTGTGGAAAAGCTGGGTCTGCACTTCCGCATAAGCAAACTTGCGGCAGGGGACTGCTCCGCGTCCATGGCGAGGACGTACGACGTCGAACTTTGGATCCCGTCCATGGGTATATACAAGGAGTGCTCCTCCGTTTCCAACGCCAACGATTATCAAGCGAGGCGCAACAACACGCGCTACCGCGACTCAAAGACGGGAAAGCCCGCGTATGTGCATACGCTCAACGGTAGCGGTCTTGCGACGTCCCGACTCATTCCCGCCATTGTGGAGCAGTATCAAAACGCGGACGGAAGCGTCACGGTGCCCGAAGTGCTTCGCAAGTTTATGGGCGGCATAGAAAAGATAGAAAAATAATAGTATTTGATCGATGTAGGGCGTTCCCCGCTCTCTTCGCGCTTATAAATAAAATTTTAAAAAGGGGGAAACCTTATGAAAGAAAAACTGCAAAAGTATACCGACGAGGCATACTCGATGGTGGAATATGCCGCCAACGAGATCGGACAGCGCGTCCCGGGTACGGACGGCGAGAAGAAGTTTCAGGACTATCTTGCCGACAAGTTCAGAGAGATCGGACTTCAGCCAAAGACGGAAAAATTCATCTTTGCGCCTCGCGGATCGATCGGCGGACTTCCTTATGCCGGTTGGGGCGGCATCATTATGGCGGTTCTGCTCATTTTGGCGACGCTCGGCGCGCACATCAACCCATTCATAGGCGTTGCGCTTTACTTTTTTGCCGCAATTTACGGCGTCGCGCTCTGGATATGGGTCATCTTCAGCGTTTTCAAGTACAAAACGTGGTTCGATTGGTGCTTTAAACAGGAAGTCTCATACAATACTTATGCGCAACTCCTGCCCGAGGACGGCAAATACGACTATACCATCTACCTTACGGGACACACCGACACAAGCTGGACGCTCAAGCACTCCGCCGCACACAGCCCCTTCATCGTCATCATTCTCAAGATAGGTATAGGCGCAATATCCGTCGGTCTCATTACGGTGCTCGCAGTCCTCAACTTTGTGCTGTTTATGATGGCGGTTTATATGACGGACGCAAGCGCAGAAACATTGCTTGCCATCGGCAAAGCGCTTGACATTTTGTATTACATAGTGGTGTTTGGCTGTCCCGTGCTTATGGTCGGCTCCTATATGCTGTGCCTCTACAACGAGAAGAACCCCCGCGTCGCGTCTCCCGGCGCTATGGACAACGCTACGGGCGTCGCCATCGCGTACGAGACAATAAAATATTACAAGGAAAATCCCGAGGAGGCTCCCGCAGGTTGCCGCGTCATCGCAATGGGTTGCGGTGCGGAAGAGGCGGGCTTAAGAGGCTCCATAAACTTCGTCCGTGCGCACAAAAACGACGGCATGCTCCAAAACGCCTACCACATCAACATCGACTCCATAGCCGATAAGGACTTTTTCGAGGTCATTCACGGCGACGCATGGCTCTGCCCGCACTTTGACAAGGATATGACCGCCATGGCTTTTGAGGCTATGAAGGAAGCGGGCATAGAGAAGCCCGGCGACATCGCAAACCCCGTCGGAGGTTGCGACTCAACGCCTTTCCAAAAGGCGGGCGTAAAGTCCGTCACCCTCGCCGCGCAAAACCCCGTCATGACGGATTATTATCATACCCTCTACGACGTCCCCGAACGCTTCGAAGCGGAAACGGTGGGCAGAGGTCTCGACATCACTTTGCGACTCGTCAAGAAGATCGAACAAAGCCGCAAGGCGTAGTCTCCTGTGGGCTACTCGCCCACACCTCGGCAAAGGGAGCCTATGCGAGGCTCTGCCCCGCGCCCCGGCAAGGGACTTCGTCGCACCATGCGGGGCTACGCGCCCCGCGCCCTCGGCAAAGGGCGTTTCGCCCTTTGCAAACCCAAGCTAAAAACGCGCGAACGTCGTGACTTTAGTCGCTAGTTCGCGCGCGTTTTGTTTTGTATGCAATTTCCAAACTCCCGCGTGCGAGCTTGATACTTACGTTTGCTTTATCCGACATACCAACGCTTTACGTGCCGGAGTTCTAGTAACCTTTGTCCGAGCGAATGTTTTGTTATAAATCAAGCCTAAGTAAAAGAGGGCGGAAGCGCCCTCTTGAATTTGATGTTTTTTAGTATTTCAGGGTGGGTTACAATTTTTCGATGACGGGACCCTCTTTGGTGTCCTTGACGGAGTAGCCGAGTGCTGTTATTTTTGCGCGCAGGGCGTCCGCGGTCGTCCAATCTTTGGCGGCTTTTGCCACGGCGCGTTCCTCGACGAGGCGCAATACGTCCTCGGGGATGTCGTTCTTTTGTTTTCCCTCATAGTAGGCGACAAAATCGGACGGTTTTCTCCTGAACAGCCCCAGCAATCCGTATGTTTTTTTAATCTGTTCCGCGTCGTTTGCCGCGCTCGCGTCGCCCGCGGCGAGCTTTGCCTTTATGCGTTTGAAAAGACCGAAGAGGTCCGCAAGCGCCTTCGCGGTGTTGAAATCGTCGTCCATGGCGCGATTAAATTCCGCGTCTATATCGGGCGCGCCTCCGTCCGCCTTCAAACCGCTTGCCTCGACGTCCGCAAGCGTCTTATAGAAACCGTACATATGCTTGTCCGCCTCGGGGAACAAGTCGTCCGTGATGTTGATGTCGCCGCGATAATTTGTCTGCAACAGCGCGTATTTGACTGTTTCGGGGGAATACTCGTCAAGCAGATCCTTGAGGAGCAGGCTGTTGCCCAAAGACTTGCTCATCTTCTGTCCGTTGACTTTGATGAGGCCGTTGTGTATCCAATATTTTGCGAATTGCTTGCCTGTGAGGGCTTCCGTCTGCGCGATCTCGTTTTCGTGGTGGGGGAAAATGAGGTCTCTGCCGCCGCCGTGGATGTCTATTTGCTCGCCGAAAGCGGCGCGGTTCATCGCGGAGCACTCTATGTGCCAGCCGGGTCTGCCCTTACCCCACGGGGACTCCCAATATATCTCGCCTTCCTTTGCGGATTTCCACAGCGCGAAGTCGAGGGGATCGTGCTTGTTTTCCTCGTTTTCTATGCGCACGCTCTCGTATGCGTCCTCGGTACGTCTGCCGCTGAGTTTGCCGTAACCTCCAAAGCTGTCCACCTTGAAATACACGTCGCCGCGCTCGGTGGGGTAGGCGTGTCCGCTTTTTATGAGGCTGTCCACAAAGTCTATGATGTTGTCGATGTTTTCCGTCGCCTTCAGCCATATAGTGGGGTCATCCACCTCGAAGCGGCGCATCAGCGCGTCTATGTTTTTGATCATCATAGCGGCATATTCAAGCGCGGGGATGCCCGTCTCGTGCGACTTCGCGATTATCTTGTCGTCGACGTCGGTATAATTGCGCGCGTATTTGACTTCGTAGCCCGCCTTCTCGAGATATTTGCGAATGATGTCATAGATGAGCGCTTGATAGGCGTGTCCTATGTGCGCCTCGCCGGACACCGTAATGCCGCAAGCGTACATTTTGACTTTGCCTTCCTCAAGGGGCACAAAATCTTCCTTTCTGCGCGTGAGCGTGTTGTATATCTTCATAGTTCTATTCCTCAAAATATGCGATATGTCGTGAGTTTTGTGCATTTTTAAAAGATGCAGGCAAGCAAATTCGCCCTGCCTGCACCTCTCTTATTTGTTGTCATCATCGTCGGGTTTGTCCCCGTTTGGGGCTTCGCCGTCCGAAGGAGTCGTCCCCGTATCTCCGCCCAAAGGAGGCAATTCTTCATTGTTGTCGTCCGAAGGAGATGTATCGTAGGGCGATTTGGGAGAGGGCAGGGAGGACGCTTCTTGCGTGGGTTCGCCGCCCTTCTTCTTTTTGGGTTTTGAGGTCTTTGCTTCCGCGGGCGTTTCGCCGGGCGTGGAGTCCGCCTCGCCGCGGTTGACCTTCGAGGAGAAGATGCCGTCGGGGTTGGAGCTTACTTCGCCGAAGAGAGCGTCTATCTCGTCCTCGTATATCGTCTCTTTTTCGTACAGCAATTTGACCATTGCGTCCATTATGGACCTGTTCTCGCGCAGAATGGAGAGGGCAATCCGATATTGCTCGTCCAAAATCTTCTTGACCTCGGCGTCTATCTTCGCGGCGACGTCGTCGCTGTAGTTGAGTTGCGTCTGGTAGTCGCGGCCGAGGAAAACTTCCTCGCTTGCGCCGAGATACATGTTGCCGATCTCGTCGGACATGCCCCATTCGGTGACCATCTTTCTCGCAAGCTTGCTCGCGCGCTGGATGTCGTTTGACGCGCCCGTCGAGATGTCCTTTATCACAAGTTCTTCCGCCGCGCGCCCGCCGAGGAGCATCGCAATGTTGTCAAGCAACTTGCCCTTCGTCATATGGTTGTCGTCCGTTTCGGGCAGGGTGATGGTGTAGCCCGCCGCCATGCCGCGAGGAATTATACTGACCTCGTGCACGCTGTCGCAGTGTTTCATCTTCTTTGCGATGATCGCGTGTCCGCTCTCGTGATAAGCGGTGATGCGCTTGTCGGATTCCGTCACAAGACGGCTCTTCTTTGCGGGACCCGCCATGACTTTGTTTATCGCCTCGCCGATGTCCTTCATGGAAATGAGTCCGCGGTTCTCTCTTGCCGCAAGTATGGCGGCTTCGTTCAGGATATTTTCGATGTCCGCGCCCGTGAAACCCGAGGTGAGGCGGGCAAGGCTCTTGAAATTGACGTCGGACGCAAGCGGCTTGTTGCGCGCATGCACTTTGAATATAGCCTCTCTGCCCTTGACGTCGGGGATGTTGACGTAAATTTGTCTGTCAAATCTGCCCGGGCGCATGAGGGCGGGGTCGAGAATGTCGGAGCGGTTGGTCGCCGCCATGACGATTATCGAACTTGACGACTCGAAGCCGTCCATTTGCACGAGCAGTTGGTTTAAAGTCTGTTCGCGCTCGTCGTTGCCGCCGCCTAAGCCCGCGCCGCGCTGTCTGCCCACCGCGTCGATCTCGTCGATAAAGATGATGCAGGGCATATTCTTCTTCGCCTGATCGAAGAGGTCGCGCACGCGGGACGCGCCCACGCCTACGAACATCTCTACGAAGTCGGAGCCGCTTATGGAGAAGAAGGGCACGTTCGCCTCGCCCGCGACAGCCTTTGCAAACAGCGTCTTACCCGTTCCCGGAGGGCCTACGAGCAACACGCCGTGAGGAATGCGCGCGCCTATATCCATATATTTTTTGGGATATTTCAAAAAGTCGACGATCTCTTGCAACTCCTGCTTTTCTTCTTCCGCGCCCGCAACGTCGCTGAAACGCACCTTGATGTCGCGTACCTGGTTCGCCGTCGTCTTGCCGAAGTTCATCGCCTGATTGTTTACGCCCGCGGATTTGCGGAGTATGATCATAAACACGATGAAGAGTATTGCGTAAAGTATTATGGGTACGAGCAGACTGCTGAGCAACGACCCGCGCGAGGGATCGTTGTACTCTATGGGCATAGAGGCGATATTGCCCGCAAGTTCGGGGTCAAACGTCGCGACATCTTCCGCCCATGTCTTTACGTCCTCCGCGAGCACGCTCCTTGCGGGAATGTTCGCGTAGTAGCGCACCCTCGTTTCGCCTTGAAGCACTATATCAACGCTGTAACTGCCGTCCACTCTCAACGCGGAGACCTTGCCTTCCTTTATAAGCGATTCCAGCGTAGTGTTGCCTTCCGTCAGACCCGAATAGCCCAGCTCTTTGGGCGCGGTCAGCGTATACGCCAAAACGATCACCAATATTACAAGCGCAATAGCCGCGATGATAAAAATCGTTCGTCTTGTAGATGCTTTCATCTGTCCTCCTTCAAGAAGCCGTCAAACGCATATTTATATACGTTCTCAATTATATAAACTAAATATAAAAAAGTCAATCGCAAACCAAAGCAAATTGCAAATGGGCGCGCACTTCCTTTATTATAGTATGGACAAATTATGAAATATATTTGTTAAAACAGTGTTAAAACCGCGCTATTTGCCCAAATACTGCGTCAAAGCCCCTTTGGCTCGCCGTCATGTACGTCTATGTACATTAGGCGCCTCGCCAAAGGGGCTTTTCCTTGTCTTTGAACAAATATCGCGGTTTACAACTACATAACGTGGTATATTTTCCCAAATACCGCGATTGTCTGAGCGACATGGGGTCCCCACAAAATCACGTAGTGATTTTGTGGGGCAATTGAGCGCCTAGCATCCAAATAGCGCGGTTTTACAACTACGCTATTTGCTGGGATACAGCGTCAAAAGCCCTCTCGGACAGAGGGCACCAGAGTTCAGGCATGAAAAGCGTTGGTATCTCAGACAAAGTTATTGAAAGACCCAACCTCTCCCTTCGTTACGTGCAGCGACGATAACGCTTGTCTGAGCTAAATTTGGGGTCCCCATAAAAATGCATAGCGTTTTTATGGGGTAAAGGCACACTGCACTCAGGACTCCCCGGCTATACCCCACAAAAACATTTCATATTTTTGCGGGGACCCCGATGCACCACAGACTAACTTTACGTTAGAGCACAAACACAGCCCCTGCGTTACGGCGCGGCAGGGCGGGAAGGGGCTACGCTCGCTCACCGTGTTACATCGTGCGCACTTAATTAAAAAACAAACAGCCTTTATCTAAGGCTGTTGATTTTTACTTTCTTTATTCCCTTTATCTTGTCTGTGCGCATTTATGCCACTTGTTCGGGCGGAAAAATCAGAAGCCCCGCCCTCACTGCGTACTTAGCGTAAAACCGCTCGCTCCGCGAGGTCGCTCGGACAATGCGTCCTTCCGTGTATAAAAACGTTCGGACAAAGGTTGCATTATAAGCCCGAACGTAGCTTCCCGTTATAAGCCCGGACAGAGGTTTTGATATATTCTCAGACAAACTTTCAATTATCCGATTGTGGGCATACCCCTTTACAGCGTGAGTGTAGGAACGTTATCGGGGTCCCCGCAAAATTACGCAGTGATTTTGTGGGGTGATGTTTAGGGGGAGGCTCCGCGCTTTGCGCGGTGGTGGGGGTCCCTGTCTTATAACGTAACGCTTGTCCGAGTGCTCTTATACACGGAACTTGCTATGTACGAGCGACCTCGCGGGGCGAGTAGCCCCGCATAGAGCAACGAAATCCCTTGCCGAGGGAGCGGGGCGAGCAGCCCTGCATGAGGCGACGAAGTCCCTTGCCGGAGTGCGGGCGCGTATCCCGCATGGAGTCTTTCAAATTGCTTCTTTCAGCAGAAACGCCACTTCATCTGCCATTTTTTGCACGTTAAGTGGCGATACGGACATAAGTTGCATAAGAGCGTCGCCTCTGTTTTCGGCTACGACTCCCAAAATGCCGACGTCTCCGAAGCGTTCGTTTTTGCCTTTTATCGCGGCGGGGCAGACTCCGTCGGAGCGAATGACGATCTTGCCGACGTTGTCCTTTGTGCCGAGGCTTGCGTCCACGGCTATAAACAGGGCGCCCGCGTGTGCCGTCTTGATGAAATCGAGCCACTCCTTCATATTTTTGCCGTTGACGGAGCAATTTTCCGTGCCGTAGACGAAGGCGGGCACGTTGTAGCGCGAGGCGAGCAGGGTGCCCACCATAGGGCCGAGCGAATCGCCCGAAATGGACATCGTGCCGAAACACACTATGACGGTCTGTCTTTTAAGACCCGTCGTGGAGGGGGTTTGCGGCATAAACGTCGCGGGAAGGGGCGGCGCCGTATGCTTTTTCTTTGCGGACGGAGTTTTTGCCGCCCGTCTTTGCTTTTTGGTCTCGAGGGAGGACTCGGGGGATGAAGGGACTTCTTTCAATGCGGCTTGAAGCAAAGCCTGTTCGGGGTCTTTTTTTCTCATTTTGCTATTATTGACAAATTTTCGGCGGATATTCCGCTTGCAAGCTCAACAAAGAGGGCGATTTTCGTCGCGGAGTTGCGGTTTTCAAAGGCTACGTTTTGCATAACGGCGAGACGGGGTGAAAAAGTAAAAATTTTGTATTTCTCGAAGAAGCGCAATTTACGCTTGCATATATTGTTAAAACAGGGTATAATCATTCTATATAAGATTAGCTTGCGGGTGCAAGCGCGTGCGCAACAGGCGTGCGCGGAAGGGTGTATATGTTTACAGCATTGTTAGGTGCAGTCGAAATTGCCGACATAATCGTGTTTGTCGTGCTGGGGCTGGGGCTTGTGATGGGTCTCATAGGCGGTTTGGCGAAGGCGTTCAAGGGCATCTTTGCCACGCTGTCCATAATTTTGATCTCGTTGTTGCTTGTGGGCGTCACGGTGAGTCCCATAAGCGCGTCCTCTATAGGTCGGTCTCTAAGCGGCGCATTTGAGGGCGCGACGTCGGGTTGGGGCACGGCATTCACCTCGACCGTCTATATAGCGGAATCCGACGGCAAGCCTCTAAAGGACGGCAACGATTTTGTATATTGCGTAGAGGTGGACGGCGAGATGGTCAAACTCGACAGTGTGGGAGGCGAAGGCTTGCTGGGCAGTCTCAAGGGCAAGATGGCGGTAGGTTTGGCGAAGAATTTCGTCAATGAGGAAAACAGCGGAAAGGTCTCGCTTGCGAGTTTTGCCGCGAACGAACTCACGAAAATAATTTTCGACATAGCGCTGTTTATTATATATTGTATTGTGCTCGCGCTGTTGTTCAAGCTTTTGGGAAAGGCGTCCAAAAAGATGCAAACGGGCAGTACGAGCGTGCGCGTGCTGGACAAGGTGCTCGGAGCAGTTGTTGCGGCGGGGCTTGCGTTGCTTACGTTGTTGCTTGTGTTTGCGATAATCAAGCTTGCCGCTCCCGCGGGTTCCAAAGTGGCGCAATTCTTTGAAAACGCAAACATCGCGGGCGTTCTTTACAACAAAAATCCGATGGCGAAGATGTTGACGAAGCTCAGATGAGAACTTGGGCGACATCGACAAAATCGGCAACATCGACGACAATGAGTAATATTCCGTATTTCGGACATATTGAATAGTGACTTTACAAAAGCGGGGATCAAGGAGTTTATTATGAAGGTTTTAAAAGCAACGTTGGCATTTGTGATGGGACTTGTGCTCGGCATAATATTGCTCGTGCTTGCGATAGGCGGCACCGTAGTCGCTCTGGGCACGACGCGGACTGTAGGGGAGATACAGTCTGCCGTCACGGACTCCGAGATAATCTCGCCCGACAGCGAACTTTTCGGTCAGTCCGTGCTCGAGGCGGTGCAGAAGGCGCTCAAGGACTATCAGAATTTTGACGATATTACCCTAAAACTGCTGTACGAACGCTATGGCATAAAGTTGCTCAACGGCATCAGCGGTCTCGATTTCACGCAAAAATCTTTTTATGACACTCCGCTTACGAGTATAATCAACGATCTGTCTCTTCTGCTCAACGACATCTATCTTTCGGACATAGAGGCGATCGCGGATATGGATTTTTCAAAATACAACCTGCCCATTTTGGACGAGAATATGAACGTCGGCATCACAAAAGCCATAGACAACATCATGGCTCTTGTCAACGACGACCTTTCCATACGTATGCTCAAGACAAAACTCAACCTTGACATCGGCGCGGACGGAAACGGCATTTTGAGCGCGTTGCAGGACGTGAACCTCAAAAACATAGGCGGACTCATAGACGTGTTGCCCATCGACGTACTGCTGGACGCAGATACGGACACATTTTTGCCTAAAGGCGTCTTGCAGGTTTATGTGAACGTCGAAGGCACTTCGGAGGAGTGGGAGGAAGTCTCCGAGGCGGATCTCTCAAACCCCGACTACGCCCCCGCTTTGGGCATAGAGACCTACATCTCGGGCGGCATGGGAGGAGACGACAACAAACTTGTCCAAAAGGAGCTTCGCTATATCAAGAAAGAGGATGGCGAGCCATATGTGGACAACTCCTGCTACAACGAGGGTTGGACGTGCCCCGAGGGTGCGAAAGTGTTGCGCCACAGGCTTTATAAACCCTTCGACGGAGACGGCTCGGAAGGCGGAAAGTACTTCGTGCTCGGCTATGGCAACCACCTCGCGGAATTCAGCAACGATACAAACAAGTTTACGCTCACATTCAAAGATTTTATCTCTCTCGACGACATCTTTACGAGCGGATCGGGCGACGCTTTGGCAAAGACGCTTGTCAAGGGCGGCAAACTCGATCTGAGCGGCATAAAGATATATTATCTCGGGAAGGCGGCGGAAGGCGAAGAGGACGCCCCGAAAAAGTATGTCGAGAGCGGAGAGTATTCCATTCTCGAAAAAACCATGGAGAAGAACAACCTGCTCCGGCTTCCCGACGCGCCTACGGTCGACGAGGAAGGCAATGAAGTCGCCCCCAAACACGACTATGTGGAAGGTCGCGACAGATATTTGCGCGTACATTTGGGCGAGGCGTCTCCGCTTTTGCAATATCTTAACTTCCTCACGATAGGCGACGTGCGCAGCGATACGGACAGCATCCTCAAAAACATACGCATAGGCGACATCATCGACACGGACGCGGAGGGTACGGCGGACATTTTGAAGGCGCTCAAAGACAGCACTCTCGACTCCATCGGCAGCGACATCAACACCATCCCGTTTGGATCCATGTTCGAAAACGACAGCGACAACAGCTTGCTTAACGCCATAAAGGACTTCACGCTTGAAAATATAGATGAAAAGATAGACACTCTCAAGCTGGGTGACATCCTTTCGGAAGAGAACAAGGACAACACGCTTATCAACGCGCTGGACGCGAGAGGCTGTACCATAGGCAATATGGGTAACGCGCTGGATTCTCTAACCGTCGGCGAGCTGCTGGAGATCGAATATGACGTGTACGAGGCGGACGAGGACAAGTCGACAGGCACCCATTATGTCAAGATGCCCATCTACGTCAAAATAAACGACGACATCCTCGATTTGGAGCAGACCGATCCCGAATCGTTCGAGAGAGTGTTTAAAAACGTGTACGGCGAAGATGTCGTCCGCGGAGACTATACCGCCGCAGACGAGGCTACGGGCGCACCCGAAACTTTTGTCGAGAACGGCGACGGCGAATATATCAGAACATATTACTATCTGTATCAGGATGAGTCCTATTTTGAGGAGCATCCCGAGGTGGTCCCCTACGAAAAACAACTGCCCGCAAGCGAGACCGCGCTTGCGGTGCAATCGCTTGCGCGTCGCGGTGTGCCCGCGCTTGAAATGGGCAACTACATCAACAAATTGTCCATTGGCGAGTTGATGACTGTCGACAAAGATTCCTCGCAACTGTTCAAGACCCTCGCGAGGAGAGGCAGCACGATGGACACCATCGCAAACGACGTCAACACGCTTGAAGTTGCCGACCTCATCGAGATCACCGACGAGTCCTCAAAGATAATGCAGTCCCTCAGGGATAGGCATTGCACCATCGACGACATGGACACCATCACGGACGAGCTGACTCTCGATGAGATCCTCGACATCACGCAGGACACCTACATCCCTGACGACAGCGGCGTCTATGTCCGTCTCACCGATCCAAAGGGCTATGTCATCTATCATGACAATCCCGAACATTCCGATGATTGGCTCACGAAATATGTCAAGGTGGAAAATACGGACGCCTCGGGATATGACTATGTGCCATACGATCCCGCAAAGCACGAGGGGATGACCGTCTATGTCCACTCGACCTACTACACGCTGTACAACCCCGCCGTGCACACCTCCCCCAATATCAAAAATGCGGAGGGCGAGGACGTCCAATTGCAACCCAAGAGCGATGATGGCTCCGACAAGGTCCAACTCTTCACCAAGCGGGAGTATGACGCGTCTGAGGACCCGACGGGCGAAAACGAGCCTTCATCCAAGATATTGCAACGCTTTGCGGGCTCCACAATGGGCGACTTTTCGGACGCATTCAACGACATCATGCTCTCGGACGTTTTGGACATCGACCCCGACATCTATGCCGCCGTTCAGCAGTCCGAAATAGAAGGAAAGACCGAACTATTCAAATATATTAAGGACAAGAGAGTGTATTCTGTGGCGAGCGAAGCGGATATAGCCAAAGCAAAAGAGGGCGAAGAAACGTTGTATGAAATCACGCATAACGGCACTTCAACAGCCATACTCAAAAAGCTTGCGTATGTCAAGGTCAACGATATGGCAAGCGCGCTCGACACCGTCATGAAGGACATGAAGCTCTCGGAGATCATCGACATACATGAGTATGACGCGATCAATGGCTTGACGGAAGTGGAAGTTAAGGACTCATCGGGTCATGTAGGAGTCAAAGAGGGGGACAGCGCAAAATACAGCGGCGAGGACAAGCGCTATTTCATACCGTGGGACGGGCAAGCGAAGATAGGCGACAGACCCATTGTCTACGTGTATGAAAGCACGGGCAAATATATCGCAAGGAACAAATTTTACTATCCCATCAACGAGGGAGTTGAGAGCGATGTCAACAAATATCTGGGCACTCCTACGGAGGTCTACTTCAAATATGAGCAATATAAGGGAAATTTAGTAGGCGACCTTTTGAAAGTACAAAGCGGCAACGCTTATGTAAAAAAGGATGACGTATATGTCCAAAACATCGCGCTTGCCACATACTATGCCACAAAGTCAGACTGGACAAATTTGTTTTATAGAGAATTTTGCCTTTCTAATGAGGGAGTAAAGTTAGAGAAACAGCCAAAAAAATATAATAGTATTCCGGGCGATTATAACGACAAAATCTATGTCGAGATTTTGGGCAATAAGACGAAATATAATCCTGAAAATCCGTCGCACTGCGATCTGCAAAAATATGTCTTGCTTGAGGGCGGATCATATATTGTCCCGCTTGACGAAGACGGATATGAGTACAGTGAGGGAAGCGACGTAAGGATAGGCGCGCAATATGCCCGCGACGTGATGATCTTGCAAGCGGACCTCAAAACGGCACAGCAAGCCGCGGAAGCAAACAAGTACGACACATACGGCGATAAATATAAAAAGGTCTATGTGTACATCGAAAGTACAAATCAATATGAAGAATACGACGAGAGCAAGGAAGATCACAATCAAGAAGGCACGCAATATTACATCATGGAGATAGGCTACATCGCGCAATACGGCGAAGTTTTCTATGAATCGAGAGAAGCCTCGGGCAAATGCTACACCGCACTGCCGACATTCTACAGCGTCGGCACGGTCGAGAGGGAGCATAGCTCGAAGATCCTCACCTTGCTGGGCAACAGGACCATCGACGATATGAACGGCGCGATCGAGAGTGCGACCATCGGCGACTTTATGGACGTCACCCCGGGCACCATCTTCGACGACGAAGCGATCCGCAAATCTACGTTGAACAAACTCGGCACCACGCTTGCAAGCGAGCTTTCAAATATGACGATCGGCAAATTGCTGGAGTGGGGCAGTATAACCTCGATGGACGCAAGCGTGCGCAACATCTTGAACGACGTCACGCTGACCGCCTTCTTCGGCGCCTTGAAGTACGACATAGAAAACGGCTCCATTACGCTCGACATGGCAACTCTGTATGGCGTCAATGGATGATTTGAGGCAAATATGCGCTTGAAAAAGCGCAACGATTTGCTGTCCTATGCGTGCTACTCGCCCACACCTCGGCAAAGAGAGTCCATGCGGGGTTCCACCCCGCTCCCCTTCGTGGGCTACGCGCCCACACCTCGGCACTCATGTGGGCTACTCGCCCACGCCTCGGCAAAGGGCGATTTGCCCTTTGCAAACCCAAACTAAAAAACGCGAGCTAGGCAAATATTTGCCGTCGCTCGCGCTTTTTGATTGTCTGCAAGAGCCAAACTCCTGTGTGCGAGCTTGATATTTACGTTTGCATTGTCCGAAGTTTATTTATAATGGGACCCCCACCACCGCCTACGGCGGAGCCTCCCCCTAAACACATGTTACATTTCTACACTAATGTTATTGAAGGGAGATGCCTAAGCCCAGACGAAGTTACGTTTATCGCTCGGACACGGCAAACGGCGGATATTGGAACGCTCGGACAAGGGGATTCCTCGACGTTGCTCGGAATGACAATATATATAACATGTCATGTTGAGCGGAATGGGGTCCTCGCAAAAATATGAAATGTTTTTGTGGGGTAAGGAGTCGAAACATCCCCCGGATTTATAATAAAAACCTCGGACAATGTTTCCGTAAATGACAAATTTTCAATTATCCGATTGTGGGCATACCCTTGATTTACCCCACAAGAAATGCTTTTCGTGGGGACCCCGATCATATACCCCATAAAATTCACTGCGCTCATTTCTATGGGGACCCCGTTTAGCTCAGACTTGCATCTTTCCCGATTTTGGCATACCCCTTTATAGCGTTAGTGTAGGAACGCTATCGGGGTCCCCATAGAAATGAGTGACGACGTAATCATTTGTAGAAACGAAAAACAAATGGAACGAATTTTATGGGGTGATGTATAGGGGGAGGCTCCGCGTGTAAACAAGCGGGCGAAGCCCGCGTCCCCAAGCGCAAAAAATAGCGAACCGTGAGCATTTCTATCCTCAAAGGCAAGCTTCTTGACAAATGCAGAATTGTGAAGCGTACATTTTTTGCGCGCGGAGTGGCGCGGCATTTTGCGGTGTGCCCTTATCGCCCTTACTTCGTAATGGGCGTGGGCACTGAGCAAATGCAAGCGGGTGGTGGGGGTTCCGACTTATAACGTATCCCTTTGTTTGAGCGATTAGCGAAACCTCTGTCCGAGCGTCCTTATCCCGACGGGTGGTTTGGGCGCGACTGTCGGTCAATTACTTCACTGCGTATTTGCGGTATAAAATATTTCGCGCCGCACATACTAGCCTCAGCACAGAAAAAGGAGGTGCATTTATGGACGAAAACAATATTGTGAGAAAGCTCGCTCAGCTTACAAACATGAATGTGATGGTTCTCTTCATATTGATCGCTTTCCTTGCTCTGTCGATCGGACTTGCATTCTATTTTCTTGTCCCCGGCAGTGTGGGCTATGGCGTCGGCATCACGATGTTTATAGTCGCGTCGCTTCTGTTTGTGATCGGCGAGATCAACTATTTTATGAAGTCGAAGCGCATCGATTGGCAAAACTGAAGCCAAAGGAAAGGAATCGCGCGTCCTCACAAGGTGTAAGGACGCGTGATTTTTATCCCGCAAAATTCAAATTGTTTATATGGGGTCGAATTCAAGATGAAATTCCGCGCTTTGCACGGCGGTTGCGGGCGCAAAAAAGTCGACTCATATTGACATTTTTGCATTTTTCAAGTTTCAACTCTTAAAGCAGATGAAAGCGGAGCCGCTGCCCGACATGAGCACGCGGGGATATTTTAAAAGCAGAGAGGAACAAAAAGCGGCGAGGTCGGGATAGAGCAGGGTCGCGGGGAGGGTGAGGTCGTTTCTCAAAAGGGAGAGCGCCTCTTTCGCGGTCGTCGGGACGGCGGGGTCCTCGCATATCTTGCCTTCAGCAAGCAGACAGTCATATTTTGCGTAACACGCGGCGGAGTCGCTTGCAAAAGGAGGAATTGCAACGTCTATGTCGGGCAGTTCACAGGGCGCGATGGGGGTAAGGTGTTCGCCCGTGCCGCGCACTCTCAAAAAGCCGCCCGCGTACATAGAGGGGACGTCGCTGCCCAAAGAAAGCAGGGTGTTTTGGGACAAAACGCGCGATATTCCCGCATTTTCCAAACATTTTTCCACGCTTTTGATTGCGGCGACGGTCGCGGAAGAGGAACCGCCCAGACCCGCGCCGAGAGGAATGTTTTTTTTCAGTATCAACTTGCCCGAGACGTTGAATTCGCGCGCGATGACGTCGAGTTTTTTAAGGAAAAAGTTTTCAAACAATTCGGGGACAAAGCCGTCGTAGGCGGATTCTGTTTTGAGGTCAATATGCGGCATTTTGTGCGAACATCGTGAGTTTTGCGGCAAAAAGACCGCCTCGTCCCACAGCTTTTCATAGGGGCAGACGATCATGTCGAGCGTATGCAGGCGCCCCCTCTTCCCCGTGACGGCAAGGGAGAGGTTGAGCTTTGCCGCGACGCGCGCTTTGAACTCGGGATAAATTTGTTCCATACCGCCATTTTATCATTCGGGAGGGATATTTTCAAGCGAAGTTGCGCATATTTAAACAAACATTTGGGTTTTCTAGGTTGAGAATTGCAATATATTGTGATATAATTTAAAAATCAAGCGAAGAGGTGAAAAAATGAGCTTCAATATCCTTATTGCCGAGGACGACGAGGACATCGTCAAACTTATAAAACTTTATCTTGAAAACGAGGGGCACACCATACTCCACGCGCCCGACGGGGTCGAGGCTCTCAAGCTGTTTGGGGAAAACAAAGTCGATCTTGCCATAGTGGACATAATGATGCCGAGAATGGACGGGTACGAGCTGACCAAAAACATAAGGCTGACGAGCAACATCCCCATATTGATATTGTCCGCGGCGCAACTTGACAGCGACAAGATATTGGGCTTGAATTTGGGCGCGGACGACTATATGGTCAAGCCTTTCAATCCTCTCGAATTGCTTGCGAGGGTGGGGGCGTTGCTGAGGCGTTTTTATCATCTCGGGGCAAGCACCGCCGTTTTGGACGAGGGCAGGATCATCGTGGGAGAGCTTGTGCTGGATACGCATCAGCTTTCGCTTGAAAAGAGAGGAGTGCCCATCCCCATCACCGCGACGGAATTCAGAATACTCGTCATGATGATGAAGGCGCCCGGCAAAGTGTTCACGAGGGTACAGCTTTACGAGGAGGTCAACGGCGACTCGTCCTATCAAAAAGACGACAACACCGTGATGGTGCACATTTCAAATCTCAGGGACAAGATCGAGGACGACCCCAAAAATCCTAAGTACATAAAGACTGTGAGAGGTCTGGGATATAAGATTGAGAAATTCTGAGGACGACAAATTTTCAGACAGCGCCGAAGAGAGCGTCGCGGCGGAAGGCGGCGGCGCAGACGTAGTCGAGGCGGAAGGAGCGCCGCAGGAGAACGAGGGGAAGGAACTTTCCCGCCGACAGCTCCGAAAGCTTCAAAAACTGTCCGACATCACGCACTTCGACAATCACAGCTTCCTTGCGTTGCTTGTGAGGAGCTTCTCTTCTTTTACCCTCATCACGGTTGCGGCGACTCTGCTCATCGTGCTCATCGCAAGCTGGGCAAGCAACAATTCGCGCATCAACGTAAGCGTGCAAAACATCGCGGATTACGATATAGAACTTCGCAACAACGCCTACGGACCGTCCATTCCCCTCGACGTGATTTTGGGGGCTGAGGGATGGCTTGACATAGTGGACGCCGAAAGCGGGAAGAAAATTTATTCGAGCGACGCAAACGAGGAAAGGACGTATTCGCCCGAGGAGCTTGTTTGCATACGGGACTACGGCTCGGGGATCACGATAAGGTCGGTGAGCTTTCAGACTCCCGACGGAAGCTACAACTATTTCATTTCCAAATCGTATTCTAACGGAACGGAAACGCCCGACGAATATTTGTTTTTGAGTTCGGATCTTACGAAACTCAGCGGCACGATGAAAGAATTCGAGGGCAAAGAGGCGTTTACCGAAAGGGAAGTGGAGTTTCTGCTTTTCAATCTTTCGCACGAAGGGCAACAGATGGAAAAATACGCCTTCACTTCCCGCGACGGCAGAAACTGTTATGCGATATATCTGGACACGAACAACAACGAAGTCAGTCCGCCGTGGCTGTTTATCGTCATTACGATAATCGGCATCGTCGGCATACTCATCACGGCTCTCGGCTTTTACATCCGCTATATCAACAAGCACGTGCAACGCCCTCTCAACGCGCTGGGCAACGCCATGGCGGACTTCGCAAATAGCGGCTACCGCGAAAAGCTCAACTATATCGGCTCCAAAGATTTCGAGCAGTTGGTCGCCGCCTTCAACGAGATGGTCGGACTTCTCAACGCTTCCGAGGAGCAGAGGCTGGCTCTCGAGAAGGACAGACAGCGCATGCTCGCGGGGCTTTCGCACGATCTGAAAACGCCTATGACGATAATCGAGGGCTTCGCAAAGGCGATAAGGGACGGGATCGTAAGCGAGGAGGACAAGCCGAAATATCTCAATCTCATCATTGCCAAATCCGAATATATGAGCGAGCTTATCAATGAATTTTACGAGTTCAGCAAGCTCGATCACCCCGATTTCAAACTCAACACGGAGCCGACCGACGTCGTGGAGTTTGTGCGCAGTTTTCTTGCCGCGAAGTATGACGAATTCGACATCAGGGGTTATGCGCTTCAGGCGGACCTGTCAGACGACAGGCTCATGGCGGCGCTGGACAGGGAGCAATTTACAAGGGTGCTCGACAATCTCGTGGGCAACTTCTTCAAATATACGCCCGAAGGCTCCACTTTGACCGTGAAGGAAAAGAGGGGGGACGGCAACGTCATCATATACGTCATGGACGACGGCGGCGGCATCCCCGAGAGCGCCCGCGCGGACATCTTCGCGCCCTTCGTCGTCGCGGAGGAGTCGAGGAGCAAGCAAGGCTCCGGTCTCGGACTGACAGTATGCAAAAAGATCGTGGAGATGCACGGAGGCACGATAAAATTGCTCGAGCCTGACGATGAGCATAGTACGATATTCGAGATAAGTGTCCCCATACTTTCGGAGAGCGAGGGCTAAACAAGAAAATACTCAAAAAATTCAAGCGACAAAATTCAAAATTTGCGACAAAAACCGCAATTTTTTCTTTTTTTCGCAAAATATTTTGTGCAAATTTTGCAAAAATGCGAAAAAGTTGATTTTTGAGTTGCTTCTTTGGGCGGCATTTGATAAAATATACGCAAGAATATGATATAGGAGTGTACGCGCATTGCGCGCAAAGAAAATCAAATGAAAGACAGTTATGCTTCATATCTGTTTCACGAAGGCACGAATTATCAGTCGTACAAGATGTTCTCTCCCCACAAGGGCGTAAAGGACGGCGTGGACGGCTGGTATTTTACCGTTTGGGCGCCTAATGCGGCGGCGGTAGCGGTGGTCGGCAACTTCAACGGCTGGGATGAAAACTTAAACAAGATGACGCGAGACGACGACGGGATATGGTCGCTGTTCATCCCCGGGTTGAAGCAGTACGACGCATACAAGTATGCCGTGACTTCGGGCGAGGGCAAAACTGTGCTCAAGTGCGACCCTTACGGCTTGCATTTCGAGACGGCGCCCGCAAACGCCACCAAACTTTACGACCTTAGCGGTTATCGCTGGAAGGACCGCAAGTGGCTCTCGGAGCGCGAAAGCTACAACCCCTACGGCAGTCCTATGAACATTTACGAGTTGCACCTCGGCAGCTGGCGGCGCTATCCCGACGGCAACGTGTTCAATTATAAGGACCTCGCCGAAGATCTAATTCCTTACATAAAGAAGATGGGCTACACCCACATCGAGCTTATGCCGCTCACTGAGCATCCCTACGACGGCAGTTGGGGCTATCAGGTGACGGGGATGTTCGCTCCCACATCCCGCTACGGCACGCCGAAGGACCTCATGGAGTTCATCGACCGCTGTCACAGGGCGGGGATAGGAGTCATTCTCGATTGGGTGCTCGCGCACTTCCCGCGCGACGAGCAAGGTCTGCGCCTCTTTGACGGTACTCCGCTTTACGAATACGCGGATCCGCGCAAGGGCGAACACAAGGAGTGGGGCACCTGCGTGTACGATTTCGGGAAAAACGAGGTCAGATCCTATCTCATCTCGGCGACGATGTTTTGGTTTGACGTCTACCACATCGACGGCATACGTTGCGACGCCGTTGCGAGCATGCTCTATCTCGACTACGGACGAAAGGAGGGCGAGTGGGTCCCAAATCAGTACGGCGGCAACTACAACCTCGAAGCGAAAGACTTTTTGAAACAAATGAACACCGCGATCCTCAGCAAGTATCACGGCGCGGTCACAATAGCGGAGGAGTCCACCGCGTACCCCATGATCACGAAGCCCGCATACGACGGCGGTCTCGGGTTCAATTTCAAATGGAACATGGGCTGGATGAACGACAGTTTGAGCTATCTTTCTCTCGATCCGTTTTTCAGAAAGGACAATCACAACAAACTCACTTTTTCCATCACGTACGCCTTCAGCGAAAACTACATTTTGCCTTTAAGCCATGACGAGGTAGTGCACGGCAAGCGCAGTATGATAAACAAAGTCCCCGGCGATTACGATCAGAAATTCGAGGGTCTGAAGGCGTTTTACGGCTACATGATGGGGCACCCCGGCAAAAAATTGAGCTTTATGGGCAACGAATTCGCGCAGTTTATAGAGTGGAACTACACACAGCAACTCGATTGGTTTTTGCTCGACTATCCGCGGCACCGCACATTCCAAAAGTTCGTGAAAGATCTCAACGCTTTCTATCTCGAAAACAAGGCGCTTTGGCAGATGGATTCGAGCTATGAAGGCTTCAAGTGGATCGTCGTGGACGACAACACTCAAAACATCGTGTCCTTCATACGCAGGGCGGCGGACGGCGAATATGTGATCTGCGTCGTCAACTTCTCGCCCGTCGAGAGACTGAAGTACGTCATGGGCGTTCCCGAGTGCGTGACGTACAAGGCGGACCTCTTCTCCGCTCTCAAAAAGTACGGCGGCGACGAGGAAAGACGTCCCGCATTCCGCGCTACCGCAAAGCCTTCGCACGGACAGCCGTACTCTATCAAAGTCAACATACCCAAAAACAGCGTTATGTTTTTGAAACCCGAATATAAGGAGGAAAAATAATGGGCAAGAAAACCAAAAAAGAATGTATCGCCATGCTTCTTGCGGGCGGACAGGGCACGAGGCTCGGAGTACTGACGTCAAGCGTCGCCAAGCCCGCGGTGCCTTTCGGCGCGAAATACCGCATAATCGACTTCCCGCTCTCAAACAGCATAAACAGCGGCATAGATACGATAGGCGTGCTCACGCAGTATCGCCCATTCGAACTGCATCAATATATAGGCAACGGACAGCCGTGGGACCTCGACAGATTGAGCGGAGGCATCTACGTTTTGCCGCCGTACATGGGTGCGAAATCGGGCGAGTGGTACAAGGGCACCGCAAACGCCATATATCAAAACATAGACTTCATCGACAATTACGATCCCGATTATGTCGTAATTTTAAGCGGCGACCACATCTACAAGATGGACTATAGCGACATGCTCTCGGAGCACAAGAAGAACAACGCGGACTGCACCATAGCAGTGCGCGACGTCCCCATCGAGGAGGCGAGCCGCTTTGGTATCCTCAATCTCAAGAAGGGCACGAAGCAGATAGAGGAATTCGAGGAGAAGCCCAAAAATCCGCGCAGTACTAAGGCGTCCATGGGCATCTACATCTTCACGTGGGCGAAGCTCAGGCAATATCTCATCGACGACGAGGCGGACAAGACGTCCGAAAACGACTTCGGCAAAAACATAATCCCCAAAATGCTTGCGGACCGTCAGCGGCTGTTCGCGTATCAATTTGACGGCTATTGGAAGGACGTCGGCACCATATCCTCTCTTTGGGAGGCGAATATGGACATCCTTTACGGAAGCGAGCTTAATCTCGACGACGACAAGTGGAAGATATACGCGCGCAACAACGCGGAGCCGCCGCAGTTCATCACGCCTACGGGCAAGGTGTCCAACTGCTTCATCTCGGAAGGCACCGTCATAAAGGGCACCGTGCGCGACAGCATAATCTCGCACTCCGTCACGGTGGGCGAGGGCGCGTACATCGAGGCGTCCATAATCATGCCCGGCGCGGTCATAGAGGACGGCGCGGACGTAAGATACAGCATAGTCGGATGGGACGCAGTCGTCGGCAAGAATGCCATCGTCGGCGAGACGCTTGAGAAGTGTCGCCCCGGCGAGTGGAAGATAAGCGTCATAGGTCCCGGCTATCATCTGCCCGAGGACGCAGTCGTCGGACCAAACGAAATGCTCGGTTAAGGAGGGATAATTATGAAAAACCATACAATGAGCGTTCTGTTCACATCGGATGCGGAAAACCACCTCAACGACTTGACGATACATCGCACCACCGCGTCCCTGCCTTTCGGAGGCAGATACCGTCTTATAGATTTCGCGCTTTCCAACCTCGTGCATGCAAACATCACCACGATAGGCATCGTCACGCGCAACAATTATAACTCCCTAATGGACCATATCCGCATGGGCCGCGATTGGGACCTCAACCGCAAAAACAGCGGCATAACCGTTTTCCCGCCCTTCGTTTTCAACAGCGCGCATGAGGTGTACAAGGGCAAGATAGAGGCGCTCTACACTCTGCGCGGCTTTATGATGGACGCAAGCGAGGAGTACGTCGTCATCGCAAACACCAACATCGCCTTCAACATCGACTTTGAGGCCGTAGAGGATTTTCACATCGCAAAGGGTGCGGACATCACGGTGCTCACCTACAACACGGACGACACCAACCCCCGCAAAATAATCGTCGCGCACGACAAGAACAATCGCATCACGGACATGCGCTATCCCGTCGCCAGCGATTCGGGCAAACAGCTTTGCAACCTCAACATCTACTTCATCAAAAAGGATCTTCTCATCTCCCTCGTGGACAACGCCTATGCCCATGGCGCGTACGACTTCGAGAAGGACATCCTTCAAAAGAAGCTCGGCGAGCTGTACATCATGAACTATGAGGTCAAGGATTACGTCGCCGTCATCGACCGTATCCCCACCTACTTCAAACATAGTATGGAATTGCTCGACCCCGAAGTGCGCGAGGCGCTCTTCTACAAGCACTCCACAATTCTGACAAAAGTCAAGGACAGCGTCCCCGCAAAGTACAAGGAGGGCGCAAACGTCAAAAACTCCATCATCGCGGACGGTTGCGTCATAGACGGCACCGTGGAAAACTCCATTCTCTTCCGCTCCGTCAAGGTGGGGAAGGGCGCGGTCATCAGAAACTCCATCATCATGGAGGACTCCATCATCATGGACGGCGCCTCCCTCGACTACACCATCACCGACAAGGACGTCATCATCCAGTCCGGCAGGACATTGAGCGGCTACGAGTCCTATCCTATGGTCGTCGTCAAAGGCAAAGTCATCTAAAACCGCGCTATTTGGCGCTATGCTTTGTCAACGCTCATTTCCCCTCACGTCACGTACGAATTAGTACGCTCGTGTTCGGGGAAATGGGCGTTTTCGCGCCCGGCATCCAAATATCGCGGTTTTTCCAACCACGCATAATGCGAATAGCTTTGTCAGCGCCCTCTTTCTTCACGTCACGTACGACAAGTACGCTCGTGCTCAGGAAGAGGGCGCTTTCGCGCTCTTCATCCCGTACAGTCGGTTTTCCAAACCGCGCTATTTGGCGCTATGCTTTGTCAACGCCCATTTCCCCTTACGTCACGTACGAATTAGTACGCTCGTGTTCGGGGAAATGGGCGTTTTCGCGCCTAGCATCCAAATATCGCGGTTTTACAACTACATAACGTTGTATATTTTCCCAAATACCGCGCTTGTCTGAGCGACATGGGGTCAATTGAGCGCATGGCATCCAAATATCGCGGTTTTTCCAACCACGCATAATGCGAATAGCTTTGTCAACGCGCTCTTCATCCCGTACAGTCGGTTTTATAAACCGCGCTTGTCCGAGCGCACTTTATACACGGAACTTGCCGTGTCCGAGCGATAAACACCCCCCCCTGTCCGTGCTTGTCTATACACGGAACTTGCTATGTCCGAGCGACGTCGCGGAGCGAGCGGGATAGATAATAGTACGCAGTTCGGGCGGGGCTTCTGATTTTTTCCGCCCGAACAAGTGGCATAAATGCGCACAGACAAGATAAAGGGAATAAAGAAAGTAAAAATCAACAGCTTTAGATAAAGGCTGTTTGTTTTTTTAATTAAGTGCGCACGATGTAACACGGTGAGCGAGCGCAGCCCTTCCCCGACCCTGCCGCGACGTTACGCTTGATTTGTGTTTGCGCGCATAACGAAAAGCTTGTCTGAGTGACATCGGGGTCCCCATAGAAATGATTGACGATGTGACGCAGTGTAGTAATGTGTAGTGAGTGGAACGAATTTTATGGGGTAAAGACACGGGGAACGCCGTGAGGCGAGGGTGGGTCATTTAAATAACCCTGTCTGAGATACCAACACTTTTCGTACTTGAATTCTAGTAACCTCTGTCCGAGCTTCCTTATACACTAAAACCATGAACAAATAACACTAGTGCGCTCAAGCGCAGACGTAAAGCTATTGTTCGGGATATTTTACAAAAATTTGAGAATCAAAACAGGGAATCGACGGGGACTTGCAATATTTTTGCGATGGCGAAAAGTTCCTTATCTGTGGCGAGGCGAAGCTGTCCTTCGAGTTTCGAATAGCTTGTGGGATTTATGTCCACGCCAAACGCTTGGACGCGCGCGATGAAATCTTTTTGCGAAATTCCGCGCTCCTTTCTAAGCCGTTCTATATTCGCGCCCACGACGTTGGCGTTGCCGTACTCTTTTCTTCTCGGCTTCATAATTGCATTATAGAATATTTTGTAATTGACATAATTCCATATCAGAATTATATTACCTACAAATTATGTGATTTCTGTCCGTTTATAAGTGTGCTCTGACACTGCGCTTGTAGAACTCAAGCATGTAGAGCGTAGGCATCTCCCTTCGATAACATAAGTGTAGAAATGAAACATTCGTTTAGGGGGAGGCTCCGCGCTTTGCGCGGTGGTGGGGGTTCCTACTTATAACGTAACGCTTGTCCGAGTGCTCTTATACACGGAACTTGCTATGTCCGAGCGACCTCGCGGAGCAACCATTTTTCCTTTGTGGGAACAATACTATTGCATAGGCTTGAAATAAATGGTAAAATATGGAATAAGAATACGCGCGCGACGGGCGGGTATCCTTGAGAGGATAAATGCAGATAATATAATAAATCGAGAGGTGTATTATGAAAATTTTGTTTGTGGCATCCGAGGCGGCGCCGTTTGTGAGGTCGGGAGGTCTCGGCGACGTTGCGGGCGCGCTCCCAAAAGCGCTCAATGGCTTGGGGCACGATTGCAGGGTCATACTTCCGTTTTACAAGGACGAGATAGATCCCGAATATCAGCACACATTCCGCTTTTTGGCGTCCACGTATGTGGACTTAAGCTGGAGGCGGCAATACGTGGGGCTGTATGAGGCGACGTACGAAGGCGTGACCTATTATTTTGTGGACAACGAATATTATTTCAAGCGCAAGGGGTTATACGGGCATTTCGACGACGGGGAAAGGTTTGCATTCTTCTCGAAGGCGGTGCTCGAGGTGTTGCCTCTCCTCGATTTTTATCCCGACATCCTGCATGCCAACGATTGGCACACCGCGCTCACTCCCGTATTTCTCGACGTGTTTTATCGCTACAGCGAAGACTATCAGCGGATAAAGACGGTTTTTACCATACACAACATCGAGTTTCAGGGCAAATACGGCGACGGGCTGATACGCGACATCCTCGGGCTTCCCGATTGGGCGACTCCGCTTGTTATGATGGGGGATTGCGCAAACTTCATGAAGGGCGGCATAGAATGCTCCAACGCGGTCACGACGGTCAGCGAGACGTACGCGTACGAGATACTCGACCCGTTTTATTCCTACGGACTTGAGAGCATACTCTCCGAGAGGCGTTTTAAGTTGCACGGCGTAGTAAACGGCATAGACCAGACCGTGTACGATCCGAAGCAGGACCCGCGCATCTTCAAAAACTACGGCACGCGCGACGTGAAGAGCGGCAAGGCGGAAAACAAGAAGGGCTTGAGCGAGCTTATCAACTTGCCGTATGAACCCGACAGACCTTTGGTCGCTATGGTGACGAGACTTACGGAGCAAAAAGGGCTTGACCTTGTGGGCACGGTCATAGACGACATCATGAGGGCGGACACGCAAGTCGTCGTGCTGGGCACGGGCGATTGGAAGTACGAAAATATGCTCAAAAGCGTGGAGTCGAGATACCCGAACAAATTCCGCGCGATATTGGCGTTTTCGGGGGATCTCGCAAGCAAGCTGTATGCGGCAAGCGACATCTTCCTCATGCCCAGCAAGTTCGAGCCGTGCGGCTTGAGCCAGCTCATAGCGATGAGATACGGCTCCGTGCCCGTGGTGCGCGAAACGGGAGGTCTCAAAGACACCGTACCCGCCTACAATCCCGAAACGGGCGAGGGCAAGGGCTTCACATTCAAGACCTACAACGCCTACGATATGCTCGACGCGGTGTGGAGGGCGTACGCTTGCTACTACGACAAGAAAAATTGGGACAAGGTCGTCAAAAACGCTATGAAGTCCGACTTCAGCTGGACGGCAAGCGCCAAAAAGTATGTCGACATCTACTCAAATCTGTAAATGCGAGCGCTTTTATTTGATGAGGCCGACAAGAAATAAATTTTTCGCACGAGCGCTCTCTTGTTGACAAGCAATGTCGAAAAAAGTAAAATAGTAAAAGTCATCTGCGGCAATATAAGAATATATTGTAGCGGAAATAATCATATAGCGGTCGCCGTACCGGGGGAAAGCGGTCAAAAGGAAGGCAGGAAAGCATGGTCAAGATCACAACTCAGGAATTTTCCTCACAGCTCACCTCTACGCTTGCGAGATATTTCGGCGTAAAGCCCGAAGACGCAAGCAAGGCACAGATTTATCGCGCCACGTGCATGTGCGTAAGAGATATTTTGACTCAGACCCGCGTCAATTTCAAGAAGCAGGTGAGAGAGCTCAACGCGAAGCAGATATATTATATGTCTATGGAGTTTTTGCTTGGCAGGTCGCTCAAAAACAACCTCTTCAATTTGGGCATCACGGACGAGGTTACGGCGGCGGTGGAGAGCCTCGGCGTAAGCATGGACGAGATATATTCCTTCGAGCCGGACGCGGGGCTTGGCAACGGCGGTCTCGGCAGGCTGGCGGCGGCGTATATGGACGCGCTCACGTCCCGCGGATACGCGGCGAGCGGCTTTTCCATTTTGTATGATTACGGTCTTTTCAAACAGATAATAGTGGACGGTTGGCAGCTCGAACAGCCCGACGATTGGCTCAAGATGGGCGACGTATGGCTCAGCCCGCGCAGGGAGGAAGTGTTTCCCGTCAAATTCGGCGGCGTGGTGGACCAGCATTGGGAGGACGGCAAACTCACCGTCACTCAGCGCGACTGCACCGTCGTAAACGCGGTGCCATATGACATGAACATATCGGGCTATCACACCGACGCGGTCAACAGGATACGCTTTTGGCACTCCGAGGCGGCGCAGGATTTCGACATCCACATGTTCAGCCGCGGCGAGTATGTCAAGGCTTCGGCGGCAAAGGCTATGGCGGAGTCCATAAACAAAGTGCTCTATCCCGCGGACGACCACATCGAGGGCAAGTCGCTGAGACTAAAACAGCAATACTTCTTTGTATCCGCGTCCATTCAAAGCATTTTGAAGAGGCACCTCAAGACAAATCCCACCCTCGACAACCTTGCGGACTGCGTGGCGATACACATCAACGACACGCATCCCACCCTTTGCATACCCGAGCTTATGCGCCTTTTGCTCGACGAGTACGGCTACGGCTGGGATCAGGCGTGGGACATCGCCTGTAACACCATATCCTATACAAATCACACCGTCATGGCGGAGGCGCTCGAAAAGTGGCCGCAGGACCTCTTCCAAAACCTGCTCCCGCGCATATATCAGATCGTGCACGAGATAAATCAGCGTTTCTGCGACGAACTTTGGAGATATTATCCCAACAATTGGGACATCGTCTCCAAAAACGCCGTGCTTTCAAACGGACAGGTCAAGATGGCAAACCTCTGCCTCGCGACCTCGCATACGGTCAACGGAGTTTCCGCGCTGCACAGCGAGATTTTGAAAAACGACGTTTTCAGGGACTACTGCCACATGCATCCCGAAAAGTTCACCAACGTCACAAACGGCATTACGCACAGGCGCTGGGTGTGCCAGGCAAATCCGAGACTTGCGGCGCTCATTACGGAGCTTATCGGCGACGGCTGGATCAAGGAAGCGTCTCAGCTTGAAAACCTACAGAAGTTTATGGGGGACAGGCAAGTGCTCGACAGGCTCGCCGACATCAAGCGCGCAAACAAAGTCGACCTTGCGAAGTATATCCTCGAACACAACAACGTATCCGTCGACCCCGACAGCATATTCGACGTGCAAGTCAAGAGATTGCACGAGTACAAGCGTCAGCTTTTGAACGCGTTGCACATTTTGGATCTCTATTATCGCCTCAAGGACAACCCCGATCTCGACATACAGCCGCGCACTTTCATATTCGGCGCGAAGGCGGCAAGCGCGTACTATATGGCGAAGCAGATAATAAGGCTGATTTGCACGCTCGGCGACGTCATCAACAACGATCCCGACATCAAAGGCAAACTTAAAGTCGTATTCCTTGAAAACTACAGGGTCACGCTTGCCGAGATGATCATGCCCGCCGCCGAAGTGTCCGAGCAGATCTCTCTCGCGGGCAAGGAAGCGAGCGGCACGGGCAATATGAAGTTCATGATAAACGGAGCGCTTACAATTGGCACCCTCGACGGAGCCAACGTCGAAATACATCAAGAGGTGGGCGACGGCAACATCTTTTTGTTCGGACTTCTCGCGGACGAGGTTCAACAGCTTTACAAAAACGGCTACGACCCCTCACATTACTACCAGACCGATCCGCGCATAAAGCGCATAATCGACGCGCTAAGACAGGGCGGCAGGGACGCAAACGGCATAGCCTTCGGCGAGATCGCGGATTCGCTCATTCTGGGCAGAGGCGGCCAGCCCGACAGCTATATGGTGCTCGCGGACTTTGACAGCTACTGTAAGGCGCAACAGAGAGTGGACTCCACCTATCGCGACAAGTATGCGTGGAACAGGATGTCCCTCGTCAACATCGCAAAGGCGGGCTTCTTCGCGGCGGACAGAGCCGTGGAGGAATACGCGCGGCGCATTTGGGGACTCACCCCGATAATCAAACAATAAGCGAATGGGGCGCAAAAAACTTGCGCCCTTTAAAATGATATGTATCATCCTTTGACTCACAAGACCCCATACGGAGCGGCTGTCATGGGAGAACCCATTTATATCCGTTTCCCGCTTGACGGCGCGCTCAAGGCGAACCGCTGTTTTGTCATATTCAGGCAGATATTCGGCGAGGGCGGGCGCGTCGAGAAGGAACCGCTGAGGTTGGAGCTTAAAAAAGAGGAAAGCTTCGGGGGAGAGGATATTTTCGTCTTGAATTTCACTCTCGACGCGTGGGGGATTTATATGTACCGCTTCGAAGCGGAGCTTGAGGGCGGAGATTTCGCTTTCTTCGGCAGAGGGGAAGGAGGACAAGCTCAAAGGCGAGATTGGCTTCCCGAATGGCAGTTGACCGTATCAAAACACGCATATAAAACCCCTGTTTGGGCGAAAAGCGGAGTCACGTATCAAATTTTCGCGGACAGGTTTTGCAAAGTCGGAGAGAACGAATTTTCAAAGCGAGGCAGGTTGCACACGTATTGGACGGATGCGCCCGACATCGCGGACGCATTCGGGACATACCGCGCGGACGACTTCTTCGGCGGCAACATTAGGGGAATATTATCCCGCCTCGATTATCTCAAGTCGCTCGGGGTAACCCTCATATATCTCACGCCCATTTTCAAGTCGCCCTCGAATCACCGCTATGACACCTCGGATTATCTCAAGATAGACGAGCTTTTCGGCACGGAAGAGGAGTTTGCAAAGCTGATAAAAGAGGCGGGGAATAGGGGTATAAGAATAATGCTGGACGGCGTTTTCAATCATACGGGCGCGGACAGCGTGTATTTCAACAAATTCGGCAATTTTGAAAGCGTCGGCGCGTATCAATCCAAACAGTCGCCGTACTATGATTGGTTCACGTTTGGGACATATCCCTATGAGTACGACTGCTGGTGGGGGAGCACCGTCGTCCCCACCGTCAACAAAAAGGCGGAGGGATACAGGAAGCTCATACTCGGCGAGGGCGGAGTCATAGAAAAATGGACGCGTATGGGCATAAAGGGATGGAGACTGGACGTCGTGGACGAGCTTCCCATAGACTTCACCACGGAGCTTTGCCGAAAGATCAAGAGCGAGGACGAGGACGCGCTCATTATAGGCGAGGTGTGGGAGGACGCATCCACAAAGATAGCTTACGATCTGTGGCGCCCCTATTTTATGGGCGAACAGCTGGACGGGGTCATGAATTATCCGTTTAAAACCGCGATATTGCAACTTGCAAAGGGCGGTCCCGCTTCCGATTTTAAGGAACAGATTACGCGCATACTCGAAAATTATCCGAGCGAAAGCCTCGACGTACTCATGAATTTGATAGGCAGCCACGACACCGTGCGCGCTTTGACCGAGCTGAGCGGCGTCACGCCCCCCGCAAGCAAGCAGGAACGAGCGAAATTTACGCTGTCCGACGACATGTACGCTTTGGCAAGGAAGAGGCTGATGTTTGCCTCTTCCCTTCAATTCACCTTGCCGGGAGTCCCCTGCGTTTACTATGGCGACGAGGCGGGCATGCAGGGTTTTGAGGATCCGCTAAATCGCGGCACATTTCCGTGGGGCAGAGAGGACGAAGTTCTGGTCGAGCACTACAGGGCGCTCGGCAGATTGCGCGCGAAGTATGCCGATCTGCTCATGGGCAAGACTTATTTCGAGGACGACCCGACGCTCGTCGTGTTCCGTCGCGAAAGCGAAAACGGCGCCCTCATCGTCGTCGCAAACCCTACCGACTCCCCCACAACGCGCCGCATCTTAGGTCGCGACGCCATTTCCGGCAAGCTTATAAAGCAAAAAATTACCCTCCCGCCCCTCGGCGTTAGATTTATTGTGGAATAACTCAAATAACAAGAAATAGCGCGGACAGTGGCGCATATAGAACTTTGACACGTCAAACGTTAGTGGCTCGGACAAAGTTATTGAAAGGCCCAACCTCTCCCTTCGTTACGTGCAGCGATGAGTTGGACTAGTTTTACGTCGGCGCTTGAGCGCACCGGGGGATTCCTCGACGTTGCTCGGAATGACAATATATATATAACATGTCATGTTGAGCGGAACGGGGTCCCCGCAAAAATATGAAATGTTTTTGTGGGGTAAGGAGTCGAAACATCCCCTAGTTGTCCCTATAAAATTGCGTGGCGATTTTATGGGTACAGCCCCGCCCTCACTGCGTACGTGAGTATATCCCGCTCGCTCCGCAAGGTCGCTCTGACACGGCAAACGGCGTGTATAAGAAAGCTCTGACAAGGGTTAAGCTAATCGCTCGGACAAGGCGAGTGTCGTGTATAAGAAAGCACGGACAGAGGTTACGTAAATATCATGCTCTCACGCGGGCGTTTGACACTTGCATACAAATCAAAAGCGCGAATGTTGGCGATGAAAGAGCCGCATTCGCGCTTTTTAGCTTGGGGTGCAGGGGACGAAGTCCCTTGCCGAGGGTGCGGGGCGCGAAGACCCCGAAAATATATAAAAAAGCGGACAAGCGGCGGTGAAACGGCGCGCTGTCCGCATTTTGACACTACACTACGGGGTGGACCCCGCATGCAAATCAATATGATTTAGCGAAGTAGAGGACTTTGTTTGCGGGCTTGCCACAGCAGACGCACTTGTCGCCGACGGGGGTCTGGTCGAAGGGGAGCACGCGCGAAGTAGCGGCGAGTTTTTCCTTGATCTTATCCTCGCATTCGCGACAGCCGCACCACATAGCTTTGACAAAGTTGTGCTCGTCGAGCGCGGTCGCCATCTCGTCCATATCGTGGCAGACGGCGATGTGCGAGTGCAAAAAGTCGTGCGATTGCTTAAACATATTATCGTGCACGGCGTCGAGCAGGGCGGGGATAGCCGTCGTAAGCTCGCCCAATGGCACGAGCTGTTTTTCATGCGTATCGCGGCGCACTACCATAGCGACTCCGTTTTCGATATCGCGCGGGCCTATCTCTATGCGCACGGGTACGCCTTTCATTTCCCATTCGTTATATTTCCAACCGGGGGACTGATCGCGGTCGTCAAGCTTTACGCGCACTCCCGCCGTCTTGAGCGCGGAGTAGATCTCGTTCGCCTTTTCAAGCACGCCTTCCTTGTGTACGGCGACGGGGACGATGACAACTTGTATAGGCGCGACGCGCGGAGGCAATTTAAGTCCGCGCTGATCGCCGTGCGCCATGATGAGCGCGCCGATAAGCCTCGTCGATACGCCCCAACTCGTCTGATAAGGATTTTTCAGCTGTCCGTCTTTGTCGAGATACTTGATCTCGAACGCGGAAGCGAAGTTGTTGCCCAGATAGTGCGAGGTGCCCGCCTGCAGGGACTTGCCGTCCAGCATCATCGCCTCCATAGAGTAGGTTTCCACCGCGCCCGCAAACTTTTCCTTTTCCGTCTTGACGCCCGTCAACACGTCTATCGCCAGCACGTCCTGCATAAAGGAGCGATAGACTTCGAGCATTCTCAGCGTCTCTTCGCGCGCCTCCTGCTCCGTAGCGTGCAAGGTGTGCCCCTCCTGCCACAGAAATTCGCTGGTGCGAAGGAAGGGGCGCGTCGTCTTTTCCCACCTCACGACGTTTGCCCACTGATTGATGAGTACGGGCAGATCGCGGTAGCTCTGTACCCACTTCGCATACATGGAGCATATTATAGTCTCCGACGTCGGGCGCACGACAAGCGGCTCTTCAAGCTCATTCTTTCCGACGTGCGTCACCAGCGCGACTTCGGGCGCGAAGCCCTCCACATGTTCCGCTTCCTTCGTTAAAAAGGAGTAGGGAATGAAAAGAGGGAAGTAGGCGTTTTTGTGCCCTGTCGCTTTGAAGCGCGCGTCGAGTTCCGCCTGTATGCGCTCCCAAATCTCATAACCGTACGGACGTATGACCATCGTGCCCTTGACGGGACCGTAATCCACAAGTTGCGTCTTCAGCACGACGTCCGTGTACCACTGCGGGAAATCTATGTTCATATCCGCGATGTCTTTGACAAACTGCTTATCGTTTTGATCTTTTGCCATAAAATCCAGGCGACCTCCGCTTTATTTGCGACATACATTATATACCCGTGCCCGCGTTTAGGCAACAATTTTGAAAAGATTAGTATATTATGCGAAGCGTTGCTCCGCGCCTCGGCAAGGGACTTCGTCGCCCCATGCAGGGCTACTTGCCCCGCACCCTCGGCAAAGGAGCTTTATGTGGGCTCCTCGCCCACGCCTCGGCAAGGGACTTCGTCCCCTGCACCCCAAGCTAAAAAGCGCAGACTAGGCTCTTTCATCGCCCAGTCTGCGCGTTTTTGATTGTTTGCAATGGTATAAACTCCTGCGTGAGAGTTTGTTATTTGCGAGAGAGTTTTCTGAAAGTTTTATTATAAAACCCGGGGATTCCTCGACTATGCTCGGAATGACACCTAATATTTCCGTCATCTTGAGCGAAGTCGAAAGATCCCCTTGTCCGAGCAAATTAACGCTACATCTGTCCGAGCGGTTTTGACGTATTCCTGCTTCTTTTTTCACCATTTTAGCGTTCTAATCGGTTATGTTTGAAATCACAAAATCTAATGTCGAAAAAATTTCGTCAATATAAAATTTTGGCTTGTTTAATTGTATTTTTTCCTTTATAATACAAATTGTGAGCGTCTGCTCATGTCATTTATGAGGAGAATTTTATGAGAAAATCCAAACAAGCCGCAGAGCCTATTCTTGACGAGAAGGGAAGAAAGCCGTTGAAGCTGGACTATCCCCAGACCTTCAAGGTAGGCTTTGCTTTTGCGATCATCATGCTGTTTTGGACGGCATACGACTTTGTCGTGCCCCTTCTTTTGGAGCACGCCTACGGTCTGCCAAACGCTTTGCGCGGACTGATCATGGGACTTGACAATTTGCTGTCCCTGTTTATGCTTCCTCTTTTCGGCAAGCTGAGCGACAACGCGCACGGCAAGCTGGCAAAGAAATTCGGTCGCCGCACGCCATTCATTGTGATAGGCACACTCGCTTCCGTCATACTTATGGTGTTTGTGCCGGTCGCAACGCTAAAACAACAAGCAAAAGCGGACGAGCTTTCCGCGTCCATAACGGCGGACCTCAACAACGACTCATTTATGGAGCCTCTGCTCACGGAGTGGTATGACAATGCCAAAGCGGAAAAGGAAGGTGCGTCAAACTATTGCGATCTTGACTATCTCGCAAAAGACGGCATCACTAAAGAACAATTCATCGCCATACGTTTTGACAGCAAGTTGACTTCCAAAAAAGCCATTCTGGGCATGCTCGGCAAGGAAACGTACTATTATGATCTTAACGGGGACGGCAAAACAAGCGAAGATGAAATAGTTGATGCGGGCGACCCTAATGATTTAGTAAATCATCCCGGAGATATGGCGCCAAACGGCAAATATTATCATGAAATATTAGAGAGCAATCAAAGATACAACAAATTTGTCGCTTCGGGCATCAACAACTATACATCCGACAGAATTTACAACGAAGTGACCAAGGTGAGCGGCATGGGGAGTCTTGCGGTATACATGGTGATATTGCTTCTTGTCCTGGTCGCGATGGGCACGTTCAGAAGTCCCGCGGTCGCGCTCATGCCCGACGTCACGCCAAAGCCTCTGCGCTCGCAGGGCAACGCCATCATCAACCTTTGCGGCGGCATAGGCGGCGCAATTGCATTCCTCATTTACACAGTCGTGCTGTTCGGGACAAGTCTGTACAACTATGTCATAATCTTCGCAAGTGTTGCGGCGGGCATGTTGCTGTTGCTCGCGGGCTTTATCGCCTTCGTCAAAGAACGCAAGATGGTCAAGAAGTGCGAGGAGATCTGCAAAGAGTATGAAATAGACGACTTCGCCGAAGGCGAAGATCCCGAGGCTCAAAAGTTTGCCGAAGGTCTCATAGAAGAGGGCGAGGACGCCGCGGGTGCGGATGTTCAAGCCCCCTTAGTGGCAGACGAAGCTTCCGAGAGCGACGCCTCAAGCGAAAATTCGGAGCTTATCAGAGAGGGCAAGGAGGGCGTCGTCGGCGACGTGTCCATGGACGCGGAAGCGACAATAGGCGGCACTGCGGCAATTCCTCCCGAAGCATACGAATATGCAAAACAGGTCGTCGAAAACGACAAGAAAAAGTTCGACATCAAGGAGTGGTTCGCGTCAAAGAACCCCAAGAAGTGGTGGGGCGCAAAGTCGCAGGAGGAAAAGTCCAAAATGGTCTCATTCTGGCTCATCCTCGCGTCCATATTCATGTGGTTCATGGGCTACAATGCAATATCTTCCAACCTGTCCATTTATACCACTAAGGAGCTTAACCTTTCAGCGGGCGTCGCGTCCATAATTTCGGGCGTCAGCATGGGCATAAGCGCCATAGCGTTCATCCCCGTCGGCTATTTGGCGGCAAAGATAGGACGTCGTAAATCCATCATCATAGGCTTCGGCCTTGCCGTCATTTCCTTCGTGCTCATCTTCTCATTCGTGCGTACAAATCCCAACGCGCTTATCCCCGCCGTGCTCTTCTCGCTGTTCTATCTCATCTCGGGCTTCGGACTCATCATCGCCAACGTCAACACATTCCCCATGGTCACAGAGCTTTCCACGGCGCAGACCGTCGGTCAGTACACGGGATACTATTATATGGCGACAATGTCCGCTCAGGCGATCACGCCCTTCCTCGGCGGCCTCGTCATGGACCACATCTCCAACCGCGGACTGTTTGTCTACAGCGCGATCTGCATAGCCGTAGCAATAGTCTTGATGATCTTCGTCAAGCACGGCGACAGCATCATCATCGGCAAGGGCAGAAAGCTCACCAAGGAAGAGAAGAAACAGATCCGCCTCGACGCCCTCGACTCGGATTGACAGAGAATTTATGTGGGCTTTTCGCCCACACCTCGGCAAGGGCTTTCAGCCCCAGCACCCCAAGCTTAAAAACGCGAGCTAGGCAAATGTTTGCCGTCGCTCGCGTTTTTTGACTGTATGCAAGTGTCAAAACTCCTGCGTGAGAGCTTGATATTTACGTTTACATTGTCCGAGTGTTTATATATATTACCCCACCACCCGCTTGCACTTTGCTAAAGGCTTATATAGGTATTGCTTCGCAATAGTCCAAAGCCCTTAGCAAAATGCAAGCAAATACTTTACAAACTATTTTTTTGTATTTATAATTATAGATTATTAAAAGAGGTTGCTTTATGGAAAACATTGATATTGCGGTGATCATGTCCGACAAGAGCTATATCGGCAGGGAAGTCGTTGTGGCGGGCTGGGTACGCACGGCGCGCGACAGCAAAAACATGGCGTTTCTTGCGCTCAACGACGGCACGACTCTCAAACACTTGCAGATCGTCGTGAACAAGGCGGAGTACGCGGGCGACTTGAGCGGGGTCATGAAAAACGGCGTATCCGTCAAGGTGAGCGGCAAGGTCGTGCCCGCGCTCAAGGAGGGCGACGTCGAGGTCAATGCGGACAAGATAGAGCTTCTCGGGGATTGTCCCGCGGACTATCCTTTGCAGAAAAAGTACCACAGTATGGAGTTTTTGCGCACCATACCCGCGCTTAGGCCGCGCACGAACACTTTCAACGCTATGCTGAGAGTGCGCTCCAAACTCAGCTTTGCGATACACCGTTTCTTTCAGGAGAACGGCTTCACCTATGTGCACACGCCCATCATCACGGGCAGTGACTGCGAGGGCGCGGGCGAGATATTCAGAGTGACGACAAACACCTATGCGGACGCGCTCAAGGCGAAGGACGAGGACAGCTACATCTTAGGCGACTTCTTCGGCAGGAAGGCGGGGCTTACGGTCAGCGGACAGCTCGAGGGCGAGGTTGCGGCGATGGCTATGGGCAAGATATACACTTTCGGACCCACTTTCCGCGCCGAAAACAGCAACACCCCGCGCCATGCGGCGGAGTTTTGGCAGGTGGAGCCGGAAGTCGCGTTTGCGAAGCTCCCCGACATCATCAAGATCGCCGAAAGCATGATAAAATACATCATCAAGGCGGTTTTGGACGAGTGCCCCGACGAGATCGCTTTCTTTGAGAACGCCTTTGAAAAGGGCTTGCGGGACAAGTTGCAAAGCGTAGTGGACAGCGAATTTGCAATTCTCGACTATGCGGACGCGATAGATATCCTCAAAAAGAGCGGGCAAACTTTCCAATATCCCGTTGAGTGGGGACTTGATCTTCAGTCCGAACACGAGCGTTACATTACGGAGCAAGTTCTCGGCAAGCCTGTGTTCATCATCAACTATCCGAAGCACATCAAGTCCTTCTATATGAAGCAAAACGACGACGGCAAGACCGTTGCGGCGACCGATCTTCTCGTGCCCGGCGTGGGCGAGATCATCGGATGCAGCGAGCGCGAGGAGAGCTTCGACAAGCTCAAGGCGGCGATGGTAGAGCGCGGCATGAACCTTGCCGACTATGAGGGCTATCTTGATCTGCGCAAGTACGGCACCGTGCCCCACAGCGGCTACGGCCTCGGGCTTGAGCGCATCTTGATGTATGTCACGGGAATAAACAATATACGGGATGTGCAGCTTTATGCGCGTACCGCCGGCGACCTTATGTGACCAAACTTTGCTATTTGGCGCCTGACTTTGTCAGCGCCTTGCGTTTTCGCGTCATGTACGTCCATGTACATTAGGCGCGACAACGCAAAACGCTTTCGCGTCATGCATCCAAATATCAAAGTTTGGGGTAACGATGTTTGGCGAAATACAGCGTCAGCGCAAAGATTGGGCAACAGAAACAGCTTTGGTAAATATCAACGCTATGTCAACAGATATGTATACATCAAAATTATCCGTACGGGACACCGAAAAGGCGATAAAGTTTGTCAAGGACACGTTTCAACGCAATCTTGTCAAATGTTTCGGCTTACAGAGGGTGTCCGCGCCGCTGTTTGTGCTCAGCGGGACGGGCATAAACGACGATTTGACAGGGGTGGAAAGGCCAGTGACTTTCGATGTTCCCGGCTTAGGCGGAGCGAACGTGGAAGTCGTGCAATCTCTTGCGAAGTGGAAACGCGTAGCCCTAAAAAGATACGGCTATCGCGACGGCGAGGGGCTGTATACGGACATGAACGCCATACGTCGCGACGACATCCTCGACGCACAGCACAGTGTGTACGTGGATCAGTGGGATTGGGAGATGGTCATCTCGAAGGGGCACCGTACGGCGAACTTTTTGAAGATGGTGGTCTCGCGCATCGTGGGGGCGGTCGTCGACACGCTGGAGGAAACGAAGAGGTATTTTCCAAACATAACGCTTTCGCTCTCGCGCGACGTCAAATTTGTGACGGCGCAAGAGGCGCTCGACCGCTATCCCGACCTTTCGGCGCACGACAGGGAAAGGGCGCTATGCAAGGAATACGGCACTGTGTTTTTGATGGGCATAGGCGGCGCGCTTTCGGACGGGAAGCCGCACGAAGGCAGGGCGCCCGACTATGACGATTGGACTTTAAACGGCGACATCCTCTTTTACGACGCCGTAATCGACGACAGTGTGGAGATCTCGTCTATGGGCGTTAGAGTGGACGCGGACAGTCTCTTGAGACAGCTTGAGATCGCGGGCGCGACGGACAGGCTGAAGTATGATTATCACAAGCAAGTGCTCGCGGGCGAACTTCCTTTGTCGATAGGCGGAGGCATAGGACAGTCGAGGCTTTGTATGCTCCTTCTCGAGAAGGCGCACATCGGCGAGGTGCAGGTGGGAATTTGGCCCGACGAGATGCGCGCGGAGTGCGAGAAGAAAGGCGTCAAGCTGTTGTGAAACTGCAAAAAGCGGGGTTTATCCTCGCAAAATATACAAATAAACTCTTGAAATTGAGGTTTTGGCTATGGAAATGAGAACACACAATTGCGGAGAGCTTCGCGAGAGCGATGTCGGCAAAAGGGTCAAACTTTGCGGTTGGCTTAGCAGTGTACGCGACCTCGGCGCGGTCATCTTTTTCGTGTTGAGAGACTACTATGGCTACACGCAAGCGGTCGCGAGCGACGAGGCTTTGAAGGAGCAGATACGCTCCATTCCGCGCGAGAGCACGGTGTCCGTCGAGGGCAAGGTGGCGTTGAGGAGCGCACCGAATAAAGATATGCCTACGGGTATGATAGAGATCGAGCCCGAGAAGGTGGAAATACTCGGCAGGTGCTATGAACAGCTCCCCTTCGAGATCGCCGCGTCCACGCAGTCGAGAGAGGACACTCGCCTCAAATATCGCTTCCTCGACCTGCGCAACCCCGAGGTCAAAAACAAGATAATCTTCCGCTCGAAAGTTGTGAGCTATTTGAGGCAGAAGATGACGGAGCTGGGTTTCCTCGAGATCACGACGCCCATTCTTACGTCAAGCTCGCCCGAAGGAGCGAGGGACTACATCGTGCCGTCGAGGATATACCCTGGGCGTTTTTACGCGCTTCCGCAAGCCCCCCAGCAATACAAACAGTTGCTTATGACGAGCGGCTTTGACAGATACTTCCAAATCGCGCCCTGCTTCAGGGACGAGGACGCGCGCGCGGACAGAAGTCCCGGCGAGTTCTATCAGCTCGATTGCGAGATGTGCTTCGCCACGCAGGAGGACGTATTTGCCGTAATGGAGCAGGTCTTGAGCGGCGTTTTCAAGGAGTTCTCTCCCGCGGGCTGCAAAGTGGACGAGGGTCCCTTCCGTCGCATCTCCTATCGCGACGCGATGAGGGATTACGGCTCCGACAAGCCCGATCTGCGCAACCCCCTGCTCATAAAGGACGTTACGGACATCCTCGAGGGCAAGGCGCCGTTCTTCGAGAAGGGCAAGACGATAAAGGCTGTCGCGGTGGACAATTTTACGCAGACGAGGAAGTGGATAGACTCCCTCGCGGAGCGCGTTAAACAAAACGGCGCTTCGGGCATGTATTGGCTCCGCCTCGACGACACCGGCGAGCTTACGGGCGGCATAGCGAAATTTGCGGCGGACGCGAAGGACGCGCTTGTCGAGAGGCTGGGACTCAAGGCGGGCAGTTTCGTCGCTTTTGTAGCGGAGGAAAAGGGCGTAGAAAAACAAGCGGGCTATTTGCGTACGGAACTCGGCACGGGGCTTGACTTGCTTGAGAAAAACGCATTCCGTTTCTGCTGGATCGTGGACTTCCCGATGTACGAGTACGACGATGACGGCGTACTCGGCTTCTGCCACAATCCGTTCTCCATGCCGCAGGGCGGCCTCGAGGCGCTCAACACGCAGGATCCTTTGGACATTCTTGCATATCAATACGACAGCGTCGTCAACGGCGTGGAACTGTCAAGCGGCGCGGTCAGAAATCACGAACCCGCCATTATGGAGCGCGCGTTTGAAATCGTCGGCTACGGCAAGGACGTTATAGAGCAGAAATTTTCCGCGCTGTACAACGCTTTCAAATTCGGAGCGCCTCCGCACGCGGGCATCGCTCCCGGCGTGGACAGAATGGTCATGCTCCTCCTCGGCGAGCAAAACATCCGTGAGATCATCACTTTCCCCATGGACAGAAATGCCCGCGACGTTTTGATGGGCGCCCCCTCGACGGTAACGGACAAACAACTCAAAGAGGTGCACATCAAGCTTGACTTGCCGAAGGGACAGGCGTAGACTTTGCAAAATGCGCCGAATATAGTGAGTTTTGAGGAAATTCACCCATAAATAAGCGCAAATGAGGCAAGTTATGTTTGACAAGGCGCGAAATATAGTTTATAAATATATAGCATAGACTTTTTGCACGCGTCCCCGCGACGTTTGCAAACAGGAGTTAAGTTATGAAGAAGAAAATTACAATTATAGCCGCGGTTTTGGCTCTCGTCCTAGTGCTTTCGCTGGCGCTTGTCGCTTGCAACGAGTACAAGTGGAACAAGCTTGCCCCCGGCGAATCGAATGCGGATGTGATATCCAACGGCGGCTATGCCGTGAAGCAGGGCAAGTATCTCTACTATGTCAACGGCTTTGACGGTACGGACGCGGACAACACTTTCGGCGTCCCTGTCAAGCAGGCGATCCTGCGCAGTGAAGTGACCGAAGAAAACGGCACTTTGACGGTGGACAACTCCACGACGCAGGTCGTCGTGCCAAAGACGGTGCTCTATTCAAGCAGCGTAAAGGACGGCGGCATCGCCGTGTTCGGCGAGTGGATATATTATGCCACGCCCAACTATGACAAGGATAAGACGGGCACCGCTTCCACCACGGACATCGACTTTATGCGCACAAAGACGGACGGCTCCGTCACTCAGAAGATCGCAAAGATAAGCGGACGCGACACAAGGTATCTCTTCACTCCAAACAGAATACTCTATGTCAGCGGCACATCCGTAAATTACATCGACTTTTCGGGCATGAAGACCAACAAGTCCATCGACAACGGCAAGGGCGCAAAGAGCGGCACTCTTATTCAAAACGTCTCGGGCACCGTGCTTTGGAGTATGGACGATCCCGGCGAGCGCATTTTCTATGTCGAGAGCGTGACAGGCGCGGACAGCTATAAGCAATACAACAACCTGTGCTCCATCAAGTGGGACGGCTCGGACAAAAAAGTGCTCGCGACGGAAGACACCTTCCTTGAAGGTGAGGACGATCCCGCGAAGAGCGTTCTCAAAGTGTTCAAGTTTACGCTTGTCAACATGCTTGTCGAGGAAAACGACGTCACGCTGTACTACACAAAGACCCACCGCAACGGCTCATCCGACACATCGGACGGTTTCTTCTGCGCGAAGGCGAGCAACATCAAGGAAACGGAGTATCGCATGACCACGCAAAGCGTCTCTTCCGTCTATCCTCTCGGATATGGTGAGGGCGCACTGCTCACCGTCTCGAGCAACGTCTACAAATTCGACAAGCCCACCACCGAGCAGACGACGGACGAAGGCAAACTCGAGGACAGGCTCATCGTCAGCGGCTCTCCCACGATTTGCTATGCGGACAAGGACGCAAAAAAGATATATTATACGTCGTCTTCCGTCACGGGACTTGCCTGCATATCCTATGATCTGACGAAGCTCGACAATCAGGCAATCGTTTTCGGAGAGGGCATCAAGACGGATTGGCTCAATCTCGATTTCATCGGCACCAACCTCTTCTTCTTCGCGACGGACGACAGCAACTATGTCCACTGCATCGACGTCACAAAGCCCATTTACGGACAGCTCGACGAGGACGGCGAGCAAGTCAAGACGGCTTACGTCGGAATTCCCATTGAAGAGGACGAGGACGCAGAGTAAACAAAAGCACTCATTCGGGGGCGGGAAATTCCCGCCCTTTTGCATACAAAAAATCGCGGGAAAGCGAAGGTATCATCATGACAAAGACAATATTCATCACGGGCGGCAGTCGTGGCATAGGCGAGGCGGTCGTGCGCGCGGCGGCGGGCAAATACAACGTCGCTTTCACCTATCTGAAAAGCGAGGATAGGGCAAGGGCGCTCGAGCGCGAACTCGACGAGAGATTCGGAGGCATACTCGCCGTCAAATGCGACGTCGCGGACGGCGACAGCGTCCTCTCCGCCTATCAAGCCGCAAAAACGCGCTTCAAGCATATCGACATCCTCGTCAACAACGCGGGCGTCTCCAAAAGCGGCTTGCTCATCGATATGTCCCCTAAAGAATGGCGCGCGCTTATGGCGGTCAACCTCGACGGCGCGTACCTCATGACGCATACCGTCCTTCCCGATATGCTCGCCGCAGGGCGCGGCGCGATCGTCAACGTCTCTTCGATATGGGGAGTGCAGGGCGCAAGCTGTGAGGTCGCCTACTCCGCAAGCAAAGCCGCGCTCATCGGCTTCACAAAAGCCCTCGCAAAGGAAGTCGCCCCCATGGGCGTCACCGTAAACGCGGTCGCTCCCGGCGCCATCGACACCGATATGATGAAGTGCTACACCGAGGATGAGGTCGCCGCGCTCATCGCCGATCATATCCCCATCGGTCGCCTCGGCTCCCCCGCCGAAGTCGCCGAAGCCATTCTCTTTCTCGCCGAACATCCCTACATCACGGGACAGACCCTCTCCGTCGACGGCGGCATGTGCTGAGTGAGTATTATGCGGGGTTCCACCCCGCTTCTTCGTAATGTTGTAAGTGGGCTACTCGCCCACGCCTCGGCAAAGGGCGATTTGCCCATTGCAAACCCAAGCTAAAAACGCGCGAACGTCGTGACTTTAGTCACTAGTTTGCGCGTTTTTTGATTGTATGCAATTGCCAAATTCCTGCGTGAGAACATGATATTTACGTTTGCCTTATCTGAGTGTTTCTTTTATTTTACCTAACTTCTGACTGTGCGTTTTTGTAATAAGCGTCATGCATTGTCTGAGTGTATTCTCTAAGACCCCCACCACCCGCTATTCAGCGGGAGCCTCCCCCTAAAATCACCCCACAAAATCACTGCGTAATTTTGCGGGGACCCCGATAACGTTCCTACACTCACGCTGTAAAGGGGTATGCCCATAAGCGGATAATTGAAAGGTTGTCTTTGTATAATAACGAAAACTCTGTCTGGGCTTATAACGGAAATCTGTGTCTGGGTGTTGGCATCGCCCTTGATTTACCCCACGAAAAATGCTTTTCGTGGGGACCCCGATTTTGCTCAGACAACGTGAATATAGGGGGAGGCTCCGCGCTTTGCGCGGTGGTGGGGGTCCCGACTTATAACGCAACCTTTGTCCGAGCGTTTTTATACACGTCGATTGCCTTGTCCGATGGCAGACGCATTTTTGTGTGGAAATATAGCTTTATATAAATTAAATAAAGCATTTTGGAAAGCGGCAATATTGACAAGAATAAAGCATTGAGATATACTGATAACATCAATAGACGCGCGCGTAAGGCGCTTACGCAAGGCGAGGAGGGCGCGTGCGTCAATGGAGGAAATAAATATGAAAAAGTTCAATTTGCGGGCTATGCTCATCGTCGTGTTGGCGCTTGTCATGGTCTTTGCGCTTGTCGCTTGCGATCCGAAGGACGACAATGGCAAAGACAATCCGAGCAAGGACGGAGGTACGACTCAAGCAGACGCATACAAATATTCCTCGGTAGACTATTTCAACAGTCTGTGGGAGGTGGCGGACGACATCGGAAACGAGAATATCTCGGACGAAAGCGTCTATCTCAGCGCGGATATAGGCATCAAAGTCGGCACAAGGAAATTTGAGAAAGTCCAGGGTGATTTGATCAAGGGCACGCAAAGATACGAGCAAGTCATCGTAGGCTACAACAACGAGGAGAGCACGGAGTTCGGCATAAAGCTCGAGGCAGTCGTAGACAGGAAGAACGAGGACAGCAAAAACACCGTGATCAAGGGGACGCTGTATTCGGGAAGCGTCGAGATCGCGGGGATATACTATGCGATCGCGGAGCCTGACAACTTTTACATCGACTTTGCGGGACAGCATATCCTCTTCCCCCTGCACATCGCGTTTGAGCTGGGAGAAAAGACCTATTCAAACAACGATCTCGGGGCGACGCTGTACGGAAAACTTTTGAAAAAAAGCTTTACGATCAAAGAAAACCCGATGACGCTTCTGGACATACTCGATACGATCGTCGGCGATATGGGCGAGGAGTGGAGCCTTGACGACCTTGTCAACGGCATTTTGCCTTTTGTCGGCTTCGATCCTCAAGACATAGTGGAGCTTGTTCGAGGCATCAGCCCCGCTTTTGCGGAAGGGCTTATGAACAATGGCAAGTTGAGCATAAAGCGCGCTCTCACCAACGCGGACATCAGCGAGCAATTTTTCAAAGCATATAAAAACGGCGACACATACAGCGTGACGTCCTCCATGCTCGAGGACACTATCAAAAACAGTATAATACCTAAGGGCAGCAGGGCAAACGCGCATTTTGACATAAGTTATGTCAAGGAGGGGGACGACGCCATTAAGGACGGAGTCACGATAAACCTTGACATCGAGGATACGTCTTATGCCGTACCGATGAACGGGAAGCACCCCTTTGTGGCGATACAGATCAAGGACCTTAAGTTTGGCGACTCCGCAAAACATCCTGTAACCGTCAACAAGACGGCATACAAGAAAGACGTTCAGCTCGAGGTCAAAAATACGCTCGATATAAGCGGCGTGACCCTCAACGGCGAGCCTTTAGACGGCCCCAACCACGACAAGAAATTCGAGTTCGGCGCAAAGCTGAAACTAGACTTTGAACAAAAAGACTTGTCACAAAACGGCACGCAGGCAAATGTCTACGTTCAGTACGACAACAAAAAGATAATAGATTTAAGCTATGTGCACGGCAGACTCGCTTTCGTAGTCGACAACACAGTCACTTTATGCGGTCTCAACGCGGCGGACAAAGTCGTCGAACTTTTGGGCGACGCCATATATAAGGGCGTAGGCGATACTTTCTTCAAAGAGGACAAGACAAAACTCAATGAGTTTGCAGATCTGTTCTTCGAAGGCGGAGCGGCAGGGGATCATAAGAAAATCAAATCGGACTTCAAAGGCGCGGTTTGGACGAATATCGACCCCAACAACTTGTTGCAAGCGGCGGTAGACAACATCGTCTCGGGCATAAAGAATATCGTTGACAGCGGCAATCAGAACAAAGCGGTCGCTACGGCGCCGCTAAACACGAAGTGCGCATCAGACCTCCTGTACATTCTGTTCAGAGACGCGATCAAGGGGCTTGACGACGGCAAGATACAGCTGAGCGTCGACAACTCGGTGCAATTTGTCTGCAATATAGTCAACAAGATGTTCGGCTTGCCCATCAAAGCCACAGATAAGACTCCCGAAGTGCCGGCATGGACGCTAAAAGGTTGCGAGGAACAGCTCAAAGACTTGATCGTCGCCGCGGTCGCAATGAGCGCAAATCCCGATGCAGAACAACTTGACAAAGCGGCAATTGACGCCGCTGCACAGCTGATCGACAACGCCATAAAGGAGATTTTTATAGCCGACGCACAAAGTAAGGCGCCCCTCACGCTTGCGGGCGTCGACTTCTCGACAAAACCCGAAGGGACGACCTATCTCGAGTTTCTGCTCTCCGCGGCGCTTCAAAATCTCGGCGCGAGTATGGACCTCGACTTCACTCATGGATGCAGCGCTACTTTGACCGCTAAGTTTGCGGGCGTAACGATCGCTTATGCGTCCGAGATGACGGTCAACGGTTCTCCGGCCGCTCAAAAGGACCTTGCCGAAGGAGTCACGAAAGGCACTGCGGGCTGGTATGTCGGCTGACGGCTTGATGGATCTGCATCAGCGGGGCTACTCGTTTAGAATAATACCTGTAAGTTTAAGGTGTGGAGCAACGATCCGCACCTTAAATTGTATTCTTGCGGGTGCGTAGCCCGCGGATGGACCTGCGCGCATATGTGCGCGCGGGCGAAATATAATCTTGCGTATAAAGACGGGGTGTGATATAATAAGCGTTATGGATATAGACAGTTTGTCAAAACAGACGATCTCGAATGAGGACATCGCGGCGGAAATAGATTTCACCGCGGATTTTTCACGAGAGTTGCAAAGGTACAAAGGACGGCTCACGGGTACGGCGCAGGAGACCGCTTGCGCGCGCGCTATAAGGTCCAGACTCGAGGCGGAAACGGATACTCCCGTGCGCATGGAGGCGTTCAAGGCGAAGCCCGCTTTGGGCAGGGGCTGTTTTTTCATGCTGGGCATATGGTTTTTGCTGTCATATGCGCTGTATTACGTGTCGTTTGCGGGCGGGAGGCTTGTAGGCATATTGCTTACGCTTGTCGCGCTTTTCAACTTCGCGATCGGCAGCGTCATAATTCTGCTGCTGTTTTTGGGCAACAAAAAACTCTCGGGCATATTGAGCGACGAAATCTCTTACAACGTCGTCGGCGAGTGTTGCAAAAATCGCGACCGCGACGTCAAGGAGCGCGTGATCGTCATCGCGGATCATCACGACGCGGTACAGGGGAGCATACTTCGCGACTACGGGCTTATAAGGCGGCTCACGGTGTTGCTCTGCCCCATATCCGCGGCTGTGTTTGTGCTGTTTTGCATACTCAAGATGGCGATAGGCACCGAATCTCCGGACGCGTCCGTCAAGATTTCCGTATTCACGGTCGTTCCCGCCGTGCTGGGCGTAATGGGCGTGGTGGCGACCCTATTCCATTATTCGCCGTTTGCGCGGCATGCAAAGATACCAAACGGACTGTCCATATGCACCGCGATGGCGACTTACGCTTATTTTGCGGAACAACCCGAACTACTGCCCGACGACGTACGCTTGGTGTACGCGTCCTTCGGCGGCGAAAATTCGGCGCACAGCGGGGCGGAAGCTTTCATCAAAGCGCACCCCGAGTTTCATAACGCCGCAGTTATATGTATAGGCGACGTCAGCGGCTCGGAGGTCAAGATCGCGGAATACGACCCCATACGCAGACTTGAATTTTCCACACAGCTCACATCTTCCGTCAGCGGAGTCGCTCACGAGCAGGGCGTTGAAATTTCCACGATACCCCACAGGACCCTATTGCAGGCGCTGTCTCAATTGCACGGTTATCCGAGCACCGCTTTTGCGAAACACAACGTCCGAAGCACGACGCTCATGTCTTTGGGAGAATATGTCGACGACAAGACGGAGAGCAGGATGTTCAAGCTTGCCGTGGGCACGGTGTTCAGGCTCTTTGACGATATACCCGTGCAAAAGGACGGCTCTTCGGCAACGTCCCTAAATTTGGGACAGGCAGAGATGCGCGCCATTTCAAGCAAGTGACTCGGGGAGGAAATTAAGCATGGAAGATGAAAGCGTAAAAGAAGAGGAAGAAGTCGCTCTCTCGATTGCCGAGGAGGAAGAGGAGCCTCAAGAGGAAGGCGACTCCATGACATGCGGCGAAGAAACCGCCGCTCCCGACGTAAAGGAGACCGCGCAGGGAGGCGGAGTGCTTTCCTATATCGGGCAAAGAAAGCGCAAGGCGACGCCTCTTGAGATACTCAAAAAATATTGCAAACGCTATTTTATAGACGCCTTCACGGGCATGGCGCAGGGGCTGTTTTGCACGCTCATCGCGGGCACGATACTTGCGCAGATAGCAAGTTGGTGCGGGCAAAACGGGTTTGCGCTCACGCTCGATTACATTTCCCGACTTGCGAAGGTGCTTATGGGCGCGGGCATAGGCGTAGGCATAGCCCACAAGCTGGGCGCAAAACCTCTCGTAATATTCTCCGCCGCGGTCACGGGGCTTGTGGGAGCGTTCGCGGGGCAGATGACGGAGGCTCTTATCCACGGCACGCACTTCGACCTTGTGGTGCTGGATACGCTGAAAACCGCAAGCGTAGGCAATCCCATAGGCGCGTACATCGTGTCGCTGCTCACGGTTGAGATCGCGGGGCTGTATGCGGGCAAGACAAAGCTGGACATCGTGCTCGTTCCATTGGGTATGATGGCGCTTTGTTTTGCGGGGATATTCGTCGCGTGGCCGTTTATCAAACTCATAGACCTGTTTGCAAAGGCAATAGTGTTGCTCATCGAGGCGGGCGCGGCGGTCAAAGCGCTGACGGGCATAGTCGTGGCGATCGTTATGGGCATACTTTTGACGATGCCCACGTCGTCGGCGGCGATATGGGTCGCCATTGCAACGTCGTCCATAGCGCTTGAAAATCCCGAGGCTTTCGCCATTGCGGGCGGCGCGGCGGTCGCGGGCTGTTCCGCGCACATGATCGGCTTCGCGGTGGCGACGATACGCGAAAACAAGCTGAGCGGACTCATCTCGCAGGGCATAGGCACGTCCATGTTGCAGATACCCAACATTATGAAAAAGCCTATCATAATGCTTCCCGAAATTGTCGCGAGCGCGGTCGCGGGGCTGGTCGCCGTACTTATGGGGCTACGCTGCGACGCGGCGGGCGGAGGCATGGGCACGAGCGGGCTTGTCGGCGTGTTCAGGACGATAGATATGTCCATGCAAGCGGGACTACCTCAGTGGCAAATCGCGCTCGGCGTCATACTTTGCCTGTTTTTGATACCCGCGGTCGTCAGCTTTTTAGTCGATCTTGGGCTTAGAAAACTCGGCAAGATAAAACCTGAGGACGTTGTGCTCGGCTAGGTCTGTTCGAGAAAAATCAAATAAGCGCGCGTTCTTTTAAAAACGCGAGAGAATACTCCGCAAGACTAAAAGACGCATAATAAACGCACTATGCGGGAAACGCTTATGATTTAAAATGCATTCTGCAAATATAGAGGAGTTATGAGGTCGGACATCTCGGGGAAAGCGAAACGGCTCACAAGTTGGATGGCGCTTACGGCGGCGGTGTGCGTAGGCGCGCTTGCGGTCGCGGTGTTGCTGTTTTTCGAGGTATGGTGGACGGGGCTTATAGCGCTTGCCGTCAGCATGCTCAGCGGCGTAGCGACCGTACTGCTTTTCATGGCGTATCAGGCGGACAGGCGCCGAAACATGCGCAGGACGGAGGAGGAAGAAGAGGATGCGCGAATAATGGCTCTGCTTGAAATGTCGCGCTCCCAAAGCGGCACAGATACGGACGGAGGACAAGGAGCCGCAAAGGACGACAAAAGAGGCGAAGCGGAAACTAAAACAGAGGCTGAAACAGGCTCAACGGATAATAACGCGTCCTCGGGAAACAGCGAAAACATATCCGAAGCGGGAGAAGAACGACATCACGAGAATGAGGACGAGGGAGGCAGACCGAGCACTCTCGAGATGCGCCCGCCTCTAAAACTACTCACGGTCGAGGAAGCGAAGTCGCATATGAACGGCGACGAAAAAGAAAGAGATGACAATGCGCAAGATGACAAAAACGGGGGTTAAACCTTAGTTTTTGTACATATAAAGTTTTGATTTTGTTGGTAGGAGGAAAAAAGACCATGTTGGATGCAGTTCTCAAAAAATTGTCGGCGCCCGCAAGGATTTCAGTCAAGGGCGCGATCGCAGTCGTGCTTGCGGCGCTCGCCGTAGGACTTCCCCAGCTTGCGCACATAATAGGCGGCGCGGCGGCGGGGTCGGTATGGATGCCCATGTATTTGCCCGTGTTGCTTGCGGGCTGTCTGCTCGGCTGGCATTGGGGCTTGCTTGTGGGAGTGCTCTCGCCCATAGTGAGTTTCGGCTTCACCTCTCTCGCGCTGAACAGCGCAATGCCCGCGCTTGAGCGTTTGCCGTATATGACGCTGGAGCTTGCCGCATTCGGCGCGGTGTCGGGCGCGTTCACGGGGCTTATGAAAAAGAGCGTGTTGTTCGCATTCCCCGCGGTGCTTGCGGCGCAGGTCGCGGGCAGGGCGATATACGTCGTCTACAACCTCATAGCGGGCAAGAGTTTTGCGTCTTTAATGAGTTCGGTACAGACGGGGCTTGTCGGGCTGTATGCGCAACTCATCATCGTGCCGCTTGTCGTCATAGGCGTGTATGCCCTCATCAAGCGCGCGGACAGGGAGTGAGCATTTGCTGTTTTGGCGCAATTTGGAAAAGGAAAACACAACTCTCCGACTTTTCGTATGAAACGGCGGAGAGTTTTTGACCTGTAGCAGGTCATGAAGGGCGGAGGTACAAAATATGAGCGAAGTCAGCAGAGGAAGCTATCTCATCATCAAAAACCGCGGACACGTCGTGAGTTTTTTCGAACACGGCATAAAAAACTTGTGGCAAGCGGCGACGGGCGAGGGCAAAATATTGCAGGGCGCGGACGTCGAGGACAGCATTGTCGGCAAGGCGGCGGCTCTGCTTATGATATGCGGCGGAGTAAAGAGCGTAAAGGCGGGTGTACTCAGTGAGGGCGGCAAGTCTGCGCTCGAGGAGTACGGCGTGCCATATGCCTATGACGTCCTTGTCCCCAACATCATAAATCGCAAGGGCGACGGAATTTGTCCCATGGAAGATGTCGCAAAGGACTGCGACCCCACAAACATAATCGCCGCGATAGAGCGCAAACTCATCGCGCTCGGCATGCTGTGACGCCGCTATAATTTGAGCGAAAACAAGAGTTTAGAGGAGTAGTTTTTTATGAAGAAATTTGCAAGCGTAATCATTGCAGTGGTAACATTGATATTGTGTTTTACATTATCTGCTTGCGGAAATAAATATATAAGCCATTATAGTGCTACGCTGATGGTAAGGACAAATACCTCAAACAAAGCATCGGTTTCATTTGATAGTTTTAGCGGAATAGATGTAATAAAATTGAAAAACAATAGCGCGGACGAGGTATTTATATCTTATGAAGCGACGTTGGGAGAAGGAAATGTAAAAGTTCACTATGATTTTAATGATGAAAAGCTGAACCTATTTGACATTGAAACCGACGGTTCTGCCAAAGGAAAAACCGAAACTTTTACAGGCAATAAAACGATTTACATAATCATTGAATCAGACGGCAAATGTAGCGACGGCAACTTTTCGTTTGTTTTGGAAAAATCAGAGAAATAAATTACAATTTAGCGGAGGATCGAATATGGTTATGCCTGTTATGCTTATGAGGAAAAGACACATTATAGGCAAGCTATTAAAAATGAATGCCGTTTCGGAAGAAACCGCCGTTACTTTTCAGGATGCGGGCGTCATAAATCCAAACGGATTTCATAAGTTTACCTTGCGCTTGGTAGAACAAGGTATTCTTCATCAATGCGGAGAGAAATATTATTTGGACACTACAAGGCTGTAAACAAAATTTAAGAGCGGCACAAGTTGGGAAAGAAATGGAAGTAAATAATTTGCTCGATGCGAAAAACAGGGACGATTTTCGGGCGTGGCTCGAAGATAATCACACAAAAGAAAGCGAATGTTGGGTGGTCGTAAAGCGCGGCAGACCGCTGGGCAGCGACACTTTTTGGTATGTGGACGCCGTTGAGGAAGCGTTGTGTTTCGGTTGGATAGACAGTACGACCAAAAAATTGTCAAACGGCGTTACGGCTCAAAAATTCGTGCCGCGCAAAAATGGAAGCCGGTGGTCTGAACTCAACAAGGAGCGTTGCCGCAGAATGGAAAGACTCGGAAAAATGACGGACGCGGGGCGCGCCGTTCTTCCCGATATGTCAAAAAGCGGTTTTGTGATAGACGAGGTCATCTTGAAAGCATTGCAAGCGGACGAAAGAGTATGGGCGAATTTTCAAAATTTCCCCGACCTGTACATAAGAGTTAGGATCGATACCATTCAAATCAAAAAGAAAAATCTCGCTTTATTTCAAAGTCGGTTGGAAAAATTCATTTGTAATACGCGGCAGGGCATTATGTATGGCGAATGGAATGACGGCGGAAGGTTGCTAAATTAAATCAAAATAGCGGAGGAAACTGTTATGTCGATGAAATGCTTTTTGGCTTTGGAAACGCAACTTCAAAAGACGGCATACAAATATAAGGATATCTTGCCCACAATTGAGAGCGGCGATATGTGGTATGACGGTGGCATAGCGTTTAGGGCGGAGCTGTCCGAGCAGGAAAAGCACTGTTTGGGCGATGTTTTCAAGGGTTTTAGCTGTTATGCGATAGACAGCGAGTTGGGGCTTGAATACGAAACGAGGTACAGTTCTGCAATATCCAAAAACTATGCGGCAAACGCGCTTGAAGAGCTGAAATGGCTCAAAGCGTTTGCAAAAAAACAGCTGATGAAGCAGGACGTATTTATGATCGTCAACCTTTGGCTTGGGCGAAAGACCGAGTTCAAGGGGCAAAAAGTCATCGACGTAAACGAGTGGGAACTTTCCGCGGACAGCGATTTTTGTTTTGAATACGGAGTCGTCTACAAATTTGTCGACAATTCTTTAGAGGCGACAGAGCGCCGCCGCCAAAGGGCTATGCGCTTTTCAGCTTGAAATGTTTGCGATTTTAGAGTATAATTTTGGCGACAAACGGGAATTTATGAGGAGAATTTGATGAGCAAAATAAAACAATTGCCGATTGTTTTGACAATAAGCATCATACTTGCGGGTGTGGTCGTCTTGCTATACCTTCTCGACCCTGCTTTTGTCCCCGACGCATACAGGGTCACGTCAATGGTAATTGTCGTTTCCTGGGCGTTTTTTATAATACCGTCCATTCTTTTCGGAGTGCGGTTGGCAAAAAAATATTTTGAAGGCAAATCGCCCGAGCATGCTTTCAGGGACGGGGTACGCATAGGCGTAATTTTGGGCTTCGGCGGGATGATCGTATTGAGTCTGCTCATCTCCCCCATAGCGGGAATATTGTGGTATATACAAACCGTCAAAAATATCGTCTCATCGAAGAAGAATAAAAATAAATATTCGGACAACTCGAATGAAGACGATGTTTTCGATATTTAAGGACTCAAAACAAAAGATAAATCGGCAGAGAAAACATAATGGAAGAAGTTAGAGTTGAAAATTCCCGTTTGCGGAGAGGCGGAGGAGGAAATGATGACGCTTAGAGATTTCACAACGGACGACGCGGAAAATTTGCGGCGATCGCATTATCAAAATATGTCGGTCGAAGCTGTTCGGGATATGATCCTTGAATGGAACAAATTAGAATACGAAGGCAAATATTTCGAGATGCTCGCGGTCGTGGACGGCGAAAATATCGTAGGCGAACTTTCTCTATTCGAGCATTCAGAGAGCGTAGTATCTGTAGGAGTCGAGATTTTCCCTGAGTTTCAAGGGCAAGGGCATGGCAAGCAAGCGGTCATGTCGGCGCTTGAAATTTGCAGGAGCAGGGGATATAAGATGGTTTGCGATCAAGTTCGGACCGACAACGCGGCAAGCATAGCTCTTCACAAAAGTTTGGGGTTTGAAACGGATGAGTACATATATAAAAACCAAAAAAATCACGACGTGTATCTGTTTTTAAAATCATTGAGTTAATTCTGTTTTGAACGCCTACACACATATTACGCCCTGTCAAACGCGTCCCGAATTGCGAACCACACACATATTACGCCCTGTCATTAGGTTTGTAACGGTTTGCGCTCATATTTTACGTGCCGTCAAATTTGCTTCAACACATAGTTTACGCCCGGTCATTAAGATTTTCGATATTAAAACGACGTCGGAAACAAAACTGCTGATGTCGTTGCGGAATGATGATATAGGCGTATTTTTACATCATTTTTCAATACTCGTAATTGAAAGCGTCAGTCCGAGAGGTTGCAACATTCGCATGAACGTAGTGAGTTGAGGGTCGGTCGTTCCCTTTTCCGTGCGGGCAATGCACGGTTGAGGAATGCCCGAAAGCACCTCAAGCTGTTTTTGCGTCAAACGTGCGTTCTTTCGCGCTTTGACAAACTCCTCGACAAGTTTTTGTCTGTAGGCGGTAATATCGCTTGGAGGGGCGCAGGGCAAACCTTTTTCGTACAACCCGTCGGCGGCGATGTCGAGGTCGTCGTTCCAGACAAGACCATATCCGCCCACATCAATTTTTACCTGTTCATACAGCCCTTCGACTTGCCTAAGGGACTTAAACGGCGCATATTTCTCGATGAGCGGCTTCAAATCGAATTGTTTGTATTCGCCTGTCGCAAACCCCACCAACAGAACGTAGTCGGGCAGTGTGGCGACAGATGTGATCTTGACAAACACGGTCTTTCCTCCTTTTAATTTATTCGATAGGCGGCAGTGCGTGGATATCTTGTGAGTTCCACATTTCCAAAAGCTCCTGCTGATGCAACGAAGTCCATTCTCTCACAAGTTTGTACGCTTTGTCGGGCAGATCTCCTTGCAACATTTCGAGAGTTCGTATGTCGATTATTCCGACATAATCGCCGTAGATGGCATGTATGTGCGGCGGATTGTGTTAGGCTCCGAAAAAGAACATTTTTATGACCATTCCGTAAAATCTCGATATGACAGGCATTTTGATTCTCCTTCACGTTTATGTCAGGATTATAGCATATTAAGTATTATATGTCAATAACATAAAAGTTATAACACAAAGATTTATTACGCCCGGTCATTAAGATTTTAGATAGGTAAATTGTCAAATGAAGTGCAACACTTTTTGTAGTTCATTATTCCACAAGTCCTCTGCTGTTTGGTAGTTTAAGACTTTCCTGGGTCTGGCATTTATCAACGCTATTTTCTTTGCTAACGTCTTTTCGCTCACTCTTGAGAGATTTCTGCCCTTAGGGTAGAATTCTCTCAAGAGTCCGTTGCTGTTCTCGTTGCTACCTTTCTGCCAGGCACAGTATGCGTCGGCAAAGTATACGTCACATTTAAGTGCTCTCTCTATTTCTTCCCACTTTGCGAACTCGCTGCCTCTGTCACAGGTTATGCTCTTAACCAACTCCCCGGGATATTGTCCAAGCGCCTTTATTATCGCTCTCGCCACCGTTTCCGCCTTCTTATTCGGCACCTTTATCGCTATATAATATCTCGTCTTTCTCTCCGCCAATGTCACAAAACATGCCGTACTCTTTCCCATTCCGCTAACTACCGTATCCGCTTCCCAATGTCCCGCTTCTTTGCGCCGGTATACACTCTTATCCCTCTTTCTAATGCTCTTTCCGAGATTGTATTTTCCTCGTGTTTCCTTGCCATCCTTTGTCTTTCCTTTGCGCCTCAACACCTTAGTATTGCCTTTAACCAGGTATCCTTGATATATCCACCGGTATATAGTCTTAAAGGACGGCATCTCAATTTCGCATGGAGCATTGCTTATCTGCTCAGGGCTCCATGTCTTATATAGCTTATCTTCTATGTACGCTATAACTTCCTCTCCCCAGAACATACCTCGATGTCTGTACGAGCTTCTGAGCATAGCCTTCTTCTGCGCTGTCTGCGGATAATACGTGGGCACATCATATGTGTGAGTGCAGTTTCTGCGGATCTCACGGGATATAGTACTCACGTTGCGCCCAACTAATTCCGCAATTTTCCTTAAACTTAATCCATCTTTGTAATATTTTCGTATACAACACCGCTCATCCATGGTAATATGTTTATAGTTCATATGCATCGTCCTCCTGCGTTTATTGTCCAAATTTATTATAACAGTTGGACTTTGCATATGAACCTTTTATTTAACTCATGGTGTTGCACTTAATAGTATAATTCACCAGATATAAAAACGACGTCGGCGGCATTGCCGCCGACGTCGTTGCAGAATGATGGAAACGGATATAACCCTGATTATTTAAGTAGGACGGAAGCGAAAGCGGCGATGGCGTCGCAGGAGCCTATGTCGCCGACTTGCTCGTTGGTGGTGGCGCTTATGCCTATGCGTTCGATGGGGACGGAGAGTATGGGCGCGAGCGTCTTTTTCATTTTGATGATATGGGGTGCGAGAAGTGGCTTTTCGGCGATGACAGAAACAGAAACATTGTTCACGCGTTTGCCGTGTTTATCCGCGACAGACAACACTGTCTTGAGAAGGTCTAGGCTGTTTGCGCCGTCGTATGCGGGGTCGTCGACGGGGAAGAAATGCCCGATGTCGCGCTCGCCCACGGCGGTCAAAATGGCGTCCATAATTGCGTGCACGGGCACGTCGCCGTCGCTGTGTGCCACGGTCTTATAGGGGCAGGGAATGAAAACTCCGCAAAGCGTCACACCCTCGCCCGCCTCCAGCCTGTGTATGTCGTATCCGCAACCGACGAGAGGCTCTTCGAGGTCGCAGGAGTGGGTTATTTTCTTGTTTTGCGGGTCGCCGTCCACTTGCGCGATTTTGACATTATCGAGGGTTTTTACCACCGAAACGTCATCATAAAATGCCTTTTTTGCATTTTGATACGCTTTTTCCAGCACGTCCCTTTTGCAGGCGAAAGGCGTTTGAACAAGTCCGAATTTTTCGCGATCCACGGGTCGCATATCTTTTAGACGTATCATCGCGTCCGAGGAGCGTACTGTGACGACTGCCGCGTCCGCGTCCTCAAGCGCGGCGAGAGTGCGCAATATGAGGTCGCGAGTGACATAGGGCCTCGCGCCGTCGTGGATGAGTACGGTGTCGACGTCGTCGGGCAGGGCGGATACGGCGTTTTTGACTGTCTTTGTGCGAGTCGCTCCGCCCGCGACAAGCGCTATGCGCCTGTCCTCTATGCGCGCATTGTCCAGCGCTACGAGCAACTCGTCCGAAAACGAGGGATGCACGCCTATGAGCACGCGGCTCACGCCCTCGACGTCCAAAAATGGCTTTATCGCCTCTACAAGCACACAGCTTGTGCCCGCGCGCTCAAACAGCTTGTTTTTTTCACCGTAGCGTTGGCTCTGCCCGCCCGCGGCGATGATGACGGCGATGTTCATAGCTCCTCTCCTTCGATGAGACGGTACATGCTCTCGGCGGACTGCTTCGTTTGGTGTTCGTCCACGCTGAGCACCTCAAAGGACATACTGCGATTGCCGAAACTCACTTTGACTACGTCTCCGACTTTGACGTCTTTAGCGGGTTTTGCGGGCTTGCCGTTCACCTCGATTCTGCCGCCGTCGCACGCTTCCTGCGCCACGGAGCGACGTTTGATGACTCTTGAAACTTTCAAAAATTTGTCTATCCTCATATGACGATTATAAGCTATTTGCGAAAAATTGTAAAGAGTATGAGTTCGTCGTGTCCGAGAGAGGGTACGTTAATCGCTCGGACAAGACGTTGTAAGTGTATAGGGAAGCTCGGACAGGGCGTGCGTTGGCGGTTCAAAGATGCCTTCGCGAAGGGCGATAAATATAATAATATAAAAATATTCACAAATTTACAAAATTTCCCTTGACAGGGTTGACAGCGTCGTATATAATGAAAAACTGCGCAATAATACTTATCCCTGCCCCCGAAAGCTCGAATTTTGGGGGTAGGGGGTTATAAGAACACTATTACTGTACTGTATCAAAATCAAAAAATCAAGTGGGCGACTCAAAAATCGTCGACGCAAATCGGAATTTTTTTAAGGAGTGGATATATGGCCCAAAGAATTCACAATCAGATGTACGGCAAGACGGAAAGACGCGATTTTTCGAAGATCAAGAATGTTCTGCCTATCCCGTACCTTATCGAAGTGCAGAAGAACTCCTATCAGAGCTTCATCCACGAGGGGATCGACGAAGTTTTCCAGGATTATTCGCCGATCTCGGACTTCTCGCAAAAGCTCGAGCTTGAGTTCCTCTCCCACCGCTTCGACGGCGAGCCGAAGTATTCCGTCAAGGAATGCAAGGACAGAGACGCGACCTATGCCGTGCCTCTCAAAGTCAAGGCGCGCCTGACGAACAGGGAGACGGGCGAAGTTGTCGAGCAAGAGGTCTTTATGGGAGACTTCCCGCTCATGACGGAGGCAGGCTCCTTTGTCATCAACGGCGCGGAGCGAGTCATCGTCAGCCAGCTTGTGAGAAGCCCCGGCGTGTACAATGACAGAGTGCTCGACAAAAACGGTGTGCCGCGTTATGCGACGACTGTCATACCGAATCGCGGCGCGTGGCTTGAGTACGAGCAGGACTCCAACGACGTTCAATGGGTGCACGTCGACAGGATGAGGAAGATCCCCGCAACGACGCTTCTTCGCGCGCTGGGTTATGGCACGGACGACGATCTTCTGACGCTGTTCGGCGGCGACGAGATGATCAAAAACACTTGCGACAAGGACACCGCAAAGACGGAGGAACAGGGCAAGCTTGACCTCTTCCGTCGTATGCGTCCGGGCGAGGTGCCCACTGTCGAGGGCGCAAATCAGCTCATCCACAATCTTTTCGACGATTACAAGCGTTACGATCTCGCGAGGGTCGGTCGCTACAAATACAACAAAAAACTTGCCATAGGCACCCGTCTTGTTGGATGCAAGCTTGCAGAGAAGGTCGTCAGCCCCATCACGGGCGAGATACTTGCGGCAAAGGGCGATACCGTCACGGAAGAACTCGGCAAGGTCATTCAAAACAACGGCGTAAACGAAGTCAACGTCGAGTATATCGACAAGGACGGCAAGAAGAAAGTCTTTAAGATGATCGGCAACAACACTCTTGACCTCGATGCTGTCGTGGATTGCGTCCCGCGAGAGCTGGGCATACTCGAAAAAGTGTATTGGCCCAACCTTCAAAAGCTCATCGCGCAATTCGGCAACAACAAGCAGGAGTTGCTGTACGCTATAAAGGCGAGCAGGGACGAGCTTGTCTACAAGCACATCACGCTTGCGGACATCGTCGCCGTCACAAACTACAATCTCGGCTTGAGATACGGCTTGGGCACCTGCGACGACATAGACCACCTTTCCAACCGCCGCGTGCGCGCCGTGGGCGAGCTTTTGCAAAATCAATTCCGCATCGGCATCTCCCGCCTCGAAAGAGTAATACGCGAGAGAATGGCTTCCGCGCAGGAAAATGCGGAGATAACGCCTCAGACTCTCATAAACATCAGGCCCGTCACCAGCGCGATAAAGGAATTCTTCGGCTCCTCCCAGCTTTCTCAATTTATGGATCAGCCCAATCCCATTGCGGAACTTACGCACAAGCGCAAACTTTCCGCACTCGGTCCCGGCGGTCTCAACAGAGAGCGCGCGAGCTTCGAAGTGCGCGACGTCCACCACTCGCACTACGGACGCATGTGCCCTATAGAGACCCCCGAAGGTCAAAACATAGGACTCATCACCTCGCTTTCGAGCTACGCAAAGGTCAACGAGTACGGATTTATCGAGACTCCCTACAGAAGGATAGAGAAGATCAAGGACGAAAACGGCAAAGTCGTGGACAGCTATGTTACAGACGAAGTCGTGTATATGGCGGCGGACGAGGAGGACAAGTACATCATCGCGCAAGCGAACGAGGAGCTTGACGACACAAGCCGCTTTGTGCGAAACCGCGTCAATTGCCGTATAAGAAAGGACATCCGCGAGGTGCCCAAACTCATGGCGGACTATATGGACGTCAACCCCAAACAGCTCATATCCATTGCGACCGCGCTCATACCCTTCCTTGAAAACGACGATACAAACCGCGCTCTTATGGGTTCCAACATGCAGAGGCAGGCGGTCCCGCTCCTCAAGCCGCAGGCGCCTATGATCGCGACGGGCGTAGAACACAAGATAGCTTACGACAGCGGAGTGCTCAAAATAGCGCATAAGGACGGCTATGTCAAGTATGTGGACAGCGTGAACATCGTCATCGCTTGCGACGACGGCACCGAAGAGACATATACTCTCAGCAAATTCGAGCGCTCCAACCAGTCCACCTGCATAAATCAGCACCCCATCGTGAACAAGGGCGACAGAGTGACGGGTCCCAAATACGACGAGCAGGGCAACCTTCTCGAAGAGGGCACGGTGCTCGCGGACGGACCCGCGTGCGATCAGGGCGAGCTTGCTCTCGGCAGGAACATGCTCATCGGCTTTATGAGCTGGGAGGGCTACAACTACGAGGACGCAGTCTTGATAAGCGAGGAGCTTGTCAGAGACGACCTGTACACCTCGATACATATCGAGGAGTACGAGATAGAGTGCCGCGATACGAAGCTCGGCGAAGAGCAGATCACCCGCGACATCCCGAATTTGAGCGACGAAGCACTGAGAAATCTCGACGAATACGGCATCGTGCGCGTAGGCGCGGAAGTCAGAGCGGGGGACATCCTCGTCGGCAAGGTCACGCCTAAGGGCGAGACGGAACTTACTCCCGAAGAGAGACTGCTCAGAGCGATTTTCGGCGAGAAGGCGAGAGAGGTCAGAGATACGTCTCTCAGAGTCCCGAACGGCGAAGGCGGCATCGTAGTCGACGTCAAACAGTTCACGAGAAAGAACAAGGACGAGCTTGCGCCCGGCGTAAACAAACTTGTGCGCGTATACATCGCTCAAAAGAGGAAGATCTCCGTCGGCGACAAGATGGCGGGTCGTCACGGCAACAAGGGCGTCGTCAGCCGCGTGCTTCCAAAAGAGGATATGCCCTTCATGGCGGACGGAACTCCGCTTCAGATCGTGCTCAATCCCCTCGGCGTGCCTTCGCGTATGAACATCGGACAGGTGCTTGAGGTCCACCTCGGACTCATCGCGCACATGCTCGATTGGAAAATTGCGACCCCCGTTTTCGACGGCGCGAACGAGCAGGACATCAAGGCTCTCTTCCAGCAATACGGCATCGTCAACGAGGACGGCGAAGTCGACGGCAAGATACAGCTGTACGACGGCAGGACGGGCGAACCATTCGAGAACCGCGCAACGGTGGGATATATGTACTACCTCAAGTTGCATCACCTCGTCGATGACAAGATACACGCAAGGTCCACAGGCCCCTACAGCCTCGTCACGCAACAGCCTCTCGGCGGAAAGGCGCAGTTCGGCGGACAGCGCTTCGGCGAAATGGAAGTTTGGGCGCTCGAGGCGTATGGCGCGGCGAACATGTTGCAGGAGATATTGACGGTCAAGTCGGACGACGTCGTGGGCAGGGTCAAGACCTACGAGTCGATAGTCAAGGGCAACTACGTGTCCGAACCGGGAATTCCCGAGTCGTTCAAAGTGCTTGTCAAGGAGTTGCAAAGCCTCGCGCTGGACGTCAAGGTCCGCAACGAGGACGGCGACGAGATTAAGCTTAGGGACTATTCGGACGACGACACCGATTTCGAGCCTATGAGAAGGGCGCCGGAGCTTAAGGAAGTCGACATTCTCGGCGGAGATCTCTCGGCGCAACCTTCGAGTATCCCCGACGATCTGTTCGGCAGTTTGGGCGACGGCTTCGGCGGCGAGGACAGCAAATTTGACGCAGACAGCGACGATGAGGATTTCTTCAGCTCGCTCACGGAGGGAACGACGGACATCAGCGAACTGTTCGGCAATCCGTCGGACGAAAATCCCGACGAGGAATAAAGGAGATAGAGTATGTACGAACTCAGCAATTTTGACGCGATCCAAATCGGCATCGCCTCCCCCGAAAAGATCAAGGAGTGGTCTTACGGCGAGGTCACGAAGCCCGAAACGATAAATTACCGTACACAAAAGCCCGAGAGAGACGGCCTCTTCTGCGAGAGGATATTCGGGCCTACAAAGGATTGGGAGTGCCACTGCGGAAGATACAAGAGGATACGCTATAAGGGCGTCATCTGCGAGAAGTGCGGAGTCGAGGTCACAAAGTCCAAAGTGCGCCGCGAAAGGATGGGGCATATCGAACTTGCCGCTCCCGTCACGCACATCTGGTATCTTAGAGGCGTGCCTTCGCGCATAAGCATCTTGCTTGACATCTCTCCGAAGGACCTCGAGCAGGTCGTATACTTCGTGTCCTACATCGTGCTCGACCCGGGCAAGGCGGAGGAAGTCGTCAAAAAGCAGGTCATCACGGACAAGGAATACCGCGATCTGCTTGAAAAATACGACGCGAAGGACTTCAGAGTGGGCATGGGCGCGGAAGCCGTGCAGGAACTTCTTCAGGAGATAGACCTCGAGAAGGAAAGCAAACAGCTCAAAGACATCATCGAAAATTCCACGGGTCAAAAGCGCATGAAGGCGGTCAAGAGGCTGGAAGTCGTCGAGGCTTTCCGTCAGTCGGGCAACAGACCCGAGTGGATGGTGCTCACCGTGCTTCCCGTGCTTCCTCCCGAACTCAGACCTATGGTCCAGCTTGACGGCGGACGTTTTGCGACAAGCGACCTCAACGACTTGTATCGCCGCGTCATCAACCGCAACAATCGTCTTAAGAAGCTCAAGGAACTCGGCGCGCCCGAGATAATCGTGCACAACGAGAAGAGAATGTTGCAAGAAGCCGTCGACGCGCTCATCGACAACGGTCGCAGAGGAAAGGCTGTCGCAGGCCCCGGCAACAGGGATCTCAAGTCGCTGTCGGGAATGCTCCGCGGCAAGCAGGGACGCTTCCGTCAAAACTTGCTCGGCAAGCGCGTGGACTATTCGGGACGTTCCGTCATCGTCGTCGGCCCCGAACTCAAGCTTTATCAGTGCGGTCTGCCAAAGGAGATGGCGCTCGAACTGTTCAAGCCTTTCATTATGAACAAATTGGTGGAGCAAAACCTCTGCCACAACATCAAGAGTGCAAAGCGCTTTGTGGATACGGGCAAAAATCAAGTCTGGGATATCCTCGAGGAGATCATCAAGGATCACCCCGTGCTTCTCAACCGCGCGCCCACGCTTCACCGTCTCGGCATACAGGCGTTTGAGCCTGTGCTTGTCGAGGGCAGAGCGATAAAGTTGCACCCGCTCGCATGCGGCGCGTTCAACGCGGACTTCGACGGCGACCAGATGGCTGTCCACGTCCCGCTGTCCATTGAGGCGCAGGCGGAGGCGAGGATACTCATGCTTTGCACCAACAACATACTTAAGCTCAGCGACGGCAAGCCCATCGTTTCGCCTACGCAGGACATGGTCATAGGGTCTTATTATCTGACCATAGTCAAGCCCGGCGCGGTCGGCGAAGGCAATTATTACAGCTCTTTCGACGAGGCGGTGCTCGCCTACAACGAGCATGCGCTCACCCTGCAATCTCTGTGCTATATCCGCGTTCCCGTGGAGCATGAGGACGGCACGAAGGAAAATCAGCTGTTGCACACAACCCTCGGGCGTTGCATCTTCAACAACAACATTCCGCAGGACCTGCAATTTGTGGACAGAAGCGTGCCCGAACTCAGAGGTCAGCTTGAAGTCGAGGGCATACTCGGCATACACGCCAACATAGATCAAAAGCAATTCCACGCCATTGTGGAGCTGTTCCGCAGCGGTCGCGAGGACGGGGCGTATGCGTGCGCGCGTTCAATATTAAAGAGGCAGGACCTCTCCGACGCGCAGATCGACAACATCAAAAACGCTATACTTGCGGCGGGCGAGCTTGACATCGACGATACGAAGAACAGCTTGCGAGAGATCACCGCGCTCAGAGAGAGCATACAAAAAGTGCTCGGCAAAAAGGCGATGGCTATAGGCAAGAAGCAACTCAGCATGATCGTCGACAATTGCTTCAAGTATCACGGCGCGACTGAGACGGCGGCGATGCTTGACAACATCAAGGCGCTCGGCTACAAGTATTCGACGATAGGCGCGATCACGGCTTCCGTATTCGATATGCACATTCCCGGCGACAAGAAGCAGATCATCGCCGACGCGGAGGCGCAGGTGGTCAAGATCGAAAAACTGCATGCCCGCGGCGTGTTCTCGGACGAAGGCCGCTACAAAGAGGTCATCAAAGTTTGGAAAGAGGCGGCGGACAAGGTCGAGGAAGAGTTGAAGAAGGGTCTTGACGACTTCAACCCCATATGGATGATGGCAAACTCCGGCGCGCGCGGAAGTATGGGTCAGATAAGACAGCTCGCAGGTATGCGCGGACTCATGGCGGACCCGTCGGGCAGAACGATAGAGTTGCCCGTGCGCTCCTCATTCCGCGAAGGACTTTCGGTTTTGGAATACTTCATTTCTTCGCACGGCGGCAGAAAAGGTCTTGCGGACACCGCGCTTAAGACGGCGGACTCCGGCTACCTCACAAGACGTCTTGTGGACGTTTCGCACTCCGTCATCGTGCGCGAGCAGGATTGCCACGACAACAAGGGCACCTTCATCACCGCGATACGCGACGAGAAGAGCGTCATCGAGGCGCTCGCGGACAGAATTGCGGGCAGATACACCATAAACGACGTCGTCGACCCCGAAACGGGAGAGATCATCTGCGAAGCGGACACCCTCATCTCCACGGATAAGGCGAAAGAGATCGACAACATCCTCACCGCGTATTGGGAGAAGAACGGCTCGGATATGCATCATCAACCGGGCGTGCTAATTCGCTCCATACTCACCTGCAGGACGAGAAACGGTGTGTGCGTCAAGTGCTACGGCAAGAACATGGCGTCGGGCAATCCCGTCAAGATAGGCGAGGCGGTCGGCATCATAGCCGCGCAGTCCATAGGCGAGCCGGGCACCCAGCTCACGATGAGAACATTCCACTCGGGCGGCGTTGCGACGGACGACGACATCACGCAAGGTCTGCCCCGCGTCGAGGAACTTTTCGAGGCGCGCAATCCTAAAGGAAAGGCCGTCATCACCGAAAACAGCGGCGCGGTCACAATATCCGACGACAGGCGCGAGATCACGGTCACGTCATCGGACGGCGACGCAAAGACGTATGCGATACCTTACAACGCGAACATCCTCGTACAGCAGGGCGAGATAATTGACGCGGGCGATCCGCTCACCAAAGGCTCCATAAATCCGCAGGATATGCTCAAGGCGAAGGGCGTCAAGGGCGTGCAGGAGTACATCGCAAAGGAAGTTCAATCCGCCTACCGCACCGCGGGCGTCGAGATCAACGACAAGCACGTCGAGGTCATCGTCAGACAGATGTTGAGAAAGGTCAGGATCGAAAATCAAGGCGATACGAATATGTTGCCGGGACAACTTGTAGACCTGTTCACCTATGAGGACGAAAACGAAAAGGCGATAGAGGCGGGAGGCAAGCCCGCAAGCGCAAAGAGGACGTTGCTCGGCATCACAAAAGCCGCGCTCGCGACGGAGTCCTTCTTGTCCGCGGCGTCCTTCCAGGAGACGGCGAAAGTGCTTGCTGAAGCGGCGATAAACAACAGAGTAGACCCGTTGCTCGGCCTCAAAGAGAACGTAATCATAGGCAAGCTCATTCCCGCAGGTACGGGCATGAAGTGCTATAAGAACATAAGCACGGTGCACGCCACCCCCGAAAAGACGGAGGAGGAAATATTGGCGGATCCCGAACTTGCGGAGATCGACGACGAGGACGCAGAATAATGGACAAAAGGTTTTTTACATCCGAAAGCGTGACAGAGGGACATCCCGACAAGGTGTGCGACCAGATCGCGGACGCGATACTCGACGACATCATGGCGGCGGATCCCTCCGCGCGCGTTGCGATAGAGGTTTGCGCGACGACGGGCGTAGTCATGGTTTTCGGCGAAGTCTCGACGGATACGCACTATTCGGACATCCCCGCCATCGTGCGCGAGGTCATAGAGGACGTAGGCTACAACGACAGCTCGCTGGGTTTTGACTATAAAACTTGCGCCGTGCTCACGTCTATTGACGAACAGTCGAAAGATATTGCGCAGGGCGTGGATATGGCGTCCGACGCGGAAAGTTCGGACGAATTCGATTTGAGAGGCGCGGGCGATCAGGGCATGATGTTCGGCTATGCGACGGATGAGACTCCCGAGCTTATGCCTATGCCCATAATGCTTGCGCACGCGCTCACAAAGCGGCTCACCGACGTGAGAAAGCTTGAACTTCTCGATTGGTTGCGACCCGACGGAAAGGCGCAGGTCACGGTGGAATACGAGGGCGGCACGCCAAAGCGCGTGGACACCGTTGTAGTAAGCTGTCAGCACTCCGAGGACGTGGAGCAGGACGAAATAGAACGGTCGATAATCGAGACCGTCATCAAGCCGTCCATTCCCAAAGACCTCATCGACGACGACACAAAGTTTTACATCAATCCCACTGGGCGCTTCGTCATAGGCGGACCCGCAGGCGACAGCGGAGTCACGGGCAGAAAGATAATCGTGGACACCTACGGCGGGTTCTGTCCTCACGGCGGCGGCGCGTTCAGCGGCAAAGACCCCACAAAAGTGGACAGGAGCGCGTGCTATATGGCGCGTTACGTCTGCAAAAACCTTGTCGCGGCGGGCATCTGCAACAGAGTGGAGCTTCAACTTGCGTATGCAATAGGAATGTCGCATCCCGTGTCGATATTTGTCGATACGTTCGGGACGGGCATCGTCGACGACGAAACCATTGTAAAGATCGTGCAGGACGTGTTTGACTTAAGGCCTCTCGCCATCATCAACGAGCTGAAACTAGACCGTCCCATCTACAGGAGGACGTCCAACTACGGGCACTTCGGCAGAGAGGGATTCACTTGGGAGAACACCGACAAGGTGGAGCAGGTGCGAGAGGCTCTGGAAAAATACAAATTTTGAATCGACGCGATGAAACGGCAGGAGAAGTCTGCCGTTTTTTATACCCGCGCGCGAGGAGCGAAAAATGCGATATTTTCGCCCCCCATGTGTAAAAATCAAGAAACAGTATACTTTTCTCGGAGAGGAAATGCAACTTAAAGGCGAGGTCAAAAACGTAATATTTCAAAGTCCCGAAACGGGATATACCGTGCTCGACGTCAGATGCGAGGACGGCGTATTTACCGTGGTCGGGCTTTTCCCGCCCGTCAGCGAGGGCATGGTCGTCGAGGTGGAGGGCAAATTTCAGCAAAAGACCCTCTACGGCAAGCAGTTCGTCGCGGATAAGATCAAGTTGCAACAGCCTTCTAGGTTGGACGGCATAAAAAAATTTCTCGCAAGCGGACTCATACACGGTTTGGGTCCGGTCACGGCGGAGGCGATCGTCGCGCGCTTCGGCGTAGACAGCCTCGAGATGATGAAATACCCCATGGAACTTGCCAAAGTGCGCGGAATATCCCTCAAAAAAGCGACGGAATTCGGCATGGGATATGTCAAACTTCAAAAGATGCAGGACGCCATCATGTTTTTGCAGGAGCTGGGCATCACGATAAATATGGCGCTTCGCATCTACAAGGTGTATGAAGAAAAGACCGTCGACAACCTGCGCAAAAATCCGTACATGCTCGTCGACGACATAGACGGCATTGGGTTTGCCACCGCGGACAGGATCGCGGGAGAGCTGGGCGTGGACAAAAACAGCGACTTCAGGATAAGCGCGGCGATAACTTTCGTGCTCAAGGACGCGTCGCTCAAGGCGGGGCACAACTATCTGCCCGAAGGCGAACTTTTAGAGGCGGCGAGGACGCTCCTCGGCATTGACGACGATGAAGGGCGCATAAAGGACGTGCTCGGCGATATGGTCATGCTCAAGGAACTTATACGCTACGATACGGGCGAGCATGTCGCGATACTCTTGAAGCGCAACTACCTCACCGAAAAGAACATCGCGAAGAGACTGCTGAGGCTGAGCAGTGAGGCGTCCGATTTCAAAGTGGACGTCGAGCACGAAATAAGCCGCTTCGAGCAGGAGGCGGGCTTCGAGTTGCATCCAAATCAAAAAGAGGCGGTGCGCGCCGCGATAGAAAACGGAGTGCACATCGTCACGGGCGGACCCGGAACGGGCAAGACCACCATAGTCAAGTGCATTTTGCGCGTGTTCGACGACCTAGGTCAGAGGGTGGCGCTGTGCGCGCCTACGGGCAGAGCGGCGAAGAGGCTGAGTCAGGCAACGGGAGAGGACGCAAAGACGATACATCGCATGCTCGACCTCGATTGGAAGGGCGGAGAGGGGCATTTCGCCTACAACGAAAACGCAAAACTTCCGCTTGACGTCGTCATCGTGGACGAAGTCAGCATGGTGGACGAATATGTGTTTTGCGCGCTTCTCGGCGCGCTTGAGCGGGGCGCGAGGCTCATACTTGTCGGCGACAAGGATCAGCTTGCGTCCGTGGGCGCGGGCAATGTGCTCGGAGACCTCATACGGTGCGGACACTTCACTGTGAGCTACCTCACGCACATATACAGGCAGTCCGAAAAGAGCAAAATCGTCCCAAACGCGCACAAGATAAACCGCGGACAGATGCCCGACCTCGACAACAGGAGCGACGATTTCTTCTTCGAGGAGAGGAACACCTCCGAGGCGATATGTCAAAGTACGCTCGCGCTCGTCACGAAGAGGCTCCCCAAATATCTGAATATGCGCCCCCGGGACATACAGGTGCTTTGCCCCATGAAGCGCAGTCTCGCCGGGACCGTGAATTTGAACAAGGAACTCCAGCGGCTCATCAATCCGCCCGCTCCCGCAAAAAAGGAGCTGAAGCGCGGAGACATTTTGTTCCGCGAGGGCGACAAAGTCATGCAGACCGTCAACAACTACCAACAGGAGTGGTCGCAGACTCAGGGCAACAGAGTGGAGCGCGGCACGGGAGTTTTCAACGGCGATATAGGGGTCATAGAAAGCATAAATGTGCAGATAATGCAGTTTACCGTGCGTTTTGATGACGATAAAGTGGCGATTTATCAATATGGCGACATAGACCAGCTCTCTTTGGCATACGCGATAACGATACACAAATCGCAGGGAAGCGAGTTTGACGCGGTCGTCATCGCGCTTGACAGCAACTATTTGTTGCAGACGCGAAATCTGCTTTACACCGCTGTGACGAGGGCGAAAAAGCTTGTCGTCATCGCGGGTTCCAAAGAGACGGTGAGACGCATGGTGAGCAACAACCGGACGGCGAGGCGATACTCTTTGCTTGTCGAGCTTATAGACGAGGAGCTTGACGGAGGCGCATATGACTGATGTCAAGCGCGAGCGGCTCAAGACGTTTATGAGAGGCGCGGGCGAGGTCTTGAAGAGGTGCGGAGCGGCGTGCGTAGACGCGCTTTATCCCGAGGAGATCACCTGCGACGTCTGCCTTGCGGAACTTAAGACGCGGGGCAGATACAGAGTGTGCGCGAAGTGCCTCGACGAGCTTCCTTATGTGGGCGACAAGATATGTCTCAATTGCGGCACTCCTTTGAGCGACGAGAGCGACTACTGCAACAGATGTCAGAACAACGAGAGCAGTTTCAAGCTGTGCCGCGCGCCCTTCGAGTACAGGGACCTCGCGATGAAGATGATATACGACCTCAAATTCGGAGGCAAGAAGTATGTCGCCGAGACGCTTGCGGCGTTTATGACGGATACGTTTTTGAAGGAAGGCATGAACGCGGACATTGTGTGCTTTGTGCCGATGACTGATAAAGAAGTGAAAAAGCGCGGCTTCAATCAAGCGGAGCTTCTTGCAATACAGATCGCGGATAGGCTGAATATGCCTCTGCTTCCCGCGCTCATAAAGAGGAAGGACACATCCGAGCAGAAGGCGCTCAACGCGCGCGACAGGGCGAAGAACCTCGAGGGCGCCTACGAGTGCGTGCTTTCGCAGGTGAAAAAGCGCAACATATTGCTTGTGGACGACATCTTTACGACGGGCGCGACCTCAAACGAATGCGCAAAGGCGTTGCTCAAGGCGGGCGCGAGGGAAGTGAGCGTGCTTACCGCCGCGGTCACAAAGCAAAAAATGTCCTTCGAGCAGGACGACCGACTTGTCAGCAATGACAAAAAGTAGTATCATAAAATATACGGCAATTTTAAAGGTTGTCGCCCGCCCGCAAGGGCAAATATAAAAAAGACGGCGCGAAAGCGCTCAAGTGAGGAATATATGTCAATTTTCAATGAAAACGACAGAAAGATCAAAAAGCTTCGCAAACTTGCGATGAAGATCGCTCCCGACGACAGCGTACATCGTAAAAACGGAGAGACCGAAGAGCAGGCAAAAGCCGCCGCGGAGGAAAGATTTCAACAAGCGCTGGACAAAGCCGAAAGTTCGGGCAAGATCAAATTTATCATACAAAAATACATCAAAATGACCGACGATGAGCTAAAGGGCATGACGGCGGAATTCAGGAAACGGCTCAAAGAAGGCGCGACGCTTGACGACATCATGCTCGACGCCTATGCGGTCGTCATGGAGGCGAGCCGCAGGGCGCTCAATATGCGTCCCTTCTTTGTGCAGGTCATGGGCGGCATAGCGATACATCAGAGCAGGATCGTCGAGATGGCGACAGGCGAAGGCAAGACGCTTGTCGCAACTCTTCCCGCCTATCTCAACGCGCTTGAAGGAAGGGGCGTGCACATCGTCACCGTCAACGACTACCTCGCACGCCGCGACGCGGATTGGATGGACAACATTTACAGTTTCCTTGACCTGAAAGTCGGCGTCGTCGTGCACGGAATGACGAGAGAAGAGAAGCAAAAAGCGTATGCCGCGGACATCACATACTGCAGCAACAGCGAATTGGGCTTCGACTTTTTGCGAGACAATATGGCAATGAAGAAGGAGGACGTCATGCAACGCGACCTCAACTTTGCCATCATCGACGAGGTGGACTCCATTTTGATCGACGAGGCGAGGACTCCCCTCATCATTTCAAACGCGCCCAAAGTCGAAGAGGACGACTTGATCGCCGTGGCGCGCTTTGTGGATGGGTGCAAGGAAGCGACTCCCGTGCTCGACGTAAACGGAGCGCCCGTGGTCGACAAAAACGGCAACCCGAAGACGCAGGGCGAAGTCGAGGTGGACTATGAGAAGCGCACGGCGATATTGACGGAAGAGGGTCTTAATAAGGCGGAGGAATATTTCAGGACGACCGGCTTTTTCGGCAAGTCGGGCGACGGCAAAGAGGCGGACGGCACGGGCGATATAGACGACGCGGGCGACGCGGTGCTTTACAACAGGATAGACGCGGCGCTCAAGGCGAAGTTCCTCTTCCTGCGCGACAGGGATTATCTCGTAGACGAGAGCAAAAAGGTCGTAATAATCGATCACAATACGGGACGCGCGATGCCGGGGCGTCGCTTCAACGACGGTCTGCACCAGGCGCTCGAGGCGAAAGAAGCGCTTCTCGACAGCGGGGTCAAGATCCTCGGCGACAACAAGATCGTCGCGACGATAACCTATCAAAACCTCTTCAGACAGTATGCTAAGATCTCGGGCATGACGGGTACCGCAAAGACGGAAGAGACGGAATTCAAAAACATATACAAGCTGGACGTCGTGAAACTTCCGCCGCATGCGGATTGCCAAAGAGAGGACAAAAACGACAAGATGTTTTTGAACAAGGCGGCAAAATTCGACGCGCTTATCGCAGATATAGCGGACAGACACGCGAAAGGACAGCCCCTGCTGATAGGCACGACGAGCGTCGAGGAGTCCGAGATGTTGAGCGCAAGGCTTGACGAGAAAAAGATACCTCACGAAGTCCTGAACGCAAAAAACAACAAGAACGAGGCGTACATCATCGCGCAAGCGGGCGCGCCGGGAGCGGTCACCATATCGACGAATATGGCGGGCCGCGGCACGGATATTTTGCTCGGCGGCAACCCCGAATATCAAGCGAAAAAGAACTTGGAGGACAAGCTTGACGCCATGTTCAAAGACAAACTGCTCAAGTTTGACGACGCGGAGGAGGACAAGAGCCATTATGACGTCACCGCGAAGGAAGAGCTGGAGCGCATGCTTGCGGCGGACAGGGAAATTAAGGAACAGCGCTATGAGACGTTCATTTCCAACTTGATCGACAGCATAACCTCAAAATTCCCCGTCAAAAAGGATCTAAACGAGATCTGCACGTTTGAAGGCGTCAAGTATGATGTGGATATAGACGGCATGAGGAAGGAGTACGCGCAAGACTTCCGAAAGATCAAGGAAATATACGACGAAAGGAAGAAAGCGGTCATCGCAAGCGGCGGCCTTTGCGTGCTGGGTACGGGACGAAACGAGAGCAGGCGTATAGACAACCAGCTCATCGGACGTGCGGGACGTCAGGGCGACAAGGGTCAGAGCGAATTTTACGTCTCGCTTGAGGACGACATCCTGCGCTTCAACAACAACGAGAGGTTGTCGCAGTTGCTCGCCTATCTTGAAATGAGGATACCCGAGGAGCAACGCAATGAACCCTTGCAATTAAAAGTCATCACCAACTTCATCAAGAATACGCAAAAGAAGATAGAGGGGTTGCATTTTTCCGCAAGAAGAGACCTGCTCTATTATGACGAAGTGCTCGAGGTCCAGAGAGGCGACATCTACGGCGCGCGCAAAAAATTGCTTGACGACAGCGAGGATATCCACGCTCAGATAGAGGAAATGTTCGAGACGCTCGCACGCTCCATTCTCGAGAAGCATATAGACCCGAACGAGGGATTTGACAAGTGGGACATCGAGGGCTTGACGGAAGAGATAGAGCGGCGCATGATGCCCAAGCGCGGCGAGGTCGAGGATTCGGACTTCGAAGAGGAGGCTGAAGAGGCGGAAGAAGCTATCGACGCGCTCGACAACGAAGAGGAGTTTGACGAGGAGAGCGAAGAAGACGTCGTCGTCGAGCATGAGGACGACGACGATTACACCTACGAGAAAGAGGAAACCGAAAGCCGCAAGCACGTCTTTAAGGCGGGGAGCGTTATCACTCGGGAACTTTGCGAGACGGGCGACGTGGATACGATCGTCAAGGCTATATGCGCAGAGGCGTCCTCGCGTTACGCAAAGAAAGTGGAATTCTACAAGGAGAAGGGCTTCGACTACGGACGAGAGGAAAAGTTCGTATTGCAGACAAACATCGACAAACTGTGGCCCGATTTCCTTGACAAAAACAACGCCTTGAGGGAAAGCGTAAGACTGAGGGCGTACGGACAACACGACCCGCGCATAGTGTTCAGGAAGGAGTCCATGGACATGTTCGACAAACTGCTGGACAAGATATATCTGAACACGGCAGAGGTGTTGCTGACGGAAGCGGTCCCGCGCAGTTTCTATATGATACATCTGCGCGACGCGCAGGCGCGCGCGATCAGATTGAGATCGGACGTGGAAATCATCTTCAACGATCCCAAAGGCTGGCGACCTTCCGAACAGTCAGAGATAAAGCATACAAACAGGGACGATTTCTTGCTTGACATATTCAAGGATCGCGCGGAGCAGATCGTGGCGATGGCGACCGCGGCGGCGGCGCAGGACGCAAAAGTTTCCAAAACAGTTTTGATCGACAAATTCGCCGATATGACGCTGTTCATCAAGAAGGGCGAATATTTTGTGCAGAAACATGTATCCCCCGACGCCTCGCGCGAGGAGCTTGTCTCGGCGCTGAGCGAGGAAGCAAAAAAACAGGCGAGAGCGGCGCTCATATTGAAGAGACAGGCGGCGGGAGAGAGAAGAGTGGACGCGCTCATCGCGTCTATACTCGGCGACATCATCGCAAGAAGCTTTACAATGTGCGCAAACGAACTCAACCGCAAAAACACCGAGATCGCGCTCGAGAGCGCGCAGGTGGACAAGTTCCTCAAAGAGTGCGAGAATGTTTACGACGCGTTTTACAGATTGTTTGTGTCGATGACATGTATCAATCTCTTCAAAGTGCTCGAGGATGAGCTTAGGAGGAGACAGGGCAAGAAAGCGAGCGGGAAAACCGTCGTTTCGGCGCATACCCCGGGCAGAAACGACCCGTGCCCCTGCGGAAGCGGAAAGAAATACAAAAACTGTTGCGGGAAAAACGCCTGAGAGCGTCTAAAAAGGCATGTGCAAATAATACGCAAAATAGGGATTTCAACGGAGAAATTTATGCTGGATTATAACGAGATAAGAGCAAAACTCAAGGACATGAAAAGCGAAATGACGCGCGCATATGAGAGCATCAATCCCGCCAAACTCAAGGCGCGCGCGGAAGAGCTTGCCGAGATACAAAACGCGGAGGGATTTTGGGAGGACGCCGAAAACGCGCGCAAAGTTTCAAAGGAAATAAGCCAGATCGAAAGTAAGCTTGAAAAATTCGAAAAGATGATAACGCGCATTGACGACGCCATCGAACTTGTGGACATCGTCGAGCTTGAGGCGAGCGCGGAAGAGGACGCAAACCTTGTCGCTATGGTGGACGAGCTTGCCGAGCATGTGGAAAGCTTGTCCCTTGCCACCCTTCTCAGCGGCAAATACGACAGCCTCAACGCCATACTCACTCTGCACGCGGGCGCGGGCGGCACGGAGGCGCAGGACTGGTGCTCCATGCTGTATCGCATGTACACGCGCTATGTGGAGCGCACGGGCTGGTCGTATACGGAGCTGGATTATCTCGCGGGAGACGAGGCGGGCATAAAAAGCGTGACGTTCAGAGTAGAGGGCGACAATGCCTACGGCTATCTCAAGGCGGAGAAGGGCGTGCACAGGCTTGTGCGCATATCTCCGTTTGACGCCAACGCAAGGCGGCACACTTCGTTTGCATCCCTTGAAGTTATGCCCGAAATCATAGATACGTCCGAGATAGAGATACGTCCCGAAGACCTCAAGATAGACACCTATCGTAGCGGCGGCGCGGGCGGACAGCACGTCAATAAGACGGAAAGCGCGATACGCATCACGCACATCCCGACGGGCATAATCGTCGCCTGCCAAAACGAGCGCAGTCAGATCCAAAACAAGGAAGTCGCGCTGCAGATGCTCCGCTCCAAGCTCATCGAAAAGAGGGAGCGCGAGAGGGAAGAAGAGGCGGCGGCGATAAGCGGACAACTCAAAAAGATAGAATGGGGCAGCCAAATAAGAAGCTACGTATTCTGTCCCTACACCATGGTCAAGGACCACCGCACCAACTACGAGACGGGCAACGTGCAGGCTGTCATGGACGGCGACCTCGACGGATTCATCAACGAATACTTGAAACTCAGCTCAATACAAAAATGATAATAGCGCTTGCGTATTGCGGCGATAGACGTCGCAGTATTGCAAAAAAACGGCACATTAAGCGTACAAAATGCAGTGATAAAGTGCGGAATTTGTTATGAACAGTCTTTTTGACAAACGGAATATAACGGTGCTTGCGATAGAGTCCAGCTGTGACGAGACGGCTTGCGCGATCGTGAAAAACGGCAGAGAGGTGCTCTCAAGCGTCATCGCGACGCAGATAGAGATACACCGCCGTTTCGGGGGCGTCGTGCCCGAGATCGCAAGCCGCAATCATACCCTTGCCATAGAAAACGTCGTCCTGGAGGCGATGTCAAAGGCGGGAGTCACAAGGGATGACATCGACGCGGTCGCGGTCACCTACGGCGCGGGGCTTTTGGGTGCGCTGCTCGTAGGCGTGAATTTCGCAAAAGGGCTTGCATACGCGTGGGGGAAGCCGCTTTTCGGCATATCCCACATCAAGGGTCACATTGCGGCAAATTATATCGACAGCTCGCTCGAGCCTCCCTATCTCTGCCTGCTTGCCAGCGGGGGACACACCGCGGTCGTAAAGGTAGATGACTATGAGAAGATAACTCCGCTTGCGACAAGTCGCGACGACGCGGCGGGCGAGGCTTTCGACAAAGTTGCGCGCGTGCTCGGTCTGCCGTATCCCGGCGGTCCCGAAATAGAAAAACTCGCGCGCGAGGGCAAGCCGGTCTTCGAGATGCCGAAGGTCAAGCACGCGGATGAGCTTTATTTCAGCTACAGCGGCATAAAGACGTTTGTGATAAACCTCGTGCACGGGCTCGAGCAAAAGGGCGAGCCTCTGCCAAAAGCAGACATCGCGGCAAGTTTCCAAAAAGCGGCGGTGGATCAGCTTGTCGATATGGTTGCTCTCATCTCAAAGCGCACGGGCATAAAAAAACTCGCCGTAGCGGGAGGAGTAAGCGCCAACTCTCTCCTTCGCGCGCGCTTCGACGATATGAAAAAGCAGGGGTGCGAGGTCTACTATCCCAAACTTAGCTACTGCACGGACAACGCGGCGATGATAGGATCCGCGGCATACTTCCTCATCAAAAGCGGAGCGGACGAAAGCCCCTATTCGCTTGACGCGAAGGCGACAGTTGGTATACAATAAGAAAAAGATATGACATTTCGCTTTATTGGCGAAAGTCCATTCTGACAGATCTTCAAAATGCCTTGCGGCATTTTGAAGTAGCGGTGTCCTCACCCGCTACTAAAATAATAAAAAGGAGTTTTTTTCATGGAAAAATTCAAGACATGGGTTTTGAAAGAGGCGCGGGAAACAAAAGCTCTGCTTCAGGGCGTCCCCGCCATCACGATGGTGTTTTTCGTCATCTCCGTCATCGGCATGAACTTGCTCGCCAACAAGAGCATAGACACGGGCGTAAGCTGGCTCGCGCTTGACGCGGGCATGCTGATAAGCTGGCTTAGCTTCCTCACTATGGACGTTACGGTCAAGAGGTTCGGGCCAAAGGCGTCCATAAAGCTGTCCTTTGTCGCGGCGTTTATCAATCTCATGCTCGCGCTCATAATGTTTGCGGCGGCGAAAGTCCCCGGCGTATGGGGCGAGTCCTTCGTGGACGAGGGAGGGGACCTCATCAACACCGCGCTGGACAACACTTTCGCGGGCACGTGGTATGTCGTGATGGGCAGTACTATCGCTTTCCTTGCGTCGTCCGTTGTCAACAACATCACGAATTGGGGCATAGGCAAGCTTTTCAAAAGCAACAATTTCGGGGTTTTTGCCGCGCGCAGTTACATCTCGACGATGATAGGGCAATTTGTGGACAACTTCCTGTTTGCCATTATCGTCAGCCACAACTTCTTCGGCTGGAGCATGCTTCAATGCGTCACCTGTTCGCTGACGGGCATGGTTTTCGAGCTGGCGTGCGAGATGGTGTTCTCGCCCATAGGCTACAGAATATCCCGCAAGTGGGAGCGCGACAACGTCGGCGAAAACTATATACGCATACTCTTTGAAGAAAGCGACGAGGCTGGAATCGGCGAATATCGTCGCGAGAAGAACGAAGGGGTCGTAGGCGAGACCTTAAATGAGGCGGAAAATTGCTCTCAAACAGGAGAGGATATGTCGTATGTCGCCGCGGACGAGGCGCCTGCAAATTCGAATGTAACAGACAAATAAAAGGGGTTTATTATGACAAATTGCAATGATAAAACGCTTGTTTTGGTGACAGGCGCGTCGTCCGGGATAGGACTTGCGACGGCGAAAAAGTTTTTGGATATGGGCGCAAACGTCGTCGGCATAGACGTCAAGGGCGAGGCGATACAACATGAAAATTATACGCACTTTGTCGCGGACATCTCAAAACCCGAGACTTTGCCCGAAGTCGAGGGGGTGAATATCCTCGTCAACAACGCGGGCGTGCAGAATGCGAACGACATCGACGTGAATTTGCGCGGCACGATAAACGTCACCGAGAAGTACGCTTTTCAGCCCGCCATACGCGCCGTCGTAAACGTCGCGTCCGCAAGCGCGCATACGGGGGCGGAATTTGCCGAATATTCCGCGTCAAAGGGCGGTGTGCTCGCGTATACCAAACACGTCGCGCTTCAAATCGCAAAGTACGGCGCCACCTGCAACAGCCTCTCCCCCGGCGGCGTGCTGACCGACCTCAACAGGCCCGTCATCGAGGACGAGAGCAAGTGGGCGCAAATCATGGCGCTCACGCCCCTCAAAAAGTGGGCGACCGCCGACGAGATCGCCGAGTGGATATATTTTATTGCCGTCGTCAACAAGTCCATGACCGCACAGGACGTCCTCATCGACAACGGCGAAAGTTCCGACGCCCGCTTCGTTTGGTGACCGCCTCGCGCCCTTGCCGCCTTCTCGCTTGCACACAATAAATGTTGATTTTTGTCCGCTTTTGACTTATAATAAAATCACATAAGTATACTTATATCTTTGGCGCTTAAAAGCCGACGATATATTTTTGGAGAGAAATATGACAGAGGCGGAAAGAAGAAACGCGGCAAAAGAATTTGCGGAATTTTGGAAAGGCAAGGGCTATGAAAAGGGACAAAGCCAACCATTTTGGCTCATGCTTTTGCAAAAAGTTTACGGCGTGGAAAATCCTGCCGACTATATAAGATTTGAAGATCAAGTCGTCATAGACAGCGCGAGTTTTATTGACGGTTATATTGATACAACCAAAATTTTGATAGAACAAAAAAGCATAAATAAGGATCTGAACAGACCGATAAGACAGTCGGACGGCTCATTGCTTACGCCTTTTCAACAGGCAAAGAGATATTCTGCCGAACTGCCTTTTTCAAAACGTCCTCGATGGATAATTACGTGCAATTTCAAGGAATTTTATATATACGATATGGAAAGGCCGACGAGCGAGCCTACCAAAATTCTGCTTGAAAATTTGGCGAGAGATTATTACATCATGGATATATTGATAAAAACCGAGCGCAGGGATATTCAACGCGAATTTGAGCTGTCGATGAAAGCGGGCGAGATAGTCGGAGAGCTGTATGACGCCATTCTCAAGCAGTATCATGATCCCGAAGCAGAAGAAACTCTCAAAAACATCAACAAACTCTGCGTACGTCTTGTTTTTTGCCTATATGCGGAGGACGCGGGTCTTTTCGGCGGAAATCGCAGGGCATTTAATGACTACATCGGCAGCTTTGACAGCGGCAGAGCAAGAGGGGCATTGAAAGAGTTGTTTGCAGTGTTAAACACTCCCGTGGAAAAGCGCGACGAATATTTGGAAGCGTCACTTTCTTCTTTTCCTTATGTCAACGGCGGTTTGTTTGACGGCGAGATACAAATACCGCAATTCAATGATACCATAATGCTCTTATTGGCAAACGCCGGCCGCAGTTTTGATTGGAGCGAAATAAGTCCGACGATTTTCGGTGCGGTGTTTGAAAGCACTTTGAACCCCGAAACCCGTCGTAGCGGAGGCATGCACTATACGTCGTTGGAGAATATCCACAAAGTCATTGACCCTCTTTTCCTCGACGATTTGAGACAAGAATTCGAGCAGATAAAGCAAATTCCCGTCGAGCGCACAAGGAACAACAAATTGAATGAGTTCAGGACAAAGTTGTCGGAGTTGACTTTCCTCGACCCCGCTTGCGGATCGGGCAACTTTTTGACCGAAACATATCTATGCTTGCGTCGCCTTGAAAACGAGGCGTTGAGTATGCTGTACTCTTCGGGCAATACTTTGCAGATACGTATTGATGAAATAGCCGACATCAAAGTGTCTATAAATCAATTTTACGGTATCGAGATAAACGACTTTGCGGTCTCCGTCGCCAAAACCGCGCTTTGGATCGCCGAAAGTCAGATGATGAATGAGACTTCAACAATTATTCATAACTCCATAGATTTTCTGCCGCTCAAAACCAACGCGAACATAGTCGAGGGCAATGCGCTCACCCTTGATTGGGAAAGCGTGGTGCCGAAAGACAAACTCAATTACATAATGGGCAACCCGCCGTTTGTTGGATATTCTCTACAGACACAAAAGCAAAAAGCAGAAGTAATGAGTGTTTATGTTGATGAACATGGGAACCCTTACTCGTTCGCAGGACAGTTAGATTATGTTGCGGCATGGTATTTTAAAGCGGCTCAACTAATTTATGGGACAAATATTGATGTTGCCTTTGTGTCAACTAATTCGATTACGCAGGGAGAGCAAGTGGCTTATGTTTGGAAACCATTGTTTTATAGGTTTAATATCAATTTAAACTTTGCTCATAGAACATTTCAATGGAACAGCGAAGCCAGCGCACAAGCACATGTGTTTTGTGTTATAGTCGGGTTTAGCTGTAATGCCGGACGATTGCAAAAACACATATACGCCAATGGCCTTAAACAGAATGCGACTAATATAAATGCTTATTTGCTTGACGCTCCAAATATATTTATCGAAAGTCGAATAAAGCCCATTTGCGCTGTACCTAAAATGGTATATGGAAGTAAACCAACTGATGGCGGATATTTCTTTTTGACAGAAGAAGAGAAAATCGAAGCCTTAAAAAAGGAACCTAATATAGAAAAATATATAAAACGCTTTTTGGGTGCCGATGAATTCATAAACAGCAAAAATCGCTATTGTTTGTGGTTGCAGGGCGCCGATCCAAATGAAATAAACACCTCTAAATTTATTATGGATAGAATAACAAAGATAAAGACTTTTAGAGAACAGAGTAAAAAACAGGCAACGAGAGAGAGTGCCCTTACTCCCACATTATTTCAAGAGATCAGGCAATCATCAAAACCTTACATCTTAGTACCCGCCCACACCAGTAGTGCGCGTAAGTATATCCCAATAGGTTTTGAATCTCCGGATACGATATGCGGCAATGCAAATCTCATGATCCCCGATGCGGACTTATATAACTTTGGCGTAATTATGTCTAATGTCCATATGGCATGGATGAGAGTCGTATGTGGCAGACTTGGAAACGGGTACAGGTATTCTGCGAATATAGTATATAATAATTTTCCTTGGTGTAATCCTACTCCGGAACAACGTAATAAAATTGAAAAAACAGCGCAAGTGATTTTGGACGTTCGAGAAAAATATTCTAATTGTTCTTTAGCTGTTTTATACAACGAAACGACTATGCCCGTAGAATTAAGGAAAGCTCATCAAGAAAACGATAAGGCAGTTATGCAAGCATATGGATTCCCTACTAAAATGACAGAGTCCGAATGTGTAATGGAATTGATGACAATGTATAAGCAGTTGATTGAGTAATTAAAATGATCACAACAATAATTTGACATTGGCAAGCAGAAAATATGAGCGGATATAAGTTTCATGAAATAATTACAACAAAAAACCACAGTAATGCCCCCTTTAATCAAAGCAATAATGATCTGGAAACAAAATTAAAACTTAGAATAGAAGCGACAATTCACTAAAAATTAAAAAATCAACGTTAATCGTATTCATGTATTTTTGCGCATCCGAAAAGTACTTTTTTGCGACATCTTAATATTGCGGGTAGAGGGACGTTTACGGGGTGCGGAGTTTGCCGTTTATGCCCTTGATGAGGAAGCATTTGCCGACGACTGTGCTTAGGGGGATGGGGCCGCCGACGCGACTGTCGTAGGACATATCGCGGTGACGGTTGTCGCCCATGCAGAAGATCTCGCCGTCCCCGACCGTCCATACGCCGTCCATGGAGTCCATGTCGCCGCTGATGTACGGCTCGTAAAGCAGACTTCCGTTGAGATACACCTTGTTGTCGCGCACTTCCACGGTGTCGCCCGCGACGCCTATGACGCGCTTGACGATGGAGTGTCCCCCGAGGGCGGGCCATTCGGGAGTGCACACGACGATGTCGCCGCGTTTTATTTTGGCGAGTTTGTTGAGGTACAAAATATCGCCGTTTGTGAGGTCGTTGTCGTTTTGTTCGCCCGCGCCACCGTTGAGGGTGGGCCACATGGACGTACCTTGCACGACGAATGTGGAAATGACGTAAAACTTTACGACGAGCGCGCATGTCACCGCCAACACCACGACCAACAACAAAACGATCACCGTGATGATGACCTTCTTTTTGCGCGATGAGGGAGTGGACATATCCATCAGCTCCGCATTTTGGATGTCGTAAGGATCGGACATATTCAAATTATATGGCGCGTTTTGCCTCTATATCCACAAAAAGTTGTTGAATATCAAGCCTTTCGCGTTCCAAAGCGAGATGACTTTTGCACCCGCGAATTTTGTCAGCGTGCGGCCCTCTTCGGACTTGAAATCCGTCGCGGACACGAGCACTTTTTGCCAAAAGTCGCCGCCGATGAGTTTTGTCCTCGCGATATAGCATTTTTCGTCGGGGACGGTGTAGACCCTGATCTCGAGGTCGCTCTCTTTTGGCGAATACACGTCGAAATGAAGCGCGGACGTGCGCGCGAACGCGTTAAGCTCTCTCTCGCTGCGGCAGAGCAACAGCGAGCCGTCCGAAACGCTTACGCCCTCTATGTCGAAAGGCCCTTTGCGCTTGCAAAGAAGCCCGCTTTGAAGCACCGCGTCCTCCGTCTTGACGGAGAAAATGTCGATGTCCATTCTGTTGTCATAGATGATGCGCGAGCACTCGTTGCCCGCCTCGACATTCGACGCGCCGAGTTTTTGAGGTATCGCGCCCGTGACGGGCGTGGAACAAGCGTCATCGCCGTCATACAGCACGCTCGCGTACGCCACGGTCAGGGATGAGGGATCGTAGACGGGCACGTGTACGGTGTATTCGTGCGCGCCGACCTGTTGCAGTCCTTCGAGTTTTGTCCAATTCCGCGCAAACGCATACGCCTCGCCATAGCTTGAGTATATCTGCACTGAATTTGCCTCTTTGTCCGTATCCAGCCTGAGGTACAGCTCGCCGTCGGCGGACTCGAAAGTCATAGTCGGACCGAGCGCCTCTTGCTTGCCGGCGAAGGTGTTCCTAAGCCACCCGAACATCGCCCTCAAACCTTTTTGCGTGATCTGCATGTCTATACTGCGCATGATGAGGAGCTTTTTATTCTCGGAACGGACAAAGCTCAAGATGTCGCCCGCGCGGTCCACGTCGCAAAACTGCGACATTCTCGTAGTGAGGTAAAACGTGGGACATGTCACAAATTTGGCGTATGTTTCTGCGCCGACGCCCGTTGAGTAGGCGATCTCCTGTTCTGTTTCGGGGACGTTGCCGTGAGTGAAGCGCGGCTTGTCCTTTGCCCAGCGGTAGCCTCCGCCGCATATGGGTATGAGCGCCTTGACGCGCTTGTCCATTGCCGCCACCTGCCACGATATATGTCCGCCTACGCCCATACCTATCACGGCGACGCGCTCATTGTCCACTATGGGAAGAGAGCAGAGCAGGGTGATCGCGCGGCGCGCTATTTTGCACCATACGTACCACGGAGAGAGCCTCGCCGAGCCTTCGAGCACGTCAAGATGCTTGTGGCACTCGCCGTACGAGGCAAACGAAAGCGAGGGCGGAAATTCCGTACCGTCCTTGCCCGCATAATCGGGAACGCCGACCACATATCCTTCCTTTATCAGCGTGTTTATAAGCGTATCGAAGGGTATATCGTCCAAAGTGGGCAACACCAGCGCCGCACTGCGGGCGTCCTGCCAGCGCTTGTCGTAGTATACCGAAACGCGCGCTTTGAAATGCGTCTGTTCCGAGTAGTCGACGTCAAAAGCAAACGCGGCGCGCACCGTGTTCGAGCTTTCTTCAGTCGAGACCGTTGAGCTTTCTAAAGGCGCAATCGATGGGTTGTAATCCTCCCAGACCTCGCTGGGCGTCATAAATTTTAGTTCCATATCTGCTATTATATCCCAAAACTTTTATAAAGTAAAGATATAAAAGCTCAGCCGCTCTCGCTTTTTGCCTTTCTCTCGCGCAACGCGCCCCGTCGCCGTCAAAGCCGTCCTCGCCATCGGACAAACCGTCTCCGTCCGCGTCCCCCTCTCGTGAAGGAGGCGTTTCGGGGTCCGAAACATCGTTTTTGTGCAAACGTAGTGAGTTTTGAGCCTCATCATCGTTGCCGTTTTTGTATGTATCCGTCATGCATGCGGCGATCGCGCCCGTCGCCATTTTCGCTCTGCCGCCTATGTCGAGGCTGTCGAATTCCCGCCGCATAATCTCCATCGTCCGCTCGTCGGGCAATAAAAATTCCATATGTTCCCTCCTGCCGCATTGTATGCCTCTCGCTTTTTTTAAGTGAAAAAGCCGACTTTCGAAAACATGCGCGACGCATGAAAAATTTCGCAATTGAATTTTTGGTCGTATATCGCTTGACAGTGGTCCGTATTTTTTTTATAATATTTAGGCAATTTTATATCTTAAATATCATTCTATTTGACAATTAGGTGTAAAGTGCAAAACGCAAAACAAGTCTTTAAGACGGAGGAATAACATCATGAAGCAAACTTACCAACCCAAAAAGAGACAGAGAAGCAAGGTGCACGGTTTTCGCAAGAGAATGAGCACAAAGTCCGGCAGAAACGTTTTGAAGCGTCGTCGCAATCGCGGTCGCAAGCAGTTGACGGCATAAGCATGAAGAGACAACTTCGGCTCAAGCGGCGGGCGAGTTTCGCGTATGTGTTTCGCAAGGGCGAAAGGACGGGCGCTCCCGACCTGACGCTTTTGAGCGCGCGCTCGCGCGAGGGGCTGAAGATAGGTCTGTCCGTGTCGAAAAAGGTGGGCGGAGCCGTCGTGCGCAATCGCGTGAAGAGGCTGTTGCGCGAGGCGATACGTCCGCTTGAGGACAGCATTTTCAAGGGCTGTATGTACGTCATCGTGGCGCATCCGTCGCTTGCGGACAAACCGTATTGCGAGGTGTGCAGACAGGTGAGGCTCGTCTTTGAACGCGCGGGGAGGTTGACATGCTGAAAAAGATCTGTCACGCCTTGCTCAATTGGTACAAGAGGACTCTCTCTCCCATATTCGGCAGGCACTGCGCCTACACTCCGACATGTTCGATGTACAGCTATGACGCGATAGAAAAGTACGGCGCGGTCGTCGGCATATTTCTGACGGCGTGCAGACTTTTGAGGTGCAATCCCTTCTCAAAGGGAGGTTTCGATCCCGTGAGGGAAAATTATAGAGGACGTATCAAATGGTTGATTTGAGTTTTATGCGCAGGCGTAAGTTGCAGATATATCTGCTTGCGTTGCTCATCGCTTTATGTTGCCTTATGCTCGTCGCATGCAACACCGACATATCCTACAGCGTTACGGGCGAGACTGTCTCGGAACCTACGCATTTTATGGCGAAGTTTATGCTCACGCTCAACAACGCCATCGAGGGAGGCAAGGGAAGTTTCGGATGGACGGTCGTGGTTTTCACCATAATTTTGCGTCTCATTCTTTCTCCTCTCGACATTTGGCAGAAGGTCATAGCGCGCAAAAACAGCAAAGCTATGGAGCGTATGCGTCCTCAGCTCGAATCCCTTCAGGCGAAGTACGGCGAGGACAAACAACGTCTGCAGCAGGAGCAGATGGCGCTCTACAAAAAGGAAAAATATTCCACTATGGGCATGTGTTTGCCAACGATAATCACTATGGTGGTTTTCTTCGTCGTGTTTGCGGGTTTCAGACAGATGGTCGGCTATCAGTTTGCGAAGGACTACCGCGCCAGCCTCAACACTTTCAACGAGTCCATTCAGTCGCAGATAGACGAAAATAAAGAGACTTTGGGCTTTGAGGACGTCGACGGCAACGGCGTTGTGGACGTCTATGACATACCCAACACTTCTCAAGGAGTAGGTTTCCTTGCGGACGCTCTCGACAAGGCGCAGACGGACGTGCTCGACACCTACAATTCGGACGAGCAAAAGGGTATGCGCAAGTGGCTTTGGATACACAATATATTCGTGGGCGACAACTGGTCCAAAGCGGTGCCCGATTTTGTCACCGTTACGGGGCAAAAAGGCTGGGCGACGTCAAGACTCACGGGTATAACAAAGGATGAGTACGAACGCGTCATGGCGAAGGTCCTCAACAACAAGGAAGCGGGCGGCTACGGCAAAAACGGCAGTTGGAATGGGCTTTTGATACTCCCCGTACTGTCCATCGTGTTGAGTTTCCTCTCCACAAAACTGCTCAGCAGTTCGCAGGGACAGCCTCCCACTCCTCCCGCGGGAGAAGCGGGCGCGGCGCAAGGTCAGTCCATGAAGGCTATGCAGTGGGTGATGCCGATAATGATGGGCGTGTTCGGCTTGCTGTATTCGGGCGCGTTTGCGCTGTATATGTTTACAAGCTCGCTCACGGCAATACTTTTCCAGCTGGCGTTCAACATCATAGGCAGAATAATAGACAAGTCTAAATCAAAAGGAGCCAATCCCAATATCGCTGTCAGGTGACGGCATTTAGGAGTCATAAATGGAAAAATATATCGAAACTCAAGCTACAAGCGTCGATCTCGCGATAGAGAAAGCGCTTTTGGAGCTGGGCGCAACAAAGGAGCAGGTCGAGATCGAAGTTCTCTCAAAGGGCGGGCTGTTTTCCAAAGCGTCCGTCAGAGTGACCCTCAAAGAGTCGCTTGCCGACAAACTCGGCGAGTTTATCAACGGCACGCTTATGCGTATGGGGCTTGCCTCGCGCGCGACCGCAAAGGAAAAGGACGGCACCATCTACATCGACATCGAGGGCGAGGACAGCAGCGTCGCGATAGGTTATCGCGGAGAAGCGCTCGACGCCTTCCAATATCTTGCGCTCACCTTTTTGAACGAACATAAGGGCGATTTCAAAAAAGTCGTCGTCGATTGCGAGGGCTATCGCGAGAAGCGCAGGGAGACGCTCACGGCGCTTGCGCTACGTCTTGCGGACAAGGCAGTGCGTTTGAGACGCAAGATCGCGCTCGAACCCATGAACCCCTTCGAGAGGCGCATAATCCACAGCGCGCTTGCGGACAGCGCCATAGCTCAGACCGAAAGCGAGGGTGAGGAGCCGAACAGGTATGTCGTCATCACGCCCATAGGCGTGGAACTTAAGGACACCCGACCGCTTAAAAACGGCGAGCATGATCGCGAACGTCGCGACAGAGACCATAAGGACGGGCGTCGCGACCGCAAGGGCAGGGGCGAAAAGCGCGACCGTAAACCTCGCCGCGAGGAGGAGGAAGCTCCCGACGGCAATGTCTACAGAGGCTATATCACGGGAGAGGACGACTTTGTCAAGCCCGCTCCCACGCAGGGTCCCCCCAAATACAAGAGCTTCGGAGGGAAAAAGAGGTTCTGAAAATGAGCACCATCGCTGCTATATCGTCACCGATCGGAGTGGGTGGTATCGGCATAGTGCGCGTCTCGGGCGACGAGGCGTTGCGCATTGCGGATGCCATTTTTGATTTTGAGCATAAAGGGGCATGGCAACCTTTGCATATGCATTTCGGCACTTTTGTCGCGCGCGACTTTCGCGACAGAGGGTATGCCGTGTACTTCCCCGCAAAACAGGCGTACACGGGCGAGGATACCGTGGAGTTTTATTTGCACGGAGGAGTCAGGATAATGCAGGGCGCGCTCGAGACCATACTCGCGCACGGAGCGGTGCTTGCGGGCAAGGGCGAGTTTACGAAACGCGCTTTCCTCGCGGGCAGGATGTCCCTCGCGGACGCGGAGGGAGTCATGGATATGATAAGCGCGTCCAGCGCGGCGGGCATACGCGCGGCATACGCGCTCATGGAAGGCGAAGTCTCGAGGCGCATAGACGCCTTGCTCGACAGCCTGGGCGCGCTCATTGCGGGGCTTGAGGCTACCCTCGATTATCCCGAAGAGATGGAGGACGAGGTGTTGCCCTCTCTTCCCGACGGCATACGCGCGGCGCTTGAGGAGACGGACGCGTTGCTTTTTACAGCGAGGCAGGGCAAAATAGCAAAATACGGGATCACGTGCGCGCTTGTCGGCGCGCCGAACGTCGGCAAATCCTCGCTTATGAATGCTATGTTGGGGTTGAAAAGAGCGATCGTCGCGGACGTCGCGGGCACCACGCGAGATACCGTCGAGGCGAGCCTCGAATATGACGGCGTCCGCATAAACCTCATCGACACCGCGGGCATACGCGAAGGCGCGACTGACGGCATAGAGCAAGAGGGCATGGAGCGCGCTCGGCAGGCGGCGGAGCAGGCGGACATAATTTTGCACGTCATCGACCGCGGAAGCGAGACGGACGACGGCATAGAATTCGGCACGCAAAAAGTATTCAGCGTTTACAACAAGTGCGATGTCTACGGCTTTGCCATACCGCGCATAATGTACGCGTACGCCGTCAGCGCGACGACGGGCGAAGGCGTCAAAGATCTGCTGGACGGAATAGCGTCCCTATACAAAAACGAGGGCGGCGACAGCGGCGAGCTTATCACCAACGAACGGCACATATCCGCACTTTATCGTGCAAAAGACGCGCTTAAAGCCGCGATTTTGTCGCTTGACGGCACTATAGACTTGACGCTTGTCGACCTCGGAGAGGCGTATGACGCACTGGGAGAAATTACGGGAAAGACGGCGAAAGAGGATGTTGTAAACTCCATTTTCGACCGCTTCTGCGTAGGGAAGTAATATGGAAAGATACGGCATTATCGTGATAGGCGCGGGACACGCGGGCGTGGAGGCGGCGCTTGCTTCGGCAAGGCTTAACATATCTACGCTCATATTGTGTACGGATTTGCGCTCCGTCGCGAATATGCCCTGCAATCCCTCAATAGGCGGCACCGCGAAAGGTCATCTCGTGCGCGAGGTGGACGCGCTCGGCGGACAGATGGGACTCACCGCGGACAGAGCGTTGTTGCAAATAAAACAGCTCAATCTGACAAAGGGTCCCGCGGTCTACTCTTTGCGCGGTCAGGAGGATAAGGCGCTCTATCATTCGCTCATGCTGGAGGAGCTTAAGGCACAGCCAAACCTTACGCTCCGCGAGGCGGAGGCGGCAAAACTCATCATCGATGAAGGCAACGTCACGGGAGTGGAACTTGCGGACGGGGAAAGGATAGGTTGCGAGGCTGTCATACTTGCGACGGGAGTGTATCTGAACAGCCGCATAATCACGGGAGAGGAGATAAAGGAGCAGGGTCCGAGCGGACTTAAGGGCGCGAATTTGCTCACGGACAGTCTTGTGAAACTAGGACTTCCCATGCGCAGATTTAAGACGGGCACGCCCGCGCGCTTATATCGCGACAGCATAGATTTTGACAAAATGCAGGCGGAGTGGGGCGGCGCTACGGACAGATTTTCGTTTATGTCGCCGACGTCCGTCTTTGAGGAAGAGCCTTGCTATCTCACCTATACGAATGCGGAAACGCACCGCATCATAGAGGAAAATATAGATAGAAGCCCGCTATACAACGGCACTATTTCGGGCATAGGTCCCAGATATTGCCCGTCGATAGAGACCAAGGTGATGCGTTTCCGCGACAAGCAAAGGCATCAGGTGTTCATCGAGCCGGAAGGTCCCTTAAGCGAGGAAATGTACGTGCAAGGCATGTCCACGTCCCTGCCGCGCGACGTGCAGGAAAAGATGTACCGCACCATCCCGGGGCTTGAAAATTGCCGCTTTGCAAAGTACGGCTACGCAATAGAATACGACTGTCTCGATCCGCTCTCGCTTAAGGCTACGCTTGAGAGCAAGCTTATAGGCGGACTTTTTTGCGCGGGGCAGTTCAACGGCAGCAGCGGCTATGAGGAGGCGGCGGCGCAGGGCATTATCGCGGGAATAAACGCCGCGGCACGCGTTTTACATAGAGAGCCGCTCGTGCTCAGACGGGATCAGGCGTACATAGGCGTGCTCATAGACGATCTTGTCACAAAGGGCACAAACGAGCCGTACCGTATGATGACGTCGCGCGCGGAACACCGCATCATGCTAAGGCAGGACAACGCGGACATGCGCCTCACCCCGATAGGGCGGGAAGCGGGACTTGTAAGCGACGCAAGATATCGGCGACTGCTCTTCAAAAAACAACAAATGGGGCGCGTTTTCGCCGTCAAAGACAGAGCCGCGGACAGGGAAGAGAGCAAAAAATTGCTTCAAAAAATAGGTGAGGAAATGGCGGAGCGCACCCCCACTTTGGCGGAGCTTTGCAGACGTCCCGCCGTCACCGCCGCGGACATCGCGCCATTGCTCGGCTTCGATGTGGACGAGGAAGCTCTCGAGGCGGCGGTCATCGAGATAAAATATGAGGGCTACCTCAAAAAGGAAATTGCCGCCGTAAACGAGCAAAAACGACTGGAGGGCAAGCTCATTCCCGACGACTTCGACTACTTTGCGATCTCAGCGCTCCGACTGGAGGCAAGAGAAAAGCTCGCCCTCATCCGTCCCGCAAATTTGGGACAGGCGTCGCGCATATCCGGCGTTTCGCCCGCGGACATCGCTGTTCTCATAGTCGCGCTCAGGGGTACAAGAGCCTAAAAGCCGCAAAAATCCCCCGAATTTTGCCTTTCATACCCCGCGACGATATAAATTTTTTAACAAAAATCGTCTCAATCGACATTTTAATGGAGTATTTTGAAAATACCTGTTTAGAATGTCGATTTTCCTTTATCAAGCAATCTAAATTATGAAACCGCGGAGCAAAATTGTGAGAATTTGTAAGTTTTGAATTTGCAAAATCTACAAATTTTATGTTTTTGATAAAAAGTTATTTCAACTTTTGTAGGGAATTTTTGAAACTTTTTAAAAAATTCTCAAAAAAACTTACAAAAAACACTTGACGAACATAAAATGTAGTGATAATATGTAGGCGAAATCAAGAGACGCGTACAAAACAACGACGCACTTGTTTCACTCACATAGCTCATAATTTTCCCCCTTATTATAGCAAGCGGCTTCGGCGCTATAGACGCCCGAGGCCGCTTGCATTTTGCTAAGTGCCCACGCCCATTACGAAGTAAGGGCGGATTTGGGCACACCGCAAAATGCTGCGCCACTCCGCGCGGGAAAATCTCTAGTCGCAAATTCCTCGCGTGAAAGAAAGTCAAGAAGCCATTTCAAGACGCTCGTCATGGCTCCGCGATTTTCCCGCTTGGGGGCGCGGGCTTCGCCCGCTCTTTGTCCGCTTTTATTTTGCCAACATTTGTGTAAGATTGCGGGAACCTCGATTTTGCTCAGACGGGGGTCCCGCCTTTTAACTAACGGTTGTTCTCAATATGCTTTCTATATTTTGTGGTAGGAATTTTGTCTGTACCACAATATATATAATAGAATATTTTTAGAAAATATTTTAGTATTTTTGTTTGACAAGCGGTGCGAATTGATGATAATATAATCACGCTTGCAGTCTGTGCAAGCAGTTTTTAGCTTTGGAAATATGGAGAGATATGGACAAAGAAAAACTTATAGATATGCTTAAAAGCTCTTCAAAAGTTGTCGGATCCAAACAGGTTTTGAAGGGTATGTCGGAGGGGACGATCAGGTGTGTGATCGTCGCTTCCGACGCCGATGCGGAGCTTAAGACGGCTCTCGTCGAGGAAGCCTCGAGGCGTTGCGTGCCCGTCAGTTATTTCCCCTCAAAGAGGAAGTTGGGCGAGGCGGCGGGCGTCGAGGTCGCAACGGCGGCGGTCGGGATACTCTCTGCGGAGGCAGATAAATGAATTGCACCTGTAGGGTTGCGGGTACATTCGGAAAATCCAGAAGGAGGAAACAAAATGCCAACCATCAATCAGCTTATCAGAAAGGGCAGAGAGAAACAGGTCAAAAAGTCGCTCACGCCTATCATGGAGCAGTGCCCCCAAAAGCGCGGCATCTGCCTGAGCGTCACGACGACATCCCCCAAAAAGCCTAACTCGGCGCTTCGTAAAATCGCGAGGGTCCGCCTTGTCAACGGCATGGAGGGTACTGTTTACATCCCCGGCGAAGGCCACAATCTGCAAGAGCACAGCGTCGTGCTCATCAGAGGCGGCAGAGTCAGGGATCTACCCGGTGTGCGTTATCACATCATTCGCGGAGCTCTTGATACTGCAGGCGTTGCAAAGCGCGGGCAGGCAAGGTCCAAGTATGGCGCGAAGCGTCCCAAAAAGTAATTTTCGAATGTTATCGTAAACCAAATATAGGAGGTAATTTATGCCAAGAAGAAGCGACGTGCCCAAAAGAGACGTTCTGCCCGATCCTATCTACAACAGCAAGGTCGTCACCAAGCTCATCAATCAGGTGATGCTCGACGGCAAGAAAGGAACGGCGCAAGCTATCGTCTACGGGGCTTTCGATATTGCAGCAGCAAAGTTGGGTCAAGACCCGATGGAGATATTCAACAAGGCGCTCGAAAACGCAATGCCTATGCTGGAAGTAAAGGCAAGGCGTGTGGGCGGCTCGACCTACCAGGTCCCTATGGAGATCCGTCCCGAACGCAGACAGACTCTCGCCATCAGATGGCTTGTGTCCTTTGCGAGGAAGAGAGGCGAGAAGACCATGGACGCAAGACTTGCGGGTGAGCTTATGGACGCCTACAATCTGACAGGCGGCGCCGTCAGAAGAAAGGACGAAATGCACCGCGCTGCAGAAGCAAACAAGGCGTTTGCACACTACAGGTGGTAAACTATGGCAAGAAAGTATGCTCTTGACAAGGTGCGTAATATCGGCATCATGGCGCACATCGACGCCGGAAAGACCACCACGACCGAGCGAATACTCTACTACACAGGCGTCAATCACAAGCTCGGAGAGACCCATGACGGATCCGCCACAATGGATTACATGGAGCAAGAGCGAGAGCGAGGCATCACCATTACTTCCGCGGCGACCACGGCGATATGGAAGGGGCATCAGATCAACATCATCGACACCCCCGGTCACGTGGACTTCACGGTGGAAGTGGAGAGAAGCCTGAGAGTGCTTGACGGAGCCGTCGCGGTGTTCTGCGCAAAGGGCGGAGTGGAGCCTCAGTCCGAAAACGTATGGCGTCAGGCGGACACCTACAAAGTCCCCAGAATTGCCTTCGTCAACAAGATGGACATCAACGGAGCGAATTTCTTCGGAGCCGTCGAGATGATGAAGGAGAGGCTGAACGCAAACGCCGTTCCCATTTGCCTGCCGATAGGCAAGGAGAGCGAGTTTGAGGGCGTGATAAGCCTCATCGACATGCAAGCCTACTACTATGACCAAAAGGACAAGGGCGTGACTTTTTACAAAAAGCCCATTCCCGAGGCATACAAAGCGCAAGCGGAAGAGTACAGGCAAAAACTGCTTGAAGCGGCGTCCGATTATGACGAGGATATACTCGAAAAGATAATATCCGAGGATACCGCAAGCATAAGCGAGGCTCAGCTTAAGGCGGCGATACGCAAGGGCACGATAGAGATGAAGCTCAATCCCGTGCTTTGCGGAAGCGCCTACAAGAACACGGGCGTACAGCTCATGCTCGACGCGGTGGTGGATTATCTGCCCGCTCCCACGGACGTGGCAAGCATAGAGGGCATAAATCCCAAGACGGAACAGCCCGAACTTCGCCATCCGGGAGAGGACGAGCCGTTCAGTGCGCTGGTGTTCAAGATATTGACGGACGAATTTGTCGGCAAGTTGTCGTTTGCGAGGATATATTCGGGCACCGTCAAGGTGGGAAGCGTCGTCTACAACACCGTCAAAGGCGAAAACGAGCGCATAAGCAGACTGCTCAGAATGAACGCGGACAACCGCGAGGACATCGAAGAGGCGTATGCGGGCGACATCGTCGCGATCATAGGCCTCAAAAAGAGCACGACGGGCGACACGCTGTCCGACAGGACAAGGCAGATCGTGCTTGAAAACATGGTTTTCCCCGATCCCGTCATCAAGGTCGCGATAGAGCCAAAGTCAAAGGCGTCTCAAGAGAGAATGACCGTCGCCATACAAAAACTGCAGGAGGAGGATCCAACCTTCAAGGCGTACACCGACAAGGAGACGGGTCAGACCATCATCGCAGGTATGGGCGAGTTGCATCTTGACATAATCGTGGACAGAATGATGCGCGAGTTCAAGGTGGAGGCAAACATCGGCAAGCCGCAGGTCAGCTACCGCGAGACGATAACGAAGCCAGTAAAGAATGTGGAAGGCAAGTTTGTCAGACAGTCGGGCGGACACGGACAGTACGGCAGGATCATAATCGACATCGAGCCTAATCCGGGCGGCGGCCTCGAGGTGGAAAACGTCATCGTCGGCGGCGCAGTCTCGAAGGAATTTGCGGCGGCGGCATGGGAAGGCATCAAAGAGGCGGCGCAGAGCGGCGTCATCGCGGGATACGAGTGCGTGGACTTCAAGGTCAGGCTGGTGGACGGCAGTATGCACGAAGTGGACAGCTCGGAGATGGCGTTCAAGATCGCGGGATCCCTCGCCTTCAAAGAGGCGGCGAGCAAGGCGGCGCCCACACTGCTCGAACCCATAATGAAGGTGGAGGTCATAACTCCCGACGATTATTTGGGAGATGTGATGGGCAATCTTACGACGAGGCGCGGACAGGTGAAGGGCATAGAGCCACGCACGGGCGCGCAATGCGTCGACGCGGACGTCCCGCTTTCCGAGATGTTCGGATATGCGACGAGCCTTCGCAGTATCACACAGGGCAGAGCAAGCTTCACAATGCTCTTCGATCACTATGAAGCGGTGCCCAAAAACGTTGCCGAGAAAATAGTCGGCGACAAAAAATAGTCTTGAAAGCGACGTATTATATTGATAGAATATATATAATAAACAGCGATAGAATATATATAATAAACAGCTTTTGGGAAATAAATAAAAAAATAAAAAAGCCAAAAAAATCTATTGGAGGAATTTAGTATGGCAAAAGCTAAATTTGAAAGAACAAAGCCGCATGTTAACATCGGTACGATTGGCCACGTTGACCACGGCAAGACCACGCTCACCGCTGCGATCACAATGTACAGCGCGCACCTCGGCAAGGCTCAAGTCATGAAATATGACGAGATCGATAAGGCCCCCGAAGAGAAAGCGAGAGGCATCACGATCAACACAGCGCACGTTGAGTATGAGACAGACAAGCGCCACTATGCGCACGTCGACTGCCCCGGCCACGCCGACTATGTCAAAAACATGATCACAGGCGCGGCACAGATGGACGGCGCTATCCTCGTCGTCGCGGCTTCCGACGGTCCCATGCCTCAAACACGTGAGCACATCCTGCTCGCACGTCAGGTCGGCGTTCCCTACATCCTCGTCTTCCTCAACAAGTGCGATCAGGTCGACGACGAAGAGCTTCTTGAGCTTGTCGAGATGGAAGTTCGCGAGTTGCTCAACGAGTACGGCTTCCCCGGAGACGATACTCCTATCATCCGCGGTTCCGCTCTCAACGCGATGAACGCAGGTCTCGCAGGCAAATGGGACGATCCCGCGCTTAACGCTATCAAGGAATTGCTCGACGCAGTCGACAGCTACATTCCCGATCCTCAGCGCGACACGGATAAGCCCTTCCTTATGCCTGTTGAGGACGTGTTCACGATCACAGGCCGCGGCACCGTCGCAACCGGCAGAGTCGAGCGCGGTATGCTCAAGATGGGCGACAAGGTCGAGATCGTCGGTCTGCGCCCCGATAAGAAAGAGACGGTCGTCACCGGCATTGAAATGTTCCGCAAGCTCCTCGATTATGCAGAGGGCGGCGACAACATCGGCGTACTGCTCCGCGGCATTCAGAGAAACGAGATCGAGCGCGGTCAAGTTCTCGCAAAACCCGGCACGATACATCCTCACACCCACTTCACATCTCAGGTCTATGTCCTGACGAAGGAAGAGGGCGGACGTCACACTCCGTTCTTCGATGGATATCGTCCTCAGTTCTATTTCAGAACAACGGACGTCACAGGTTCCATCAAACTGCCCCAGGGCGTTGAGATGGTCATGCCCGGCGACCACATCGACATGGAGATCACCCTTATCACCCCGATCGCTATCGAGGAAGGATTGCGTTTCGCTATCCGTGAGGGCGGCAGAACAGTCGGCTCCGGCGTCGTTGCAAAAATCATCGAATAACATTGTTCTTTCAATATGATATAAACATGCTCTACACGGCAGAACAGCCTGCCGTGTAGGGTGTCGTATTGATTGGGAAGGAGGACAGTATGGCTCAGAAAGGAGCAAGAGTCAAGATCGTACTTGCCTGCTCGGAGTGCAAGCAGCGCAACTACAATCTTTGGAAGAATAAGCAAAAGCATCCCGATAGGATCGAGCTTAAAAAGTATTGCAGATTCTGCAAAAAGCATACCCTGCACAAAGAAACAAAGTAAGCAAATTTTTAGGAAGGTGTTATTATGGCAAAAAACAAGCCTGAAACCAATACCTCGACTTCAACGGCTCAGCAAGTGACGCCAAAGGCGAAAAAGAGCAACAAGAAGTCCGACAAACCCAACATCTTCAAAAGGATGTGGAAGGGGATAAAGGGCATCTTCTCGGAGCTAAAGAAGGTCACATGGCCGAAGGGCAAGGAAGTCGGCTCCAACACGGTGGTCGTACTTGTAGTTGTGGTGCTTTTCTTTGTCGTGCTGTTTGTGATCGACTATGTGCTTACGGGATTGCTGGGACTTACTACAAGCGGACAGTGGACACATCTTTGGAACTGAGGGGGTTCGTATGGCAAATCAAGAAATACCAAAAGAACAACCGAAGTGGTATGTGATACACACATACTCGGGCTATGAGAACGCTGTCGAGCAGGATCTTCGCAATATGGTCGAAAACAACGACTTGCACGAATACATCTACGACATCAAAGTCCCCGTCGAGGACGACATTGTCGAGAGGAACGGCAAAAAGAAGGTCATTCAGCGCAAGAAGTTCCCCAGCTATGCTTTCATCAAGATGATCTACACAAACCACGTCTGGTTTATGGTGACGAGGACGCGCGGAGTCACAAGTTTCGTCGGATCCGCAGGTCGTCCCATTCCGCTCACGGACGAGGAAGTGAGACGCATAGGGCTTGAGCAGATCTCCATAGAAGATTTCGACATCAAGCAGGGCGACAACGTCAAGATCATCAACGGCGCGCTCGAGGGCTTCATCGGAGTTGTGGATTCCATCAACGCGGAACAGCAAAAAGTCAAGGTTATTGTCGCATTGTTCGGAAGGGAGACGCCCGTCGACCTCGACTTTGCGCAAGTTGAAAAGCTCTGAAAAGGGCATGCGGCGAATAGACCGCACATCAAATCAAAGCGCGTATGCGCGGGAAGTGGGAGGCGGCAAATCCTTTATACCGCCGAAAGACCACATTAGTCAGGAGGAAATATGGCTAAAAAAATCACAGCAGTTGTAAAATTGCAATTGCCCGCAGGCAAAGCGACCCCGGGACCTCCCGTCGGTTCTACGCTCGGTCCTCACGGCATCAATATTTTGGGTTTCACCAAGGAGTTCAATGAAAAGACAAGCAAGGAAGCGGGACTCATCATCCCCGTGATCATCACAATATATCAGGATCACTCCTTCACGTTTGTGCTCAAGACTCCTCCGGCGCCCGTCCTTATCAAAAAGGCAGTCGGCATCGAAAGCGGCTCCGCAGTCCCCAACAAGACCAAAGTCGCAAAGCTCACCAAAGAGCAACTGAGAGCCATTGCCGAGCAAAAAATGCCCGATCTCAATGCCGCAAGCATAGAGAGCGCAATGAGTATGATTGCAGGTACAGCACGCTCCATGGGCGTCACCGTCGAGGAATAAGGAGGGACAGCTATGAAACGCGGAAAGAAATATATAGATTCGAAAAAGCTCATCGACCGCACAAAGCAGTATGAGGGCGCAGAGGCAATAGCGCTCGCTCTCGAGACCGCAAAGGCGAAATTCGATGAAACCATAGAGCTTCATGTCAAGCTGGGCATAGACCCCCGCCATGCGGACCAACAGGTCAGAGGCGTCGTGGTCCTTCCCAACGGCACGGGCAAAACAGTTCGCGTGCTCGCGATATGCAAAGGCGCCAAAGCAGACGAAGCACAGGCGGCAGGCGCAGACTTTGTGGGCGGCGAAGAGATGGTGCAGAAGATACAGCATGAAAACTGGTTCGACTATGACGTCATCGTCACAACTCCCGACATGATGGGCGTCGTGGGACGTCTCGGCAAATTGCTCGGACCTAAGGGACTCATGCCGAACCCCAAATCGGGCACCGTCACAATGGACATCACAAGAGCAATCCACGACATCAAAGCAGGTAAAGTGGAGTACAGAGTGGACAAGCAAGCCATATGCCACGTCCCCTTCGGCAAGGCGTCGTTCGGACAGGAAAAACTCCTCGAGAACTACAACACGCTTATGGACGCGTTGCTCAAGGCGAAGCCGGCGGCGGCAAAGGGCGTCTACTTCCGCTCTATCAGCATTTCCACCACAATGGGTCCCGGCATCAAGGTGGTCTACAAGGTGAATGCTTAAGTTTATGCCTGAAAATTTCGGCGGCTTTGTTCAATTCGTTTGACAAAGCCCGCCGTATCGGGTATTATTATATCGTTCCTAAGACAGCAAGTGGCCAAAAGCCGTAAACGTATGTGCTTGCCGAGGATGACAGAAAAACGATTTTTTCGGTTGCGTCATTCCACGTCTTAGGGTGACGCAATTTATTTTGATAGGAGGTAAAGATGAATCAGCAGGTCCTCGAAGCCAAAAAGCAACAGGTCGAAGAGATCAAAAGCAAGATCCAAAGCGCGAAGGGAATCGTCATTCTCGACTATATGGGATTGACAGTCGCTCAGGACACCGCTTTCCGCAAGGAGCTTAGAGAAAACGGCATCGACTACGCGGTGCTCAAAAATCGCCTTGTGAAGATCGCTTTCAACGAGCTGGGATTTACTCAGTTTGACGAAGCTCTCAACGGTCCCACGGCAGTTGCATTCTCTTCCACGGACGAAGTCGCTCCCGCAAAATTCATTTTGAAGAACATCAAAGCTCTCAACAAGATGAAGATCAAATGCGGCATGGTCGACAAGACTTATATGGACGAGAACGGTGTCAAACAGCTTGCGGATGTCCCGTCAAAGGAGATCCTGCTTGCACGACTGGTCGGCAGCATCGCTTCGCCGCTCAGCAAGCTTGCTATTTGCTTGAACAAGATAGCGGAACAAAAGGCAGAGCAAGCCTAAAATTTGCTCAAGCGGCGTAGCCGAAAAAATAAAAAAATAAAAAAATCGGAGAATAAAAAAATGATCGATATCGAAAAATTCATCGCAGACATTGAGCAACTTACAGTGCTCGAGCTGAATCAGCTCGTAAAAGCACTCGAAGAGAAATTCGGCGTGAGCGCAGCGGCTCCCGTCGCAGTCGCAGGTCCCGCAGCGGGCGCCGCGGCAGCTCCTCAAGAGGAAGAGAAGACCGAGTTCGACGTCGTCCTCAAAGAGATCGGTCCCAACAAGGTCCAGGTCATCAAGGTCGTCAAGGACGCAACGGGTCTCGGACTTGTTGACGCAAAGAAGGTCGTCGACGAGGCTCCCAAGACCGTCAAGGAAGGTCTCCCCAAAGATCAGGCGGAAGCGCTTGTCGCAAAGTTCAAAGAGGTCGGCGCAACTGCAGAGCTCAAGTAATTTCCATCAAACGCACAAAAAAAGCCATGGCTTGACGCAGGTCATGGTTTTTTTGTATCCTCTTAAACATTGTGTTTGAATAAGGCTTGACAATTTTTTTTCGGGTGATAAAATTATTACGATAATCGGTTGCGCAAAGCATGGGGTGGAAAAAAGCTCATCCGCAATGCGTTAAACGCGTCGGCGCGGGCGGCGGATGTCGGGACATTCGGGTTTTGCGGGGCGCGCAACGGAAAGCATAAAAATCGATTTTACGCGACAGCGCAAAAAATATTTATCAAAAAAAGGAGAACGATTATGGCAAAGTATGTATGTCCCGTTTGCGGCTATGTTTATGAGGGAGAAAATCCTCCCGCGGTCTGCCCCATCTGCAAGGCGGCGCTCAAGAAGGTCGAGGAAAACGAGTTGGGTTGGGCTGCAGAGCATGTCATCGGCACAGGCAAGAAAGGCACCATCCCCGAGGATATTTATGAGGGACTCAAGGCAAACTTCGAGGGCGAGTGCACCGAAGTCGGCATGTATCTCGCAATGGCAAGGGCCGCGCACCGCGAGGGTTATCCCGAGATAGGTCTGTATTGGGAAAAGGCGGCATGGGAAGAGGCAGAGCACGCGGCAAAATTCTGCGAATTGCTCGGCGAACTCGTCTCGCCCTCCACGAAGGAAAACCTTCAGGCGAGAGTTTCCGCGGAAAACGGCGCGACAGAAGGCAAGACGAAGCTTGCAAAGCGCGCGAAGGAAGAGGGTCTTGACGCCATCCACGACACCGTGCACGAGATGGCTCGCGACGAGGCGCGCCACGGCAAGGCGCTGAAGGGCTTGCTGGAGCGCTATTTCAAATAAGAAACAAAACAAAATTTTTGCCCTTCGGAGTACGCGCTCCGAAGGTTTTTTTTGCGAAAAAATTTGATTTCGAGCATATCAAAGAGATGCCGAAGTTGAAAATTTTGTAAAAATATGGCGAAACGTCCGCACTTTTGGCACTTTATGGCGCAGTTTTCGTACAAAGTGCAAAGGTTTTTGTTGCACGTCCTTATGCATTATGATATACTATGAAAAAAATAAAATTATATAGTTTTATGGTGGTCATATGAAAAAAAGGTTGTCCATATTGACGGTTTTGTTGATATTGCTCGGCGCGGCGGTCGCGCTTGCGGCATGCGGAGCCACACACGAGCACACTTTTTCCGAATGGGAGGAGAGCATCTCCGCCACATGTACGCAGGAGGGCGAGAGGATCCGCACTTGTACGGAATGCGGCGAAGTTGAAAAAGAGACCGTTCAAAAGACGGATCATACTCCCGTGACGGAGGGCGCGATCCCCGCTACGTGTCTGGACGCGGGGCAGAGCGGCACGGTCAAGTGTGACGTTTGTGGCACGACGCTTGAGCAAAATCATAGGATAGAGCCTCTCGGACACATCATGAGCGAGGGCTGGGAGCACGGCATCGAGGACTCGGAGGTGGCAGAACACAAGCATTATCATTTTCAATATTGCACTCGCGAGGACTGCGGCTATGTGAACAGAGTTTATTGTCAGCTCAAGGAGGAAGTCGTGCAAGCCACGTGCGAGGCGGACGGCTTCAAGAGGCTGGAGTGCGATGTGTGCAAGGGCGGCGAAGTCGTCGAAATATATGAAAAGACGGGACATAAGTGGGGCGATTATACCTTCGACCCCGAAAGCAAGACGCACAAGCGCGTCTGCGAGAACGACGAAAAACATATAGAGCAAGACAGTTGCTCGTTTGACGACAGCAAGTTTGTAGACGCCACCTGTACGGCGGCGGGCTACACCGTGCGCGAGTGCAAATATTGTCGCGGCGCCTACAACGTCATCTCCGAAAGCGCCCCCGCAAAGGGACACACATATGGCGAGTGGGTGGTGGATACGCAGGCAAACTGCGACCATGGCGGCAGTCAGCATAAGGACTGCAAAGATTGCGGGGATACCGTCAGCGAGGCTATCCCGCAAAGGCAACATTCGTGGAGCGAGCCGTCTCTCGTCAAGTCCGCGACTTGCACCGAAGCGGGGCAAAAGAGAAGCGAATGTATCTACGACGACTGCGACGAAGAGAAGTTGGAAGAGCTTCCCATGATCCCTCACGACTATGACGTTTGGAAGCAAGTAAAACCCGCGACCTGCACAAGCGAGGGCGTTCAAGAGAGGCAATGCAAGCAATGTCCGCATAAAGAGGAGGGCATTGTGTCAAAGACGGAGCACATCAAAGTCGACATTCCCGCAAAGGCGCCCGATTGCGAAACTCCCGGCACCGAGGGCGGCGAGGAATGCAGCGTATGTCACACCGTGCTCAAACAACCGACGGAGGTCCCCGCGACAGGACACAAATACGAAGAGATATATCATAAAAACGAGGGCGAGCGCACGCACTACCGCGAATGTCAAAACTGCGACTACAGACTTGTCGAGGGGTGCGATCCCACCATGCAAAGGCACGAGGCGACCTGCGTGGACGCGGGCTACACCGAGTACACCTGCCGCCACTGCTTTGACAGCTATCAAGAGGACGAAACTCCCGCAAAGGGGCACAGCCTATCCTCTCCCACTCCCGTATATCTTGAAAACGGCGAGGACGGCGACCACGTGCATAAGCATGAGCAGGTTTGCCTGAACGCGAATTGCGAGCATAAGGTCGTCACGGAATGCAAAATGAACGAGGTGGACGTCATATCCGCCACTTGCACGACGGCGGGCTACAAAAAGCTGGTATGCCCCGAATGCCAAAGCGTACACGAGCAGGTGACGGAGGAAGCGCGCGGACACGTTTGCACATATTCCATAATGGAAGGCACATATCCCTACACGCACAAGACGAGATGTTTGAACTGCGATTTCGAGCAGACGGACAGCTGTCAAATGACGTATGTCGAAAAGAAACCCACCTGCGTCGAGAAGGGCGAAACTCGCGGCACTTGCGCGCTTTGTCCGCGCAGTGTGCGCAGAGGCTATCAAGTCGCCGCGCTCGGACACAGCTACGGCGCGTGGGAGTACAACGGCGATATGGCGGAAAATCACACTCATCACCGCGTTTGCACAAGGGACGGCTGTACGGCTGAAACCGAGGGACATGAGCAAACGGGCGATTGTCACATAGTCACGACTCAAGATCTGCCCACTTGCGACAAGGCGGGCGGAAGCAAGACCGCGTGCGACATCTGCCTTACGAGCATATCCGAAAACAGCATAGAAGCGCTTGGGCACAGCTTCGGACAGTGGAGAGTGGACGATAAGACGAGAGAGCACTATCACACCTGCAACAAGTGCGGCAAGGAAGAGAGGGAAGCGCACACCGAGATCGTCAACGAATACGAGGCAACCTGCGAGGCTCATGCAAAGAAAGTCACGACATGCCGGTATTGCGCTTTCGAGCTTGTCGAAGAGGATACGAGCGATCCCATCATGGGACACAACTATCAAGTGGAGAGCTTCGACGCGACGGAGCACAGCGCGAGGTGCTTAAATTGCGGGGATGTGCAAAAGGGTGCGCACGACTATTCGAAGAGCAACATTTGCTCATACTGTCCGCACGACGGGCTGATATATGAAAGCATGGGCGCGCATTACATCGTCAAGTCCGACGACGCGCTCGCAAAATTCAGACCCAAAAAGATAATTATACCCGCCGAGCACAGCGCGGACGACAGCGTCGCAAGCTTGCCCGTGAAGGAGATCGCGCGTTCCGCATTTTTGGGCAACACATATATCGAGGAAGTCGTGCTTCCCGTCACGCTGGATACGATAAACGACAACGCCTTTGTGAATTGCTCTGCGCTCAATAGCGTGTCCATAGAGGGCGAGGACTTAGGCGCGCTCAAGACGATAGGCATAAGCGCATTCATGAAATGTACTTCGCTCACCTCGTTCGAGGCGCCCGCTACGCTCGAGACAATAGGCGCAGGCGCGTTTGACGGTTGCATAAGGCTTGTGCACATCACAATTCACGACGATGTGAAGTCCATAGGCGCAAACGCGTTTTCAAACACAGCATACGTCAACATCGACGCAAATTGGACGGGCAACGTGCTGTACATCGGCAAGCACCTCATCAAGGGCAGGGTAGGCGTGAGCGACGGCGCGGCTGTGACCGAGGTCGAAGTGCGGGACGGCACCGTGTCCATAAACGCGTACGCTTTTGAGGGGGAGGCGATCGCTTCCATAATCTTGCCCGACTCGCTTTCCATCGTGGAGGCGGGCGCGTTCAAGGACTGCACAAGCCTCAAAAAAGTGGAATACAAGGGCGATATGGCGGGCTGGTTCAAAATCGACTTCAAAGATGAACTCGCATCTCCTCTTTATTATGACGCGGCGCTTCATATCGACTCGGCGCACGACAGGATCGTCATTCCAAACGGAGTCACCCGCATACCCGTGGGCACCTTCCGCGGCACAGGCATAACCGAGGTCGTCATACCCGACACCGTCACCTACATCGGCGCCGACGCGTTTGAGGACTGCGCCTCGCTTGCAAAGATAGAGATACCGACGTCCGTCACCTACATCGGCAAGGACGCATTCAAAAATTGCCTGTATTTCAACACTCCGAGCAATTGGACGGACGGCAACGCGCTGTACATCGACACCCACCTCATCGCTACAAAAGCGGACAAAGTGGGAGAGGAGTTCGTCGTCAAAGCGGGCACGACTACGGTCGGAATAGAGGCGTTTAAGGACTGCGAGAAGCTGAAACACGTGACATTCGCGTCCACCGTCGTCCGCATAGGGGCAAACGCGTTTGACGGATGCACTTCTTTGAGCAGTGTGACCTTTGAGGACAAGGAGAGCGGCTGGCTTGCGTCGGGACGCATCATGAGATTTGTGTCGCCGTCGCAAATTGCGGACCCCGCGACTGCGAGAGCGCAATTCCACACCTACTACGGCGAGTGGAAAAAGTCCTCCTCAAAAGCCTGAAATGAAAATCAATCATAAAAATACAGCGCGATTTAAGTCGCGCTGTATTTTTATATAATTGCAATAAGGTTTCAATTGTCTTAGAGTTTTTACATTTCTTTTGGAATATTATGTTTAGGGAGCATCATCTATGTTGCGCTTCAAGGTCAACACGCAGAAACAGTTATGCACATGATGAGCATTAGAAGGACCAAAAAAATCTTAATAAATGCGTTTTTTGTCTTTGTCATAACTTTAGTATAACAATAAATTGTCAAAAAATCAAATATTTGCAAGAAAAAACCGCAGTTTTATCTGCGGTCTTCCAAGAATAAGTCAACCATGTATCCAATATAATTGTCTTCTGCAGTGGAACTTGCGCCACCTTCGTCAAAGATTATCGCATTGTTTATTGTTTGCGTTTCTTCTTGTCTGATAGCATATTTTCCACTTAAGATTGAACTATATCTGGTTTCGTTTGTTGAATCCGTATAGTCAGGAACGCCTACATCTGTTTTATAAATATAAATTTTTCCGTCTTTAACATAAACAACACACGCATCACACCATTGAGCATATCCAGTATTATATTGCGTAAAATCTTTTCCTGTGTCAAACACTCTTCCGCCCCACGCACCAAGATATGTTCTTAAAACTTCTATGTCTTTTTCATCTTCAAGAAGTTTTTTGCCATATTCGTTTACGTTGTCGAGTTTTTCTCCTCCGCCGTTTTCAACAAATACGCGGTTGACAAGTTTGAGTTTGCTGTCATCTTGGATGTCATTGCCCAAGCTTTCAAGCCTTTGCCTTTCTTTTGCAAGATCGCCTTCGATTTCAGTTTGATCTGCGCTGTCTTTTTCAACTTCCGTTTCGGTGATATTAAGAGCGCCCAAAACATATTGTTTGATTTCCTCATCGGTCATATCCTTAAACTCTTGATAATCCCAAATGTTTTTGACGATGTCACCGAAGTCGCTTTTAAATGTAAGTTTAAGAAGTCTAATTTTATTTACCGTGTCAGTATATTCTGCATACAAACTAATTTCGGTTTTTGTGCTGTCAAATTCTGCAAACAAAACGTTCGGGTTGTTTGAACCCATTTCTCTCTTTGCAAGGTCGTTCATGAGGCCGCCAAGGTCTTTAAATTCGAAGCCTTGGAAAGCTTTGTCATAAAGGTCGGAAACTTGAACTGTTTCTTTTTGTGGATACACAAGGCCCGGCTCAACGTAAGCGCTGCTTGCGTCAAGCTTCCTTGAGGTCACTTCACTTGCGCCAGAGCCAACTTCATTATAATACGCAGGTGGAATCATATTGTAGCCACCTTCAATATTGAAGCAATATTCCACAATCTCACCTTTTTGATTTACCCCAACGACGATCGCGCTGCCGTCCTTTCTTGGAGCCCCAAACACAACCGGCTCGCCCAACTTGTCATGACCAGATTCCTCAAGATATTTCAAAACTTGATTTTTGACGCTGGCTGGAATATCGCTGTCCTCAACATAACTGTTTGTTTGCGAAGCTGTGTATTGGGTCGTGTTGATGTTATTGAGCATTTTGTCCATCGCTGTGGCAAATTTTTGATTATATTTGTCGCTGAGCGAAGTGGAAACAGTTGTGTCGCCAAACTCGCCACTTTCAAAGAGGATGAGGTCTTCCAAATCCGTGCCAAGATAATATTGCAAAATTGTGGAAAGGTCAAATGTCGTGCTGCCAAGCCTCGTTATACCGTTTTCATCGGCGTGTTTGTAAACCGCAACAGCGGTGTCATCCTTGATAAACGCTTTAAAAGACTCCGTGTCAAGATTTTCCACAATGCTTGAAACAAGCTCCTCCAAGCACTCTTTATTTTCGTTTTGGATGGCGTTTTCAAGGTGATTGTCCTGTATGTATTCCGTCACAAGGCCTTCAACTGTGGTTTGAACTTCCACAATCTGGCTTCCGCCCGGTCCACCCGGATTTGGGGTCTCAACCGGAGCTTTATCTTTATCGCAGCCTACAAAGCTCAGACTCGTTGCCAAAAGCAAAATGCCTGCGATAAACAATTTGAAAAGATATGTTTTTGTTTTTTTGATTGCCATAAAAATCACCTTTCGCACAGCGTATCGCAATACCTAGATCGTCAACGCATGCGCACGTCCTTATATTTAATTGTCGCCGTCGATGTCCGCGGCGGCTTGCGCCTCGAGGTCTGCGGTTTCGGGGGCGGCGGGTTGAAATTCAACCGTTGATCGCGCGTCCGTCGTATTTTCCGCAAGAGCCTCCCGCTCCGTGTTTTCTGCAGTGGGGGAGGGGTTGTCCGCATCAGCGGCAAGCTGTGCTTCGGCGCGCGCTTTTTCCTCGTTTGCCTTCTTTATTTTCCCGCCCCAGTCGCGCATTACAAAGAATTTGTTGCCGAGGAAGTTGACGATGAGCGCGGCTATGCCCGCGACCGCCTGTCCCGTGATGTTGAATACGGACGAGAGCAATTCGTTCGCGTCGGGGACAGCCTTTTGGCATGCGGACGTCACTACGCCGCCGAGGTAGGTCTGCATGAGAATGATGAGTATCGCCAGAATAGCGTACATAATTGCGCGCATCACGAGGTAGTTTGGCATATTGAATGTCTTTTTGCGGTTGAGCGCGAATGTGAGGATCTGTCCTATCACGGAGCCGACGAGGAAGCCGATAAATTCGCCCGTCGTGGGATATTCAAACAAAAACCATGCGAAAGACGGCTTGAGGGACGGAATGAGGTTGAGCAGGAGCGGCAATACGAGAGTGATGAGAAATTGCGTGCCGCCGCAGATGAGGCTGAACAAAAAGAACATCACCATCTGCCTTATGTCCTCGTGCGTTTTGAGGAAGTCCGCGATCTTTTGAATGAACGGCGGAAGTTTACGCTTGCTCTTGCCTTGTTCGGGCGCGGGAGCTTCCTCAGAGGGACAAGCCTCCTCGCGCGCGACCTCCGTCTCTGCCTCGGTCGACGCGTCCGCTACGGCTTCGGGAGGGGAAGACGTCTCTTCCGTTTTGTCTATTTCTCGAATTTCGGAGGCTGTGATTTTTTCGTTTTCGTCCATAAGTTTCCCCTTTGGAAAGATGCAAGAATGACATTTACAGTATAAATGTCATTCTTGCGTTTGTCAATAGCGGCGGGTTTTGAGTTTCAAAAATCGCCCGCGACCAACGCTATGTCCGATTTTTAACGCTGTAAATTATCGCGCCTTATCGCTTTTGCGCGTACAAATGCGCGTTTTGTTCGCTTATGCGCTTATTCTTATGAGCGCTTTTCATTTGTATGCGTGCGGTTTTGTCGCTTGTATGCTTTTTTGCATATACTCAGTTTCGCTTGCATGCTGCCCGCACGTGCGCTCACGCGTTTTGTATCAAAAGACTTTCCTGTTTTTGCAGGGGATAGGATATGAGGGCGGAGGAGGTCAACGCCTCACGGCGCATATCCACGCCGACTATGCGGGAGTTGTTGTAGGTGGTGTAATAGTATATGCCTTTTGAAGCGTTACAGCAGGAGGAGTAGATCGTGTGCTCGAAGCCCTTTTCCACTCTGCAACAGCCCATCTGCTGTTCAACGGAGCCGAGAATGTGGAAGAATTGACTTACGCTTTCCACCTCGCCGTCGCCCGATATGGAGTTGAGCTTTGTGAAGGCGGCTTTGACAAACCTCGACGCGGAGGACAGGTCCCCGGGCAGACCTATCGCGCCCATGCCGCGGCTGTAGGGCGTGAGTGAGAAGCCCTGCGCGAAACGGCTTACGGGTTCCTCGCGCGTGACGTTGAGATAGGTCGCAAGATTTGTCATGTGAAAGTCGAAGGTGGGATTGTTTGTGAGTATGCCCACGGGGTCGTCGTACACTTTAAGCCCGTCCTTCATAGGCTCGACGACTATGCTCTCGTCCTCGTCGGATATAAGCCAATGCAGTGGAGAGTGGGGCAGTGCGGGCGAGAAATTTTCGTCATATATGTTGAGTTTTTCAAGCTTTTTTCGCGCGTCCTTCACGCTTTTGCAGTCGCAGAGGATGTAGGGGATAAACTCAAAAGGCGCGACGTTCGTCATATTTTCGGCCTTTGGCGGATAGAATGCGTTTGTCGGGAAGTTCAGCCCCGCGACGTTCAGCCCCGCCTCGTTTGTCGCGTCATAATAGAGAGGATAATCGTCCTGCACGAACGCCATGCCTATCATCGCGAGGTGGCTTACGCTCTCCCCCGCCGCGCGGAATTTGAAAGGGAAGTTGCGCGGAGTCACCGTTACCGTCTCGTTGTAGGAATATTCGTAATCGAGATTTCTGCCGAAATAAAAGTCCTTTGTCTTAAATGTTGCCGCTGTGCACATATGCGCCTCCTTTTGTCAAAGACATATAAACAATATGATGATAACACTCCCGCCCCATTTATTCAATGCCTTAGGGTTTTTTTGAGAAAATATATTAGAAAACACTCATTTTGCAAATAAAAAAGACCAAGATCTATTTATTAAAGTATTCAAATTTCGGACAAACCGAGCAAAAAATCGCTTGTGACGTCGTACAGCTTGCACAAAAACACGATTTGGTCATAGTTCAGCTCAAACACGCCGTTTTCAAAGCGGCTGTACTGCTGTTGAGTCATCAACATCATCGCCGCCACCTGCGCTTGAGTGTATCCCGCCGACTTGCGACTGTCTTTCAGCCGTTTGCCGACTTCTTGTTTGATGGATTTATGCTCATCTAAATTTTTCATACCTCTATTTTTAAGTTTACATCACAAAGTGCGTTGACATACATCATTAAATGATGTAAAATAATGTAATAATATGAAATAAGGAGAAGCAAATTATGCCAAAGTGTGAAAAATGCGGAAGCGATTTGCAAGTCAAAGACGGAGTTTTGCAATGTCCGAACTGCGTGAATACAAGTAAAGCGCCCGAAGAAGTCGATGAAGCCATGGAGCTTGTCGAGATACCCGAGACTTCTCCCTCGTCGGAAAGCGATAGAGTGAAACAACTGGAGGCGCGCATCGCCGCCCTCGAAGAGGAGAAGAGCGAGCGCGACGATCAAGAAAAACAGCAATTGGAAAGGCGCGTTGCGGAGCTTGAAGCCGAAAAAGAGAAGAAAGAACATCGTTTCGACAAACTTAAAGCTTTAGGCAACAGCAAAGCTATGGTCTTTGTCAAAAAGCATTGGCTGTATCTGCTTGCGGGAGCGTTGCTTTTCATCGTCTTTTTGACATTGATGATCACGCTTGTGGGGCTTAGGGGAATTTACGTCAACGTCAACGATCCAAACGATTTTTACGATTTTGACGCTACGTCCTATCGCGCCTCGTCGATAGATTTCCTCACGGGCAAGGAAACGCTTGAAGAGGGCAAGTGGAAGATAAAAGGGGACAAACTTGTTTTGTCCATAGAGGACGAACTGTTCGGCAAGATATCCGCCGATTTCGACTTTGAGAATGTCGACGGTTTCAAACGTATAAAAATAGACGACGTCGAGTACAAGCGCGTATCCCTTGTGGGACTTAAGACCACACAGCAGAAAGTAAAGATCACCTTCGACCCCCAAAACGGACAAAAACCCACGGTGTACAAAATAAAGATGGGCAGTACTTTGGATGTAGACCCGCCAGAAGTCGAACAAAGCGAACGATTTCCGTTGCTGGGGTGGTCTGACGCGCAAGACGGTACGGGAAAGGGATATGTGCCCGGTAGGAGGTTTTGGGAAAACGTCACATATTATGGCAAATGGAATGATTATATCATAGAGGACGGCGTGCTCGTTGCGGTGAACAAAGCAAGAATGAAAGGCGATGTGACGATTCCGAACGGTGTTACAAACATAGGCTATGAAGCATTTGAAGATTGCACAGGTTTGACATCTGTCACAATCTCGGAAGGGGTGACAAGTATAGGTCGCAATGCTTTCTTCGGTTGCACAGGTCTGCAGTCGGTGACGATTGGTGAAGGCGTGACAAGCATAGGCAGGGATGTATTCGGACACTGCGAAGGCTTGCATACTGTAAATTGGAATGCTATAAATTGTACGGAGGCAGGGGATCTTGTGAATTCTATTTTCCGTAAGTGCAACCAACTCACAACAGTGAATATAGGAGAAAAAGTTCAAACTATTCCCGATTGTGCATTCTATGAGTGCACAGGCTTGAAAGAGATAACAATTCCCGACAGCGTACAAAGCATAGGCGAGGGTGCATTCTTTAATTGCAACAGCATTGAAGTAATAAAGGTAAAACAAGGAAATCCTAATTATAAATCTAACGGGAATTGTCTTATAGAAAAATCTACAAACGCATTGATATTAGGTTGCAAAAACAGCGTTATACCAAATTATGTTACAAACATAGGCGACGATGCATTCTATGGTTGCACAGGAATAACCTCAGTCACCATTCCCGACAGCGTACAAAGCATAGGCTATTGGGCATTCTATGGTTGCACAAGCTTGCAGACGGTGACGATAGGCGATGGCTTACAAAGCATAGGCGATGACGCATTTTATGAGACTCCTTGGTATAACGCTCTTCCCAACGGAGTTGTTTATATTAACAAAGTTCTGTACGAATATAAGGGTGAAATGCCCGAAAACACAACTATAAATATTAAAGATGGCACAGTTTCGATTTCACCAGGGGCATTTGTGTTTTGCAGTAACTTAAATTCCATAACCATTCCCGAGAGTGTTACAAGCATAGGAGATTCTGCATTCTCGAATTGCACAGGCTTGACTGAGATAACAATTCCCGACAGCGTGACAAGCATAGACGATGGAGCATTCTCCGATTGTACGGGCTTGAGCGAGATAACGATTCCCGACAGCGTGACAAGCATAGGAGAGAGAGCATTCTGGAGTTGCAAAAATTTGAAAGACATATATTATGCAGGCAATGAAACGCAGTGGGCACATATCAAGAAAGGCGAGGATTGGGATAAATATATTGAATACGGCTATTGCACTATCAATTATCAACTTCACTACAACTCCACGGGACCGCGGGCGGCGAGTGCGGAAATAGAGGAAGAGGGCGCGGGACGATCGGCAAGCGTAGCGTTTGAGGAAGAAAGCGCGCCCGTCGTGTGGGTGAAGAAGCAGAGGCTGTGCGCGTAGAAAAATTTTGTGTAAATAGCGATGGGAAACCGTTGAAAGTAAGAAGAAGCGACGATATGTCGCTTCTTTTCGGTATGCGGGGTCATTCGCTGTTTTAATTTTATTGTCTTGCGCGGAGTGCAGGACGCATATCAATTCTAATTTGCGCCAAATATGGCGTAGGTCACTTTTTGTGCGCGGACATGTGCTCTTTGAGGTATTTGCCCGTTATGCTATGGGGGTTGTTTGCGAGGTCGTAGGGGGTGCCTTCCGCGACTATTTTGCCGCCCTCTTCGCCGCCGCCCGGACCCATATCTATGACGTAGTCCGCGTTTTTTATGACGTCGAGGTCGTGCTCGATGACGATGACGGTCGCGCCCTTTTCGATGAGAGAGTTGAAAACATTCAACAACACCTTGACGTCGAGGGGATGCAGTCCTATCGTCGGCTCGTCAAAGACGAACACCGTATCGGACTGTCCCTTGCCCATTTCGCTTGCGAGTTTGAGGCGTTGCGCTTCGCCGCCGGACAGCGCGGGAGTTTGCTCGCCGAGAGTGAGATAGCCTAAGCCCAAATCATGCAATACGCTTAGTTTGCGCTTCACTTGCGGCAGGTCGTCGCACGCTTTCAGCGCCTCGTCCACGCTCATATCCATAAGTTCGGGCAGGGAGTGCGCCTCGCCGTCCTTTGACGTCCTCTTCACGAGGCTCGCTTCCTTGCCGTAGCGGGAGCCGCCGCAGTCGGGGCAGGGAATTTCCACATCGGGCAAAAATTGCACGTCAAGACTTATAGTGCCCGTGCCGTCGCAGGTGGGACAGCGCAACTTGCCGGTATTGTAGGAAAAGTCGCCGTCTTTGAGTTTGCGCTCCCTTGCGTCCACGGTCTTTGCAAAGACTTTGCGCAGTTCGTCGTGAACGTCCGCGTATGTCGCGACGGTGGAGCGCACGTTTATGCCTATGGGCGCGGAGTCTATAAGTTTGACTTGCGCAATGCCGTCCGCTCGTACGCTTTTTATGTGCGCGGGCAGGGGAGCGCCCGCTATGTTTGCCTCGAGCGCGGGAATTAGGCTTTCGAGCACAAGCGTAGTCTTGCCCGAACCCGATACGCCCGTCACCGCGGTCAGTCTGCCTTTGGGAATTGACGCAAACAGGGGTTTTACGGTGTGAATTTGAGATGTTGAAAGCTCGATTTTGCCAAAATCGAATATTTTTTCGGGAGAAGGGCGAGATCCGATTTCTATAGTCTGCTCGCCGGATAAGAAGCCGCCCAGCTTCGAGGCGGGGGACTTTTCGATGTCCTCAAGACTGCCTTGCGCGATTATCTCGCCGCCGTCCGCGCCCGCCAGAGGTCCCAGCTCTATAAAGTGATCCGCGTGTCTGAGCACGTTGACGTCGTGATCGACAATCACGACGGAATTGCCGTCCGCGATGAGGTCGTCCATGACTCCCTTCAGTCCCTCGAGGTTGGACGGATGCAAGCCTATAGACGGCTCGTCGAGGATGTAAAGCACGCCTGTGGTGCGATTTCTTACGGCGCGGGCAAGTTGCATGCGTTGCCTCTCGCCCGTGGAAAGCGTGGATGAAGCGCGGTCGAGGGTGAGATAGCCGAGGCCCAGGTCCATAAGCCGCTTTGCCGCCCCGTCAAATGATTCGCATATGCTCCTCGCCATGGGGCGCATCTCTTCGGGCAGGGAGTCGGGCACGCCGCGCACCCACTCGATGGCTTGAGTGAGCGTCATAGTGCAGACTTCCGCGAGGGTGAGACCTCTCAGCTTTGGCGCGCGTGCGGCTTCCGAAAGCCTTGTGCCGCCGCAGTCGGGGCATACGTCCGTGCGCAAAAATTTTTCCACGCGCTTCATGCCTTTTTCGTCCTTGACTTTGGACAGCGCGTTTTCTACGGTGTAGGTGGCGTTGAAATAGGTGAAATCCATGTCGCCCATCGCGCCGCTCGTCTTGTTTTGATAGATGATGTTTTTCTTTACGGCGGGGCCGTGGAAGACGATGTCGCGCTCTTCGGGAGTCAGATTCTTGAAGGGGACGTCCGTCCTCACGCCCATTGCGCGGGCTATATCCTTCATAAGCGACCACATCAGCGTCTGCCACGGCGCGACCGCGCCCTCGTCTATGGATAGGTTTTCGTCCGGGACGAGGGTGGACTCGTCGACGATGCGCACCACTCCCGTACCGTCGCAACGCTTGCACGCGCCCTGCGAGTTGAAGGCAAGCTCTTCCGCGCCGGGGGCGAAGAAGCGCTCCCCGCACACGGGACACACAAGTTCAAGCCCCGCCGCTACGTTGAGGGAGGGCGGCAGGTAGTGTCCGTTGGGACAGCGGTGAGAGGCGAGGCGGGAAAACATCAGCCTCAGGCTGTTGAGCAGTTCCGTACCCGTGCCGAAGGTACTGCGTATGCCGGGGACGGCGGGGCGCTGTCTCAGCGCCAAAGCCGCGGGGACGTACAAAACCTCGTCCACCTGCGCCTTTTCCTCCTGCGTCATGCGTCTGCGCGTGTAGGTGGAGAGTGACTCCAGATAGCGCCGCGAGCCTTCCGCATACAAAATTCCGAGCGCGAGCGAGGATTTGCCCGAACCCGATACGCCGCCTATCCCCACTATTTCGCCGAGAGGGACGTCGACGTCTATGTTTTTGAGGTTGTGCACCTTTGCGCCTCGCACAATTATCTTGCGGGGCATATCGCCGTCTTTTTTCATATCTTTAATTTTAATCTATCCCGCCGACAAATGCAAACGATTACGCAACATGGCGGGGCGAATTTGTTTTAGGCAAGAAAGGCGCGCGGATTTTTCCAAATTGAGCATTTAATAATGTTGCAAAATGTTTGCGGCGTGATATAATTGTACGGTAGAAAAAAAATTTGATTTTCGAGGTGACTTATGGACTTGACTTACAAGAGGACAAACGTATACGCGGCGGCGGACGCGGATGAGATGAAAGCCATTATGGAGTATGCAGAGGGTTACAAGAGTTTCCTTGACAGCTCCAAAACGGAGCGCGAGGCGGTCTCGACGGCGGTGAAGCTGCTTAAGGCAAAGGGCTACAAGCCGTATGCGCTGGGCGACAAGATATCAAAGGGCGACAAGCTCTATCTCAACAATCGCGGCAAGAGCCTGTTCATTTTGAGGGCGGGCACGGCGGACGTCGCCAAATGCGGCGTGAGGATACTCGTCGCGCACGTGGACAGCCCCAGACTTGACCTGAAACAGGTGCCGCTCTACGAAAAGGCGAACATCGCGTATCTCAAGACGCACTACTACGGCGGAATAAAGAAATATCATTGGCTCACAATTCCGCTTGCGCTCCACGGCGTCGTCGTGCTGAGAAGCGGCAAGAAGGTGGAAGTGGCGATAGGCGAGAAGGACAGCGACCCCGTGTTTTACATCACGGACCTCCTTCCGCACCTCTCGCAGGAGCTGAACAACGCGAAGATAGGCGACGGTTTCAGCGCGGAAAACCTCAATCTCGTCGTGGGCGGCATCCCCGTCAAGGGCGAGGATAAGGACGCCGTCAAAAAGAATGTGCTCGAGTTGCTCCACGCGGAGTACGGCATAGAGGAAGAGGACTTTTTGAGCGCGGAGCTTGAGGCAGTTCCCGCTGCGAAGGCGCGCGACGTCGGCTTCGACAGGGCGTACATCGCAAGCTACGGCCACGACGACAGAGTTTGCGCCTATCCCGAGATCACCGCGACGGTGGACGCGGATACGAAAGAGACCGTGCTCACCATTCTCGCGGACAAGGAAGAGATAGGCAGCGTGGGAAATACGGGCATGCAGTGCATTCTGATAAGGGATATACTTGACGCCATCGCAAAAAGCTACGGGGCGGATCCCGCCGTACTCAGGCAGAACTCGAAGTGCATAAGCGCGGACGTCACCGCGGGCTTCGATCCCGCCTATGCCTCCGCATTTGAGGAGATGAACGCAAGCCTCATACATCACGGCGTGGCTATGAGCAAATTCACGGGATCAAGAGGCAAGAGCGGCTCCAACGACGCATCTGCGGAGTATGTCGGCTATTTGCGCAAAGTGTTTAAGGACGCGGGCGTTATATGGCAGACGGGCGAGCTTGGCAGAGTGGACCTCGGCGGCGGCGGAACGGTCGCGCTGTTCATCGCAAACAACAACATAGACACAGTGGACCTCGGAGTCCCCGTGCTGTCCATGCACTCCCCCGACGAGCTTGTTTCAAAGGCGGACGTGTACAGCGCGTACAAGGCGTTCAAAGCATTTGCGGAATAAGTTTTATCGATATAAAATGGGCGTATATAAAAGCTGTTCAATGATTCGAGCGGGCGGCGGTCGCCGTCCGCTTTTTATATTATTATTTGACATAAAAACATAAAAAAATGAATTTTCACTTATGACTTGTTTTTTGTCAAATCGTGTTTTTTTGCAAATATCAAAAAAGGCATTTTGGCACGAAACATTCGGATGGTAAATTGCCATATCGCAATAAACCGTGCCGAAATCCCGCGATTTTTGATGCGCTGATGTCAAAAATGCACAAAATACGCCATATGCGAAGCGTTTTTAGGCGCGTCTGCGCCTATGAAGGCGCGCATGGGACGCAAGCGCTTGACAATAGGGCATATGCATGTTAGAATTTCATTGTTGCATATCGTGCGAATACGCCTTAATTTGATATTTGCGCGTATGTATTGCGTATGTGCGCTCCCTCGCACATGCGTTAGGAGAACAGTTTGGACAGTTTGACTTTGGTTGTTAAGATGCTCGACATCTTTGTGTTTTCGGTCAAGTGTTTGGGCATCGTGGCGCTTGCGGCGACGGCGGGACTCTTGATAAAGCTGTTGCCGAAAAAGCTTCAGATCGTGGTGAAAACGGTCGCCACGGCGGTCTTGTTTGTTGTCCTATTGGGCGAAAACACCCTGAATATGTTTGTCATGTCTGCGATAAGGCAGGGCATTTGGGTGTTGGGCGCGCTGGGAATTTTCGTCATCATTCACACTTCAAAACTCATCTGCGCATTGAGAAGGCGCTCCGCTCGCTTCGCGACGTTGATGGCGCGCGGCTATGAAAGGGGCGAGACGGGACTCGTGCGGCAAAATTCGGGAGTGAGCTATTTTTCCTCTTTCCTAAGGCAGACGCCCTTGATGTTGAATTGATTTTCGCACCTTTTTCGGGCGCACGGAGCGTGCGTCGATTTTGCAATATAAAAAAAGGAGATGAAAATAATTATGCTTAAAGTAGAACATTTAAAAAAGATATATCCAAAAAGCGACAGAGTGGCGGTAGACGACATTTCGTTTGAGCTTCGTCCCGGCGAGATATTCGGTTTTTTGGGGCAGAACGGCGCGGGCAAGAGCACGACGATAAAGTGCCTCACGGGGATCTTGCCCTTTGACAGCGGCAAGATAGAGATCTGCGGCTACGACATCGTCAAGGAACCTATCAAGGCGAAGATGAATATGGGCTATGTGCCCGACAATCATTCCGTCTACGAAAAGTTGACGGGAAGAGAATACGTCAATTTTGTCGCCGACCTCTACAACGTCCCGACGGACTTGAGGCGCGAGCGCATAGAGAGATTTGCGGAGCTTTTCAAACTTCAGGCGGCGATGGACAGGCAAATCGCGGGCTATTCGCACGGCATGAAGCAAAAGATCTGCATCATGGCGGCGCTCATACACGATCCTAAGCTGTGGGTGCTCGACGAGCCTATGATGGGTCTCGATCCGCAGTCTACGGCGGAAATAATCGCGCATATGCGTGAGCATTGCGCAAACGGCAACACGGTGTTTTTCTCAAGCCACAATCTCGATCTCGTCAAAAAGCTGTGCCATAGGGTGGCTATAGTAAACGACGGACATCTCGTCGATCTCTTCGATCTTGCGGGCAACGAGGCGAACAAGGCTAACCTCGAAGAAAAATTCTTCCGCATCACGGGCACTTACGATCGCAGATTGTTTGAAGATTATGCCGCGCAAGAGAGCGCGGATATGCGCCCCGACCTTCCTTTGGAAGAGGAAAGCGCGCATTCTGACGACGGCGTGTCGAATCCGATCGACGGCGACAAACCCACGGAGGAGTGAGCGTATGAAGGGTGACATTTCTCTTACGAGGGTCAAGACCCTCTTTAAGCTCGACCTCAAGTCGCGCTTCGGGACTACGCACAAGAGGGGCGTCAAGTACAGGATATCGCAGGGGCTGAACGCGCTGTTTTTCGTCGCGGTGTACTTCGTGCTTATCCTGGGCATGTACTTTTTGGCGAACATCTTTGTCGAGCGTTCCAAAATGTTGTTTGAATTTTTGACGCTGATTTCGCTTGCCACCATAGTGCTTGCCTCTGCGATCGCGACGGGAAACATCGTAAAAAATCTCTATCAAAACGGCGACAACGAAATGCTGTTGCGTTTCCCCGTGAGCGGAAAGGAAATATTGCTTGCGAAATCCATATACTGTTTTTTGCACAATCTCATCGTATGCGTGCTTTTGATGTTGCCGCTTTACGTCACGTTCGGGGCGGTGTCGAAGGCGCCCGTCGGCGACTATTTTGCATACGTGGGCGTGATATTCTTGAGTTCGCTCGCCACGTTTGCGGTGGGCAATATACTTGCCGTCCCCGCGGTCAAACTCATCAACATATTCAAAAACAAGTTTGTGGTCGTGCTTGTTTTGACGATAATAATCGTGTGCGGAATATTCGTGATATATCTGCTTGCGCTCAGCAACATCCTCACATATTTGAGGGATTCGAGGCAGGACATTTTCTCGCCCGAAATGATCGCCAAATACAAGGCGTTCTTCGGAGGAGCCTATCCTTTCAGGTGGTATGCCGACCTTTTGAGCGGCAGACGCCTCGGCTCGCTAAATGCGGGCGGACTTGCGCTCAGGTTCTTCTACATCTTCCTCATGACGGCGGCGCTTTTGGCGGGGGCGTATTTCATCACCTCGCGCGCCTACTATAAGACCATACTTTACGGCGTGGAAAGGGGCAAGACTTCCGTCAGTCGCAAGACGAAGGACAAGCGGACGTCCGTTGTGCGCGCTCTTTTGACGAAGGAATTCTATCTCATACTCAGAAGTTTCAACTATTCGTTTGAGTATCTGGCTATGGCGTGCGCGGCGCCCATAATGGTGTTTTTCTGCAACAGGCTTGCGGCGACTATGGGCACGGACACCGTCGGCGGCGCGATAATGCCCGGCATCACCATAATGGTCATAATCATTTTCATCACCGTCACGGTCTCGTTTGCTTCGACTTGCATATCGAGGGAGGGCAACTGCTTCTATATGACGAAGGTCATGCCCGTATCCTTCAAAACGCAGATACTCTCAAAATTTCTGCTGTACTCCGTCGTGGCGACGCTGTCAGTCGCGCTCACATGCCTTGTTACGGGCATAGTCTACACCACGGACGTCGGCGAAAAGGCGCTCTCCGCGGTGGATATGGCGGCTATATGGGGAATAAGCGAGATACTTGTCATAAGCCTCACAAGCCTCTCTATGGCGGTGGACATCAAGTGGCCGACCTTCAACGTTTCGGGGGACGGCGAGCTTGTTTCCGCAAACAAAAACGTCGCCATAATGCTCATCGCGGGCTTCTTCTTTGCGATCGTTTTCGGCGCGGTCGTGATGGTCACAAACTTCCTGCCATTGACGATAGGCGATTGGATGGTCTCTTCGCGCGGCAACCTCGGCAACATCTATTTGTTGCTCACGCTCGTGTCGCTCCTGCTCCTTGCGGGCAGTCTGTCGGCGCTGTTTGTCAATTTGGACAAACGATACAACAAAATAATGTGGTAAGGGGGAGAGTATTGATATGAAAAAAGTATTGATCGGAATTTTGATATTGATCCCCATAATCATTTTGCTTGTGGTCGCGCTTGTCACAAATCTTTTGCAACTTCAGGTGTGGATCGCCGTCGAGGATATGACGGTGACTCAAAAAGCTACGGGTCTGGAGGCGGAGGAACTCAAGCTGTATCTCGATGTAGGCGACAACACCGTTTACGACCTGTATGATTGGGTGGAAGTCGCGGTGTTCCCCGAAAAAGCGAACAACTACACCATAGAGTGGTCCATGAGCAACCTTGCCTATTCGGACGAGGAATATCAAAAGCAATATGAGGATTATCTCGAAAACCCCGTAGGCACGCCCGTACACCCCGCGGCTACGATGGTGGACGGCAACGGCAGAGACGCGGACTTCAACACCTCGGGCAAGTTTAAGGTCTATTCCTATTGCAGTTTCAACGTGTCAGTAAGGGCGGAAACCGTGACGAGGAACTTTCTTGTGGACATAGTGGGCGACACCGTGCACAGCGTTTCTTTGACGGATACGCACGGCAGTACGTCCGCGGAAATTACGGTGGGCGAGAGCGCAAGACTTTGCGCGTCCTACGTCCCGTTTGACAGCGTGATAACGCAGTTGCAATTCGCTTGCAGCGACGAGTCCGTCCTGTCCGTAGACGACAACGGAGTCATCACGGCGTTGAGCGCTGGCAGCGCTACGGTGACCGTTACGGCGGACAAGCACGACGGCACGGGTACGGTCGAAAGCAATGCCTTCTTTGTCACCGTACGCGAAGGCGCAAGCAAATTCGGCAACACCGTCACGCTTGAAAGAGTCTCGGGCGGCGCGTATACATTCGAACAGCTGGGCATTGCGGCGGCGGACGTCGACGCGGCGGCGTGCACGGGTTGCACCGTACAGTCCGACGGCATAGTCGTAAACGGCGAGAGCGCGGTCGTAGCGTTGATAGGCGGCAAGACCCTCACTGTCAAATTCTGCGACGCGGGCGACATAGCCATAGGTTTCGCCTCGCTTTTCGACAGCGAGAGCGGATATATCTTGGGCGTCGGCGAGGAGAAGGGCTTGAGCCTTAGCGCGGTGTTCGCCGCAACTTCCGCAACTTCCGCGCCCGAGGGCGTCGCGTGGCAAAGCAACAATACGGAAGTCGCCACGGTCGATGAAAACGGACTCGTAAAAGGCGTTTTTGAAGGCGAGGTCATAATAACCGCTACCGCGGGCGGCAAGAAGGCAAGCATAACGCTGAACGTCAAGGAAAAGGCGACGTCGCTCAGGCTCAAAACTTCAAACGATTCGCTGGAAGTAGGGCTTGCAAGGCAGACGGTGTTTCCTTCGGACATATACGTCTATGAGACCGATCTCGAGGGCGGCGAAAACAAAAATCAAAAGCAAGCCAACAGCGTGACGATACACATCCACGGCGAGCCTGAAAGCAAATCGGCGGCTGAGATCGCCGCGTTCTATGGGCGCTATATCATCGAGATCGAGGAAGGCAAGGAATACGCGCACATGGACCCCTCCGCGCCCAACAAGATCGTATTTGACGGCGAGGCGCTCAAAGGCAAGGGCGTAGTGCCCGTCAAAGTCAAGGCGTCCGCAAAATATCCGCGCTTCGAGGCGAACCAAAAGCATACGACGGACTATGTCACGCTGAGCGTGGTGTACGGCGTCGAAGTGAGAAATGCCGAACAGCTCGTGCGCGCGACCGCCGACCAAAAAGAATACATCATGAGGTCCGAAAATCTCAAGACTCCGGCGGAGAATGAGGCTACGATCCCCGCCCCAGACGGGAATGAATATTATGTTTACAATTCTCCGACGTTCAATTCAAACTATGCCATGGTGCTTGTCTCGGACATTGCGTGTCCCGATGGCCAAAACGTCAGTTTTGACGAAGGAAGCGGCTGGTGCGTGCGTCTGTACGGAGATCTGTACGGAAACGGACACACCGTATTGGCAAAACCCGCGCAAGTGGTGGACTCGCACAGTTATCTCGTGCATGTTGCGGCGAGCAACGTCACAATAAGCAACGTGACCGTGAGGCATGAGGACAGGCAAATAACGACTCTCACGGGAAAGACTTTCGTCAATTCCTACTGCTTGACTTTCAACAGCAGGAAAGATGAATTTTTCGGAGGAAGATTGCTCAACGAGCGAGTGGAGTATTGCATTTTGGAAAATACCTATGGCGCAATAGACATACAAAATTCGGACGTCGCCGTTGACGGTTGCATCTTCCGCAACATCTCGTCTGTAGGCATGTACGGATATTGCCGCGTCATTGACGATACGCGATACATCTATTTCAACCGCATAAATTTGAACAACACCATCTTCTCTTCCATCATAGGACCGAGCATGAGTCTGAGTTTTGAATATTACGCGCTTACGAGCGATGGAAAATACGGCAGATTTTCCGCGACGGGCGATAAAGAGGAAAGTTATAGATGGGTGGAAGAAAACCTCGTTCCCAGAAGATATGTGCACTGTATAGATCAGACGGGCTTCCTCGACATTTACAATTGGCAAAACGCGGCGCAGGTCACGCTTGTCAATACGCAGGACACTACCATGGATCAGCTTATAGCCACATTGTCCGGTCCTATCATCGAGCAACACCCGCAATTTGCGCCGGGCGTAGTGAGATCCGGAGATCTTTCCTACTTCCACCTCGGCTTCATGACTTCGGGAATAGTGCTTTCAGGCGACAAGAAAGTATTTGATGAGCGTACCTTCCTTCAATTATCGCTTGAGGACGACAGATTTTTCTCCGTCAACACAAGAACGCTAAGCGGCGACGTGCCCGAGATGGATCAGAGCTACTGCGGCTTGATCAAATCCATCTTGAACAAGTTGGAAGTCACAATGTACGCCTATAAGAAGGATTCCTCTCTCACTCCTACTTCCACCTATACCATCGACAGCAAACTAATCAACCACTTGCACGAGGGGAAGTAAAAAGGGCAGGCGGTCAAAGTGCCTGAAAATGTAAAAGTTTGGGGAATGGCGGCGCGCCGATGCCTTGTCGTCGCGCCGTTTCCCGCAAGCCGAGACCTAATTTTTTAGAATAAGCCGTCATCGCTTGCAAAAACAAAAAACTTATATTATAATAGCAAAGCAACTTGAGAGAAGGAAACGTATCGAAGTGGTCGACGGTCAAGACGCACGGCGTCTCGCCCGCCCTCTTCGGAACATATTATAGATAAAAACATAGGGAAACGTATCGAAGTGGTAGACGGCCAAGACGCACGGCGTCTCGCCCGCCCCCTTCGGAAAGAGATAAATCTTAAAGCATAAGGAAACGTATCGAAGTGGTC
>CANQBO010000003.1 GCA_947589475.1 uncultured Clostridia bacterium
CTTAAACTACCAAACAGCAGAGGACTTGTGGAATAATGAACTACAAAAAGTGTTGCACTTCATTTGACAATTTACCCCGAGTGAAAATTTCGCTGACGCTCAATTTTGCGCAATCGTTGCTCCGCTCACGAAAAAATTATACACCCACAAATATATTTCTCGTCATTCGCATATTTATAGAATTTGCAATTCAATTTCGCTCCGCGTGCGGGAGTTGCGTCCCGCTGTCGGCTATGCCGCCACCACTCCCGTAAGGGCTGTGAAGCGACGGAGACCCCCGCTTCACAGGATTTAAGAGCCTGCGGCGCTCTCGGTTTTGTGAAGCGTAACGTCTTGTGCGGCGGTTGAAATAGGGCGGTAATTTGGTGGGTCAAAGACAAAAACCCACTGTTTAGTGGGTTTTTTCAATATTCCACTTTGTCGGTTTTTTGCGATTTGACACCAAAATGCACAAAGTTTGGTGTCAAATTTGGTGTCAAAAATGCGAAAATCGTGGTGTCAAATTTGGTGTCAAACCGAGGCGGTAGAGCGCAAGATATTTCAATGTTTTTCATAAGTTTGGGGCAATGTTTAAAACCCGAAGATATTTTGCGTCCGATTGATGATGTCGACGCTTATTTTATCGCCGTAAATTCCATACAAGCGTAGACTGCGGTCGGCTTAAAAGTTTTCCGGATATGGCGGTTTTTTAAGATAAAATCGCGACGAGATATCCAAAACATTCCAAAGGCTTTTAAAAAAACGATTTGCAAAGCTCGGGTTTCCCGAATTTCCCGATATTTCCATTTCTTCATATTTACATGCTCCGAAAAAATATGTTACAATAATTATGATATACAACAAAGAAGGAGTTGCTTGTGGGAAACGTCAAAAGATCGAAATTATCGGTTACAATTTTGTTTGTTGCGATTTTCCTTTTGCTTTTTGTCGGTATTTTTTATCTTGGAGAAAAGAATTCCGCCGATGTCTATGCAAATTCTTTAAATCCCGAAGTTGAGGTCATAAAAGAAGTTCCGCCTACAAAGCTCGCCGATCTTCAAAGTGCGGGAAGCGGTCAATTGAACTATTGGGCGGACAATTTGTCAAGATTTGACGGAAGAGAATTCGGCTACATAACTCCCGAAGGAAATCAGGGAAGTTTGGGGATATGCTGGGCTTACGCGGCGGTAGGCGCAGTAGAGGCAAACATACTGAGAGACGGCGTCGATCCCGAGGTCAACAAGGATACTCTCGATTTGGACGAAATTATCGCGGCTTATGCCCGTTTCAATCGCGACGGAGAGAACGACCCGCTTTATCTTACGACAAACGACACCTACAGCAGCGATACATGGAAAAGCAGCGGCGACTTTGCCGACAACGCCTTCATGTCTATGACGCAGGGATTTTCGCTTGTCGATCAAATTTCAAATCAGAATTGGAGCGATTGGGCGCTTAAACAAAGAATTGCTCAATCGAAATATTTTATTCAGGGATTCAAGCAGATCGAACACAGCAAAGACGCCATAAAGCGGGCAATACTCGAATATGGCGGCGTTACAATGGAATATAAGGCGCCTGAAAATATATTTCAACAGTATGTGCACCATGCCGCCGCCAAAGCGGGTCACGCGTCGCTTATCATAGGCTGGGATGACAGCGTTTCTAAAAGTTTATTTTGGCCGGACAAGCCGTCCTCGGACGGAGCATGGATCATCAAAAACAGTTGGGGCGCCGGCGGCGATGACGGAGTAAACGGCACTCATTGCTTTTATCTTTCCTATGAAGCATATATGACCGACAATCTTTATGTCGTTGATACCGATCTGAAAAATAATTATCAAAATCTATACTATTATGACGGCAATATAGGCGAAGACACTTCGCAATATTATGCCGACGCATATGGCGCCATTTTTGAAGCCAAACTTTCGACCGCAAACGAGAATGAACAACTTGCGGCTGTTTCATTCGGGATCAGAAACACGAAGGCGACGGTCGATATAAAGGTCTACAAGCTCAGCGAAGCGAATTTCGGGAATGTCAATGATGAGATCAACAGACCCGACTCGGGCATTTTGATCGGAAGTAAGGACGGAGTCTATTTTGAAGACGACGGCTTTTACACAGTCGATTTTGACGAACCTATAGATCTTGAGCAGGGCGAAATTTTTTCTATCGTCATAAGCGGAAGCGACTCAAAAGGCGGATATTTAAATCCATATTTCGCGCTTGACAATATCGACTCTGTCAATGACATGACATATCGCAAATATATGGATGAGTGGACTAGTTTCAAAGGATATAAGGGCACTTATCCGGGCAGTTCGGCAGGCTCTTGCGTGAGACTTAGGGCAATAACGAATTTAGTCGAAACAGACGACGCCTTTGACAACGATTTGCAATATGCGAGAATGGAACTCGAAAGCAAGTTTATGTATTATGAAAAGGACAAACCTCAAACGCCCGAGCTTACGGTGTATTTCGGCGACAGGATCCTCAAGGAAGGCGAGGATTATGAGGTCGCTTATTTTGATAATTCAAAACCCGGAAAGGCGAGCGTAAAAATTTCGGGGCTTGACGCATATTATGGCGAGCAATCGACTGCTTTTGAAATCGCAAAACCCAAATATCCGCCGGGAATGATAAGCGGGTATATAGAGGTTTACAGTGACGCAATTCGGCTGAAGGACGTTCCTACTCCCGAAGGTTGGAAGTGGAATGAGGATTTGGTCCTTGCTTCGGGAGATTCGGGCTGGGGTTATCAAATGAAGTATACGGGCGATGATGGCGATTGCTATCAATACACCACTTGCAGCGTCAAGATCTTCAAAAACAATTATTCAAGACCCGCTCAGTTGGATATAAGCGGCGCGACGGTTACGATAGCCGACAAATATAACTATATCGGCACGCAGATCGAGCCTGATATAAGAGTCGTATGCAAAGGCCATGAATTAAAGCTAAACGGCGATTACACTTTCAAATGTCAAAACAACACGAATGTCGGCACCGCGTCTATAATCATAACAGGTCAAGGCGGTTATTTCGGAAGTATAACAAAGAAATTTGAAATAAGAAAGGCAAAGTGGCCGAACGATCGACCCAATAGCGTAATTTATGTCGAGGAAAACATAAAGAACTTAAATCAAATTCCGCTCAATTGTTCGGGGTGGATGTGGCAAGCAGAGGCGGATATAACAAGCGATGCTTTTCAAGCTACGGCAGTTTATGTCGGGAAGGACATGAACAATTTTGTCAACACAAAGATGACCGTCACGATCATCAGGGGAAGTAAACCCGAACAAAAGGACATTGCTTCCATCGCGGAGTTGAGGCTTGAGAGGGACTCGTTTAAGTACGACGGGCAGAGCAAAATGCCGAGCGTTGTCGCCGTAGACGGGGAAGAGGTCCTTTTGGAAGGCAAAGATTTTGAAGTAGAATATAAAAACAACGTCAATGCGGGGCAAGCGAGCGTAATCGTAAAAGGCAAAAACGGGTATGTCGGCAGTAAGACGCTTTATTTTACAATAAATAAAGCAGACCGAACCGATTTCAAAGTTGCACAACAAGGGTGGACTTATGGCGAATCGGCCTTGGAGCCGAGCATAGAAGGGCAAATCGAAGCGGCAAATGTGACTTATTCATATTCGGATGCGGAAGACGGCGTTTTCACGGCAAACAAGCCGACAAAAGCGGGCGCTTATTGGATAAAAGCGACGATAGACGAGTCGCAAAATTATAACTCTGCCGAGGCAAAGGCGCGGTTTATTATAGGAAAGGCGGATCATCCCGCCCTTATGCCCGACAGAGAAATGACGATCGGCAGAAAAATAAAGACTTTGCAGGCGGTCGCGCTTTCCGTCGCGGGTTGGGAGTGGGAAGATCCGCTCATCGAAATAGATGCTGAAACCATCAAAGCGCGGGCGGTCTATTTTGACAAAGAAAACTATGAGAACTACAGCGTCGAGATCACATTGACAAAAGAGGAGCCTAAAGACGTCTCGAAGTTGAGCGTTTATATTGAAGGGGAAACTTATGTTTATGATGGAAAAGAAAAAACTCCTCAAATTATCGTTGAGGACGGCGAAAAGACGCTCATTCCGGGAGAGGACTTTGACGTTTTATACCAAAACAACAAGTTTGCGGGTCGGGGCAAGGCGGTCGTGACATGCAAAAATGATTATAAAGGGACAAAAGAGTTGGAGTTTACGATTTTGCAGGCGGAAAAGCCGAGCGTAAATACCACGATCCATTGCGACAAAACAGCCGCAAAATTGTCCGATATTCCTCTTCCGTACGGATTTGTTTGGGAAGATGATGATGTGGAGATTTTAGGGGATAGAATGATTGCAAAAGCCGTTTATAAGGGCGAAGACGCAAGCAGTTATAAAACCGTCGAACTTACTTTTGAAATTGTCATTGACGGGGAGCAACAGCCGATTTTGACAGCCGATACGGGGGAAGGAAACTTGATTTGGGCGGCGATATTTGTCCCCGTTGCGGTTTTGTTGACCGCAGGGATAGGAATTGCGATATTTGTTTATAGGCGCAAAAAAAATCATAGGAAATAAATAAAAACGATTTTGGAAATATATCGACAAAATATATAAATGTTTGGCAGATGTACGACGTTTCTCAATGTAAAAATTCAACATAAAATGCAAAGTTCTTTCCTTTGCACAAAATTTTAATTCTACGCGCTTTTTCAATGTCCCGATGAGATATTTACAATTGAAAATTACTTAGAGAAAGTGTATACTGAAAAAAGAAATTATCTTAGAAAAATTTATTATATTTGAAAAATTTTGGAGGGGAAATGGCTTATTTGAAAGTGTTGAACGTAGGACAGGGGGACTGCATGACAATACGTCCGCCTGAAAGTTGCGAATTTAAAAACGAATTGTTGTATGTCGATCTGGGCAACGGACTCTCGGACATTTCGCGGGAAGCGCTCGTATATGACAACATCCGAGTGATTTTGACGCACAGCCATAGGGATCACATTTTGGGAATTGTCCATCTTCTGCCGTATATGAGGCAAGTGCGAGAGGTCGTTCTGCCTTATTGCGTCAACGAGATTTGGCTCATCGCGAAAGCCGTCATGAATTTAAAGGGCATGAGATCCGCCTATGGTTGCGATGATTTGTTGCATGAGTTGCAGGACATGGACTTTATGCAACGGCTTTTGAAGTGCGTTTTGGGTTCGGACAATATCAAAGTGACGTTTGCGCATGAAGGATCTAAGCTTTGCGATCATATACGGTTTTTGAATCCTCCGCTTCATGACGTCAAACCCGAATTGCTTTACGGCGATTTAAAAATGAGGGAAGACGAATTTTATGACCTGTTTGAGGAGAAATTTGCCGAAGAGCTGTCATATTATGTGCGAGCTGTGCGCGAGCAAAGGGAAAACTATTTATCGGATAATGGTTTCAATCGATATTTTATAAAAGGCGATAGAGAAAATGAGAACGCGGCACAAATGAGACGGGCAGGTTGCGAGATCGTTTTGGAGTTTATAAATAAAAACCGCAAAAAATTGAGCGCTTTTAACAACGATCCCGGTCGAAGCAATTTGAAACCTGTCATGGAAAATTACAAAATGAAGGTTCACGACGCATGTTTGGTCATGACGCTTGAAAACAACGGCACAACTTATCTCTTGAGCGGTGACGCAAGCAAGAATGTATTTTACAGATTGCACAAAAACGGGAATCTTCCGCACGCCGATATTTTCAAAGTGCCGCACCATGGCAGTAAAAATAATCTCGACGAGAAAATTTTAGGCTATGTCGACCCCCGTATTGCCGTCATATCGCACGGCAACGGAAAATTCGGTAGGGCAAGAGATACGCATCCCAACAAGGAAGTGATAGACTTGCTTGAGAGCAAACATATTGAGATTTTTGTCACAAACGACGTGATAAAGGGCGGCGTAACGGTTTTTGAAAAAAAGAAATATGCTACATACAATCTTGAGATAGAATAAACTTTTATGTCATTTACATTGCGCTTTTGTAAAATTAAAAAAGAACGACAAGATGTCCCTTGCCGCTCTTTTTCTCATATGCCTATGTCGTCATATAATAACGCTCTAAGCCGAGACGCCTATTGCAAGCGGTTCCATTTTTTGATTTGCTTTATCAGATTTTCGATTTGCTGTTTTAAGTCCAAAACGGCGAGGTCGCTTTTTTCTATAAATTCCGCAATATTATTTGCAAATGCGACTTTATGATTTGCGAAATTGTCATCTTGCGACTTGATGTATGTCGGAAACAGTTCATATTGTCCTATTTGAGGCAAATTTGCGGAGAACAGTTTGTTGACGGAGCTTGACGTGAGATAATTTTCTATCTCTTTTCCTTTTGTTATCCAACACATCAAGCCGTTGTTCTCGAATTCGGTCTTTATTCTTGTTTTGGTATCGGATATTGAACCTGTTCTCGATTTTTTGTCGCTGTCTATAACTATTGCGGAATTTCGGTTTGTGAGCAATATATTGATAAGGTCTTTTTCGTCGTTTGTTGAATAATGAGAGAGCAATTTGCCTCCGTAATACACAAATTGATAGTGCTCGTTTTCTTTTATACTTGCGTCTACAAGGTCCAGCCACCGTTTTATGTATACTCTATCGGACGGTCCCTCCACCCAAATTATCCCGTTTGATTGCAACAGGTCGCTTGCTCTCACGTCAAGATCGTCCAATATTTCTATCTTATCCAAATAATTTTCGATTTTTTTGATTGTGGATATGCCGCGTTGTTTTTCCACATGATAGATATTTGCGAATTCTTTATTGAAAAAACAATTTATAGCGACGTGCGAATGAGAGGAGAGAAACACCGTCAGATCATTTTTTATAGCAAAATCATATATAAATTCAAAGAGTCGCCGTTGCAGTGCGGGGTGAAGGTTGTTTTCCAATTCTTCAAAAAGGAAGGTCGTCGAATAGCTCTCTTTTTGACACACTATAAGATCGATCAAGACGAGCAGAATGGTTTTTAATCCGCTCCCCATGTCCGAAAGGGGGTACCTATTTCCGTTTTCTGTCAAAAAGATCTCCCACTTGTCCTCGCCCGTACGATTTTCTATCTGCTGGACTTTGATGTTGTCAAAGTGTGCGTCCTCGCCTAGTATTGCGTTAAAAGCCTCGAGCAACTGTTTTTCTACGACGCTCTCGTCCTTTTTGCTGTTGTTAAGATAATTTTCTATGATAGACGTCGCTCCGTCGCCGTTGGACGAAACGACCACGCCCGCCGAATACTCTGGCTGTATATCTCTTTCTGCGTCGATAATTCTGACGTTTGACGGAAGAGAGTAGTAGAGATCGTTTGCTACATTCAAAAACAGCTGTCGCGCATGCGCGTTTTCAATTTCGCAAGGGGAAAGCAGTCGGGACGGGGCGAGAGAGTCGCCGTGCTGTTGCGTAGACAGGGTATATTTGATCTCGTCGTCAACGAAGCTTGAACCGTATTCAAATAAATTTTGCGAATTTCTGTAGTATTCGTTTGGAGCGAAACATTTTGAAACGGCTTCTCGAGTAATTTTTTGTTTTACGGTGATCTCTTTGGGGAATGGATCAGCCTCTTTTTTCTTGTTCAGCACATAGTATACGACTTGCAGTACGGTCGATTTGCCGCTGTTGTTTTTGCCTATTATCAAATTGACGTTTTTTATGTTTTCGATTTTCGCCTCATTCTCAAACGATTTGTATCCGCTGAAAGAAATATCCATCAAATTGTACATACTCTTATCCTCTTAATGCGAAACTATATTGATTATAAAACACAATATTTGTTTTTTCAAGATTGTTCGCGTTTGGATGTCAACATTTTTGGTCGCTTACGATCGTTTGTTGTTTTTGAAGAGTCTAAAAAATAGTAAATGTATAAGAACATATTTTCCCTAATTATGGGGAATATCGAAAGCCTATAGGCGCGCTCGACATTGATTTTTTTGTCGTTTGAATTTTGCGTTTGTCAAAATGCTTATATATCTGTTTATAAGGGATTTTTTTGCGTGTACAAAGTTGGCGCGGGCTGTATTTCCATATCGCGAATTCCGCATATGAGAAAAGCATGTGTGCACTTCGGGCGCGCCGCCGTTTTTTGTTTTGCGGCATTCTGTTGACAGAGGCGGCGGGGATAACTTATAATTTTGACGATAGAGATTGGAAACAGCGGAGATTTGTATGAGGATAAGCGTAGAGGAGCTGTCTCGTCGAGAGGCGGACAAATACATGGTGCTGGACGTGCGCGACGAGGACGCGTTTGAGTGCGGGCACATACCGGGCGCGGTCAACGTGCCTGCTGAGCGGCTTGCGACGGCGGACGGAGGCGCAGATGGTGGCGCTACGGCGGCGATATTGCCGCGAGACAAGGAAATATTCGTGTGCTGTGCGAAGGGGCTTATCAGCGAGGACATCGCGGAGGAACTGTGCGCGCAGGGCTATGCGGCATACAGCATAGAGGGCGGCTATGCGGAGTGGCTCAGGCTACACATAGGCGACATGCTGTCCGATACGGCGGAACAGGTTGAGGCGGGGCTTCGTCGCGGCGCGTTTGCGCGCAAGCTTTTCGGCAAATTCGGCAAGGCGATCGCCACATACGAACTCGTGCAACCGGGGGATAAAATCGCGGTATGCATATCGGGCGGCAAGGACTCCATGCTTATGGCGAAGCTGTTTCAGGAGCTGAAGCGGCGTAACAAATTTCCTTTCGAGCTTGTATTTTTGGTTATGGACCCCGGCTACAGCAAGGAAAATCGCGAGATAATCGAGCGCAACGCCCGCGTGCTGAACATCCCCATCACGATATTCGAGTCGAACATATTCGAAAACGTCTACAACATCGACAAGTCGCCGTGCTATGTGTGCGCGCGCATGCGTAGGGGCTATTTGTACAGCAAGGCGCAAGAGCTTGGTTGCAACAAGATCGCCCTCGGACACCACTACGACGACGTCATCGAGACCACGCTTATGGGCATGCTGTTCGGCGGACAGATGCAGACTATGATGCCGAAGCTCCGCAGTCAAAACTTCGAGGGTATGCAGCTTATCCGCCCCATGTACCTGATACGCGAGGACGACATTAAGGCGTGGCGGGACTTCTATCATCTCGGTTTCATTCAATGCGCGTGCAGATTTACGGACACTTGCACCTCGGAGGCGTGCAAGACGTCGAATACAGGCTCCAAAAGGCGGCAGACGAAGGAGCTTATCCGCGCGCTCAAAAAGACGAATCCGCAGGTGGAGCAGAATATCTTCAGCAGTGCGGAAAACGTCCACCTCGCCACCATTCTCGCCTACAAGGACCGTCAGGGCGTAAAGCACACTTTCCTAGACGAGTATTAAAGGTCATATTATCTCGCCGCGCCTCCGCGACGCTTTTTATCGTTTTGCGCCTGTCAAGAGAAGCTTTATATGCGGAGAGATCTCAAATTTCCGTATAACAAAAGCCGTTGAAAAAACGCGCTTGTCTTTCCGATCGGTAGAAAATTTGCATTTTGTATGGCGTGCATGCGGCAAAAGTCATGAGTATAGTAAGGCACCTTTATAGGTTTGACGGATACATCAACGCTTGTTTTGGTCGATTTCGGATATTTCCGCGCGATATTGCTTCTTAAGAGGGTGTGATTTTTGCAGTGGTATTATAAGCGACCGTATATATAAAACGCTCAAAAATTTAGTTGCGAATTTTATTGATATCGGCGGGTGGATGGGATATAATTTTAAAGGAGGGAAGTATGAAAAGCTTACGCGAACTTTACAAGATCGGACGCGGGCCGTCAAGCTCGCACACGATAGGGCCGGAGCGTGCGTGCCTAAAATTCGAGGCGCTCACTCCGTCCGCGGCGAGGTATAAAGCGGTGCTGTTCGGCTCGCTTGCAAAGACGGGAAGGGGACATTGCACGGACAAAGTTATCGAAAAGACGTTTACGAAGCCCGTCGAGGTGGTTTTTGATTGCGATACGCCCGTAGACCATCCAAACACGATGGATCTGTACGCATTTGACGAGGCGGGGCGAGAGTTGAAAACTTGCCGAGTGCTGTCCATAGGCGGCGGCGCCATAGCTATGGAGGGCGTGCCTTTCGACAAGCCCGCAGAGATCTATCCGCACAACTCTTTTGAGGAGATAAAAAACTATTGCGACTCTGAGGGTATAGGTCTGCCCGAGTACGTCGAGCGTTTCGAGGGCAAGGAGATACGCGAATACCTGCGCGAGATATGGGAGGCGATGCAAAACTCCGCGTACAAAGGGCTGAAGAAAGAGGGCACTCTCCCGGGCGGACTGATGACCCAGCGCAGGGCTAAGTTGCTCTTTGACCAGACGATAGAGGATGAAGAACCCGAGGACCGCGAAAATCGCCTCGTATGTGCCTACGCCTACGCCGTTTCGGAGCAGAATTCGGACGGAGGCAGAGTGGTTACGGCGCCTACGTGCGGCTCCTGCGGCATAGTGCCCGCGGTGCTGATGTACGAGCAGGTCAAGCATGGCTACAAGCTTGACGAGATCATAGACGCGCTCGCGACGGGCGGAATTATAGGCAATATAGTCAAGACAAACGCGTCAATAAGCGGCGCGGAGTGCGGCTGTCAGGCGGAGTGCGGCACGGCTTGCAGTATGGCGGCAGCGGCGGCGGCTCAGCTCAAAAAAATGTCCCTCGACGAGATAGAGTACGCGGCGGAAGTCGCGATGGAGCACCATCTCGGACTCACTTGCGACCCCGTGGACGGTCTTGTGCAGATCCCTTGCATCGAGCGCAACGCAGTGGCGGCAATGCGCGCGATAGACGCCGTGTCGCTTGCGACATTCCTTTCGGGATCGAGGCAAATATCCTTTGACGCCGTCGTCTACACCATGAAAGAGACGGGCAGGGACATGAACTCCAACTACCGCGAGACCGCGGCGGGCGGCCTCGCCAGCGTCTACGCGCTCTCCCGCCTCTCAAAGAAGCGGAAACCTCCGAAGAACGAGTGATTTTTTGACAATTATTATAGCAATACACGGACTTTATACATACAGATACGGCAGTTAAACTGCCGTATCTGTATGTATAACGCACATCTGCGCAAGTTGTATATCGCGTGGCGGCACGGTAGTGTAAAACCGAATTTTTTATCATTGAAAAAGTCGACGACGTCAAAGCAGATAGGTTTTGATCATAAACGGAGGCGGGACGCATTGCACATTCAGCTTTTGGTCTAACACGAAAAGTTCGCCGTCCATATCGAAGGGCGTTTTGTCTTTCAGCACGATCTCAAAGTCGCGAACAGGCAAGAACATCATTTTCTTTTTGAAATACGGTTTGGAAAATCCGATGAAAAAAGCCCTGAAGAAGGGGAAAAACATCTCGATCTTGCCTAAAAGACCGCGATGTTTTGGCGTTTTGATGAGCAACAGGTGCATCGTCTCGCTTTGAGGATCGAAAAGTTTGTTGAATCGAAATTTGAAACAGGTGGATGAGTTTATTGTCATCAGCAAGGTGAAAGGACCTTCGATGACGCGTCCGTCCGCGCTGACTTTCGCATGTATTTCCCAAATTTTGTATTCGGACACGACTTGTTTAAAATATGCAAATGCGCCGAGGCGTTTTTTTGACGCAGGTTCGACTTTGTAGCCGAGCGGAGTAAAACTCCCTGCGGCGCACACATAAGAAAAATAGGTCTTGCCTATTTTACCGACTTTTGTAAGGTTGTCCCGTGAGCGCTTTTTCAAGTAGTCTGCCGTTTCATTGAGCGTGCCGCACGGGACGTAAAATACTTCGGCGGAGCTTGAAATACGACAGTTCAGCACGCCGTTTAAGGTGCCGTCCCCTCCGCATGCGACTATTCTGTCATAAGACGACAGGTCGTCAAGCGTCGTTTTTTCCTTAATATAGATAAAGTCGCACTCAAAGCCTTTGCCGAGTGCGGTCTCAAGTGCGGTCGGATCCGCTCTGTCGCCGCGTCCCGACATAAGGTTTACTATAAAAACGCATTTTTTTGAGTCCGACATTTTTTCGGAAAATATTTTCCTCCGTTTATTCTCTCATTAAACGGAGGATAACGTAACGATTTCAGAAGTTTCAAGCTTCTTGTGAAAAAACCATCATATAGTAATAGATGATGTCTCCCGGTTTCCCGAAGAGTTTGCCAAAACAGCCGGGCTTGATAAGTATGGGCATATCATACATATTTTCGAATTTCCATCCGCCGGCGGCTTCTTTTTGTATAACTTGCGCAACGGGAGCCATGATCTCGTTTGCGGTCTGTTTCTTTTTGCCTACCAACATCGAGTCGAGTGCAACGGTTTTGTATCTGAGCATGACTTTTCCTCCTTTTTGAAATTTTTTATTCACAAATATACCCGAGAGAACGGTATATATGTCACGGATAATCTATCCCTCCGTTTGGATAGCGGCACCTGAAAAGTCTGCGTACGCCTTTGAAAAACCCCTTCCAAAACCCGTATTTTTCTATTGCGAGCAACATGTAGTTTGAGCATGACGGCTCAAAACGACAGCTCGCCCTCAGCGACAGCGGCGCAAACTTTTGATATAGAAGCACAAATAGAATGAATGTCGGTTTGATGAAGATCGAAAATATGAGCGTCGCGGCAGGAATGACAAGCCAAAGGGCGCGGTACAAGAAAAAATATACGAGCAAATTCGAGGCCTGCAACATGAGGGGCAATATAAGCCCCGAAAACAGTTGAAAAAATGAGATGGAGGGTCTTTTTATTTCTTCGTGCTCATCGTTTACGCGTTGCATCATATAGGCGATCGTCAAGGCTTTTGCCTCTTCCTCGCTGTCCGCGTAAAACGTTTTTCCCTCCTCGGCGGATATTTCGGACACCTCGTCTGCCATAATAAATGCCGAAATGCGCCTTGATGATCTTGCGTCTTAAAACCGAAAAATATTTCTATCTTCTGTGTTTTGACGAGACATCCTCTTTTATCAAATGCGCATTTTACTCCTTTTCCAAAGTTGAATTCTGTCGATAGACGTTATCGAACATGAAATAATTAATTAAGTAGAATTCTTCTTGTCAAGAATAATTGAGTAAAAATCTACTAATATATTCTTATAATAAGCGATCTTTCTAAAAACATTTTAGAGTTGAGGCGGGAGTTGGGCATCTCACAGCAGGAGCTTGCAAAGCGGGTCGGCGTGTCGCAAAAGGCTATTGATTTTTGGGAGAAGGGGATAAACGAGCCAAAGGCAAGCTATATCATAAGTCTTGCAAAGGTATTCAACGTATCCGCCGATTTTCTGTTGGGACTTGAGACTTGAACATATGATATATCTGTCAACAAAAAAGGCAGGGCGTTTGCTCTGCCTTTTTACTATGCGTTCTACTTTTGACATTTACTCCTTGTCGCCGTCGTCGCTCGTCGGAGGCTCGGCGGGAGCGTCGGTTGCGGGCGGGGCGGCGTCCTCGGTTTCGGGGAATACGTCGCTCATGCCGTCGAGGTCGGTCGGGGCCTGCGAGGAAAGCGCGGCTTCCGCTTCGTAGACGGAAACGGGCGGGTGTTCGAAGGAGTTTTCAAGGTCTATCTCTTCGGGAGTTTTGCCGTCGAATACGGCGGACTCCGCGTCCTCTATTTCCTCTTTTTGCTCGTCATATCCCGTGCCGTCGAAGGGGTTGCCGTCCTCGCCGTCGTTATTTTCGTCCTCAAGCGTTTCGCCTCTTTCCGCGGCGTGGCGTTCGGCGAGTTCGGTGCGCATCTTGACCTTTGTCTTTTCATCTATCTTGTAGAAGAACATTATTATAGAGCTTGCGAGGTTGCAGAGACCGGGCAACAGGAAGTATATCGCCCACGCTTTGTTTTGCATTGCGTCCGTGACATAACTTGTAACGGCTGACGATTCTCCCGTTGCTTGTAAAACGTGCACCGCGGAGTCATAAGTGGAAGCACTGTAACCTATTGCTCCTATGAGCAGCAACCCCATAGACACGCTGAGCGCGTTGGACAGCTTGTTCGACATGGAGAGTATGGCGAATTGCGTACCCTCCGTGCGTTTGCCCGTTTTCCACTCCTGATAATCTACGATGTCCGCGGTCATGACCATAGGCAGATAGCCGTTTGGAGCGGTAGACGCGCCCAATAAGAACTGATAAATCCATATTGCCCAGATAGAGCGGAAGGGCGAACCTCCGAGGACATAGCATAGAAAACCTATCACACTTACGACAAATCCATACATACCCGCTACGATGAAGTATTTCTTTTCGCCGAGTTTCTTGTTGATGACGGGGTTGAGGAGGACGAATATCATACTCGACGCTGCTGCCGTGATGCCTATTGCCCAACTGCATTGACCGCCATAGAGGGTCCCCATGCCCAGGAAGCTCAAGTCAATGCCTTCGCGCATTAAAATACAAGTGGCCTGCACCGCGATACCAAGCCCGATGTTGCGCCCGAAGCCAAGCAGGTATGTTACAAGCACTATCATTATCATCTTGTTGTCTTTGAGCTCACGGAACATCTCTTTGAAACTCATACCCGCAGGCGCGGTGGATTTGTTGACCTCTTTTGTTTTGAAATACATCAGCAATTGGAAAATGAGTCCCAGACCGACCAAAATTCCTGCGGTTATCAAATATTCCTTTTGCCCAAGTACGCCGCCGGAACCTGTGAGCATACCGACGATCGTAAAGAATACGCCCGAGCATGCAAGCGCGGTGGATTTGAGCGTATTTGCCCAGCCCGCGGCATTGTTGGTGTCGTTGGCGTTTTTGGTCACGAAGGACAGCATGCCCTGCGAGGGAATGTCCGCCATGGTCATGGACACGTTCCAAAGCACAAGCACAAAGATGATGTACGCGTATTTGCCGATGGTAGCGCCCGTGCCCGTGCCGAAGGGTATCGCGACAAACGACAGCATGGTGAACGCCGCAAGCGGGAAGGCGGACATGAGTATCCACGGCCTCATCTTGCCCGATTTGAAGCGGGCGCGGTCAATGAGGTTGCCGATGACAAAGTCTGCGACTATGCTGATAAATTTTGCGACCAAAATGATCACTGCTACCGCTATCAAGTTGACGGACATCATATTGTTGAAGAACTCCGCCTGGTAGCTGTTGACAAGCCCGATGGCAAGGTTTATGCCCATCACGCCGAGTGCGTACATCCACATGTTGCCGTTGAGACCGATGAAACGCTTTTCGGGCTTCTGCTCCATTAAATTTTCTTGAGTCATTAAATCCCCCCTTGATAAAAGTACGAAACAAAAAACAGTTTCGTATTTACATAAATATAACTATACACTACAACCGACAATAATTCAATAGCGCCGCACAAAAACATACACTTTGTTCGATTTGTATAAATAATTTGTCGATGTTTGAAAGCGCAGGAAAAAGATGTAAAAATTTTTTTCGTATGTATCATCAAAATGTTTACATTTTTTCAACTTTTTGCTATTATAATTATAATCAAAAATATAAGGCGAAAGCCTGAATGGAGGGTATTATGGCAAAATCTATTGCGGGTTGGTTCAATTCACTTCCCCGTCTTGTGCAGATCATTCTTCTGCTCATCCCGTTTGTAAACTGGGTAATCGAGATCGTCGTGAGATGGTCCTCCGCGATCCATACGATGAAGGTCCTCAACATCGTCGCCGCGATCGTCGTGACGTTCCTCGGCGTCGTCGTCGGTTGGATCGATGTGATCTGGTGCTTGATTTTCCATCATATGTGTTTGGCAGACTGATCGAAAACTCGGACGAACACTTCCCGCTCCGCAATACGAAGCGGGATGTTTTTTATTCTGCGCGAATTTTCGGGAAATCGTCTTTGTCGCGTTTTTTATGGCGCGTAAAAGCCTTTTATTCCCGACACTGCTTTTTGAATTTGACAAAGAATATGAATATGAGCGCGGCGGTCATGAGTATGGCGACGCCGTCTGCGATAGGAGCCGCCCACAGTGCGCCGTCAATGCCGTCCATGGCGACGGGCAGGCCTATGGTGAGAGGAATGAAGCAGACGATGTCGCGGAAAAGCGACGCTGTCATCGCCATAGCGGGTTGACCTACGGCTTGCAAAAACACCGCGGACATCTTGATGACGCAGGTGAAAGTGACAAACATCAAAAATATGCGGAAGAGTTTTGAGGCGAATTCGTCGTAGTAGTGCGTGGGGTCGCCCTCGCCGAATATACGATATATGACCTGCGGGCATGCCTCGAACAGCACGGTGGAGATAAGCCCGACTCCCACGGTGAGCGCGAGAACTATGAGGAAAGTGTCGCGTATGCGCTTGAAGTTGCGCGCGCCGTAGTTGTAGCCGAATATGGGTTGCGCGCCCAGCACAATGCCTATGACGATGTTTAGCACTATGGTGAACACCTTTGTCTCTATGCCGATGAGCGCGATGGGGACGTCGGGACCGTACTTTGACAGCGCGCCGTACTTTGCGAGAATGATGTTTCCCGTGAGGGATATTGCGACGATGGATATTTGCGTGATAAACGAGGATACGCCGAGTTTTGCGACCTCAAGTAGTATTTTCGGGGCGGGGACAAAACTTTTCAGATGCAGGCGGAAAGTTTTGGTGCGGAAGAAATAGGCGGCGCAAACGACGAAAGTCACGCCTTCGCCTATGACGGTCGCCCATGCCGCGCCCTTTATGCCTAAGCCCGCGCCGTATATGAAAGCCGCGTCGAGCACGATATTCGTCAGAGCGCCCGCCACGAGCGCCGCCATTGAAAATCCCGGAGCGCCGTCCGCGCGTATGACGCCCGTCATCATATTCGAGACCATGTATATGGGAAATGCGGCTACGATGATGACAAAATAGTCGCCCGCGTAGCCTATCGTGTTGTCCGAAGCCCCAAACAGGCGCAATATCTGCGTACGCAGCGGGAGAAGCACGGCGATGAGTATGAGGCTGAAGAGAAGAGTCATCGTCATAGCCGTTCCCACAGCTCTGTGCGCGTCCTCGGTGTCCTTGCGCCCCTGACATATGCTCAGATATGCCGCCGTACCGTCGCCGAACCCCCACGCAAACGCCATTGCTATGAGCGTGAGAGGGAAACATACCCCCGTCGCCGCGTTGCCCAGCTCGTGCAGGGAACTGTTGCCGATGAATATCTGATCCACGATGTTGTAGAGCGCGCCCACAAGCAAAGAGAGTATGCATGGTATTGAAAATTTCAAAAGCAGTTTGAAAATGTTCTGTTCGCCCAAAAATCTGTTGTCGCCGCCCTCATTTGCGCCATTTTGCATTTGAGACGATTCGCCCTTTGCGCCTAAGTTTTGAAGCGCGGGGTCTGAGGCGTTTTCGCAGTCGTACGCGCCTTGTACTTGCGCATTTGCGCGATCCGCATGAGTTGAAATGTTGTTTGAAGCGTCAAAAAAAATCTCGTCCATATTGCCTCCTTTATTGGCAATACAGTCGAGGAGAGTCCATTTGCCGCATGGCTCGTGAAGCGAAAACAAGCTTGCCTGACGTTGTCATTTTATCAAAAAGCGCCTGAAAATGTCAAACGTAAGGCGCAATTTGTAGGGAAAATAATTTTGTCATAAGCAGTCAAAATAATGCGTCAAACGGCAAAACGTCTCAAAATCTGCGGCGGGGAGAGGAGCTAAAATTGCATAGAGGTGGCATTATGCGGATATTGAAAATCGGCGAAAGCGATGTGTTTGCGGGCGACGAGACGTCCGTCGTGGAGGAGTTGAAGGAGACTTTGGGCGCGTGCGCGATATGCGTGCTGTACGACGCGGGCGTCGCGGGTATAGCGGACGAAGTCGCGGCAAAACTTAAGGACACCTACAGGATATTCCGATACGAGGTACTGTCCGCGCGCGACAAAAGGGTGAAGGAGCGCCCCGCGCCGCCCGAGTTCGTGAGGCATATCGTCGGCATAGGCACGGGGAGCGTGGCGGAAGAGTGCAAACTGCTCGCAGAGGAGCTGGACGTCGAGTGGAGCATATTTTTAAGCGCGCCCACGACGGATACGATACTTTGCGGCAAACCGCCGAAAAACGTGTTTATCGCTCGAAATGTGATGATAAACTGTCCGTCCTGCTGTTTGGCGGCGGGTTACGGAATTTTGTTTTCTCAGCCGCTGAGCGTTTTCGAGGAGGTGTTTTCAAACAAAGTGCTCTCGCTTAAAAAGGCGGAAACATGCGGCAAAGAGGACGCTACGGACGCGGTCGAGCTTGCTTTGAGACTGCTTGAGATCTCGGCTTTAAAGCAGGAGGCGGACAGCGCGGAGATCACGGCGCGACTCATGCACTTTATTGCGATAAAGGCGGGCAAGCGGCCGAGGCTTATGGGGGAGTACAAATTTTTGGCAAGTTCGCTCATCACGGAGTTTTACAGCGCGTATCTGTCCTCGCCCTCCATCGACTGCATGCCTCCCGCCGCTATGGACGACGCGCTCGACAAGCTGTCCTATCTCGGGGCAAAAGATATTATCCGTCCCAAAAGAGTTGACTTTTTCGACGTAAACGCTTATTTTAAAATAAGCTATATTTTAAGTGAATACCGCATGGATCTTTTGGAGAAACTCGACGGGATCAATTCGCTTGGCAGACAGCGCTTTTGGCGCAGGCTCTATCCCGACGCGGGGTATTGGCTTAAAAGCGAAGTGACTTCGTCCGAGCTTATGAGCGCGATGACGCTTGCGGGGGCGTTCAGCGACAGCCTGTTGGGGCTGGCGTTCGCTTCGGGGATATTTGCGAGGTTTTGTGCGGGATAAGGGACGCTATGAAAAACCTTAAGGATGTGGAGCTTTTTGTTTTCGACCTCGACGGCACCGTGTACATCGGCGATGAGGAGATTGAAGGCTCGTTTGCGGCGATAAACGAGCTTCGCAGAAGGGGCAAGCGTATTTGCTTCTTTACAAACAACAGCTCGCGCATGCACACCGACTACATCGCGCGCCTAAACAAGCTGGGACTGAGGACGTATTCGGACGAGATCTATACAAGCGGGCAGGTGACCTGCGAGTATATTTTGGACAACTACCGCGGCGCAAAGGTTTATCTGCTCGGAAACGAGCGGCTGAAAAGCGAGTTTGAGCTGTACGGCATAGAGCTTAGCGACGAAGCGCCCGACATCTGCGTGATAGGTTTCGACACGTCGCTAAGTTATGACAGGTTGTACAAATTCTGCAAATTTGTCAACACGGGACTGCCGTACATCGCCACGCATCCCGACTTTTTCTGTCCCGCGCCCGAGTGCCCCATGCCCGACGTAGGCGCGATGATAGAGGCGGTGCGCTTGACGGTGGGCAGGACTCCCGACCTCGTTATGGGCAAGCCGCACAAGACGGCAGGTGAGCGCCTCGCAAAAAAATACAACCTGCCCGCGCGCAAAATTGCCATGGTGGGGGACAGACTGTATACCGACGTCGCTTTCGGCAAAAATTGCGGTTTTACGTCCATACTCGTGCTCTCGGGCGAAACGACGCTCGACATGTTGCCCGCCTCCAAAATAAAGCCCGACTTCACGCTTGAAAAGGTCAAGGACATTTTGCCTCTTCTGGATAAATGACTCGACGTAGTCTTCCGAATGTTTTTTTGGGGAAATAAGCGCCCATTTTGACGCGCGTCGTTTTTTATTTTCGATCTTTGCCAAAATCGTCCGAGGGCGAGAGCATACGAATAGGAAAGCGACATAGCGTGAATGGATTTTTGTAAAAAATTAAAAAAATTTTCAAAATTTAATGAAATTATTTAAAATATATAGTAAATTTAATATATCAATCGTTTGGGGGTAATTATGCTTCAGCTAAAGAACATCAAAAAGGTGTACGGCGACGAAGGGAATATGGTCCGCGCGCTTAAGGGCATAAATATCAGTTTCAGAGAATGTGAATTTGTGTCTATATTGGGTCCGAGCGGTTGCGGAAAGACGACGCTTCTCAATATCATCGGCGGACTTGACGTCGCGACCGAAGGAGACCTCATCTTCGACGGCGTTTCCACAAAGGGTTTCAACGACGCGGATTGGGACGACTACCGCAACTCGAAGATAGGCTTCGTCTTTCAATCATACAACCTCATACCTCACCTCACCGTGCTTGACAACGTCGCGCTTGCGCTCACGATTTCGGGCATTACGGGAGAGGAGCGCATAAGGCGCGCTACTGAAGCGATAGAAATGGTAGGGCTTAAGGAGCAGATACACAAGCTTCCCAACCAGATGAGCGGCGGACAGGTCCAGCGCGTCGCGATAGCCCGCGCTATGGTCATGCAGACGCCCTTGCTTCTTGCGGACGAGCCGACGGGCGCCATAGACAGCGAGACATCCGTGCAGGTTATGGAACTTTTGAAGGACATCTCAAAGACCCGCCTCGTCATCATGGTCACGCACAACTCGGAGCTTGCCGAGAAGTATTCGACGAGAATCGTCAAAGTGCTCGACGGCGAGATAATATCGGACAGCGACCCCTATGACCCCGATGCAAAAACGGAAGAAAACACGGAAAGTGTTTCAGATGGCGCCGAAAGCGGCGAATTTGAGGAAATAACTCCCGAAAACGCCATATATAAAAACACGGAAAGTGTTTTGAATTCCGATTTCGCCCGGTCTCAAGGTGAAAATACGGAAAGTGTTTTAGCTGAAAATACCGAATATAATGAGGGAAAAGGCAAAGCGCGAAAAGGGAAGAACAGCGTAGCGCGCAAAGAAAGGAAGGGCAAGAGGACGACGATGTCCTTCGGCGCGGCGGCGAAGATAAGCTGGCGCAATCTCCGCTCGAAGAGGGGCAGAAGCGTGCTCACCGCGATCGCGGGAAGCATAGGCATAATTTGTATCGCGATAATTCTCGCCATAAACAACGGCTTTTCGCAGTACATCGCTAAATTTGAAAAGCAGTCGCTCTCAAAATATCCCATCACTGTCACGACGGACGAGGACAATGTAACAAGCCTGCTCGGAAATTTACAACAGCAGTTGGTCCCCGGCACGGAAGGCATGAACGTGTTTGAGATGTTGGGAAGCGTGGACGAGAATGACAACAACACGAACAAATTCCCCGCCGACAAATGGTTTACGGTGTACGATATGTTTGTCAACATGTTGAAAGACTTTTCAAATCAAAAGACAAACGACATAAGCCGCTTCAAAAAGTATGCGGAAGGCATGGACCCCGCGTGGGGAGACGTCAAATATGATTACTCTATAAATCTCGACATCTATCGCCGCGACGTCACCGTTGCGGAAGAGACCGAGACAGAGACGATAAATTACACAAAAATAAACCCGCTTTCCCAAAGCGACGTGTTTATGATGCTCATCGGAATGCTTGCCGACACCGAATTTTCGGAAGCGATACAGCTTATGGACACTTTCCCGTTTTGGGACGAGCTTGTAGGCGACGACGAGACCATACTTGCGCAATACGACCTCATCTACGGCGAGATGCCAAAGGACGAGCATGACATTGTGCTTGTCGTAAACGAATACAACAGAATTTCCGACTTCGACGCTCTGGCGCTGGGAGAATACGGCGACCCATCCAAACCGAATGATATTAGATTGGGAGAGTTTATAAATTCGGTACGCGAGGGCAAAGAGGTTTTCGCCGACTACAAAAAGCTGTTTGAAGAGGCGAGCAAGCTTGACTTCCGCGTCTTGAAACCCTCCGCCGCGGTCCATGACGATGGCAATGAAAAATATTCCAACCTGATAGAAAAGACATCCGACGATCCCACGCTCAAAGAAGTGTTGGAGTCCGAAGAAGGGACGATACCCCTCAAAATTTCAGGCATCTTGCGCCCGAAGCCCGACCTTAAGGACGGCTGTATAAAAGGCGTCATAGGATATTCCTCCATGCTCGCCAAAATAATAATGGAGGACGCAGAGAATTCCTACTATGTCACCGAAATGACCGAGAGGCTGGCAAACAGCCGAGCTTTCAATGCGGCGCTTACAAAGATCGCGCCTATCTATACGAAACTTAATGATATGACTTTGACCGAAGAGGAAAAGGCAAAGATCAAAGAAGAAGCGGGAGTCACAGATGAAGATATGGATATTTTCAACAAAGGACTGAGCAATCAGCTCAAGACAACAGACCTTGTGACAGGGGATAAGTTGGCGCCCGATATGATGGATCTCTTGAATTTAGCCTTCAATCCTTCGGGAGTGCTTGAAAAATTAACGGGATATGCAAATGCGATCGACGCTTGCGAAAAGTTTATGTACAGGTTGAATTTGCGCGATCCCGACAAGCCGTCCTACATCTATATCTACGCGGGCAACGTCGAAAGCAAGGATAAGATCGTAGATTTCGTCAACAAGTTCAATGCCGAAGTCGACGCGGAGGAGAAGGCGCTTGAGGCGCAAACAGATCCCGTCACGGGCGAATATATCGACCTCGACTACACCCACGTCGTCAAATGCATCAACGAGCTTGACAGCATAGTCAACGATATGGACGATATGGTCAACACCATAACCTACATATTGATCGCGGTCGCGCTTGTGTCCGTCATCGTGACGATGTTCCTCATCGCGATAATCATGTACATTTCCGTGCAGGACAGGACGAGAGAGATCGGAATTTTGCGCGCGCTAGGTTCGCGCAAGCTGGACATCTCCAACATATTCAACGTCGAAACGCTCATTTTGGGACTCATCTCGGGCGTGATAGGCGTGGTCATGGCGTTCATACTGCAATTCCCGGGCAACGCGATAACAGCGGCGACGCTCAATCTCGAAATTGTCGTCATGGCGTGGTGGCACCCGTTCGTGCTGATTATAGGCTCGATGTTGCTCACGCTCATCGCGGGACTCATTCCCGCCGTCATTGCCGCAAAGAAACAGCCCGTCATCGCGCTCAGAACGGAAGGCTAGACCCACGACATTTGGCGAAGTCGCAATCGGACGTTTGTTTTGAGAGCGCACTACGTTTTCGGAGGCTTCGACATTGCCGAGTAACTTCTTAGTCGATAAAACAATTCAAACAGCAAAGAGGCGGCCGCACAGCGGTCGTCTCTTTGTAAGGGGGAGATTATGTTTGTCATAAGTTGACAAATTTTATTTGTTTGTTGGGGGATCCGACAGCGATTTTTTTGCAGATCGGCCGAGGCGGATCGTTCCTCTTTTATCGCTTTCGCTTTGTACGTTTGCAAGTCGTTTGTTTTTGCCGTGAACAGCCGTCAAGGGCAAAACTTGCATAACGTCGTGAGTTTTAGACGCTTATTTCTCATTCATCACAAGCTTGTCGAGGGGATTGACGCTTTCGCCATTCTTGTACATTTCGAAGTGCAGATGTGCGCCGTCCTCCATTTCCTCGCCCTGCGAGTCGGACATCTTGCCGAGAAGTTGACCCTGTTGTACGGTGTTTCCGACTTTGAAGTCGCCCGTGTTTTGAAGGGACTTATATTTTGTGACATAACCTTCATCGTGCTCGATGGCGATGTAGTAGCCGTTGAGTTCGTCATACCCGACTTCGGAAATTTTGCCGTCCGCCGCGGCGTACACGTTGAGGTCGTCCGAGACGAAGTCTATTCCCATATGCACCGCCCATTGATCGAGAGTACTGCTGAACACAAGTTCGTCATGGGCGTATTCCACAGATAGAGACCCGTTGCAGGGCATATTGAATGTGAGTTGTTTGGGCGGTTCGGGCTGTTGTTCGCCGGGATCTTCGCTTCCCGGGTCTTCTCCGCCGGGAGTAGTGCCGCCGGGATTTTCGCCGCCGCTCGGACCTTCGGGCTGAAGCGTCTGATTGTCGTTTACGGACAGATCGGACGACGCGGTGTTCCTTGTGACGGCAAGTGCAATGACCGTGGCGACGGACGCTATGCACAAAACGATAAGAAAGTAGAATGCGTTGCGCTTCAAAAAGCCGCCAAAACGCTTCATTGCAACTGAAAATTTACTCATTTTTGTACCTCCGATTTGCATTGATTATTGACTGCTCGGCGGAGTTTATACACATTGAAGGAAAAATTTTTGACGGAGCGGGCAAATATACGCATAAATTATGCCTTTATATGAGCGCGTCGCGTGGCATCGGTTTGGGTTTTAGATACAGCGAGCGCTTTTATACGTGCGGCAATGACACGCAATACTTGTTTCCTTAAAACAAAGGACGCAATACAAAATCATATATAAAAATCGTATATAAAAAAAATTTTGACACTTTGTATAAAAAGAGTATAATAAAGATATGAAAACGATACATTGCTCACTTTTTGAATTTATGCGAGACTATCATGCTAAGGACGATCAGCTTGCCGTCAAGTGCCGCTCTAAAGAGATGCGCTTTAAGGAACTGTTTAAAGAGATAGACCGCGTGGCGGCGGGGCTTTTCGCTATGGGCGTGAGGAAGGGAGACGCGGTGATGCTCGCGCTTCCCAACATAATCCAAAACGTCGTGGCGGTGTACGCGTGCTCGCGAATAGGCGCTGTGGCGGCGATGATACACCCGCTGTATTCGCCCGACGAGTTCGAGGCGGCGGTGAAAAAAATATCGCCCAAGGTGGTTTTTCTCTCCGACATCAATCTTAAAAAGTTCGGGGACAGGATAGGCGGCGTGCGCCGCGTCATATGCCCATATCTTGCGTACGGCTTTTTGGGACTCAAGCGCGGCAAGGGTTTCGAGGAATATTTCGGCGACGGCGAAGAGGATATGTTCTATATGCAATCGGGCGGCACCTCGGGCGTGCCAAAGACAATAGTGCTCTCTTCGCGTGCCGTCAACGCCATGGTGGACAACCTTATGTCTCTGCTGGGCGACCGTTTTAATGAAAAAAATCGCATGCTTGCCGTCATGCCCATGTTCCACGGTTTCGGACTTTGCATAGGCGTACACGCCTCCTTAAGCCTGAATATGGGTTGCGTGCTGATGTCGCGCTTCAACACCGAAAAGTGCGCGAAGATCATATCCAAAGAGCGCATAACCACTATGCTCGCCGTGCCGAGAATGATATATAAACTTCTCGCCTACGACAAATTCAGAGGGGACGCGGTCAGCAGTCTCGAGGACGTCTATGTCGGCGGAGATACCGTCCCCGACGAGCTTGTAAAAGCGTTTGAAACGCGCATGAAGGAAAGCGGCTCCTCGGCAAAACTCTCCCCCGGATACGGCCTTACGGAGACAGTCACGGTGTGCGCTCTCACAAAGCGCGGCGATTTCATAGAAGGCTCGCTCGGCTTCCCCATAGGCGATACCAAAGTCAGGATCGTCGACGATACGCTTTCTCCGCTTCCCGCGGGAGAGAGGGGAGAGCTTCTGATTGCGGGCAGTCAGCTCATGAGCGGCTACCTCGGCGACGAAGAGGCGACAAGGGCGGCTATGCCCGTCATCGACGGCGAGACATGGGTCAAAACGGGCGACATTTTCAGCATGGACTCCGAGGGCAGATTGTTCTTCTTCGGAAGAAAAAAACGTCTCATCAAAATATCCGGCATAAACGTTTTTCCCTCCGACATAGAGGGCGCGGCGAGCGAGCTTGACTTTGTGCACGAGGCGGTCGCGCTCGAATATAGAGAGGGAGGCAAGCCTTTCATCCGCCTGCTCGTGGAGGGGGATCTCAGCGAGGCGCAAAAGCAAGAGGTCATCGCCCACATAGCAAAGCGCCTTTCAAAATGGAACATTCCGCGCGAGGTCGTGTGCCTCGACTCCTTCCCGCGCACAAGCGTAGGCAAGACGGACATCAAAGTCCTCGAAGCCGAGTACGGCGTAAAGTAAGACCCTATGCGGTACTCGCCCACGTCTCGGCAAAGGGCGCTTTGCCCTTTGGGTCCCAAGCTAAAAACGCGAGCTAGGCAAATATTTGCCGTCGCTCGCGTTTTTTGATTGATTGCAAGTGCCAAACTCCTGCGTGCGAGCTTGATATTTACGTTGCATTGACAGAGAGTTTATTTATAATGTGACCCCCACCACCCGCGAAAATTTCGCGGGTGGTGGGGGTCCCTGACTTATAACGAAAACTTTGTCTGAGCGCACTTATATACACGTCGTCTGCCGTGGTCGAGCGACTTCAAGCGGTTGTTATTCGCAAGGTTTTATTTTTCAAAAACAAAATAGACCCGTCGGGGGTCTTTTTTGTTTGTCGTTTGTAAAGGTGCAAATTGAAGCGTCAGATCAGGGAAGGCTATTGCAGAATTTTGCAAACGTGGCCGAGTTGCAATTATGCTTCTTCTAAGGCTTTTCGATATTCCTTGAGAATGAGATCTCTCAGATGCTCGCGGGTCTCTGTGTTGATGGGATGGGCTATGTCTTTGAAGTCCCCTGCGGGAGTCTTTCTGGAGGGCATTGCAATAAATTCGCCGGAATCGCCTGCGATTATCTTAATGTCATGGATTGCAAAACAGCCGTCAATGATGATCGATGCTACAGCTTTGAGCTTTGAACCGTCTAAGGTCACAAGCCTGATCTTGATGTCCGTGATATTGAGCATACATTCCTCCTTTGGCTATATTTTATTACTATACAAATCTTATCATACAATTTGTAGTTTATCAATAGAATTTTCACTTTTTGCACAGATTTTTCACATTTTTAATAAAAGTATATGAAAATTGTTTACAAATTAAACAAAATTTTGAGAATTTTTTTTGTCAAATATGAGAGTAGGCGCATATAGTGGGGCGTGGCGAGAATACATTTTGTGGGAATAAGCGGCGTAGGGATAAACGCGCTCGCGAAGTTTGCGGCTCAGATGGGATTTGAAGTCAGCGGTTCCGACGCGCGTTTGGACCCGTCCGTGACAGCGATAGAGGGGGACATATACGAAGGGGTGCGCCCGTCTGCCGTAGACGGCGCGAATATGCTTGTGCATACGCTTGCGGCAAGCGAAAGACATCCCGAAATAGCGCGCGCGAGGGAGCTTGGCATACCCGTCCTGCCCAGGCACATCATGCTTAAGGAAGTGTCAAAGCTGTTTGAGAGAAGCGTCGCCGTCGCGGGCACGCATGGCAAGACGACGACCACGGCTATGCTCACCCACATACTCCACCGCTGTCAAAAAAAATTTGTGTCAATGATAGGCGGGGAGTGCGTTGATTTCTCGAATTTTGTCAACAATAACATAGCGCTCGACTTGACCGAGCAAATGAGGAGGGGTTTTATAAGGCGTTGCGCGGGCGAGGACTGCGCAGCATATTCCGCGCTGAGGGACAAAATCGTCGTGGGCGGAGGAATATTTGTGACGGAAGCATGCGAATATATGCGCGGCTTTTTGAGTCTCAAGCCGTATATAGGTTTGGCGACGAGCGTCGACTTCGACCATCCCGACTGTTATAAGTCTCGGGAGGATGTGCGCGCCGCGTTCGACGAGTTTCTTGACGGATGTCGCGTCGGGATATTCGAGGCGGGGACGGCATACGGCGAATATACGGTGGCGATAGAGGGCGGCGGCGTGAGTTCGAAGCTGTCTTTGAACGGAGCGCGCGAGGTGCGCATAGACGGCAAATTCGCGTGCGACCTAAAGCTTCCCATGGGAGGGGAATACAACTTGCGCAACGCTCTGTTTGCGATCGCGGCGGCATACGCGCTTGGCATTTCGCCGAATGAGAGCGCGCGGACGCTCCTCGACTTCGCGGGCGTAAAGCGGCGCTTCGAGCGAGCGGGAAGCATTTTGGGAGTCCCCGTATACTTCGATTTCGCGCATCATCCGACGGAGATCGCCTGCGCGCTTGAGAGAGCGAATGAAGATGGAAGCACGCTTGTCGTCTTTCAGCCGCATACTTACAGTCGCACGAAGGCGTACCTCGACGGTTTTGTAAAAGTGCTGAGCGAGGGGGACGGCGCGCTCATACTCGTTCCCACATATGCCGCGCGCGAGACAAAAGAGGACGGCGTAGACATAGACGTCCTAGAGGCGGCGATAAAGGAAAAATTTCCGAATAAGCTCGTGTTTGATGCGAAGGATCTCGACGACGCGCTGAAACTTGCCCGCATGCTCGCGCCCCTGCACAAGACAGTGCTAATGCTCGGCGCGGGAGACATATATTCGCTTAAGAGCAGGGCTAAGGACGGATACAGAAAGTGATACATGGGGCGAGAAACGGACAAAAATTCGCGCGAAAGATGTCGAAAGAAAACATATGCGCTTTATGAAAAATTTTGTCGAAATTATTCTGCCTCACATGTGGACTTGAGCGACTTCAAAAAGCGAGACTTAAAACACCGACCGAAGTACTTGTCGAAAAATGTCGCAAACATAAATGAGTACGGCGCAAAATAAATGTCGAAAAAGCGCATACACATTGTCGAAAGTTGTCGTCGAAATTGTCGAATATTGTGACCGTACGCTGTCGAATCGGGTCGAGATATGACAAAAGACGCGAGCCGGATTCGACGCGGTCGGAAAAATTTCGAAAGCGCTATATCGCAGAAAATGCACTTTAACATGCAAAAATGCGCATATAAAACATATGTTGCGTCATTTTAATATGCTTGCTCTTGCATTTGAGAATTCTCATATGAAGATGTGGACGTCCTTTGATATGCGCTTTTGACATATATTCGGTTTAAGCAAAATATCATATGGTGTGAACAAGACTGTCAAGGCGTTTTCCGTTGTGACGGGCTTTGCCGTTGTGACAAGGCTTTTGTCGTTTATATTCAAGATATGGGTGTCGCGCGCGCTCGGAGCGGGCACGGTGGGGCTGTATCAAATCGCAAACAGCGTGATGATGACGCTCTTTACGGTGACTTCGGGCGCGCCTACGGTGCTCTCCCGCAAGATCGCGGAGGCGAGTGGGGACATTAAACGGCAAAACTCGCTCACCACTGCGTCTTTAATAGTCGGAACGCTGTTTTCGGGCGTCGTCGTCGCGCTTTTTTACGCTTTCAAAAGTCATCTCGGCTTCCTCTTTTCGGACGAGAGGTGCCTGCCGATATTTCTCATTTTATTGCCCACTCTTGTGACCTCGGGAATTTACGCATGTTTCAGAAGCTGGTTCTGGGGGCGCAAAAACTTCCTCGCATTCTCATCTACGGAGCTTTTGGACGAGATCGTGCGTATGATACTTTCCATAGTATTTGCGGGCGGAATAGTGAGTTTTGTAGACGGCGCGCAGGGCATCGCGCTTGCGGTGACGCTTTCGGACGCGCTGTGCGTAGTCGTGCTCGGCGTGCTGTACGGAATATCGGGTGGCAGACTGAGCGCTCCGTCGGGATTTAAAGAGCTGACTTTGAGCGCCGTCCCTCTCAGCGCGACGCGCATAATCACGTCCGTAACCGCATCGGTGACAGCGCTCGCTCTGCCGCAGATTTTGGTCAAGGGAGGCATGAGCGTGGCGGAGGCGACCGCGGAGTACGGGCGTATCGCGGGCATGGCGATCCCCCTCATCATGGCGCCCGTCATGCTTGTAAGCTCGCTCTCCATAGTGCTCATTCCGGACGTCGCCTCTCTCAAGGCGTCGGGACAGACGGACGCGGTGCGCAGAAAGGTGATGAGCGCGGTCAACTTTGCCATGCTTGTAGCCTGCATTTTTTTCGTGCTGTATATGCCGCTCGGCAGGCACGTCGGCGCGTTGCTGTTTAATGACGCGAGGGCGGGGGAGCTTGTGTCGAATTGCTCGTTTATGCTGTTTTTCATCGTTATGGCGCAGGTGACGACTCCTATGCTCAACTCTTTGGGACGGGAAAAGACGACGTTTTTGAATTCGCTTGCGGGCGCCGCCGTAATGATGCCTTGCACGTTGCTTTTGCCGCGCTATGTGGGCGTGTACGCAATGGCGATAGGTTCGGCGAGCTGTTTTTTGGTCATATCCGCGCTCAACCTCGTCGCGCTTTCTAAGAGAGTCGGGAGTTTTTTGGAAGGCGGAAAAATGCTCAAATGTCTGCTGTTTTCAATTCCTCTCGCATTTTTGGGCGTGTTTGCGGACAGGCTTATCACCGCGGCGGCGGGAGGGCTTGTGAGCACGCTTACGCTTGCCGTACTGCTTATATTTTTGCTGTTCATCTTCATTCACGCCTTCAAGATCGCGGACATATCCTCCGTGATAAGACTGCTTCGTCCCGCGTATACAAGCAAAGCGGGAGCCTCTCGCAAGTCGCGCGTACGCGCCGCGAAAGCCTCCCACAAGCGTCGGGGGAAGGGCAGTTGTGCCTAAATGATGTCCTCGAGATTGAAGTCGAGTATGCGATGCAGGTTTGCGGACATCACAAGCAGCGACTGTATCTTTGATTGCGCGTTTTGAAAGTCGTCGCTCTCAAGCGAGCCTTCCGTCTCGCCCAAAGCCACCGAGAATGCCCTTAGGTCGGGCGAGTAGGTGAAAAGCTCCATATATCCGCGCTGTTTTTCCCACCACGCGGTGAGCGAGCGTATGCTCCTCAATGCCTCGTCGTCCTCAGCGTGCACAAGCTCTTCCGCTTCGCCGAGTTTGGCGTCGAGCGTGGAAAACACTTTGTCCACGTACACGTTTTCGAGTATGCCCGCCGTGATTATGACTAGGAGTATTACTATGGCGATCACGACTTTTTTCATTTCCCCTCCTCCTTTGGCGCGCCTACAGAGTTGTTTTTGCCCGCTGTTTCGCCGTCCCCGCTTTCGGACTTGCGTCCCTCGCCGCCGTAGCTTGAGTTTTGAGAGAATATGAGGTCGTCCGAGCCGTCGTTTTGTTTATTGTCCGAACCTTGAGACGAAGTGTTTTCAGATCCGCTCGCGTCCGAATTTTGAGCGGACATAGAGGAGTCGCGCACGTATTCTCCAACCTCGTCGTCGGCGGACGTATCGTCGGGCATTGTGGCGTCATACACGGACACTCCCGTCGCGGCGTCCTCGTCGCCTGATAGGGTCGCTGTGATGAAGTTTCCGCGGTATGGCTGAAGAAATACGTCCTCGCCCGCCACAAGCAACACCAAAACCTCGTGTTGGCGCATGTTCAGACGGTCAAGCAGGGTGAGCATGCGCTCCTTTGTGACCCCTTCCAGCTTTGAGAGGTTCTCGCCCAAAAACTCGCCTTCCATTATCACCGTGACGGGGATCTGCGCCTTTGGCAATGATATTCCGACGTCCTCTGCGGAAAGGGGCTTGCTCTGCGACTTCGGGAGCACGGTGAGCGAGCCGTTTGTCTCGAGTATGGCGTATTCTACGTCGGAGGGGTTGAAATAGCCGCTTCCGCGAAGCGCCTCCATGATGTCGTCGATGTTCATGTTCAGCTCCTTCATCACGTCGGGCAGGATGTTGCCGTCCTTGATGAGGATGACGGGCTTTCCGTTTAAAAACTTGCGGAAGCGCACGCTCTTTGTCGCGAGTTTGGTGATGATTATGTGCACGAGGAAGAGCGAGAATACGGGTATTATCCCGTAGATTATGGGTATCGTGGCGTCCGCCATGGGAATGCATACAAGCTCGCTTGCGACAAGCGTGATGGCAAGCTCAAATGGTTGCAACTCGCCGAGCTGTCGCTTGCCCATAAGCCGCATCGCCAGCAACAGGAAGAAGTAGAGTATAAGGCATCTCAAAAACAAATTCAGCATACAGCTATTTTTGGCAAAATTTTGAAAATTATGTATTTTGGCAATAAGACATAAAAAACGCTCCCTTGCCGAGGGGCAGGGGAGCGTTTGATGTGAGTCGATCTTATCAGTCTTTGTCTTGATCGTAGCGGTCGTGTTTCTCGTCGAGCGTCTGAGCGGTGGACGGCGAGGCAGGCGACTTCTTGATCTTGGCGGGCTTGTTGGGCGTCGCCTTGCGCACTTTGCGGATGACGAACACTACAAGCACGATGATGATGACAAGTCCGAGCACGATGGTCGGGATCATCCACCAGAGGTATTCGAGGTTGAAGGAACTCTTGGGAGTTTCCGTGTTGGTATCAGGCTCGGAAGGAGTGCCGCTTTCGGAAGCCGCGACTTTACGAGCGAGGTTCGTCTTTGCAAATTCCTTGTCGTAAGCCGAACTTTCGGGATCGAGCTTGTTTTGCACTTCGGTGAATTTATCTTCGCCGTTCTCGGTGATCTCGTCTATGGAAATCATGTCGAACATCGCATAGCCCGTTGTCAAGCCGTTTGTGACGGACTTGCCGTCGACATCCTTGTTGATGTATTTGCCCAGCGAGAGCTTTATGGTGACGGACGTCACGTCGTCCTCTTGCGTCTGCACATAGAAGCAATATTCGGTCCACTCGGAAGAGGCGACAGCCTTGAATGCAAACTCGTTGCCCGTCTCGTTTGCGGAGCCGAGATAGAGTTCCATATAAGCGCCGATCTCTTTCTCTTTGCGCAATGCTTCGGCTTGTTCTTCGGTTGTAGCGTCCTTGAAATCGTCGTCGTTTGCGGCGTTGTTGAGGCCGTATGTGCGCATCCAGATGCTGATCTTATACACTTTGTTGCCGCCCTTCAGCGTATTGCTTGACGAGGTGTAGGTGTAGGCGCTCTTCGTCGTGTTGTTGATGACAAGCATATACTCGCCGTCTATGGCGCCGTTTTCGCCCGTGAGCTGTCCGACGGGGATCCAGTTGTTCCTCTTCAGCTCTTTGACCTTTTCGGCGACGATGAGCTTGCGTACATCATAGTTGCTCACTCCGACCATTCCGTTATGATTTGCCCTATACTCGTTCAACTCGTCCACGGAGACGGTGATGTCGCTGTCGTCCTCGCTGTATTCTTTGCCGAGGAGCTTTGCATATTGAGTGTCCTCGCCTTCGATCTCGTTCCTTTCAAAGTAGTTGTCGTTGCCGGTGTAGATGATGCCGCTCTTCGTGTTGGCGGAGGATTGATTTGTTCCCGCAGAGCCTGTCCAGCCGCCGGGGGAAGTGAGCGTCCTGCGGGACTCGACGGAGCCTGAGAGCGGGTCGAAACTTTCGACGTTGAAGTCAAGCTCGTTGATATGTGTGTATCCCGCGTCCTTCTCCTGTTGCAGAGCCTCGTCATACTTGTCCTCGTCGTCTAAGGTGTACGAGGAGATGTTGTCAAAGAACACGTGACCCGCGGATTTCACCTCTTCGGCTTTTTTATCATAGTCGGGATCGTCCTTGTCCGCGATGTATTGTATGTCGTCGCCCAGCCACAGGTTGAGTTTCAAAGATACGCTGTTCTTGCCGACCTTGATGAAGAATGTATACTTTGTCCAGCCATCGTTTGAGGTGACTTCGAAGTGGTTCGCTTCTTTGTTGTTGCCGGAGCTTGAAGCCTCGCCCGTAAGACGTATCGTCGCCTTTGTGTCGCCGTAAGTCTTCGCGTAAACGGAGAGTACATTGTAGGAATTTGCGGACAGAGTGAAGCTCTTTGACGTAAAGCCTATGGCAAACTTCTCGGACGACTTGCTGCCTATCGCAAGGACGTTGGGACCCGCAATGGCTTTCATATTGTTTTCGGAGTAGTAGGATTCCGTATTCGCCTTGTCGCCGTAGAAGCTGTTGAAGAATTCGGCGCCTATGCCCGTTGCGGTCTCGGCTTGATGAGAGGAGGAGAAGAAGAAGTTTTCGGGGATCGTCTCGTCCGCTTTAGGCTCATCCTCGTTGAGTTGGATGATGCCCGCATAGAGGTTTTTGTCCGTCTTGTTCTTCTCGATTGTCTCGTCGCTGATGTCCCAGCTTTCGGGAGTAGCGGGCACATCTTGATCGTACAGGTGGTTTATATCGGCGTTGAGGTTTTCGTCGTCGAGGTCGTAGTTGTCAAAGCTGCCGTTTGTGAACTGATAGGAGTAGGCGGTCGAGAGGTCGCAGGTCTTTGTGTATGTGGATGAGGATGTGCCCGTGTAGTTTGCGTAGGTCAGATCCGCCATGTTGAAGTTTGCCACATACAGCGCGCCGCTCGTAAGGGTCGTCGTCGTAAAGCGGGTGCCCGTGCCGAGCGTGAACTTGATCGCGATTTTCGTATCTTCCTTGACCGCGCCGCGGAATACGAGGTTTATCTCTACCCAATCGTTGAGATATTCGTCATAGTCGTCCGTGTTTATGCGGGTGATAGAGGTGAGGATGACTTCGTCGTCCTTACCGTTTTTCTCCTTGTTTTCCGCTTGAGCGGTCTTGTTCAGCACATAGACGTACGCGCCGCTGGTATCCTTAACGTCCACTGTCTTGAGCCAGAAGGACACGCGGTAGAACCTGTTCGCATCTATAGTGATAGGAGCGGTTTCCACTTCATAGTAGCTGTCTTGAGAAGCGTACATAGCATACGCTTTTTTCACGGGCATATCGTAGGGCAGGCCGGGATATGTGCCGATTTCCGACGTGAACGTATTCTTGTCCGAGATGTCGACGACGCCTTCTTTCACATAATCGTTGATGTAAGGAGCATTGTCATTCAACTCATAGTGGCTCGTCCAATCTTTGGGCGCGCCTTCGCCGACGGATTGTACGGCTTCATTTGTGGCCTTATTTGCGGGATCCAAAAACTTTTTGATTTGATTTTTGTTTTGGTCCGCCAAATCCACGATCGCGCCGACGAAATTTGTTTCTCCGAAAACATCTTGATCTATCTGTTCGGATACATTGAGTTTGTTGTTTTCGTCGACTTTCTTGATTGTATTGTTTTCTTCGGAAGGAATGGTGAAGCCCTCTTTGAGAGTCAGCTCGTCGATAAACACCCAGCCCGTCGAGAACGTGCCGTTTGCGTCATATGTCGTGGAGTCGGAGTTTTGAGAGAAGTTGTGATAGGTCACGGCATGGTTGCTTTCCGTGCCGTCCGTGCCCAGCCATATCGTAAGATTGTAGCTGTAGTCCTTATAATCGTTGCCGTGGATGTAGAAGGTGTAGTCCTTCCAACCCGTGGCGGTACCGCTTGTGTCATTGTCTTCCGTATAGCCGTTTGCGACGTCGGTAAAAACACGACTGCCGAGGAATACGCTGTCACTCTTGTTTTGAGCGATGCCCTCGATCACTATGTCTTTGCCGTCCGCGCCCGAGAGAATAAGGGAAACGCCCGCGCCTCTTATGAAGGCGGCATACATGCTTATCGTAAGCGCATAGTCCTTGCCTTTTTCAATGGTAATGGTGCGTGAGGAGCGGATGCCTTGCGCCGTCATGAGCTGTTGCGAAAGCATGAACACGTTTTTGCCCACACGCCCCGTATAATCGTTTATTTTGTTATTTCCTTCAAGCAGACCGCTCAGAATATTTGCGGGGGTGTAGAGAGAAGAATCCGTGTCGCCCGCGCCCGTCTTTGTCCTGTAGCTCGAGGAATATTTGGTGTAATTTTCGGCAAACTTCGACGTGTCGACGATGGCGTTGTAGCCGAGGCCCGTAGGAGCGGGATTTTCTTTGCCGCTGTTGCCCGTCACGTGCGTCCAGGAGTTGGGTACACCCGAAGAGGAAAGATTGTATGAACCGAAATCAAAGCGTCCGTTGGGCACTTTGAGCGTCGTTGTGGCGACTGCGTCGACGGATGTCTTGTCCTCCGCCGCGTCGAATTTCTTTTCCGCAGTCAAAGCCTTTGTAAATTCCGCCTGAGGATCCGCGACCTTGAGGTTGGCGACGTCGTCGTCCTTTATGTCCTCATTGTCCGCCTCTTTCACAAGTCTTTTGAGGGAGAGGTTGTCAAAAAACACGTAGCCCGACGTGAGACCGTCCGAATAGGACGCGGTGTACTTGCCGAGACCGAGTTGCACGGTGAGGCTTGTTGAGGATGTGGGCGATGTCTCGATGTAGATCGTGTATGTTTTCCACTCGCCTTTGGTGTCTATCCCCGCAAACTCCGCGTAGGTGTTGGAGCTGACATATATGCGCGCGCCGGGTTCGGACCCGTTTACTTGCTTGCCTTCTTCGTCGAGTACGCCCGCGATGTCATAGGTCAAGACGTCCACGCTGAGCCGATAATAAGAGCCTTTTGACAGCGTGAAGCTTGCAGATGTATAACCGTATGCGGTGGGACCGTGCTGATCCTTGTCGTCGGCGTCTTTGGACAACTTCGGCTGATAGATCATAAGGACGTTTTTGATCTCGTCATTGTCGTCGCCGTGTCCGCCCGTCGTGAGTTTTGATTTGAGTTCTTCGTTTTCGTCGTCCCATGCCTTCTTGTTTGCGCCGTAGAGGTCGCCGTCAAGACTTATCGCGCCCGCGATAACGTCGTCGCGGAAGGAGCTTGACGAGTACATCTTAGACCCCGACCAATTGTTCAACGAGCGGGGATAGGACGTCGCGACGTCATTCACCATCTTGAAATCGCCGTTTTGGATGAGCAGACCCTCGGTAGGCTCGAGTTCTTCGGGTTCTTCGGGGGCGTTTGCGGGATCGCAAGCGTAAAGCAGGCATGACGTCAGCATGACGATCACAACGAGTAAGAGTGATAAAACTACAGTTTTCTTCTTGTTCATACCAAACCTATTAAGTTTCTTCGGGGAGGGAACCCCGTTTTTTGCCGAATTTCATACACGTATGCGCTCGCGCAAAGGCGTATGATTTGTTATTCTAATACAAAACAAAATTTTTTGCAATCAAAAAACATACTTTCCGCAAAAATTATAAAACTATTAAAAATGAGTGCGTTTTTCATACCGAAATCAATAATTGCCGAAGGCGCCCGCAAATATTCCGCGCCTTCCAAAGCGAGCCGCATAAAAAGGGAGGCGCTCGCCGCCGTCGTCGGCATGCTTCTCGGGGGCGTAAACGGCATATTCGGCGCGGGCGGAGGGATGCTTGCCGTCCCCGCTCTCACATTTATCCTCGGCTATGACGACAAGAGCGCGCACGCGGCGGCTATAGCGCTCATACTGCCCCTGTGCGCGATGAGCGTCATCGTGTATTCCGTCAAAGCGAGCTTCGATATGTCCGTAGTCCTGCCGACGTCCATAGGCGTGTTTATAGGCGGTCTCATCGGCGCGCTTCTTCTGAAGAAGATACCCGCGCAGTGGCTGTCGTTTGTGTTTTACGGACTGATGCTGTTTTCGGGGATAAAGATGATAATGGGGTAAAACAGACATTCTAATCGAGTAAATTTGGGGAAATCATAAAATGGAAGTTGTCTTTTACATCATAGCGGGGCTGGCGGGCGGAGTGCTTGCGGGCATGGGTATGGGCGGCGGCACGCTCACTCTCCCCATACTTGTGCTCGCGCTCGGAGTGCCTCAACTCACGGCGCAGTATGCAAATCTGCTCGCATTTTTGCCCTCGGGAGCGGGCGCCCTCTTCGTGCATGCGAAAAACGGTCTGTTGCGTACGGACGGTATCCTCAAGATGCTCGTCCCCGCGCTTTTGTCCTCCGCGCTCACGGCATATCTCGCGGTGGGGATGGACGGAACACTGCTCAAAAAGCTTTTCGGAGGCTTCCTTACGGCGGTGGCTTTGGCGTCGCTTTTTGCAAAAAGCTTAAAAAAATGTTGAGAAAAAACCGAAAATTGGGTATTTACAACAGTTTGTTTATCAGTTATAATCTATGTACGGAATATTCGGGCGGCGCGCGCTCAGGCGCGTGCGTAGTTCCTCAAACTCCGTGTACATCTTGCATCGAAAGGGCTTTATGCCCTCATCTTTAGGAGAGAGATATGGAAAAAATCGCAATTATCGACCTTGGGTCAAACTCCGCGAGACTTGTGCTGGTAAACGTGCTTGACGGCGGCTACTTCGTCGTCTTTGACGAGCTTAAGGAAACGGTGCGGCTCGGACAGGACATGGATTGGGACGGCTTCATCAAGCCACAGCGTATCGCGCAGACGATAAAGACTCTGACCATGTTCAGGCGACTCTGCGACGCAAATCAGGTTGACAAGATCTTTGCATATGCGACGGCGGCGGTGCGCCGCGCCAAAAACCAGAAGAGTTTCCTCGACGAAGTCGCGATGACCTGCGGAATAAAGATAAAGGTGCTCAGCGTGGAGGAGCAAGCGATGCTCGTCTACCAGGGCGTCATCAACTCCATGGATATTCCCAAAGGTCTGATTATGGAAATGGGGGGCGGTTCTACAAACCTCATCTACTACAATCGTCGCAATCTCATCAACTATGAGACTCTGCCTTTCGGGGCGGTGACGCTCACCGACCTCTTCAGATCGGACGGTTCCGCGCCTCAGGAAAGGGCGGCGAAGATAGAGGAATTCATCGGCGAACAGTTGGGCAAGATCTCCTGGCTGGACAGTGTGGAGCCTGACACCGCGCTCGTGGGCGTGGGAGGCAGTTTCCGCAATTTGGGCAGGATAAGCAGGCTTATACGCAAATACCCCTTCAACATGACGCACAACTACGAGCTTAGCACGACGGAGTTTGAAAACATCTACAACACCATAAAGAAGCTCGACCTCGACAGCACCATGAAGATTAAGGGGCTTTCGAGCGGCAGGGCGGACATCTTCCCCAGCGCGCTTGCCGTCATGAAGGCGGTGCTCAATCGCTTCGACTTTACGAAGATCACGATAAGCGGATGCGGCTTGAGAGAGGGCGCGATGTTCCGCTATGCTGTGCCGAGCATAGTCGACAGACCTTTGAGCGACGTTTTGGGACACTCCATCTACACGCAGATGAAGTATTTCGACATCAACATCCCTCATGCGGAGCACGTATATCAGTTGAGCGTACAACTCTTCAAACAGCTCAAGGTGTTGCACAAGATGCCCCGCGCGTATGTCAAGGTGCTCAAAATTGCCGCGCTTCTTCACGACAGCGGCATGCGCATAAAGTATTACAATCATCAACTGCACTCTCAGTACATCATACTCAACTCCAACCTCTACGGAGTGTCGCACAAGGACATCGTGCTTGCGTCCTTCGTCGCCGTGGGGCACAGGAAGGCGGAGTTCAATCGCGACGACCTGCTCAAGTATAAGGATATGATCACGGCGGACGACGCGGAAGCTATAAAGAAGCTCAGCGTCATTTTGCGCATTGCCGAGAGCTTCGATCGTTCGCAGAGCGGAGTCGTCAAAAACATCAATTGCGACGTGCTCGGCGACAGCGTAATCGTCAAGACGGAGGTGGAGTACGGCTCGGATTGCTCGCTGGAGATAAAGGACGCGATGAGCGCGGCGGGCGATTTCAAGATGGCGTACGGCAAAAACCTCGAAATACTGTGATGAGCGGAAAGTATTTGCAAAGGGCGGACATAGTGCTTGCTTCCGCGTCTCCCCGCAGGAAGGAATTGCTTGAAAGCCTCGGCTTGAAATTCGACGTAATTCCCGCGGATATAGACGAGGACATACATATATCTCGTCCCGCGACTCTCGTGAAGGAGCTGTCCGCAAGGAAGGCGGAGGGCGTGAAGGCGGAGGACGCGTGCGTCATAGGAAGCGACACCGTCGTCTACCGCCGCGGCAAGCTGTACGGCAAACCGCATACGGAGCGGAATGCAATGGCAATGCTCGGCGAGCTTCAAGGCAAATGGCACACCGTCTATACGGGCGTCACGGTGTTGTATGAGGGGAAGAAATATACTTTCTGCGTACGGTCGCGCGTAAAATTCAAGCGCATGAGCGAGGCGGACGTCGCCCGTTACGTGAGTGAAAAAAAGCCTCTCGACAAGGCGGGAGCCTACGGGATACAGGACGGCGAAGTCGTCGAGGGATACAGGGGAAGTTATTCCAACATTGTGGGGTTGCCCCTCGAAAGGCTTACAAAAATAATGGAAAGGATAGGAGCTGTATATGTCGACAGTCGACCTCTCAATTGACCTTGGGAGCAAATTCATTACTATATACCAGAGAGGCGTGGGGCTTGTGTTGCGCGAACCCGCGATCGCTATTGCCTCTCGCAACAAGAGCAAGCTTGAGATCCGCGAAGCGGGCTTCCGCGCGCAGAACGTCATGACGGGCGCTTTGGGCGGAGCAAAAGTCATCGCGCCCATAAACAAGGGCATCGTCGTTGACGAGGAAATGACGGCTCAACTCCTCGGGCACTTCCTCAAGAGGATATTGCCGCACGGCATCGCCAGACCGCGAGTCAGGGCGATAGTGTCGATATGTTCCTCTTCCACAAGCTCGGAAAGGCAGGCGGTGGAGAAGTGTTGCATAAAGGCGGGCATAAAAGAGGTCACGCTTGTTGAGTCGCCGCTGTCCCTGCTTTCGTATACGAGCAGTATAGGCGGGCTTTTCGTGGACATAGGCGGCGGAAAGACGGAAATTGCCGCAGTCACAAATCGCGGCATCATAAACGGGTGTACCGTGGACATCGCGGGCGACGCGTTCAACAATGCGATAATAGATTTCATCGTCAAAAAATACGGCGTGAGGCTGGGCGAATTCACCGTTGAGCATCTCAAACAATCCGCGCTCTCATTTTACATAAACGACAACGCGAACTATGCGGTCTCGGGTGCGGCGAAGGACGCGGGAGACGCCCCGGACGGCTCTCCTCGCAGTCTGTATGTGTCCGCGAGCGATCTTCTAAGCGCCGTGCAGGAGCTTGTGGACGACATCATCGAGCTTATGATGGACATCCTCGACAAGACCCCGCCCGAACTTTCCGCGGAAATATTGAGGAAGGGCATTTTCGTGAGCGGCGGCTCCATGCATATCCCCGGCATCATCGACTACATCGAGCAGGCGCTCGAACTTCCCGTCACGGCGCTCAAGGACGTCGACAATGCCGTAGCCATAGGCGGCGCGCGTTTCTTCGACAACAAGGATATGTTGTCCGACATGCTCGGCGTCAAGCTCAATTTGCTGTAAAATTGACGATATATAGCAAGTTTTGACAAATACAGCCCTAATTTTCGGGGCTGTTTTTTTTATTATGTCAGTTATGAGAAGAATTGTTGTGACCTCGGGTAAGGGAGGAGTGGGCAAGACCACCGTGACGGCGGCTCTCGGCAGGAAACTCGCGCGCGAGGGCTTCAGGGTGGTGCTTGTCGACGCGGACGTTGGCCTCAACAACCTCGACGTCGTGACGGGTGTGGAAAGACGTGTAGTCTATGACATCGCGGACGTGCTCGCGGGCAGGTGCAGGCCGTTTCAGGCTCTCGTCGCGGACAGCGAGTCGAGCCTGCGCATACTCCCGTCGTCGCGGGAATGTTTGTCCGTATCCGCGCAGGCGTTTTCCAAGGTCATCTCAAGTCTTTGCGAGTTCGACTTTGCGATTATAGACTGTCCCGCGGGCATAGAGCTGGGATTTCATCGCGCTGTTTCGGCGGCGGATGAGGCTATTGTCGTCGTCACGCCCTCCGCGTCCGCCATACGCGACGCGGACAAAGTGATCGCCCTGCTCAAGAGTTATCCTTTGGGCGACGTGTCTTTGGTCGTAAATCGCGTACGCCCCGACCTCGTGCGCAAGGGGGAAATGCTTGCCGCGGCGGAGATAGGAGGGCTTATGCGTACGCCCGTCATAGGCGTGATACCCGAGGACGACGCTGTGACTGTATATCAACAGATGGGCACATTCCCCTCCGACCGTCCCTCCGACAAGGCGTACGCCTATCTCGCAAGGAACGTCATCGACCGCACAAAGACATTCCACGACGTGAAGTCGAAACGCAAGCTGTTTCGCTTCAGGGCATAGCAAGACCCATCTTTAAAGCGCGACAGGCGGTTGCGCGCTTCAGCCTGTCTTAAGGCAATATCAAACTAAAATGCGGTCAAAATCTAAATTTCGGGAGGATGTATGAGAACGGACAGAGAGATATCAAGGCGCATGCGCGAGATGCTGACGCAGGACAAGACCGTGATAAAAGACGGGTTTATATCGGCGATGAAGGGGGACCTAGGCAAGTTGCTGGACGCGTATTTCGCGCTGTCATCGCCTATATGCGTGAGCATAGAACAGGGAGAAAGCGGCACGGACTTCGACGTCGCCATCACATTTGCCGCCTCCGACATCCGTCGCTTCGACACCACTATGGACGTAAAGAGATATTAGAATTTCGCCGCGCAGTCATAATCCCATATCGCCGCGCATAGTTTATACTCGAGGTGACTTATGGAGTATGATGAAAGCAAAAAGCTCGACGTAAAAGTGAGCGAAAACGACTTTGTTGAAAACCGCGTTTCGAGACCGCGCGCAAAAAAGAAGCTCGGCTTCGACTTCATCGACGTTGCGATGATCCCCGTCATTATAGGCGTATTTGTCTCGCTCGGTTTCCTGTTTGCCAATCTTTTTAAGGCGACGGCGGCGGTGGACGCTTTGAACGCGCTTGTCGGAATGATGGGAGCGTAAGCGGACGGGAATGAAATTCAAGATAAATCCGCTGTTTTTCGCGCTTGTTCTCGCGCTCATACTGCTGGGACAGGCGCTGAATTTTATGTGGACGCTCGTCGCCCTCATTTTGCACGAAGCGGCGCACGCGGCTATGGCGCGGCTCAGGGGCTTTCAGGTGAAACAGGTTGTGCTTTTGCCGTATGGCGCGATGATGAGCCTCGGCGAGAGTTTCGACCCCGTCTCCGCCGTGCTCATAGGGCTGGCGGGTCCCGCGATGAACGGACTGCTTGCGCTCGTCCTTTTGGGACTTTGGTGGCTCTATCCCGCAATTTATCCCATTACAATACCGTTTTTGTACGCAAATGTCTCGCTTTGCGCCTTCAATCTTCTGCCCGCTTATCCCCTCGACGGCGCGAGGGTGACGCTGGGACTCAGCAAAAACAAGCTAAAGGCGATCAAGGGACTGCAAGCGGCGGGCGTCGTGCTCAGCCTCGCGTTTTTCGCGCTTTTCATCGCGTCCTGTTTTTACTCGATAAACATCTCTCTCGGAGTGATCGCGGTGTTTCTCTTCTACGGAGCGGCGTTCGGCACGCGCGACGAGATGTACATCAGCGTGCTTGACAGCGCAAGCAAAAATTTAGAGTTGGGCGTAGAGGAAAGACGGGTGAGAATATCGTCTAAAGCGCCCATAGCGCGCCTCTATCACCACGTGAGCGCCTCGAGCGAGACCGTATTCGAGGTCGTAGGCGAGGGAGGCGAAGTCAAAGAACTTTCCGAAGAGGGGCTGAAGGCGCTCGCGCTCAAATTCAGGCTGTCCTCGTCCGTAGGGGACGCGCTCGAGGGGAAGGCAAAGGTTTTGTACGTCCGAAAAAAATCTAAAGAGGCGCGCGATTTTAAATCAAAATAATAAGATTTTTGAAATTTGCAACAATTTTCACATTTATTTTTCATAAATTTTACGGGTTTTTGCAAAAAACGGCGCAAATTTCGCTATGTGGCGGTCGCGTTTGACTTTTGAGCGCGAAAATTTTATAATTACGTATGTATAGAACAAAAACGCATCGACGTGCAAAGGAGTTCGCTTTTTTATGAAATATGTTGGCGTGGATATAGGCGGCATGAGCGTCAAGGTCGGCGTAGTGAGCGAGAAGGGAGAGATACTCTTCAAAAAGTCGGCGATATGCCATCCCGAAAGACAGGACAGCGATATAGCGGCGGAGATCGCCGCGCTCATAAACGTCGTCATAGAGGAGTCGGGAGTGCAGAGGAGCGACATCGCGGGCATAGGCATAGGCTGTCCCGGGTCCGTCTACGACAAAAAGGGCGTCGTCAGATACAGCTGTAATCTCAACTTCCGCAACACTCCTCTCGCCGCGTGGATAGCGGAGCGCGTGGGCATAGGCCATGTGAGGCTGAGCAACGACGCAAACTGCGCCGCGCTCGGCGAGACGCTCTTCGGGGCGGGCAAGGGCGCGAGCAACAGCGTTATGATAACTCTCGGCACGGGCGTAGGCACGGGAATAGTCGTAGACGGCAAACTGCTCACGGGCAACAAGTCAGCGGGCGCCGAGGGCGGACACATTCAGATAGACGTGGGCGGCAAGACGTGCGGATGCGGCAAGAAGGGACATTACGAAGCGTATGCTTCCGCAACGGCGCTCATCGCCATGACAAACGAGGCTTGCGGGAAGTATCCCGACAGTCTGCTCGCCAAACTCGCCGCGAGCGAGGGCGTGGACGGCAAACTTCCCTTCAACGCGGCAAGGGCGGGCTGTCCCGTCGCGCAGAGGCTCGTGAAGCGCTACATCAAATACGTGGGTATGGGACTTGTGAGCTTTGCAAACATCTTCTATCCCGAAGTCATCATTATAGGCGGCGGCATCTCAAACGAAGGCGACGCCATCATCAAGCCGCTTCAAAGATATGTTTCCCGCAACGTTTACGGCGCGGAGTACAATCCGAAGATAAAGGTCGTAGCCGCGACCTTGCGCAACGACGCGGGAATAGTCGGAGCCGCGGCGCTCTGCATGTAAAACTCACTACATATGGCAAGTTTTGCTTCTGAATTTGAAAAATTACTCCCCGAAGTCGAAAAACCGGGGCGCTATTCGGGCGGGGAGTGGAACACCCCCGATATGTCCTCCCCCGCGAGAGGGGACATGTGCTTTTGCTTTCCCGATCTTTACGAGATAGGCATGAGCAATCTGGGCGTTCAAATACTCTACGACATCGTCAACCGAGCGGAGGGCTTCAGGGCGGAAAGATGTTTCGCGCCCGCGCTCGACATGGCGAGTAAACTTAGGGAGCGCGGCATTCCTTTGCTCTCGATAGAGACGAAAAAGCCTGTCAAGGACTTCACCGTCGTAGGGTTTTCAATTGGTTTTGAATTGCTTTATACCAACGTGCTCTACATGATGGACCTCGCGGGCATAACTTTCCGCGCCGAGGACAGGAAAGAGGACGACGCAATTGTCATCGCGGGCGGTCCTTGCTCCGTGAATCCCGAGCCGTTCGCGCCCTTCTTCGACGCCATAGTCTGCGGAGAGGGCGAGGACGCGGACCTCGAACTTTTAAGGCGCGTCACCGAAGGCAGAGAGAAGGGACTCACAAGGGCGGCAATATTGGAAAGCATAGCGGACATCGAGGGCGTATACGTGCCCTCGCTCAAGCGAGAGGGCTACCGCGTGAAAAAGGCGGTCGTGAAAGACTTTGAAAACGCGCCCTACATCTCGAAGCCGCTCGTCCCCACCGTGGAAAGCGTGCACGACAGGGCTACGCTGGAGCTGTATCGCGGTTGCGCAAGCGGATGCCGCTTTTGTCAGGCGGGATTTTGGTATCGTCCCATACGCGAGAGGAGCGCCAAACGTTGCGCCTCTCTTGCAAAGGATATGCTAAAGAGCACGGGTTTCGGCGAGCTGAGCCTGTGTTCGCTCTCCACAAGCGACTATACGGAGTTGGAGGCGCTCGAGGACGAGCTAAGCCCGTATTGCCGCGAGAGGGGGATAACCATGGCTCTCCCCAGCCTGAGGATAAGTTCTTTCAAACCCGATATGGCAAAGGATTCGCGCAAGAGTTCGCTCACGTTTGCGCCCGAGGCGGGCACGCAGAGATTGCGCGACGTCATCAACAAAAACGTAAGCGAAGAAGAGATAGACAAGATTTCCGTAGCTTTCGAGGCGGGATACGACAGTATAAAACTGTATTTCATGATGGGTTTGCCCACCGAGACGGACGAGGATATAGCCGGTATAGCGCAGATATGCCGAAGACTCAAGCAGCTGTATCAGGAAAAGAGGCACAAGCGCGGGCTGAACATTTCCGTGAGTTGCGCCGTATTCATTCCGAAGCCTTGCACGCCATTTCAGTGGGAGGAGCAGATATCCTTTGAGGAAATGAAACGCCGACAGTTTTATCTGCGCGGTCTGCTTCGCGAGATAAAGGGAGTGAGTTTTTCGTGGCACGGCGCGGAAACTTCCGTGCTGGAGGCGGCGCTCGCGAGGGGAGACAGGCGACTCTCCTACGTGATAGAGGACGCATTTAGGGCGGGCGCGTGCTTCGACGGCTGGTCTGAACACTTCAAGTGGGACGTTTGGCAGGCGGCGTTCGAGGGCAGAGGACTTACGATGCAGGAGTTCACGCGCGCTCGCGCTCTCGACGAGGAATTGCCGTGGGACTTCATAGACGTCGGCGTGGACAAAAAATACCTCGCAAGAGAGAGGGAGCTTGCCTATAAGGGCGTTACGACAAAAAATTGCCGCGAGGGTTGCAACGGTTGCGGCGCGCTGAAGATGGGGAGGTGCACCATACTATGATCGTGCTCAAATACCAAAAGCGCGACGAGGCGCGCTTCATATCGCATATAGACTTGCTCCGCCACATATCCCGCATACTTTTGAGGGCGGAAATACCCGTCAAGCGTTCAAACGGTTTCAATCCGCACGCGCTCGTGTTTTTCTCCCCTCCGCTCGCGCTCGGCGTGACATCGATGGCGGAGTACCTCACGATAGATACGGATATGCCCGCAGAGGAGGTCTTGACTCGTTTCAACGCCTCAACTCCAAACGGACTACATGCGATTTGCGCATATGGGTGCGAAAAAAACCCGAATTTGCAGGCGCGCGTCTCGGCGGCGGACTACATCTATCCCTATCCATATCGCGAGATAGACTTCTCGCGCGTCGTCATCGAGTATCAAAAGAAGGGCGAGACCGTAAAAGAGGACGTCTCTTCGAAGATATTTTCGGCGAGGGACGAGGACGGTATGCTGTGCCTCAGGCTCGCCACGGGAGGCGTAAATCTGCGCCCCGACAGACTTCTCGCCACGCTTGACGGCATATACGGGATCAAGGGCAGCGTGACGGACATAATCAAGACGGCGCAATACGTCGCGGCGGACGGAAAATTTGTCGACGTCGACGATATTTTGTCCTGACGCCTCGACATCGGGCCCTTTGCGTTTTGCGGGAAAGCAAAACGTGATGAGACAGAAAATAAATTTTGTTTACGGAATAGATTATGAAACAGTTGATTTTGGACTACACCCCATACTGTACGCGCGCCGCGCTTGTCGAAAACGGCGAGCTTATCGACTTTTCCGTCGAGCGCACGAACGCAATGGGGCTTGTCGGCAACATCTATAAGGGCAAGGTGGAGAATGTGCTCGAGGGAATGAAAGCGGCATTTGTCAACATCGGGCTGGAGCGCAACGGTTTCCTGTTTGTGGGCGACTCGCGCGTGGACAAGACGCGCATACAGTCCGTCATGCCAAAGCGACAAAAGCAGATCTCCCCCGGGGACGTCATCATGTGTCAGGTCGTAAAGGATCAGTTTGGCACAAAGGGCGCGCGCCTGGCAACGGACATCACGTTGCCCGGCTACTATCTCGTTCTGCTTCCCGATTCGAGTTTTATAGGCGTATCCCGCAAGATAGAGGACGACGAGAGGAGAGAGTATCTCGAACAGCTTGTCACCTCGATATGTCCCGACGGCATGGGTTTCATCATCCGCTCGGCGGCGGACAGCGCGACGGACAGGGACATCGTCGTAGAGGCGTCCTTGCTTTTGGCGCTTTGGGAAAAGATCAAAAACGACTATGTTTCCGCGCCCGAAAAGAGCATGGTGTTTGAGGAAATGACCCTCTTCGAGCGCGCTCTCAGGGATACATTCAACGAGGATATCGACAGGGTCATTGTCAACGACGCGGGCGTGGCGAGCGCACTCGAGGGCAGAGTGGGCAAGGCGCGCATAGAGTTGTACACGGGCGAGCGCGGCATCATGGCGCACTTCGGCATCTCCACGCAGATCAACCATCTTTGCGACCGCCGCGTAGACATCCCGGGCGGAGCGTACATCGTCATCGACAAGACGGAGGCGCTCACCGTGATAGACGTCAACACGGGCAAATTCGTAGGCTCGCGCGACCTCGAGGACACCGTGTTCCGCACCAACCTCGCCGCCGCGGACACCATCGCAAAACAACTGCGCATACGCAATATCAGCGGCATAATCGTCATCGATTTCATAGATATGGAAATAAAGGAGCACCGCGACGCCGTCCTGCAAAGGCTCGAGACCGCGCTCAAACCCGACCACCTGCGCACCGCGACCATAGGCATGACCCCTTTGGGACTCGTCGAACTCACCCGCAAAAAAACGCGTTTGGGTCTTGACGACTTCATGCTCCGCCCTTGCAAGGAGTGCGGAAGCGGCTTTGAAATAAGCGACATCCAACTTTGCTTTATGCTTCGCGACGAACTTGTGGACTTCTTCATCGCACACCATTTGAAGACGCTGTTTGTCGGACTCAATCCCGCCGTATACAATATGGTCTTTGAAAGCAACATCTTCGAGCGCAGTCTCCAAAACGCGTGGAAGGATAAGTGCATATGGCTGTATGCCGACGACGAGATCAAGCGCGACCGCTTCATCTTCCACGGCTCCGCCCCCGAAAACCTGCCTATGTCATTGAAACGCCTGAAATCGCAGGAGAGCGAAGAGTGATCGTCCCGCTTGCATTTTGCTCGGGACTTAGCTCCGTTGCCATAGCTGCATAGTTTTACGTCTGCGCTCAATCGCAGACGTAAAACCAGCGCCCGACTCATCGCTGTACGAAACGAAGGGAGAGGTTGGGTTTTCAATAACCCCGTCTGAGCTACCTACGATTTATGTGTTTGAGTTCTATAATCTCTGTCTCGGTTTCCTAAGCACTTATTGTATTTTTGCGATATATATGTAAAAGTGCGCTTGCAAAAGCGCTTAAGATATGCTAAGATAAAGCACGATAAGGTAGGGGTGAATTTATGAAAGCATGGCACGTCCGCAGTTTGAGCGAGGTCACGTTGGAGGACTGCCCCTCTCAGAGAGGGCAAGGCGAGGTGAAATTGAAGCTGTCGCGGGTCTCGTTGTCCTCGCGGGAGCTGGTATATTTGACTTCGGGTGCGGATGTAGGGCACGATATTCCCGGACATTCCGCCATAGCGTATGTTTCGGAGGCTGATGAGGACAGCGGTTTCAAGTTGGGATCGCGCGTCGTCGTAAGCCCGTTTTTGTCGGTCACGGAGTACGGAAAACAGGTCGTCAGGACGATGGGCGTCAACATGGACGGCTTGTTGAGAGATTTTGTATGCGTTCCCGCGGAAAACGTTTTTCCGCTTCCCGACGGCATTTCGGATGAAGAGGCTGTCTTTACGGACTATATCGCCATGGCAAACAATGCGCTTGAATTTACCGAAGCAGAGGCGGGCGATTATGTCGTCATTGTCGGGGCGAACACTTTGGGGCTTATACTGAGCCAGCTTGCAAGCTATTATCAGCTTGTACCCGTGCTCATAGACCTTGACGCGAGCAAACTTGCGCTTGCGAAAAGTTGGGGAGTGAGCTATACGCTGGATCCCACATTTGACGACCTCGAGAGGCGCATAATGGACTTGACGGGCGGCAGAATGTGCGACGCGGCGGTGTTTGCGGGCGAGGGTACGACTCTCGACGCGGCGATCCGCCTTGTCAAAAACGAGGGCGAGGTCGTGCTTGCGGGATATTCATTCCCCGAAAAACACGGGCTGGATATGGACGTGATATTGAAAAAACAGCTCAAACTTCGCGGGATAAACAACGGCTACGGCGAAATTTCCACCGCGATAAACCTGCTCGCCAACAAGATCGTGTGCACGGACGGCATGATAAACGCGCGCATGTCCTTCGACGAGGTGCCGAAGGCGGTCGAGGCGGGCAGTAAATATCCCTACAAATTCGGACACATCCTCATCTCGCAATATTGATATTCGCTTAGTGCGATTTGCGGGCGAGGCAGGGGAAATCGTCAAGAGATCCGAAACGGGCGAATTTGCGCCCGTTTTTGTAAAGTCGAAAGCGCATGGGCGCGAGATAAGCGCGGCATATAGACAAAGATATAAAAGCGTTGAAATGATCACATCCAAGAAAAAACCGAGCGAGATATGCTCGGCTTTTAAAGGTTGATCTGTATGCTTAGGTCAAGTCAGACAAGGCGCTCGATATAGTGGCGTTCTTTGGGCGAGAGTTTGCCGTTTTCCGCCATGATAAGCAGGCAAAGGCATACGATGTCCGACTTCAGCTCCTCGCCCGCCGCGCGAAAGATGTCGTGCATGGCGCCGAGGTTGCTTTCCACTTCTTCTTGCACGTCCGAGGAAACTTTGTAGGCGCGTTTTATCTCGGCGATGTCGCACTCGTTCCCCAAAGCTTTTATGAGAGACGGGAAGATGAAAAGGTAGTCCTTTTCGCATATTCCGCCGTCGGATACCGTCGACCCTACGATGTATGCCGCGATCGTGCGGACGGGGTCGGAGGGCGTGTGAAGCTTGCGGATCCCTTTGATGACGGCGATAGACTTGCAATTCATGAGCGCCGCTCTTTGAGAGGGGGTGAGCGATTCGATGAGGCGATAAAGCGTTTGACGTCCAAACATAGATATGCCTCCCGATGGGATCTTTTATAGCGGCAGATCCTTTTTGATGAACCGCACGGAGCCGACTATATATCCTATAAGCCCAAGCACGAACAGTATCACGAATTTCCATACGAATGTCAGCGTGCCGCTTGTTATGGATATTGCGTCGAACAGCGTGATTATCGTCGCATAGTTGAAGTAATTGAGCGCGTTTAAGCGCACTATGGACGGCATTATTTTGCTTCCGAACAGTCCGAGCATCGCGGCGACCAACGAGAATATACTGAGTCCGCCGCCCAACGCCATGGAGTGCTTGCTCCTGTCGAACCAGCACGACGTAAAGAAGCACAGCCCCGAGAGCGCAAACAGCACGAGGAACGCGCCTACGTTAAAGAGCAATATGCTTTGATAGGATATCTTTGCGACGGCTTCGCCGACTATCGCCATGCATACGCAGCTTGTAATTGCCGAGCACATGAACATCACAAGCAGGGATACGACGAGGAATGTCGCTTGCGTAAACACTACGGATTGACGCTTCGTGGACGAGGAGAGTATGTATGCCATAGAGCCGCTGTCCACTTGTCCCGCAATGAGGTTGTTGGACGCCATTATCATGTAGATTATGGGGAGCAACAGTCCCGCCAGTTTGAAGAATACGGAGCCTACGACGAGGTCGTAGAGGTTGAGTTGAGCAAGCTCTTCGAGCGCCGCCGCGACGTCCGCGGGCAGGGAGGACATAAAGTTCATGGATATATCGCCCGCAAGCTCGGTCTTTATCTCGGCGACTTTTGCGGCATAATCTTCCGCTTCGGGGTCGAGTTTGGAAATTTCGAGGTCCAGCCTGCTTAGGTAAGAGACCAAAGTGCTTTCGGCGATGTCCTTCACGTGCGCATAGTCATAGCCGTAGCTCTCGAATCTTTCGCTCGAAATGTCGAATTTTTCAAGCTCCGCGAGTATCTTGTCCATGTTTGCTTTCTCGGTCAGGTTGCCCGCAAGGAATATAGCGGAGCAATTCGTCGCGCGGTCTTTTCTGAATTTAGCTCTTTCAGAACTCGCGAAATATTTATCAAGACCCGTGAGATAGGCGGAAAAAAGTTCGTTTTGATTAAAATATGCGTCAGGGATTTCTTCTTCGTGCGAGGTATAGAACTCGTCAAACATGCCTTTTATACTGCCTAAGTCGGGCATAGCGTCTCCTTCCATATCTTCCTCATCGATGTCTGGCGGGTTTATCGCATACGCCACGCAACCGAACATCTCCAAAAACTCCACCGACTCCTCGGTGTAAGACGGGTCGGTCCTCTGCAATTTTTCAAGAATGTATTGTTGCAAACTCGTCACGGAATCCGAATACGCGTTCGTGAAAATTTCGACAATGGTCTTTTGCAAATTCGGATCTGCGAAATCCAGCTTAGTAAGTCCCTCGCTAAGCTTGAGCGCAAACTCATTGTCGAATTTTTCCATGCCGTCAAGCTGAGTTTCGTAATAATTCAGCTCTCTGCTTTCGATGGTGGAGTCTATCTGCTCTTTGACCATAGAATCTCCGACGGCGGTCAGCGTGGTGCTGATGTTGCCGTTTCCGCTTATCAGCATGACGCAGGCGAGCATGAAACACTCCATAAATGTGATTATCGCCCACATAGTTCCGTTTGCTTTGCAGGATTGCTTGAACAATGCTTTACTGAACATTTTTGCTTTCTCCTTGTCTCATCAAAATGTCTTTGAAATGCCTCTCTAGCGTATAAGGTATCTCGGATATAAATTTTACGTTGTAGTTTTTGAGCGTTTCCAAAAGCCTCCCCGTCTCGCCGATATTGACGCATATCGTCGCTTGATTGTATTGCTCCTGCGTGCGTATGACTGTAAACTTCTCGTTTAAGAAGCGCGAATAGTCATCTGCGGTGAGAAATTCTATTTTGAATTCCTTTTCGGGGCGAGCGCGCAGGGCGTGCATATCCGCGATGTCAACTATATGCCCGCTGTCTATAAGCGCGACTCTGTCGCAAGTCGTTTCGAGTTCCTCATAGAGGTGACTGCTTATGAATATAGTCTTGCCTTTTGAGTGCTCCTCTTTTAAAATGTCGAGGAATGTGACGCGCATGAGAGGGTCCAATCCCGTCGTAGGCTCGTCCAAAATTATTATGGGAAGGTCTGCCATCAGCGCCGCGACAAGCGCCGTCTTTTGTTTCATGCCCTTGCTCATGCGCTTCAGGTTCGCGCGCGGATCGAGTTGCAACCTCTCGATAAGCTCTTTCGCATAGGATAGATCCGTGACTCCCAGAAATTCCGCCTGGCTCTTCAAAAAGTTTATGCCCGTCTTGAGGTCGGGGAAGGCGATCTCCCCCGGCACGTAGCCTATGTTTTTGAGTATCTCGCTCGAGTGCTCCCAAGAGGTAAGCCCGTTCACCTTCGCCGTGCCGCTCGTTGGCTTTATAAACCCGAGCATACTGCGTATAGTAGTCGTCTTTCCGCTTCCGTTCGTACCGACGAAACCCACCATTTCGCCCTGTTCAATGTTAAGGTCGATGTCGAAAATGCCTCTGCCGTATCCGTAATCCTTTGTGAGGCCGTTTGTCTCTATCAAACTCATTCGAGCGCACCTCCGAAATTTTTGTCTTCCTTATAGAATTTCATAAAATAGTCCTCGAGCGACTCGCGACGATTGCCGAAATCTTTTACGGAGTACTCCGACAACAGCGATAGGGCGGCATTGATGTCCTCATCCTCTATTGACAGCAAAAGTTTTGCACTGCCGCCGTCCAAAAGTTGAAATGAGGGGAGCTTTTTCGCCTTCCTTGCAAAGTCCGCCGCGTCCTGTCTGTTGTAAAACCTTATCTCGTAAAACTTTCTCGAGGCGTGCTTAAGCTCGTCCGCGACAAATTCGGACACAATCTTGCCATCCTTGATGATCGCAATCCTGTCGCAGGTCGCGTCCACTTCCGAGAAGATGTGGCTTGAGAGCAATATCGTCTTGCCTCGCTCTTTCTCTTCGCGTATGAACTCGATGAATTTGTTTTGCATGACGGGGTCGAGTCCGCTTGTCGGTTCGTCGAGTATGAGCACTTCGGGGTCGTGCATAAACGCCACGACGACGGCAAGTTTTCGCTTTTCGCCCAAACTCATGCGCTTCGTCTCGTTTTTCAGCGTAACGTCGTCAAGTTTGAACATGTCGAGCATTTTCGACAGTTGTTCATCATTGCGGATGTGTTGCATGTCCTGCATCATGCGGATGAAATCCCAACCCGTGAGTCCCGCGGGAAGGGCAATCTCACCCGGTATGTAGCCCACGCGGTCCAATATCTCGGCATAGTTTTCAAACGTCGGTTTGCCAAACAGATAGGTCTCGCCTTCGCCCGGCTTTGAAAACCCCATGAGATGGCGTATCGTAGTGGACTTTCCCGCGCCGTTTGGTCCCAAGAAACCGAAAACTTCGCCCTCATCCACTTCAAAACTCACGTCGAACACGCCTCGTCCGCTGCCGTAGTCCTTTGTCAGATTTTTTACTTCGATGACTTTCATAGTTTCTCCCTAGACGCCATAGTAAACTTTTTTACAGTTGTTGATTTTTCAAATCGCATAGATTATACTATACAGAGTAAAAAAATGACGAGTACAATATCGACAAAATTGTCAAAATTTTGACAATGTCGATAATTTTGTAAAAAAGGAAGGCAACTATGAAAGTACAAAACGCAAACAACTCCTCACTCAAGACGCGCAAACTCATAAAAGATACGTTTTCCGAGATGCTTTCCGAAAAGAAAGAAATAAACAAAATTACAGTGAGCGAGCTTGCTCAGCGCGCAAATATAAGTCGCGCAACTTTTTACGCGCATTTCGACGACATCTACGCCGTTGCGGAGGAATTCAAGACGGAGCTTTTCGACGCGCTCTTTTCGAATGAGGAGCTGGGTTCCGCAAACGACTTCGCACAGTTTTTCGAAACCATATTTTTGTTTATGAAACGAAATGACGAGAACTATCAAATACTGTGCAGATCTGACGTCACGCTGTTTTATGCAAGCAAATTCATAGTGCTCGTATGCAACAAGTTTTTGGAGTTGGTATACAACGATAAGCGCATCAAAAATCACGACAATATCGAGCTTGAGATCCGCGTCTTTTTTGAGGGTAGCCTGTTTGAATATGTCAAGTATTGCCGCGGGCAGTCTGCTTTTACGCTCGACGACCTCCACGTCTTTGCCAAAGAGTGGTGCCGTAAATTCATTATAGGCCGCAGTATATGAGCGCTCTCCGTCCGTGATCACATAAACAATAACGCAAGTCAGTACCACCAGCTTAGCTGGTGGCTTGCTCTGCGGCCCTGCCGCTCGTTCCCGGCATAGACGCAAAGCGTCCTTATCGCATGCCTATGCCTATATCCTGCGTTTTACCTCTTCCTATCGCTTATCGTATACTGTTGTTCCAAATTCATTTCTCTACTTGCTTTTTTATTATGTTGACTTTATGCAATATCATATGTTAAACTTTTCTTGTTCATATGAGATACCTCCATGTATTGAGTTCGCGGCTGACGGAACCGCTTACATCTTACACGGAGGTTTTATTTTCCTCATCGCTAAAGCTCTTCCTGCCTCACCAGCTTAGCTGGTGGTTAAGCCACAAATCAAAAGCGAGCGCCGTATTTCGTGCGCTCGCTTGTACAGTGTATATAAACTATAAATCGTTAAAGCCATTCATACCAATTATTCCGATATGGTTTTTATCAGAGCATGAACTCACCTCTCGTCACCCTTTTCATAAACGCGAGCACAAATCTTACGGTAGCGTCGCGCTGAGCCTTTTTGTCTTGCTCGCTTATGCCGTCTCCGTCATTGTTGAAAAACTTCAGCACGCTGTCGTTGTCCGCGGTCGAAAAGCTCATATGCGCGCCGGGAGATATTTCATGCTCCTCGCAAAACGCCTTGTTTACGCACATAGACGAGGCGGCAGTTTGAGCGGCGGACAGCACTCGGTCGCCCTCCGCCCGCAGTATGAGAGAGGGAATTTCTGCGTCCGCCACATTGTAAAAGTCTTTGACGTCGTCTCCCTCGAACATCGCTCCGTCATAGTCGAAGCAAAGAGGGGCAAGCAGGATGAGACCCTCCGTCCTTTCGGGGTCCTCCTGCGCGCGCCTTATCGCGGCTCCTCCGCCTTGAGAGTGCCCGCCGAGGAAGAAACGCACGTCTTTGAAGCGCTCGAGCGCGGGTTCGCTGTCCCTGTAATTATAAAAAGCGAACATCACTTTCGGAAATACCGCCAAATAACCTTCGCGGGCAAGCGCCTCGCCGAGATATTTGTAGTTTTGCTCGGAGATCATCGTGCCGACGTAGAAAATAAGTCCCGCCGCGGGCGTCGCGCCCTTTGGAGAGAATATGAGGGAGTCCTCGCCGTCCTCAATGCTCGTCTCAAAGTCGTTATCCTTGCCGTAATCGACTTCGGGAAGAGGCTTGTCGCATGCGGCAAGCGCGACGAGAAGAAATGCGAATATCGCTGTAAGCAAAAGTGAAAGTCGTTTTTTCATAATTTGTTTCCCGAAAAATTGTAGCATATAAAGCTCTGTTTTACAATATGTCGCATACTTTGATTTTTCCGTGGAAATTTGGCGGGCGAGATGTTATAATGACGTCGGAGGCATTTATGAAAGACATCGACGATATGACGCTTATCGACGCGCTGCGTCTTTACGCGCGGGAGGGATATGTCCCATTCCACATGCCGGGGCACAAGCGCAATCCGAAGTTTGAATATCTCAAGGGTATGTCGGACATCGACGTCACCGAGATAGACGGTTTTGACAACTTGCACGCGGCAAGCGGAATTTTGAAGCGCATAAACGACAGAGCGGCGAAAGTTTTCGGCGTACGGGCGTCGCGCATGCTCGTCGGCGGGAGCACGGCGGGCATACTCGCCTCGGTGCGCGCGCTCACGAGAAGGGGGGACGGCATACTCATCGCGCGCAACTGTCACGGGAGCGTTTTTAATGCGGCGGAGATCTGCGGACTTGACATGCGCTATGTTTTGCCCGATATGCTCGACGTTGGGTTTTACGGCTCCGTCACGCCCGCCGCGGTTAAGGATGCGCTTGACAAAAGCGGCGACGTCAAGCTTGTCGTCGTCACAAGCCCCACGTACGAGGGAGTTATATCGGACGTCGCGAGCATAGCGGAGGTCTGTCACAGCTTCGGCGCGAGACTGCTTGTGGACGAGGCGCACGGCGCGCACCTAGGGTTTGCGACTTTCGAGGAGAGCGCAAGACATCTGGGCGCGGACATAGTCGTAAACAGCTTGCATAAGACGTTGCCCTCGCTCACGCAGACCGCAATACTCCACATCTGCGCGGAGGATATAGACATATCCGCGGTGGACGAACAGCTTGCGATGTTCGAGACCGGCTCGCCTTCCTATCCGCTCATGGCGTCCATAGAGGGGTGCATAGGCTATCTCGAGGGCGTCGGGGCAAGCGAGTGGGCGAAAAACGTCGCCGCTTTGAGAGAGGAACTTAAAGGACTGAAAGCTTTTGAGCTGTACGACGGAGAGGGAGCGTACAAGTTTGACATCTCCAAACTCACTTTTATCTCGCGTTGCGAAATGAGCGGGACTCGGCTTATGCGCGCGCTTAGTGAGGAGTACGGCATAGAGCTTGAGATGGCGGGCGTAAACTACGCTATAGCTATGTGCGGAGCGGGAGACGAGGCGGAAATGTATTCAATGCTTAAAGAAGCGCTTTTCAAGTTGTTTGACGACGAAGTTACCTCGAAAAGTATTCCAAATAAAACACATTTTGAGAGTAGTTTTCCAAAAACAAGCCAAAATGAGAGTACTTTGCCGAATTTGTCGAACGGGAGCGAGCGCAAAGTAACGACTGTGCGCACACCGCGCGACATAGGAGAAGGAGCGTTGACGCCCGCGGGCGCGCTGAGACTTCCTCCGCTTCCCGAGAAAGTCATGAACGCTTGCGACGCGAGGGAGCGCGATTTTCGGTTTGTTCCCATCGAGGAAGCCGAAGGCAGGATCGCCGCCGAAAACATAAGGGCGTATCCCCCGGGATGTCCGCTCGTCGTCAAGGGCGAGAGAATAGACGGCGCGACTCTTGCCGCGCTAAGTAGCCTGTACGAGTGCGGAGTCGAGGTGCAGGGGTCAAAGGGAGCCTTCCCGCAAAATGTCGCGGTTCTCGCTTGACAGCGCGCGTATTAGGTGGTAGAATTATCTCAATAAAAATTTGGAGTTGAATTGAATTATGAAGAGAATCGTTACCCTCAAAACTCGCAATTTGAACGAGAGCAAACAAAACGGCGGTTGCGGCGAGTGCCAAACCTCCTGCCAATCCGCTTGCAAGACATCCTGCGGCGTTGCAAACCAGAAGTGCGAAAAAGCCGCAAAGTGAGTAAGGCAAAAATTTGTCGGAAATTCGCCTAGCTTTGTCTAGGCGTTTTTTATGGGGGAAAGGAAATTTTTATGATACATTGTTTTAAACAGGGCGGATACAACATAGTGCTCGACGTGGCAAGCGGAAGCGTGCATGTCGTGGACGACGTCGCTTACGATATGATAGAGGCGTTTGAGGGCACGCCAAAGGACAGCCTCAAGGCGCGGATATTGCAAAAATACGCATCTCGGGGCGTGACGGAGCAAGACTTCGAGGAGTGCTACGGGGACATCCTCGCGCTGAAAGACGAGGGCAAGCTGTTCAGCGAAGATACTTTCAAGCCAAACGTCGAGGCGCTTGCAAAGCGTAGTCCCGTCATAAAGGCGCTGTGTCTGCACGTCGCGCACACCTGCAATCTCGATTGCGAATATTGTTTTGCCGCGCAGGGCAAGTATCACGGCGAGCGGGCGCTTATGAGTTTCGAAGTGGGCAAGCGCGCGCTGGACTTCCTCATAGAGTCAAGCGGAACGAGGCACAACCTCGAAGTCGACTTTTTCGGCGGGGAGCCGCTGATGAATTTCGACGTCGTAAAGAGGCTTGTGGAGTATGCGAGAAGCGTCGAGAAGGAGCATGACAAACATTTCCGCTTTACGCTCACCACAAACGGCATGCTGATAGACGACGACGTCATAGATTTCGCAAATCGCGAGATGGACAACGTCGTGCTCTCCCTCGACGGCAGAAAGGAGGTCAACGATCGTTTTCGAAAGACCGTCGGCGGAGTGGGAAGCTTTGACATCATCGTGCCCAAATTCAAAAAGCTGGTGGACGCGCGCGGGGACAAAAGCTACTATATGCGCGGCACTTTCACGCACTTCAACCCCGACTTCACCAACGACATCCAAACTATGCTCGACCTCGGCTTCGACGAGCTGAGTATGGAGCCTGTCGTCTGTCCGCCTACGGACAAGTACGCCCTCACCGAGGAGGATAAACCTATTTTGTATGAGCAATACGAGAAGCTCGCGGACATGATGCTTGAGCGTAGAAGGCAGGGCAGACCCTTCACGTTTTATCACTATATGCTCGACCTCGAGGGCGGCCCGTGCGTATACAAGCGCGTTTCGGGGTGCGGAAGCGGCACGGAGTATCTCGCCGTCACTCCCACGGGCGAGCTGTATCCCTGTCATCAATTTGTTGGCGATCCCGACTTCCTCATGGGCGACATTTGGAAGGGCGTGACAAGGATGGATATACGCGACAAATTCAAGAGTTGCAACGCCTATTCTCGTCCCGAGTGCGCCGATTGCTGGGCGAGGCTGTATTGCTCGGGCGGGTGCGCCGCCAACGCCTACAAAGCGACGGGCGACATTCAAGGCACCTATCGCTACGGGTGCGACCTCTTCAAAAAGCGCGTCGAGTGCGCCATCATGCTCAAAGCCGCCGAAGCTTTAAAGCAATGACCTGTTTATCGTCAGCACCGCAAAAAAATATAATAATAGCTGAAAAATAAATGCCAAAAGGGTATAGTCCAAAGGCGATAGCAAAAAATTTGATATGATTTTAATGCCCGACAGAGTCGTTTTCTTATTCGGGAGCGGCAACTGTTCATGCGCCCTTACTTGCGTCGCTTTTGAAAACGCATGGTTGTTTGCGACGATCAAACAGTTTAAGCGCATTTAGATACAACATCCGCACAATATATGACGGCAAAATTTAAGGGCGACTCGCATGAGTCGCCCTTGATCTTTGTCTTATTTAACTTTTTACGGCGTTTAAATTGTAGATTTTGTTATTACAAATTATATTCTTTTTTGATCTCGTCCTGCATGCGGAAGTCGGATGTGATGATGTCCGCATGAAATTCATAGGCGTGAAGGACGGCGTTGCGCGCCTTGTTGATCGTCCAGACGTTGACCTCTCTGCCCGCTTTGTGCATAGCCTCGACGTCCGACTTCGTGATGAACATGCCGTTGATGCCGACGTCCATCTTGAGACTTATCAGCGTGTTCAGTTTTGCTTTGCGGTTGGAGCCGGGCACATCCTTCGTCGGACCGACGTTGTAGAGATACCAAAGACCGACCGTATCGTTTTTCGAGCGCAAATACTCGAGGAGGCGGAAATGGAAGGAGATGATCCTGACCTGCGAGAAATCGCCGTTTGTGCTCTCGGAAATTCTGTCGAGCAGTTGATCCATAGCGGTCTCCGTCATATTTTTGTCTTTCAGCTCGACGAGAGCGACTTTGCCGCCGCCGATGACGATGCTGAGATATTCGTCAAGCGAAGGCGCCAACTCGCCGTTGGGTGCGTCCTCGAGAGGAGTGCTTGTCGCTGTAGCCATCGGGACCTTTGAAACATCCTTTATGCCCTTCAATGCGTCGCCGTCGTGCATGCAGACGAAGTCGCCGTCGCTTGTCACCCAAACGTCGGTTTCGACCGCCCATACGCCGTCGTATGCCGCCGCAAGTCTGAAAGCTTCGGCGGTGTTTTGATACGCCTCGGCAGACAAGCCTCTGTGCGCGACAAATCTCACGGGATCGTCCGACGCCTGTCTTTCGGCATACGCCTTGACCGCCTTGTCGATGTGCGATTTTGTGTAGGTGGCAAAGCGGCCGTCGTTGATCCAGCCGAAGACCAATGACACGGCGACCACCGCGATGACGAGTACGATCGACAAAACGCTTATCCAGACTTTTGTCGATTTTTTCATTTTCTTCTTGCCGCCGTCGGTGGCGGCATTTTCTGATTTTTTCATGATAATTCCCCCTTAAAATTTTACGCCGTAAACTGCCTCAATCGTAAAGTAAATTCAACATGCGACCATTTAAAAGTAAATTCAACATGTAGCTATTTTATCCCAATTCGCGCGCAATTTCAAGAGTTGATTTTGTTTTTATAATAATTTCCGTTGTTAATTAAGATATGCTTGCTTTTGCGACATAAGAAAAGCGGTTTGACAGCCTCAAACCGCTTATTGACGAAAATACTTATGAAAGACGCACGGACGGCGGGTCTTTGATGTGTTTTTGAAGTTGTCGTTATGCTTTACAGCTGTCCTTTAGCTCCATATACAATTTTGCGTATGCAGTTTGATAATACGGGTCGACATACAGTATCAAAATGCCGAATGTCATAACAGTCAAGATCGCCCAACCCAAAAAACTCAAATTGAGTAAGAAAAATTTTTTGAAATTTTTCGAGACGATTTTGAAGGCGCTTATTACGCCTTGTTTTGCCGTCGGATCCTCACGGTCTATCATCAAAAAGTAGACCGTCTTATCAATGGAGTTTGTCCATATAAAGACAATTGCAAAAATTATCAGCAATAAAAGTGAAAATATCAATGTGAACCATATATTGCCGACCAATCGAATTATTGCATACAGCGCGATGAGCGCTCCATATACGACCACTTTAAACAAAAGCAAGATAAGTTGCGTGGCAATGGATTTTTTCATATATTTAAAGCCCCTGAAAGTGGAACTTATATCCGACTGTTTTCCGTTTGCAACATCAAGATAGAAGCCCGCAAGACTGCATTTTGTCATTCCGCCTATCAAAAGCGGTCCGAAAACAGCCGTAAACAGTATTGAACCGTATTTTACAAGGTTTAAGAGTATGGAGGTCAAAATGGCAAATCCATAATGACCCGACATTGCATTGTGGGCGGAGCTAAGAATGTCCGAGGTGGTTTGAGGTCGACTCGCCGTATCATCGATATTCGAGATTGCCGTCTGTTCATTGTTCGTATCGACGGTTGTGGGGGTAGAGTTTCCATCCCAAGCCGAAGGTCCTTCGGTCGTCGGCTGTTTTGGGACCCATTTGTAGTGAGCATTACAATTTTCGCACTTGTACCTTACGTCGTCTATTTGAGTTAAGGGAGCGCCGCATTTTGGACATTTTTTCATAATAGTTCTCCTTTTAAGTTGATGTATAAATTGTATCCTACATTATGTAGGAAGTCAACAAAATGTAGGAATAATATTATATATTGCAACTATGAAGGACAACATTTTCGGTCAGAAATTGAAGCTTATGAGGCTTGAATACGGCTTGTCCCAAAGAGAACTCGGCGCTAAGCTCGGATATTGCAATCAGACGGTCAGTTTTTGGGAAACGGGACAGCGTGAACCGGATTTGGACGCGCTTGTCAAAATTGCCGCATTTTTTGACGTCAGCGTCGATTTTTTGTTGGGTAGGGAAGTGTAGGGCATAATTTTTTCGAGTTAAATTCAGAGGTACAGAAATATTTGACCAAATAAAATTATCATCGTGTCGTATTTTTTTTAAATGTAAAACCGCGATATTTGGATGAAGAGCGTGAAATCACCCTTTTTCTGAGTACGAGTGTACTTGTCGTACATGACGTGAAGAAAAAGGGTGCTGACAAAGCTATTCGCCAAATATCGCGGTTTTAATCTTGGGAGACGAGTTGCATGCGCAAAAGAGCAAGCGACGCGGCGAGGTCCTCATGCTTGAGGGCTATGCCCGCGGGCAGGTTGAGGTGTTTTGCGGCGAAGCTCCAGATGGCTTTTATGCCTGCGCTCACCATGAGGTCGGCGACTTCCTGCGCGGACCCGGAGGGCACTGTTATGATGCCGAGTCTTATGTTGAAGCGTTTGACGAGTTCGGGTAAGCGTGACATCTCGTAGACGGGTTTGCCGTTGATGGACGTGCCTATGACGGCGGGGTCGATGTCGAAGGCGCAGGTCACATTGAGGCCGTACTTCGCAAAGCCGTCGTATCCCAAAATGGCATGACCCAGACCTCCCGCACCCACGAGTATGGCGTCGCGCGTGTTGTGGTAGCCGAGAAAATTTTCGAGGTCGGCGATGAGTTCCTTCGTGACATAGCCGAGCTTCGGCTTGCCGGGGGAGGTCGCGACAAACGCTATATCCTTGCGCACCTGCACGGGATTGAGGTCCAGCCCCGCCGCGATCATCGTACTCGAGACGGTCTGCACACCCTTTTTGTCCAGCTCGTAGAGATACCTGAGATATGCGGGAAGCCTGTTCAGCGTCGCCTTTGAAATTTCCGCCTTGTCAAAAGCCATTTTATACCTCGTAAAACTTTAATCGATAAAAATATAGCGTTTTTGGCGCAAATTGTCAATAAAATAATGGGTGTTTGCGTCAAAATCGATAAAATTTGTAAAAATAGTGATGTTTTTCAGTTATCAATCCATACTTCATTTCTCACACGTGCAAACGTAATTAAATAGGGGTTGACAAAGCGCCAAAACGGGAATAGAATATGGCTAATCTCGAATTGTATACGAGATCCGTCGAAAAATTGAGAGATTTTTATATTCAAAAACGATTTTTACAGCGGACTATATTATTTGTGACAGATAACAAAAAGGAGTAAATACATGAGCAGAACATTAGACTATCTCAAAATAGAGTACCACTATAAGGAATATGAAACGGAGTTTGGTATACTTCTTGATGACGATGATGAATATTATTATGTAGATGAGACGCTTGAGATAAATCGGCGCAAACATTCGCTGTCTTATTCTCGAGTCTCGGAAATTGATAAGCAAAGTTATGAATGTCTGGATATGTACGAAATACCATGGTTTATCGATAATTTCGGCGAGATAGAAGATAAGTATATGGAAGAGGATATGCCTTCCGACTTTGATAAGGAGGAGGAATATTATCGTATAGAAGCTGTTTATGACGATGGAGAAGATCGACTTATCAGAGGGCACTTTTCAAGACGCTATCTTCCTAAAAATTACTTTGATTTTATGAAAAAAATAAGTGATTTTTTGCAAGATCGAGCCAATCTATGTATGTTTATTCGCAAGTGGCAATACTACAGAGAACTTTTGGACGACGAATATTACTATGTCAGTGTGAAATTCGGACGGGAAGGGAGAGAGTATTATTATAAAACGAGAATGACAGATCTATCCATAGGCGATAAGGTTTTGGTGCCCGTGCGCGATACGCAAACGGTCGCTACCATATCGAATATTGAGATATTCAATAAAGATAATGCGCCTCTTCCGTTTGAAAAGACAAGAGATATAATAGAATTTATTGAAGATGATGATTCTGATGAAGATAATGATTCAGACGCCGACAGCTAATGTGATTGATTTCTACTATTTTCGTCTGTAGAAATAGAGCTATTTTACATATAAAAAGTGGTCTTGTCTAAAGATTGAGTTATTTATTCATATTTCAAATTCGTCATCGGGGTTGAGTCGGCTTTTAGGTCGTCAGAGGGGGGTGGATTTTTCGCTTATGGGAAGAGCGATGATTTGATTGTATGGACAAACCAAAACGTCCCCATCACTTGAGGGGCAAACAGGCTCAAGTCTACGATACTGCCTCCGCGTCGGATTTAAGTTTAGCTGTGCTGTCTGAAAAATTCAAGCGAGTACTCGATCTCGGGTATATTGGGGCTGAGTATGACTTTCATTGAATTTATAGTTACGCCGTCAAAAGTGCCGATGACCAAAATCAAATTGTCCCGAGAATTTGCGCCCGTCATTTCGCGAATGAAACCATTGTCGACAACCAAAGTGAGCACACTTTCATCTGTATAATTTCCGTCCTTTAGATACTCGAAAAATCTCCACGAGTCCTCTGCCAATAGTTCTATATCGCAATCGTCGCTTATCGTCGGCCGAGAGATGTCGAAGAGTTTTGGGGCGTCCGTGTGGCAATAGTTGTAAAATTGCTTGTAATCTATTTGGTATGCATTGTATGCCGAATGAAAATATTTGTAAGCGTCCTCAACGGTATACGCCTTTTTGTCGCCCAGAAGCCGCACTATCTTATCCGCGACTTCGCCGAAAAGTCGCGCGTCAAAGGCATACTCCAAACCCCATTTTTCATATGCCCATTCTCTTTCGCAAAAGCTGTTTTTCTTGTTGAAAGCGCCTATAAACATTTTTTCCTCCAAAAAAACATTGCAGAAGTTCTCATTTTTTTTCTCGCCATTAAATTCCGCAACTTCAAGTTGTCTTGATCTTATCCGCACATGTTTATGACATCGGCAAGATGGGCGTAAACTTATAAATTGTTCATGTCTTGCATTAGTTGAAGAAAACTCGCCTTCGCTTCACGGGGAAGGGGACGGAAGGCGCGCAACAGCCGTATTTCTTCGTCGGAAAGTTGAGGTTTGTCGTAATTTATTATGCCCGCGTCGTCGCTGTTGCCGATGAGATAATCCACCGAAACGTCGTAAAAGCGGGCAAGCGCAATGAGCTGTTCGATGGACGGCTGCGTTTTTCCGTTTTCCCAATTGTTGTAGGTCGCCTGACTTATATCGAAGCGTTTCGCAATTGCGCGTTGAGAAATTCCTTTCTCGCCTCTAAGCTCAATAAATCTTATCATTTTTACGCCTCCTATACGAAAAATATAAGGATATTTAATAATTTAGTATTGACAGATTAGTAAATCTTATCTATAATTGTGCATAATGATTAAAAAACTTAATCATAGAGGAGAACAAAAATGAAAAAAATCAAATTTATTTTTATCTTGGCGGCAGTTGTTTTGTCGGTTGCAATGATCTTAGTTGCATGCGACAACGGCGACGTTCAAAGCGGGCACACACATGAATATGTCGAGGTAGCGGCGAAAGATCCCACTTGCAGTGAGAGCGGAAACATTATGTATTATACTTGCAAATGCGGAAAGTATTTTGACAATGATAAAAACGAAATATCATTGTCGGATACCGTACTTGCTCCGACGGGACAGCATACCGAAAGCGGTTGGATAGAAGATTCCGCGGCGACATGCGAGGCGAAAGCTCGTCATCATAAAGAGTGTACGGTTTGTCATAAACCTTTGGAAAATGAGGAATACGGTGAATTCGCACCGCACAGCTTTGGCGAATGGAGCATAGATAGCGCAAATTATACATGCGGAGATACGGTGAGTCGCAGCAGACAATGTCAAAATTGCGGGCATAAGGAAACCGAAGACAATTATAAAGTTCCGCACGAATGGAATAACGCGGGCAAATGTGACGTATGCGGAAAAGATAAGCCATACGATGAGCGAGGCGGAAAGATATATTTCGGCGAATATCCTAAAACGCGAGAGACGGACAACGGCATTGTTGCAACTCTCGCTCAGATGAGCGGAGAAAGACCTGTAAAGGGCAACTCGGGAAAATGGACGGACTATGGGTATTATTATAAGGGCGCAAAAGAAGAATTTATGTGGTACATAGACCTGGAATATGACGGCGCAAAATATCGCGGTGTTTATTTTGACAAAAACAGACCGTACATGATAACAGGAACAAGTACATATCAAAAAACCAACGGCTATATGATAAACAACTTGTATTGGTTCAAGTGGGAGCCGATAGAGTGGAACATTCTTGAGAAAAAGGACGGCGCCGCCTTTTTGATGAGCGGACTCGTGCTTGACAGTCATGAGGTGTATCTAAATGATTCAACTCAACGTACTGTGGACGGCAAGACGGTATTCCCGAACAATTACAAGGAGAGTACCATCAGGGCATGGCTGAATGGCGAGTTTTACGATCTGGCGTTTGACGAACTCGATCAAAGCTTGATAAATATTACTTTGGTCGACAACGGGGAGACGGCTTCGGGCTGGGACAGAGATGGCAATATCTGCGAGGATACTATGGACAGAGTATTTTTGCTGAGTTATGCAGACGTCATAAATACAGCGTACGGCTTTGAAGAAGATATACGCGCCGAGGACGCGAAGAGAACGCTTGCAATGACCGACTATGCCAAATGTCAGGGAATAAAGGTGGAATCCGCATCGCCCGGGTCATGCGGTTGGTGGTTACGCACGCCTGCAAGCGGCACGCCCGATAGTATGGTGATCGTCACGGAAAAAGGAAAAACGAATTATTCCTCTACGGTATCGTTTACGCATAGAGGAGTCGTCCCGGCAATTTGGATCACGCTTTGACAATATAATATGACGTCAATTTGATACGAGAGAAGAAAAATTGCAAAAAAGTTGTGCAGACCAAAAGCACTGCCGTAATGACAATTGTCGATATACGCTTGCAAAAAAAAGCCCTTCCGTCTGATGGAAGGGCGTTTCAATGCTTTGGATTTGTGTTTTTAATATTTGAGTTGCTCGTCGAAGTAGCTTGCCAAAGTGTCTATGGGCAGGCGGATCTGGGACATGCTGTCGCGCTCGCGCACGGTGACGCAACCGTCCTCAAGGGAATCGAAGTCCACTGTGACGCAATATGGGGTGCCTATCTCGTCCTGACGACGATAGCGCTTGCCGATGGACGCGGACGTGTCGAAGTCGCAGGCGAAGTGTTTGGAAAGGTCGAGATATATCTCTTCCGCCTTGTCGTTGAGCTGTTTTTGCAGAGGCAGAACGGCGACTTTTACGGGCGCGAGAGCGTGGTGCAGATGCAACACTACGCGGGTGTCGCCTTCGCCGACTTGCTCCTCGTCGTAGGCGTCGCACAGGAACGCGAGGAAAACGCGGTCCGCGCCGAGGGACGGCTCGATGACATAGGGCACATATTTCTCGTTGGTGACGGGATCGGTGTAGCTCAAGTCCTTGCCGCTCGTCTTGATGTGCTGATTGAGGTCATAGTCCGTGCGATCCGCAACGCCCCACAGCTCGCCCCAACCGAAGGGGAAGTTGTATTCGAAGTCCGTCGTGGCTTTTGAGTAGAAGCACAGCTCCTCCTTGTCGTGATCGCGCAGTTTGAGGTTCTCGTCGCGCATGCCGAGGTCGAGCAACCATTTGTGGCAGAACTCCTTCCAATAGGAAAACCATTCGAGGTCGGTGCCAGGCTTGCAGAAGAATTCAAGCTCCATTTGCTCGAACTCGCGGATGCGGAAGATAAAGTTGCCGGGGGTTATCTCATTGCGGAAGCTCTTTCCTATCTGACCGATGCCGAAGGGCACTTTTTTGCGCGTGGTGCGCTGTACGTTTTTGAAGTTGACAAATATTCCTTGCGCGGTTTCGGGGCGCAGATAGACGGTGGACGTCGTGTCCTCGGTCACGCCTATGAAGGTTTTGAACATAAGGTTGAACTTTCTCACTCCCGTGAAGTCGGACTTGCCGCATACGGGGCAGGGAATGTTGTGCTCCTTGACGTAAGCCTCAAGCTGTTCGTTGCTCCAGCCGGCGATATTCTCCTCTATGCCGTGCTTTGACATGTAGTCCTCGACGAGGTCGTCCGCGCGGTGGCGGGACTTGCAACTCTTGCAGTCCATGAGGGGGTCGGAAAAACCGCCGATGTGTCCCGATGCTTGCCATGTGGTGGGATTCATGATTATCGCGCTGTCCAGCCCCACGTTGTAGGGATTTTCGACGACGAATTTCTTCCACCAAGCCGCCTTGATGTTGTTTTTCAGCTGTACGCCGAGGGGACCGTAGTCCCAGCTGTTTGAAAGCCCGCCGTAGATCTCGCTACCCGGATACACAAATCCGCGATTTTTCGCAAGCGCGACAAGCTTGTCCATTGTGAGTTTTGCCATAAAAAGCTCCTTTCCCTATATGGATTATAGGGGGATAATAAAATAGTAATAGAATGATAAGATAATTCGAGTGCAAAAGTCAAACGTTTGCGCGCGCAAAGTTTTCAAAAGCGACTGCAAAGCGATGCAAGTGCATAAATATGCATAAAACTTATAAAAATTTTTGCATAAATGTATAAATTCATATGTATTTGCATAAAAATTCAAAAATTTTATTAAATTTATTAAAAAAAGTTGTGAAAAACGCTTGCCATAACAGCAAATCGAGTATATTATACAGATATGTAACTGTTGGCAGAGCGTTTCCGCCTACAAAAAAACAGCAACAGAAATAAATATATTGGAGTATAGCTATGACAAAGACAGAAAACATCAAGAAAGCGCTTGTGTATGTGCTGGTCGTATGCATGCTTCTGATATGCGGGGGGGGGGGGTATTAACAGCCTGCGACCCGCATAATGAGGAGCAGGACAATACCCACACGCACGAGTGGTCAACGGAATATTCGTATGACGACGAATATCATTACTATGAGTGTACGGTCGAGGGTTGCGATCAACACACCGGCACGGAGCCGCACGAGTTTGACGACGATCAAGACGCGACGTGCAATAAGTGCGACTACACCCGCCACGTGCATCCGCTTGAATGGAAATACGACGGCGAAAACCATTGGCAGGAATATAAGTGCGAGCATCATGCGGACGAGCAACTGAACAAGGGCAGGCACGTATGGGGCGACGACGGCAAGTGTAAGGAATGCCTCGTAGACAAGAGCACTTTCCACACCCATAATTACGAATGGAAGTATGACGACAAGCAGCATTGGGAGATGACTACTTGCACGGAGCACGCTTCCGAGATGAGTTCAAACGGCAAGTCCGATCACGTATTCCAAAGCGGGAAATGCGAGTGCGGACTTGAAGAGATCTACATCACCGTTTACAATCTTTACAAGAGCAATTCCGAATATAAGGGCGAGAGCAAGATCGACGATTTTGCGACTTGGTATGCTTCCCTCGAAGACCAACATGTAGACCATGTAGGGCTCAACAGTGTGGGGGACGCTGTTTTTTATGCTTCCGAAGATGATACGACGGGCGAAGTAAAGTATTATGCCCCAAGGACATACACGGTGAAAGCCGTGACAAACGGCACTCCCCCGAAGGGAATTGAAAACGTTTATTTCTCCGTGAAAGCGACAGTCGACGGTCAGCCAAAACAAATAGCGGGCGGCAAGGCCGCGCTTGACGTGAAAGCCACAGACGAGGACGGAAGCGCGCAATTGACATTCACTCCCGTGTGGGGCTATTCAAGCGCTACAGTCGTCTACACCGTAAACATTGCGAGCGAGGGCGAATATCAAGGTCCCTCCGCAATACCCGTCAACTATATTTGCAACGACAGCGGTAAATCGCTGACAGTGAGCGCGGCCGCTCCTCCTGCGTTGTCGGCAACATTCACGCTGACGCAGTGTCTCGCCGCGGGCGAAGGCGGACAGATCGAAAACAGATCTTTTGGCAGCACCGGCACGACGTTTGTGCTTGCGGACAGCGTCAAAGCGAGTCCCGGTTGGTATCTTGTGACGGTGACAACGACGCAAGGCGCGATCACAACCTCATATGACAACAGCACAGGCAACACAATGCTTTCGGTTGACGGCGGCGAGAGCGGCCTTGATCCGAAGATCATCCAACAGGGCGACATTGACAGAGGGGGCGCGGAGGCGCAGTGGCTCGTATATATCAAATCCGATACGAAAAACATTAGGATCGGGAGAAGGGTGGACGCAACTATAATCTGCAATATAAAGATCGAAAAGGTCGAAACGTCGATAGAAGAATACGAGACAAAAGTAGGCAGGATCAACAAGAGCGCCACAAACGAAGCAGATTGGTACAAATTTGACATAAGCAACTTTACGGCGGGCAAATATTACATCTTCGGCGGCTATTATTCGGTACCTTCGACAGAAACGGCGTATGAGATCCTTGTCAAGATAGGCAACAAGGAAGCCGTGCCTTTGTATTCTCAAACGCTGTACGAGATCGGTGAAGGCGACGAGACCGTGGCGTTCTGCTCCGAACACAACTACACAGTCACTATAAGGGACATGAGGTTTGTGCCTTGCAACGCAGTGCCCGAAACAGGCGAATTCGACATCGAATTCGACGAGCTTAAGGACGTGTTCTATTACAGCTATACAGCCGCAAATTCCGGCACATATTCATTTAAGCTCAGCAGTGCCCATGCGTTCTCGAATGTATCCGTGAGCTATGGCAACAATTCATCGACAATCATCAGATCCGACTCGCAAGAAGTGACGGAGATCGCGGGCAATTTCGTGTGCGAAGCCGAAAACGATTACGTGTTTGCGATAAAGAACAACAGCAAAACCGACGCTCCGAGTCTGCATTGCACGGTCAATGAGGAAAGCTCTCAAAAATTCAATGTCGGCGAAGAGTTTGGCATTGCGTTTAATGACTCCAACCTGCCGCATTATTATGTGGGTACTTTCACAAAGGGCGTCTATGTGGCGTTGCTTACGGCGACAAACCTCAACGGCGTTACGATGCAAAAGGACAACAGAAACTTTATCACGGTGAATAGCGACGTCGCATATGCGTCTGCTATATTCGAAGCGGACAACGACACGCAGGACATCAACTTTACTGTGACATTAAGCGACAACGACAGTTATCCTACCGTCAAGGCTTTATTTGTCAAAGTGGACGATGACCCGACCGAGGCGAGTGAAAACGAGGAGTTCACCATCAATTTCGCCGACAAAAAGATCGTCGCATATCAGTTTACATATACGGAAAGTACATCAAAATATTTCGGCGTTGTGGCTTCAAGCGATAACGACATCAAGGACTTGGCGATCTACGGCGCAATTTACAAGACGGTGGACGGCGACGTATACACCACGAGAACAATTGCAGGTCCGTCCGCGTCTGAAACGAAGAGCGTATGTGAGAGCGTATATAGCTCTAGCTTTGGCTCATCTTATAAAAAGGCAATTTTGGTGTTCGTGTACGGGGGAGCAGACGCACCCTCTGTCACCGCAAAGTATAAAGAGCAATTGCACATCGGAACAGCTATAACGAAATCCTATTCATCTGCCGGCGTGGTAAAAGTGGATATATCAACACTCAAGTCCAACGGCGCAGATAAATATACGCTGTATGAGGCGTATTCAAAAGACAGATTTACACACCCCGACTATTCCGAGTATCATGCGGTAGCCACAGGCTATGTCAATGACAGTGCTCCTGCATATTATCAAAATCTGACAATGCTCGATAAAGTCTGCTTGTGGTACTATGTATATTGCGAGGATACCACGGGCAACAAGCTGCCGACAAGGTCCGATACACTTAATGTGGAAGTAAACGCTCGAAAGGTGTATACGGTCACAGCCAACTTTGATGAGAATTGGCAGGGCTGGATCGGCTTCTCGCTGTACAAAGGCACGAGCGCACAGGCGATGAACTTTGTCAATGTGACCGAGCCTACAAAGACGGTTGAAGTCAAAATCGCAGCGCTTGCGACGTCGACGGGACTTTCTGTCAAATTGGCGGAAATAAAGGACTACGACAACGATTATTACAAGTTCACATTCCCCGAAGAGGGCACAACGACGGCAAAAGAATTCGGTGACGCCGACGCCGTCACCATCGAGGCGACTTCGTCTGCGCGTCAGGCAGTCGAGGTGACCGTCACCGTCCCCGAAAACTTCGCCGAAAGCAGTTTCCCTGTGACTTTATACCATGACGGAACTTTGAACTCCGGCAAAACCGTGAAGGTCGAGCCGGGTAAGACGGTCTACAATGTGACGCTGTATGCGCCTAAACCGCAAAGCGGCAAGGATACCATCAAGATCTACACTGATCCCAACAACGGCACCAACGGATATACGTCCGATGAGGTCGACGTCGTGTATGCGGACGGCAAGGCAACTGCGGCGATCGCCATCAAAGATCACGTACAACTCAAACTCAAACTCAAGTTCCCCGAAAACTTCCTCGCGTCCGAGTTTGAAAGCAATCCTGATCTGTCCTATACTTTCAGTATCTATATATACGGTCAAGACGGCAAAACGCAAGTCAACGTTGTGAAATCGGGTCCATCAAACAATCCTGAAAGATTAGTAATAGACAAAGCGTTTGTCGAGCAACTCAAGAGCAACGATTATGTGTATGAATTCACGTCGGCGCTATACTATATGCAGAATGGCAACTATTCCGTCGAAATAACGACGTCCGGTTTCACCTCGACAGGATATGGCACGGCAGACAAACTGTCCTTCAGTACGACAACCACAACCACAGAGGTGGAGATGAATGCGGTCAAGGATAGGATCCTCATAACCGTCAACGTTGAGGCGTACGAAACCTTTGGGGGTAGCGCACAGGTGCAGGTCTTCAAAGGCGATGGTAACGGAAAGACGTCGGGCTCTGCGCTCAAGCTCAATGGATCGAACTCAGCGATTACGACTGTGCCTCTTGTCAAAGAAGGCTCGCTTATGAAAGGCTCGTTCACGTTCTACATATATGAAGGACAATATACTCAAGTTCTGGTGGGACTTACAGGCAAGTCCGAAGCCGATTGGAGTCTGACCCCCGTTGAGATCGATGGAAAGACGGGCACCGCCACGCTCAAGATAGAAAAGAAGTATGTCATCGCAGTAAAATCTCAATACAAGGGACCCAACGGCACATCCGTTGCATTGTCCGTTTACAAAAACGGCGTACAGATGGAGGGCTTGACAGCAAACCTCAGTAGCATGCAACCCAATCCAACCATCTATCTTCCGATCGCCGAGTACGATAAGAATGCAAAATACGAGATAAAGGGTATCGCCAGCCCGTCTAATTATGAGTGCAAGACGGTCTCCTTCACCTTCGACGAAGCGACAAAGACGGCGACCGTCAATTATGACATAGCCGCAACCATCAAGATCAAGTTCGAGCTTCCCGCCGACGCTGACAGCTTTGCGGGAACAAACGATAAGAAAGTAGATGTTTATCTCAACGAGGCAAGCAAGCCGAATTTGACAAAGCTCTCACTTGATTTGGCAACGACCACGGAGGGCAGCTTCAACTATCTCTACACAGAATCGTTCACAGTCACCTGCGTAGGTCAGCAAACCGCTCTGAGCGGCAACCCCATGTTCGGAGACCCCGACTATCTATCCACTGCGTCTACAAAGTATTTAGCCGAGGCAAGCTATTCCTGGAATGAGGATAAGACCGAGTGCACGGTGACGATCAAGCCCAAGAGGGCGGAATACGAGATCACTGTCAAGGGCACTCTTCCGCAGGAGTTCATCGACAGCGTAAGCGCGTCCGGCACTCCTTTGAAGATCTGGCTGTACAACGAGAGAAATAGCAAGAAAGCAAGTTGCCCGCTTAATATAACTTCGGACGCTAAACCCGCCTTCGAGAGCAAGATATACGCGTGGGAGCTTGAGGAAGGCTACACCGCAAAAATAGACTTAGGCAATCTGAAAGGCTTCACTGTTGAGGTCGGCGAGTTGACAGTCGACGCCGAAGCAAAGACGGGCGTGCTGAATATCACCGTGAAAGCGCAAAAAAAGTACACAATTAAGATAGTGAATAACGCCGGAGAATTTTGGTCGGGCTACTCAAATAGTAATAAAGGATGTAAGATTTGGATCAAGTATTATACCGACGATAACAAGCGTTGGCCCGATTCAACGGCCTTCGCTTACAAGGGCACCGACCCGACGGATGTGTACTATTTTGAGAATGACGACACTTTGGTGTTCGAAGTCGAAAAGATCACTGAATATTTTACCAGCACTAACCAAGAGAACATTAAGGCAACCGTAAGCATTGACAAAGAGAGTGGCATAGTCACAATAACCATAGACCCCGTCTCAGCTTAAAGAGACTCCCAATATAATATGCCCGCAAGGGCATACTAAACACCGGCTTAATCCAACCCATTAAGCCGAAGAAGAAGTCGAGGGCGAAAGCTCCCGACTTCTTATTTTGTCTTGCTCAAAGGCGCATTGAGGCAAATGTTGCAAAAACAAAAGACGCGCAAGATGCGCGCCTTTTGCATACGTCCGCAATTACTTGCAGAGGCAAGAGAGGATGAGGATGAGCCAGATTATGTCACAGCTGGACATCCCGCAACCGCAACCGTTGCCGCAACCGCCGTTTACGCCGCCGCCCGTCATGCCGCATCCGCACCCGCAGTTGTTGAGCAAGAGCAGAAGCAGGACAAGATCGCAAGTGTTGCATCCGCAACCGTTTGAACCGCCGTTTGAGAAGAAATTCATTGTATGTACCTCCAAAATATTAGGATCGCTCCTACATCACCATACGCTTCCGCGAAAATTTGTGTTACTGCATTAAAGACGGCGCGCGTAAATATATTTTTGTGTGGAACAATTGAAGCGCATGATAGGCATCGTAGCGGGGATATTTTGCACGCTGATAGTGGCGGCGCTAAGCTCCTATTGCTTCAAATTCGACCCCGTATGGTTTTATTCGTTGAATTTGCCCGCGTATTTGGCGCCTCCCGCGGCGTTCGAGGCGTTTGTTGCGACGAGTTATCTTTCGTCTATAATTTCCATAAGTAGGCTTGTGGAGCACAAACACATTTTTCCGTCCATGCTCTTTTTTGCGGGGCTGGGGGCGAGCAGCGTGCTTTTTGTGTTTACCTTCTTTTGGCTTAAGCAACTTTTTTGGGGCTTGCTGTTTATGGCGGCGACGCTTGCGTTTGCGTTCGTATTGTTTTTCAGATTTATGACGAAGGACTTCAAAATAGCGCTCATATTTTTGCCTACGTTCGCTTTCGACCTGTACGGCTTTGTTTTGACGCTCACGATAGCCATGGCAAATTGAACTCGTTCAACTTTTGCTTGATAATAGCGAGCGATTTTGCTATACTAATTTCAAGACTTCTTCGGAGGAGAATATGCTGCTTGCAATAGACATCGGCAACACCAACGTGAAATTCGGACTGTATAGGGGAGATGAAGCGCTCGGTTTTTGGCGACTTTCCGCAAAGGCGTCGCGCACTGCGGACGAGTACGGCTCCATGCTACACGACCTGTTGAGGCAGAAGGGGCTTTCTTTTGAGGACATAGACGCGGCGGTGATGTCGTCCGTCGTGCCCGCGCTCAACTATACCATCGAGCACATGTGCAAGGACTGCATAGGCATCTCTCCGCTTGTCGTCACGCATACGCTTGACGCGGGGCTGAAGATAGGCTATGAACACCCCGAGGAGCTGGGCACGGACAGGCTTGTGGGCGCGGCGGCGGCATACAAGCTGTACGGCGGCCCCGTGCTTATCGTGGACTTCGGTTCCGCGACGACTTTCAACGCCGTGGACGGGCAAGGCGTGTTTTTGGGCGGAGCGATCGCCCCCGGCATAAAGACGGCGACGGAGTCCCTCTCGGGCGCGGCGGCGAAACTTCCTCTCATCGAGCTCGCCTCGCCAAAGGGTGTGCTCGGCGTGGACACGAAAAGCTGTATGCAGAGCGGCATAATTTTCGGTTTTGCGGGGCTTGTGAAATATCTCGCGGACAAGATACTCGAGGACGAGCGCATGCGTGGCGCAAAGATCATCGCGACGGGCGGATTGTCCGAACTTATCGTGGATGTGGAGCCGAAACTTTTCGATTTCGTGGACAGACAACTCGCCCTCAAAGGTTTGAAATACATATATTCGAGGATTAACGGAGCATATGACAAAATTTAAGACTTTCAAACGCTCTGCGGGAGTGCTTTTGAGCGTGTCGTCCCTGCCCGGGGAGTACGGCATAGGCTGTTTTTCGCGGGACGCGGACGCCTTTTCGGAGCTGATCTCGGACATGGGATTCAGGTGGTGGCAGATTCTGCCCATCACCGCGCTCGGCGCGGGAAATTCGCCGTATTCGGGCGCGTCGTCTTTTGCCGGCAATACGCTGTACATCTGTCCTCGGGAACTGCAGGAGATAGGGCTTTTGAGCGAGCAGGAAGTCGCGGCGTGCAAATATCACGGAGAGCCGTATCAAGTCGATTACGACTTTGCGAGGCTGAACTCCGAGCGCTATCTCCGCCTCGCCTTCAGCCGCATAGACGGCGCCTATAAAGAGGGCATGCGCGAGTTTGTAAAGCGCGAGAGCTATTGGCTTGAGGACTATGCGCTGTTCACGGTGCTTTCGGCGGAGTACTCTTCAAATTGGTGGAAGTGGGAAGCGCCCTTAAGAGACCGCGATAAGGAAGCGCTTGCCGCAGTCGCGAAAAAGTACGCGGACGAGATAGAATTTGTCGAATTTTGTCAATACGAATTTTCTCGCGAGTGGAGCGCGATAAGACAGAGGGCGGGAAAGCGCGGCGTGTCCGTCATAGGAGATCTGCCATTTTACGTTTCCACGGACAGCGCGGACGTGTGGGCAAATCAAAGCCTGTTTCAGCTGGACGAAAATAAATTTCCGCGCGCCATTGCGGGCGTTCCGCCGGACGCGTTCTCAAGCGTCGGACAGGTGTGGGGCAATTGCCTTTACGACTTCGACGAGATGAAAAAGGACGGCTATATGTGGTGGCGCCGTCGAATAGCGCACTGTCTCAAGCTGTACGACGCGCTTCGCCTCGATCACTTCCGCGCGTTTTACAACTACTTTTCCATTCCCGCGACGGACTACGACACCGCCGCAAACGGACATTGGGAGCAGGGTCCCGCGGACAGCCTTCTCGACCTCGTGCATCAAGACGATCCCGACGCGCTGTTCATTGCGGAAGATCTTGGGCAAATAGACGAGGACTGCAGAAAGTATATAGACGGCACGGGAATTCCCACGATGAGGGTGTTTCAATTCGGTTTTGACGGCACACAAAGCTCGCACATACCTTTCAGATATGAGGTGAACACCGTCGCCTACAGCGGCACCCACGACAACAATACCACCCTCGGCTGGCTGTACGACCTCAACGACGGCGCAAGGCGATACGCGCTCAAATATTGCGGATTTTCGGGCGCGGGCTGGGGTGCGGGCGGTCCGAATTGCGAGTCGGTACACGCGATAATACGCACGCTGATGATGTCGTCCTCGGCGATGCTCGTTCTGCCGTTTCAGGACATGCTCGGCTACGGCGGCGACACGAGAATGAACGTCCCCGGCGTCCCCGAAGGCAATTGGAAGTGGCGACTCGCCTATCATCTCATGTCGTCGGTGGACAGGGATTTCTTCCTCGATATGATAAAAACCTACGGCAGATACGGCGGAGGCAGAGTATGATACTGTTTTTCATAAGAGGAGAGGTTGGAAGCGACAGCTTTATCCGCTATTGTTACGGCAATTATCGAAACGTCATGCTTGACGTAGAGGAACTTCCCGCGCACGCGGAGATCTTGCGCGAAGAGGGGAAAAAGCCGCGCTTAAACATTGACGGCGTGCATTTTAATCTGTCGCATTCATACGGCGTCACGGTGTGCGCGATGTCGCATACGGAAGTCGGCGTGGACATCGAGAAGATACGCCCCGTACGCTTTGAGAAATTTCCGTTTATCGAGGCGCGCGACGAGAAGGAGTTCTTCGAAAAGTGGACGGAAAGGGAAAGTTACGTCAAGTTTACGGGCGAGGGCATAGCGAAGATAAAAAGCGACGTTCCGTCCGACGCGCATTTCGAGCATTTCGACGTCTTTGACGGCTATCATGTCGCGGTGTGCGCAGAGGAGCAAAACCTAATCGCGTACGAGCTTGACATCGACGGAATCAAGGACTTTTGACGTCATCGAGTTTGAAAAATTTACGCCTCTCAAAGTCGAAGAGAAAAGCGTAAAAACATAAGATCGTCGATACGTAGTGAGTTTTAAAGGGGCAATAAACGCGGACAGCGAAAAAAAGGAGAATATTTATGATACTTGAAAAATTGAAAACAATGGTGAAAGCACAGCTTGATCTCGACGTCGACAACGTCACGGAAAAAAGCGACATCAAAAACGACCTCGGTCTCGACAGCCTCGACATCGTCGAGATACTCATGAGCGTCGAAGAAGAGTGGGGCATCGTCATAGACGACGAGGAAACGACAAGTTTGCACACCGTCGGCGACGTCGTCGCCCTCATTGAGAAAAAGACGAAATAAACTTCGATACATATCGCTTGCCATATAGCCCTTCTCGGAAGAGGGGGCTATACTCATTTTCGTTGCGAGACGGCGCGCATAGTGCCGTTTTTTATTTGGGAAACATTTTTTTGATGTGGAATATTATATTTGGTATTGACTTATGTGAAAAAGTGTGCTACATATTATATCGGAATTACTTAACGGCGTTAATCAATTTGAAATTAAGGTAATTTTATCTTAAACAGAGGGGGCAATATGATTTCTATCCATCAAGCAAAGGGCGCGACATTCGAACCGCTTTCGGAGGACGGGAGCAGGGCGAGCGTAAGCGCGCTTGAAATTTTCGCAAACGGCAAGCTTGTATACACGCTCGGCGTGGACGACGCTCCGCTTAGCGTAGGAAAGGGGAGCACGGACTATAAGATGAGTCACGGCTCTTTCAAGATCAAAGCGAAAGAAACTTTGAAAAAGCCGCTCAAGGTGAATCGTATAGTCATGCGCGATGGCGGCGCGGACGTGAGTTTTGACGAGGGCGGCGCGAAGATAGACATAGACGGCGACCTCATAAAGGTCACGCCCGAGGGACTTGACTCCTACAACAGAATGTATCTTACGCTCCCCGCGAGAGAGGACGAGAGGGTGTACGGCGGCGGCGAGAATTTCACGGAATTCAATTTGCGCGGCAATAAGCTAAACGTTTGGGTGGCGGAACACATAAACGCGCTGCAGGTGGCGAAAAAGCTTGTCAAGCAGGCGTTCGGGGTCAAGAATACGCAAAAGAAGGGAAAGCTGTCGAGCTATGAGACATACTATGCGCAACCCACTTTTGTAAGTTCAAGAAAATACTTCTTCCATTCGCTGACGACCGCGCGTGCGGAGTTCGATTTCAGGGGCAGGGACGCTCACGTCATAAAGACGGACGCGGTCTCGCCCTTTTATATCGGTTTCGGCGGAGATTATGAAGAGTTGCTCGAAAATCTGACTTCAGTCGTAGGTCGACAGCCCGCGCTTCCCGATTGGGTGTACGACGGACAGATCCTCGGCGTGCAGGGCGGCACCGAGACCATGCTCAAAAAGTACGAGACTGCCGTAAACACGGGATCGTCCGTGTGCGGCATATGGATACAGGATTGGGAAGGCAGGCGCGTCACCGCCGTCGGCAAGCAGCTGTTTTGGAATTGGCAGTGGGATGAGGAGCTTTATCCCGGGCTGAAGGGCGAAATAGCGCGCCTCAAGGCGAAGGGCGTGAGGGTGCTTGCATATTGCAATCCCTTCCTCGCCGTGGAAAAGCCGCTCTACAAGGAGGCAAGCGAGAAGGGCTACTGCGTGAAGGACGCGGAGGGTAAGGACTACTATGTGAAGATCACCACCTTCCCCGCCGCGATGATCGACCTCACAAACAAGGACGCCTACGAGTGGATCAAGGACATCATCAAAAAGAACATCATCGGCATGGGCTTTTCGGGCTGGATGGCGGACTTCGGCGAATATCTGCCCACGGATTGCGTGCTTGCAAGCGGCGAGGACGCTCAGCTTGTGCACAACACGTGGCCCGCGCTTTGGGCGAAGGTCAACAGGGAAGCCGTGGAGGAGAGCGGCAAGCTCGGCGAGATCATGTTCTTCACAAGAGCGGGCTACAGCGACACTCCGAGATACTCCACTATGATGTGGAACGGCGACAATCATGTCGATTTCTCCATCGATTTCGGTCTGCCCTCCGTCATACCCGCGATGTTGTCCCTCACGCTGTGCGGTTTCGGACTTTCGCACTCCGATATAGGCGGATATACGACGTTTATGAATTTGAAGCGCGACGCGGAGCTTTATATGCGCTGGTGCGAGATGAACGCATTTTCGCCGCTCATGCGCGGACACGAGGGACTCAATCCCGACCTCAACGCGCAATTCGACTGTAGCGACGAGGTGCTCGCTCACGGCGCGAAGATGAGCAATATCCACAAGGCGCTCAAGCCCTACCTGAAGAACGCGGTGGAGCAAAACGCGCGTACGGGCGTGGGAGTCGTTAGGCCGCTGTTCTTCTACTATGACGAGGACAGGGCATATGAGGAAGCATACGAGTACCTGCTGGGCAGGGACATACTCGTCGCGCCCGTCGTAAAGGCGGGGGCTACGGCGAGAGAGGTGTATCTGCCAAACGACAAGTGGATTCATCTTGAAAGCGGCAAGGAGTACGGCGGCGGAGTTTACACCGTCGACGCGCCCATAGGTCAGCCGCCCGTGTTCGTTAGAAAGGACGCGGACAAACAAACCCTTGAACTTACATTATCTCTTTTTAAGGAGAAGGCAAAATGAAATATTTTCTTGACAGTGCAAAGATCGACGAGATCAGAGAGGCTTATGAGACCTTCGGCATCGACGGCGTCACGACAAACCCAAATCATATCATGAATTCGGGCAAACCTTTTTTCACCGTACTTGAGGAACTCAAGAATTTCGTGAAAGAAAAGGGCATAGAGGGGTATGAAAAATTCCCCATATCCGTTGAGATAAACCCTCACCTCGACGACGCGGACGAGATCGTTGAAATGGGGAGCAAAATCGCAAAGCTCTGCTCCAACTTCGTCATCAAGATACCCTGCACGGAGGCGGGTATCGCGGCGGCGAGAAGGCTTGAAAAGAAGGGAGTGAGGACAAATCTCACGCTTGTATTTTCGCCATCTCAAGCGCTCATCGCGGCGAAGAACGGCAGCCTCTTCGTGTCCCCGTTCATCGGCTGGAAAGAGGCGAGCGGCGAGGACTGCAAACAATACATCGACGACATCGTGAAGATATACAAAAACTACGGTTTTTACGGCAAGACGCAGATCATCTGCGCGGCGGCGCGCACGGGCAAGCAGATCGTGGATTGCGCGGTGAGCGGCGCGGACATTCTGACCGCGGGACTGCAGGTGTTTAAGGACAGCTTCTATCATCCTTTCACGGATTACGGGCTGAAGAAATTCCAAAACGCGTGGGACAAGACCGTGACGGAATGAGACGAATATCGCTTAAACGGCATTTTATATGATGCAAACGTGGAGGTAAAGTATGAAAATCGGTTTTATCGGGCTGGGCATCATGGGCGAGTCCATGTGCGCAAATATTGTCAAAAAACATGACGACAGCGTGTATTGCTACGACCTTAACGGCGAGCAAGTCAAAAAGCTAGCGGCGGAAGGAGCCATCCCTTGCGGAAGCAACGTTGAAGTCGCAAAGAATGCGGACGTCATCATTTCCATGGTGCCGAAGTCCGAACATGTCAAGAGCGTTTACGGTGAGATTTTGCCCTACATCGACTCGACAAAGATATGCATAGATATGAGCACGATCGATCCCTCCGTTTCCGTCGAAGTTGCGGGATGGGTGAAGGAAAAGGGCGGTAGATTTGCGGACGCTCCCGTCGTGAAGTCCAAACCCGCCGCGATCGCGGGGACGCTCGGAATACTCGTCGGCTGCGAGGAAAGCCTCTATCCCGAGATACTGCCCATTTTGAGCTATATGGGGTCAAACGTCATACGTATGGGTGAAAACGGCAAAGGGCTGGTCATGAAGATTTGCCACAATACCCTCGTCGCGCAGATACAAAACGGCGTCAACGAGACCATCGCGCTCGCGACAAAGCTCGGGCTGTCCATAGAGGACTATGCAAAGGCGATCTTTTACGGCGGCGGACAGAATTTCTATCTCGACGGGCAGTGGAAAAACATCAAGGACGAAAATTGGACGACGGCGTTCTCGCTTGAAAATATGCACAAGGATCTCGGCATTTGTCAGAGACTCGCAGACGAGGCGGGGTTCGATATGCCCGGCATGCAAAACGCAAAGCGCGTCTACGACAAGGGCATGCAGATGGGCATCGGAAAAGAGGACTTCCGCGCCACCTACAAAGTTGTGAGAGGCGACTGATATGACCGAGGACATGCGCCCTTGCGACATCAAGTTGCTGGGCAGGCTTAACGACGTCAACGACGTCAAAATATATTCCGTGTTCGACGAAGAGTTCGCGACGTACGGCAGGGTGATAAAGGACATTCCGTTTGACGGGGTGATAGAACGCCTCAAGCAAGTGCAGATGCCTTTAAGTGGCAATGTGTATGTGGCAAGCGATCCCGAGACGGAGCGCGTCACGGACGAGCGCGTGCAGAGCGCGATATACGGCGGCATGGGCGTACAAGCTGGCTATTGCGTGGGGCGAAACACGACTTACAACGGTTTCGAGTACCACAAGTGCAGTGAGCTTAACGTCGCCGCGACGCCATTTATGCTCGTGCTGGGACACGTGTGGCAGATAAAAGACAATACGTTCAAGGTCGGGGAAGAAAAAGTTTTCTTTGTTCCCGAGGGCGCTTGCGTCGAGCTTTATCAAACCACTTTGCACCTCTCGCCCTTGCGCGTTTCGGACGACGGTTTTCGGGCGGCGGTCGTGCTCGTCAGAGGAACAAACACTCCGCTTGAGGGACGCGTCGAAAAGAAGGCGGGACAGGAGAGCGAGCTTCTGCTTCAAAAAAACAAGTGGGTCATCGCCCACGCCGAGCGCGAACCTCTCGTACGTCAGGGCGCGCATATAGGACTTATAGGAGAAAATAAGGAGCTTAAATATTGAAAATGCAAATTTTGTATGTTCCCATCGGGGTGCCCACGTTTCACTTGGAGAGCGCGCGTGCGGCATTTGAAAAATCAAAAGAGCTGTTGAGGTCTTTGAGCGGAGACGTCGTAACGCCCGAGGACATCATCTTGAGCATAGACAGCCTCAAGACGTATCTCGAGGACAAGCGACCCGATCTTGCGATCGTGCAAAACGCGACGTTTGCAAACGCGGCGTACATGCAACGCATACTCATGTCGCTTGACTGTCCCGTCCTGCTTTGGACTCTCAGAGAGCCTGTCATCGACGGCGGCAGATTGAGACTGAATTCGCTGACAGGTGCGTTTTCCGCGGGCAATATGCTCAAAAGTTTCGCGCGTCCCTTCGAGTACGTGTTCGGCTCGCCCGACGAGGACGAGGTGAAAAAGCGGATCTCAGCGGCGATAGAAGCCGTGAAGCTCAAAGGGAGGCTGTCCTCGCTCAGACTTTTGCAGGTCGGACATACCCCCGAAGGCTTCGGCTTCGGCAGGGCGCAGGACGCGGAACTCGCCGCGAAATTCGGCATAACGCTCATCTCTATCGAGGCGAGAGAGCTGATCGACAGGGCGAAACGGGTGAGCGACGAAGAGGCTAAAGCCTACGTCCAAAAGGCGGGGAAGAGCATAAAGGGGCTGACTGCCATAGACAGCGGAAACGTCGCGGACTTCGCAAAACTGCTGAAAGCATATGAGGACTATATATCCGAAAACGGCATAGGAGCGCTTTCTTCGAGGTGCTGGCCCGACTTTTTCACGGCATACGGAACACCCGTGTGCGCGGTGCTGGCGCTTCTCAACGATATGGGCGTGCCCTCTTCCTGCGAGGCGGACACATACGGCGCGATAAGCATGCTGATGGCAAGCGCGCTTACGGGCAAGCCGTCCTTCTTCGGAGACCCCGTATCGCTTGACGAGGGCGAGAATACCATTACATTCTGGCACTGCGGCACGGGCGCGTGTTCGCTTGCGAGGGAGGATACGGGCGCGCAGGCGGGCGTGCACTGCAACAGGAAGATAGGTCCGACTTTGGAGTTCGGTTGCAAGCCGTGCGACAGGGCGACCGTGCTGAGACTCGGCAAGGACGCGGACGGCAAATTCAGGCTGTTTATCGCTTCGGGCGAAGCGCTTGACAAGCCGAAACAGTTTTTCGGCACGTCGATAGTGGTGAAGACGGACGCGGACGCAAAACATATCGTGACTTCCGCCGTCAAGGACGGTTGGGAGCCGCACTTTGCGGTGGCTATGGGCGACATAGCGGCTCCTCTCAAGGCGTTTGCGAATTTCCTCGGAATAGAGACAGTAATATACGATGCTTGCGACAAATGATCTGCTCTTTTTGGGAGTAGTGCTCATATCAAATATCATACAGTGCATCACGGGATTTGCGGGGACGGTGCTCGCCATGCCCGTGTCGCTCATGCTTGTGGGGTATGCCGTTGCGAAGCCCGTGCTCAACGCGCTGGGCGCGGCGGCGTCCGTGGGAGTCATCGCGTCCGCGCCGAAGAAGTTGAACTTCACCGAGTTTAGTAAAATGCTGAGCATAATGCTCATAGGCATACTCGCGGGGACGCTGATTCAGACCTTTTGCAATCTGACGGCGGGGTCGCTGTACATAATGTTGGGGGTCGCTGTCATCGCATTCACGGTGATAGGCTTTGTGAATGAGTTTGCGATTAAAAAACCCATGGCGAGCCTTATGCCAAAGCATGTTAAGAGCGCGACGGACGTCCTGGACAGCGCGGGCGAGGCGCTCACGCTTGTGCTCGCGGGGCTTGTGCACGGCATGTTCGTATGCGGGGGACCGTTGCTCGTGCTGTATGCGGACAGAGTGCTAAAGGACAAACAGGAGTTTCGCACTACGCTTTCGGCGGTATGGATCGTGCTCAACGGCATCATCCTCGTAAACGACGCGCTTGCGGGCTACTTCGTGCCGTCCACGGTTAGAGCGCTGGCTTTCAGCATGATAGCTCTGCTTGCGGCGGCGCTCGTCGGCAACCTCATCGCGCAAAAGTTGAGCCGCAAAGTGTTTATGATCATAACCTACATACTCATGCTTGTGAGCGGAATTTCCCTGCTTGCAAAGTGAGAAGAAAATACTCGCTCTTGAAAAGAGCGCGCGCACATGATAAAATATATTCGATATATTCGGCGATAGGCGGGACATTCGCGTATTGTCGATGAAAAGACGAGCTATGACGCAGGGAATGAATGTCAAAAACCTAAAGGAACGCAACAAGAGCCTCATTTTGTACACTCTCAACGACGCCGGCGAGATAAGTCGAAAGGAGTTGGCGGCGAGGACGGGACTCACTCCCGCCGCCGTGACAAAGCTCACTGCGGAACTTATTGAGGACGGCTATATTTGCGAAAAAGGCGCCGTGGAAAGCGAGAAAAGCGGAAGGCGCGAGAGGCCTCTGTCGCTTAGGCTCGAGGACAAAAAAATACTCGGGATAAATGCGGAAAGGGACGGCATAACCTTTTGCGTTTGCGACCTCGGCGGACGCGCGCTTAAAAAGTTGAAGACTCCTCTCTTCGAGGACATCGAGGATGTGCTCAAAGTGGGGAAGAGGTTTCTTGCGGACAGCGGCATTCATGTCATTGCCGTCGGCGTATGCGTGATAGGTTCTCCCGCCGAGGGGTTCGCCGTATGGAAGGGAGAGGGGCTTGAAAAACGCTTTGCGGAAACGTTCGGCATGACGACCGTCATAGAAAACAACGTGCGCGCCTTTGCGGAGGCGGAGCTGATTTTCGGAAATATACGCAACCACTCCTCCGTACTTTTCTTCAAATGGGGACCGGGCGTCGGCTCCTCCATAATCGCAAACGGCAGGGTGCTTTCGGGCGGAGAAGGAAACGTCGCCGAGATCGGACACTACATCGTCAAAGAGGGCGGCAGAAAATGCCGTTGCGGAAGGCGAGGTTGCCTTGAGGCGGAGGCGTCGTCGGACGCCATAAGAGAGGAACTTGCCGCCTACAAGGGTCCCGACAGGCAGGGAGAGCTAAGGCGCGTCGTCGACGAAAAACTGAAACTAGTCGTTCCCGCGCTTCTGAATACGGCGACAATACTCAACGCGCAGGAAGTCGTGCTGTTTGGAGGCATGTTTGAAAACGCGGACGCGGCGAGGAGATTAAACGAGCTGATAGGCGGATATTTTGGCGGCTTCAGGGACGCAAAAGTGTCCGCACTGAATGAGAAAAGAGACTACATCGGCGCTGTGGCTATTTGCGCGCAAAGACTGTTTTTCAATGCGGAATAGGCGCCATAAGCGCAAAAGGAGCAAATATGACAAAATTTCCTGATGACGATTTTATGCTTTTCGGGGCGGCGGCACACGAGCTGTATGAGGAAGTGAAAGATCTTCCCATATTCGACTACCACTGCCATCTCAGCCCTAAAGAGATATATGAGGATCGCCGCTTTGAAAACATAGGAGAGCTGTGGCTCGAGGCGGATCACTACAAGTGGCGCATAATGCGCGAGGCGGGCGTGGACGAGAAATATATCACGGGGGACGCGCCCTACAAGGAGAAATTTTTCAAACTTGCCGAGATACTGTACAATTTTGCGGGCAATCCCGTGTACCATTGGATACACCTCGAGCTTAAAAAGTATTTCGGCATAACTAAGCCGCTCTCGGCGGATACCGCGCGGGAGATATGGGAGGATACCCTAAGGCAGATGAGCGAGGGAAAGTTTTCCGCAAGAGCGCTCATAAAGGCCAGCAACGTCCACACCGTCATCACGACGGACGATCCGACGTCTACGCTCGAATACCACAATTTGCTTGCGCGCGAGGAAGAAGGCTTCCGCGTGTTGCCCGCGTTCAGGGCGGACAGGGCGCTCGGCATAGAGAAGAGCGACTTTGCCGCCTATATGCGCGAACTTGAGAAAGCGTGCGGCAAAGAAATAGGAAGTTTCGACGCGCTCGCCCTCGCTCTCAACGAGAGGCTGGACTTTTTCGAGAGCATGGGCTGTCCCGCGATGGACGTGTCGTTTGAAAATTTTCCCATAGAGAGCGGAGATGTGAAAATCGCCGACGTCGCTTTCAAAAAGGCGCGCGCGGGCGAGAGGCTTACGGACGGGGAAATAGGGCATTTCAAAGCCGCGCTTTTGAAGGCGCTTGCCGCTCAGATGAAAAAGAGAAACATGGTCATGCAACTGCATACGGGCGTCGTGCGCAACGTCAACGGCAAGGCGTTTCGCGCTCTCGGCGCGGACAGCGGCATAGACAGCATAGGCGCCGAGGCGGACATCGCGGCGGCGGGCAGACTTTTCGACGCGATAAACAGCGAGAGCGGACTTCCCAAAACCATAGTTTACACCTTGAACAGAGGGTCCTATTATCCTCTTGCCACGATGCTGGGCGACTTCGCGGGAGGGAGTCGCGGCAGGACGCAACTCGGCGCGGCATGGTGGTTTATGGACAGCGCGGACGGCATACGCGAACAGCTGAGGATATTTGCCAACACGCTGGGGCTTGGCACTTTCAACGGCATGCTCACGGACAGCAGGTCCTTCACCTCGTATGCGCGCCACGACTACTTCAGGCGCATACTGTGCTCCGTCGTGGGCAAGTGGATAGACAGAGGCGAGTATCCCGGCGGCAACCTTGCCGTGAAACTTGTAAAGAACATATGTTTTTACAATGCGAAGGACTTTTTCGGAGGTGACAAAGCATGAAGATGACATTCCGCTGGTACGGCGAGCAGGACAAAATACCGCTTGAATACATAAGGCAGATCCCGAATATGTACAGCGTAGTGACCGCGGTTTACAACGTGCCCGTGGGCGAGGTCTGGAGCGAGCAAAGCATTTCTCGCCTCAAAGCGCTCGCGGAGGGCGCGGGGCTGAAGATGGAAGTCATAGAGAGCGTCCCCGTGCACGAGGACATCAAGCTGGGGCTTCCCTCCCGCGAAAAGTACGTCGAGGCGTACTGCGAAAACATAAGGAAGCTCGGCAGGGCGGGCGTCAAGTGTATATGCTACAACTTTATGCCCGTTTTCGACTGGACGAGGACGCAGCTTGACAAGCGCGCCGCGGACGGAAGCACAAGCCTCGTATATTATGAAAAACAGCTTGCGGCAATGGACCCCATAAAGGGTGAATTGTCCCTCCCCGGTTGGGACAGCAGTTACAAAAAAGAGGACCTCAAGCGCCTCTTCGAGCTGTACGCGGACGTGGACGACGAAAAATTGTTTGAAAACCTCGTGTGGTTCTTGGAGAAGATCATTCCCGTCGCGGAGGAAGCGGGCATAAATATGGCGATACACCCCGACGACCCGCCGTGGCGCATATTCGGTCTGCCGAGGATAATCACGTGCGAGAAGAACATCGACCGCATGCTGTCCGCTGTGGACAGCAAGGCGAACGGCATTACGCTGTGCACAGGTTCTCTCGGCGCGGACAGGGGCAACGACCTTGTGCATATGGCGGCAAAATATGCAAAGATGGGGCGCGTGCACTTCGCGCATATCCGCAATATTAAGCTCGTCGAGGACGGCTTCGAGGAGACGGCGCACGACATGGGCGCAGGCTCGCTTGACATCATAGGCATAGTGCGGGCGCTTGAGGAGAACGGTTTCGACGGCTATGTGCGTCCCGACCACGGCAGGATGATTTGGGACGAGAAGGGCAAGCCCGGCTACGGCTTGTACGACCGCGCGCTTGGAGCGGCGTATCTGAACGGCGTTTTCGAGACGGTGCGAGCGCTTAAGGGTTGAAAAACTTTTGCGGCGTCGCATGAATGAGGCGCGGCAAGGAGGGAAATATGGCAAAATTTGCGTTGGATCTTAAGGACAAGACAATTGTGATAACGGGCGCGGGCGGCGTCATATGCGGCGCGATCGCTGAGGAACTTGCATTAAGCGGAGCAAAGCTTGCGCTTCTCGACATAAACGGGGAGGCGGCGGAAGCCGTCGCGAAAAGCATAGAAGAGAAGGGCGGCGCGGCAAAGGCGTACGCTACAAACGTGCTGGACAAAAGCTCGCTCGAAGCGGCTCATGCGAAGATTTGCGCGGAACTCGGAAGCGCGGACATCATCATAAACGGCGCGGGCGGCAACAATCCGCGCGCGACTACTGCCGCCGAATATTGCGTCCCCGGCGAGACGGAGGGCAAGGACTTCTTCTCGCTCAAGGAAGATGGCGTGCGCTTTGTATTCGACCTCAACTTCCTCGGCACTTTTTTGACGACGCAGGTATTCGCGCAGGATATGGTGGCAAAGGGCGGCGGCATCGTGCTGAACATCTCGTCCATGAACGCTTTCACTCCCCTCACGAAGATACCCGCGTACAGCGGCGCTAAGGCGGCGGTGAGCAACTTCACGCAATGGCTTTCCGTACATCTCGCTCCCGCGCACATAAGGGTCAACGCCATCGCTCCCGGTTTCTTCGTCACAAAGCAAAACAAGGATCTGCTTTATACGGCGGACGGCGCTCCCACCCCGCGCACGGGCAAGATACTCGCCGCGACGCCTATGGGCAGATTTGGCAAAGTAGAGGAACTTATGGGCGCTGTCAAGTTGCTTCTAAACGACGACGAAGCGGCGTTCATCACGGGCGTTGTGCTTCCCATAGACGGCGGCTTCAGCGCATACAGCGGGGTTTAACCTCACAAAACGAACGCATAAAGTGAGGAATGTGTGCAAATGGATACTGAATTTTTGAAAAACAACAGGCTCGTCCCCGTGGCGGTGTTCAAGCGCATAGAGGACGTATTGCCTTCCATGAAAGGGTTGCTTAGAGGCGGCATAAAGATCGCCGAGATAACTTTCCGTACGGACTGTGCTGAAGAGGCGGTGCGTCTTGCCGTGCGCGAATGCAAGGACATGATCGTCGGCGCGGGCACGGTCCTCAATGCGGAACAGTGTGCGCGGGCAATTGCCGCGGGCGCGAAATTTATCGTTTCTCCGGGGCTTTCAAAGGGTGTGTTTGAAGTGTGCAAGGCGAGCGGAGCGCCCTACATTCCGGGCGTCGCCACCGCGACCGAGATAATGACCGCCCTCGACATGGGTCTTACTACGTTGAAGTTTTTCCCCGCGGGCGCAATGGGCGGCGTGAAAACGCTCGGCGCGCTTGCCGCGGCGTTCCCCGACGTAAAGTTTATGCCTACGGGCGGAGTGACGCTTGAAAACGCGGCGGAGTACCTTTCAAAATCGTACGTCGTCGCGGTCGGCGGAAGCTGGCTCGTAAAGGGCGACGGCGAAAATGCAGAGAGGCTCGCGAGAGAGGCAAAGGAAGTGTTGAAAATATGAAAGTTGTGACATTCGGCGAAATTATGTTGAGACTTGCGCCCGAGGGCTACCTCAGGTTTTTGCAGGAGCCGCGTTTCGAGGCGACGTTCGGCGGCGGAGAGGCAAATGTGGCGGTCTCGCTTGCAAACTTCGGCGACGAGGCGGAGTTTGTGACAAAGCTTCCTCAAAACGACATCGCGGACGCGGCGATAAGGCAACTTAGAGGTTTCGGCGTGGGCGTATCCCATATCGCGCGCGGCGGCGACAGAATGGGCATCTACTATTGCGAAAAGGGCGCGTCAATGAGACCGAGCAAGGTCATATACGACAGGGCGGGGTCGTCAATAGCGACGGCTTCAAGCGGCGATTTCGATTGGGAAAGCATATTCTCAGGCGCGGACATGTTCCACTTTACGGGGATAACGCCCGCTCTCGGGGGCAACGTCGCGGAGATCGCGTTGCAGGCGCTTAAGGCGGCGAAGAAGGCGGGAGTCAAGGTCAGTTGCGACCTCAACTACAGGAAAAAGCTGTGGGACAGGCAGACGGCGAATGAGACAATGACAAAGCTTATGCCCTATGTGAACATTCTGATCGCCAACGAGGAGGACGCGTACGACGTTTTCGGCATAAGCGCGGGAGAGAGCGACGTCGAGGGCGGCAAGCTGGATACGGCGGGCTATGAGAGCGTGGCGAGACAGCTTGCGGACAAGTTCAATCTCGAGGCGGTCGCAATAACGCTTCGGCAGAGCATAAGCGCAAACGACAACGTTTGGGGCGCTATGATATATGCGGAGGGACAGGCGTATTTTTCAAAGAACTATTCCGTTCGCATTGTGGACAGAGTGGGCGGAGGAGACAGTTTCGGAGCAGGGCTGTTGCATGCGCTCGGACAGGGCAGGACATATAATGACGCGCTGGAGTTTGCGGTCGCGGCAAGCGCGCTCAAACACACCGTCGAGGGCGACTTCAACAGAGTGAGCGAGGCGGAAGTCGAGGCGCTCATGAGGGGCAACTCAAGCGGCAGAGTGCAAAGGTGACGCGTCTTTCGCGTGACAGGGGGATAATATGTTGAATTTTGCAGTCATAGGCGTGGGAAGAATGGGGTCGAGACACGCGCGCAACATCGCTCGCGGGCGGCTTTTCGGCGTAAGGCTTGTCGCGGTTTGCGACATCGACGGAGTGGCGCTTGCAAGAACAAAAAAATACGCGCCGAAGGCAAAGCGCTATATGGATCTCGACATAATGCTGAAATGCGAACATCTTGACGGCGTCGTCATCGCGACTCCGCACTATGCGCACGCCGAGATCGCAAAAAAGTGCATAGCAAAGGGAATCAACACACTCATCGAAAAGCCCGCGGCGCCTACGGTGGAGATGGTGCAGGACATCGCGGCATGCGCGAAGGAAAGCGGCGTCAAAGTCGGAGTGAGTTACAACCAGCGTAGCAACCGCATGTATAAAAGGGCGAAAAAGTTGCTTGAAAGCGGCAAGCTCGGCGATATACAGCGCGTGGATTTCATCATCACAAATTGGTACCGTTCGCAGGCGTACTACGATCAGGGCGGCTGGAGAGCGAGCTATGTCGGCGAGGGCGGCGGATGCCTCATGAACCAGTGCATACATCAGCTTGACATCTTGCAGTGGCTTGTGGGCATGCCGAAGAGCGTATATGCCGCCGCGCGTACGGTGGACAGGCGCATATCCGTGGAAAACGACGTGACGGCGACGTTGAGATTTGACGGTTTCGACGGCGCGTTTGCGGCTTCCACGCATGAGCTTTCGGGCATAAACAGGCTTGAGATCGCCTGCGACAAGGGCAGGCTTGTCATAGGACCGCTCAGTATGAAAGTGATACGTCACAAGAGCCAGAAGGAAGTCAACGCGACCACAAAACACGGCTACGGCTTTGCGCTTTCGCGAAGCTACCGCGTGGGCTACGGCTTTTTCAGACTGCTTAAGGATGTTTGCTTCGGACAACAGTTGCGCTCGCTAAAAGCATTCAGGGACGCGATAAACGGCAAGGGAAACATGCTCGCGGACATTTCCGAGGGAGAGATGGCGATGCAGATCATAAACGGCATCTATCTTTCCGCGGACAGCGGGGAGGAAGTCGCGCTTCCCATCGACAACAAAAAATACGCCGAATACCTCGAGAGGAAGAAGGCGGAAGAAAGGAAATAAATTTCAGGGAGGAAAAAAGATATGGGTGTCAAAATTTCGGGCTTTTACGATGAGGCTTCGGGCAAGCTTGACGAGCAGATCGCGCTTATCAAGGAGCTTGGCGAGAGCTATCTTTGCCCCAGAAATATAGACGGCAAAAACATCGCTGACTTTACGCTTGAAGAGTTCAAAACGGCAGTTTATCCTCGACTTCAGGCGGCTGAAGTACGCTTTTCGTCGATAGGTTCGCCGATAGGAAAGATCGACATCGACGACGATGAGGCGTATGAAAAGCAAAAAAAACAGCTCAAGGAGCTTGTCGGCATAGCGGCGCTCATGGGGTGCAAATATATAAGGATATTCTCCTTCTATTACGGAAAGCGGGACCCCGACGCATGCGTGGACAAGGCGATAGAAAAGCTGAGAGGTTTTTTGAAGATCGCCGAGGGAAGCGGAGTTTCGCTCATGCACGAAAACGAAAAGAAGATCGTGGGCGACGTCCCTTCGCGCGTTATCAAGTTGCATGACGCCCTCAAGGACGAGGGACTCGAGCTTTGCTTTGACGCGAGCAACTACATCCAGTGCGATGCGGACCCCAAACAGGCTTTCGACAGCCTCGCGGACAGGGTGAGCTATTTCCACATCAAGGATTGCAGCGAGTACGGCGTGGAAGTCCCCGTCGGCGTGGGCAAGGGATGCTACCCCTACATCATCGGCGAGCTTGTGAAGAGGGGCTACGACGGATTTATGACTCTCGAACCGCACACATTCAAATATTCCATGATGAAGTTGCCCGTCTATCTCTTCCCGTTTGCGCCGCTATTTATGAACAAATATTTCAAGGCGTTTAGGCTCATCGACAAGGCTATGGGGGTCAAGGCGCTCAAGGGAGTATCCAGAAAACAGGTCTTTGTTTGGCAATATCAAAATTTGAAAAAGCTTTTAAGCGAAGGAGGAGCAAAATGAACGGGAAAGTCGTAAGATACGGCATAGTCGGCGTCGGAAAGCAGGGTACCTTCTACACGAAGATATTCACAAAGCTCAAGGGCCTCGTGAAGGGCGCCAAACTCACCGCGGTATGCGATATAGCCGAGGACAGGCGGCAGTACGCGGAGCAAAATCTCAAGGGCGTCAAAGTCTTTTCGGACTACAAAGATATGTTCGCTTCGGGACTTATCGACGTCGTCATGGTGGAAACGCCTCACTATTATCACCCTCAGATCGCCATAGACGCTATGAAGGCGGGACTCAACGTGCTTTGCGACAAACCCGCGGGCGTCTATTTGAAGCAGGTGCGCGAGATGATGGCGGAAGCGGACAAACATCCCGATCTGCTTTTCGGAATGATGTTCAACCAGCGTACGAACCCACTCTACATAAGGGCGAAAAAGATCATCGAAAGCGGACAGCTCGGCAAGCTCACGCGCATAGTGTGGATCATCACAAATTGGTATCGTCCGCGCGCCTATTACGCTCAAGGCGGCTGGAGAGGCACATGGTGGGGCGAAGGCGGAGGCGTTTTGCTCAATCAATGCCCGCACCAACTCGACCTGTTCACATGGCTTGCGGGTCTGCCCGTGTCCGTGACCGCCACGACGTCAACAGTGGGCAGGGACATCAGCGTAGAAAACGACGTCACGGCGTATTGCAAGTTTGAAAACGGCGCGACGGGCGTATTCATCACCTCGACGCACGACGCACCGGGCACCAACCGCCTCGAGATCACGGGCGAGGGCGGCAAGATCGTCATCGAAAAAGGCAAGCTCACCTTCACGAAGAACGCGGAGCTTGAACCCGTATTCTCCGAGCATAACGAGGTGTTCATGGGCAAGCCCAAAACGAAGAAGAGCACTTATAGGGGCATAGGGCACTATCTCAGACTCAAAAAATATCCGCCTCAGCATATCGGCATAATCAAGAATTACACGGACTACCTGCTTGGCAAGACGGACAAATTCATCGCGCCCGGCAAGGAAGGCATCACGGGACTCACATTCTCAAACGCGATACATCTTGCCGGCTGGACGGGGCAGGAAGTGCACATTCCGCTTGACGACGACTTCTACCTCGAGCAACTCCAAAAGCGCATAGAAGAAGAAAAAGAAAACGGAAAAAAGTAAATTTTTCAAACGTAGAGCCTTTAGGCGCAAAATGATGACATGTCGCAAAAAAAAACGGCGAAAGCACGAAGGCGAAATCGGAAAGTTAAAACAAAAAATAAACCCTTAAGGGAGGTAAATTATGAGCAACGAAAATTCAGCCGCAGGGACAAGCTACATTGCAAGAACCAGCGGCCTAAAGGGGAAGGACTATATCGGCTATGCGCTTGGCGACACCGCGTGCTGTCTTGTGTTCGGCCTGGTGACTTCGCTTTTGCAGAAGTTCTACACGGACGTCTTCAAGCTTGGAGCACTGTTTATCATGATGATGTTCATCGGCGCGCGCGTATGGGACGCCATAAACGACCCGATCATGGGCAGGATATGCGACAGCATAAAGCCAAACAAGTGGGGCAGATATCGTCCCTGGTTTTTGTATGCGTCATTCCCGCTTGTCATCTCATCAATATTGATGTTCGTCAAGTGGCCCGGCATCGGCGAGGGCAGCGTGGGTATGTGCGTTTATGCGACGATAACTTACGTCATGTTCGGGATGAGCTACACAATGTTGCAAATTCCTTACGGCTCGCTCGCGTCCGTCGTCACGACTGATGAGAAAGAGAGGACGAAACTCAGCGTTTTCCGCTCCATCGGCGCAGGTCTCGGCAGCGTTCCCGTGCTTGCGATAGCTTCATTTGCAAACAAGAAAGTGGTGATCGATGGCGTTGAAACAACGGCTATGTCTTACACGCCCGTCATCATCGGCGTAGTCGCGCTGTCCCTCATTTGCTTCGTCATGTTGATGCTTGCGTTCAAGCTCAACAAGGAGAGAGTGGTCGCTACGGACGTCGGCGGCAAACGTCCGAAGGGCGAAGCATGGGGCATAGTCAAAAACCTGTTCAAAAACAGGGCATTTCTCGCGGTCAGCGTGGCGGGCATGCTTCTGCTCGCGGGACAGATGTTTACCCAAAGTTTCTATCTGTATCTGTTTGAGGACGTTTTCAATGCGCCTTGGATGAATATGGTGACGACCGTATGCACATATGCTCCTATGGCGATATTTATGTTCTTCACGCCTAAGATGGTGCGCAAGTTCGGAAAGAAGGAGATCTGCGGCGTTGGTATGGTATTAGCGGCGGTGGCAAACCTTGCACTGTTCGCCATGAGGGGAGTAGATCCCGGCATACTCAAATGGTTGTTCCTAGTGTTCTGTTTCATAAGCGGATGCGGCATGACGTTTATAGTTTTGCAGGTGTGGTCCATGGCTACGGACGCGATTGACGACATAGAGGTCAAGACGGGCAGAAGGGACGACGGCACGGCATATTCATTCTTCATGTTCTTCCGCAAGCTCGGACAGGTCATTGCGGCAGTTGCGGTCAACGGCGCGTTGCTTGCGATGCATTATTCCGCAGATTTCAACCCCACAGGGTCCCAACTTAAGACGATGTACGACATGGCGACGATAATCCCCGCGGTGCTGTTTGGCATAATGGCGATCGTGTTGCTCGTGTGGTATCCGCTCTCCCGCAAGAAAGTTGCGGAACTTCAGGTGCTCAAGGAGCAGAGGCTTAAGGAAGCTTACGAGAGCAATCAGATCGCTCTCACAAACGACACGGCTCCCGCCGAGGAGACCGAGGAAGGCGAGCTTGTCGCTGAAGAGGCGGATGAACAAGCGACTGTCGAAGAAGGATCGCCCGCAGAGGAAACTCCCGAAATGGAAACTCCCGAAATGGAAACTCCGACGACGGAAACTCCCGAGGCGGAAGAGAAGTCAAGCGACGGAAATGACGGCAACGTCGAATAACGCTGTTTCACGGCTGTCCGAGGCGCAAGTTTCGGACAGCCGTATTTTCAAAATTTAGCGGATATTTGACGCAGTAGACATTTTCAACTGAAATTTGATTTGGAGGGCATATGAAATACGGAGTGCAAATGTTTTCTCTTCGCGGCATGCTTAAGGACGAAGAGGGATATGACAAGACTTTCGCCGCCGTCAAGGATATGGGCGCGGAGGTGGTTCAGCTGTCCGCAACGGGTGGAGGAAGCATCTCCCCCGAATGCGTCAAGCGAGTCAGCGAAAAATACGACTTGCCCGTGTGCGTCACGCACGACCCTTGGGACAGGCTCGCAACCGACCTAGACGCGCTTGTCGCGGAGCACAAAATATTCGGGTGCAACAATTTGGGTCTTGGCATGATGCCGAAGAGCTTCCGCACGGGAAAGTTGCAAGACGTCGTGAGTTTTGCAAAGAAAATGGAAGAGATCGCCCTTAAGTTGAAGTACGAGGGGATGACTATTTCCTATCACAATCATTGGTTTGAATTCGACGAGATCGAAGGACGAAAAATTTATGACGTACTCATAGAGGAAGCGCCCGACATCCTCTTCATCCCCGACACCTATTGGATGCGCTTCAAGGGGCAGGACATCGAGGGTTATCTCAAGAAACTTACGGGCAGGATAAACACTCTGCACCTCAAGGACTACAAAAAGACGTGCGGACTGCCCTTGTTTCGAGCGATCGGCAAGGGAGAACTTGACTTTGAACATATACTTTATGCGGCAAAGGACGCCGGGGTGGAAAATTGCGTGGTAGAGCTGGACGTGTCCCCGAATCCTATGAAGAGTATGCGCTTTTCAATGGATAATTTGCTTGAGCTTAAGCGCAAAGTAGAGAAGAAATGACGCCTGAAAGCGGGCAACCACACAACTGGCGTACGTCTAAATAAAATCGAGCGAAAAATGGATATGGAAGAAAAATTTTTCAAGGCGGGTCCCTTTCTAGGAAGAGAGGAGGACGGCGTCGCCGTGTTCAGGGGCATAAGATATGCCTCTGCAAAGCGTTTCGAAGCGGCGCAAGTATGCGATCTGCCCGATACGGAGGTCACGGCGACTGGGTTTGGCGCGTGCTGTTTTCAAAAGCGCACCTATTTTGACGAAGCCGACTCGCATGACAAGCAATTTTACTACAACGAGTTTCGCAAGGGCGTATCATTTTCCTACAGCGAGGATTGCCTGTTTCTCAACGTCTATGCGCCCAAAGAGGGGGAGGATATGCCCGTCATAGTCTTTGTACACGGCGGCAGTTTTGTCTCGGGAAGTGCGGACGAGAAACAGTTTTACGGCGGCGCGTACGCGAAAAAGGGCGTTATATTTGTCACGATAAACTACCGTCTAAACGTTTTCGGAAACTTTGCGGCGGCGGGAAGAGCGCAAAATCTTTGCATAAGCGACGTGCTTGCCGCGCTTGAGTGGGTGCGCAAAAATATAGGCGTATTCGGAGGCGACGAAAACAATATCACGCTTATGGGGCAGAGCGCGGGCGCTATGATCGCTCAGACAGTGCTCTCTTTCGACTTGGCGAAGGGCGTGAAGCGCGGAATTATGCTCAGCGGAGGAGGGGACAGGAAGTTGCTTTTGCCCCTAAGAAAGCCGAATTTTAAATTTTGGGAAAGCGTCATACGCAAGGCGGGCGCGGGGAGCGTAGAGGAGTTTGCCGCAATGGACGCAAAGCGCGTGTTCGAGGCGTATTCAAGCTCGGGCGGCATAAAAGCGCTTTTTGCGACTGCGCCCGTAATAGACGGGAAACTCATAAACAAGGGACGACATGACCCGCCCAAAGTAGATTGTATCTTCGGCACCGTGCAAAAGGACCTGCTTCCGCCCGTGCTCAGACATATGAAGAGGGCGATGGCAAAGCGCATGGCAAAACAGGGCGCGCGCGCCTATCTGTACGAGTTTTCGCACAGCCTTCCCAAGAACGGCGGGACTTTCCACAGCGCGGATCTTTGGTACGCCATAGGGTCGCTCAAGGCGAGCGACAGACCCATGCAAAAGAGAGATTTCGATATATCCGAAGAGATGACCTCTCGTTTTGCCGCTTTCGCAAAGGGAGACAGCCCGAACGTCGACGGCTATGAGGTCTGGAAGCCTTACTTAAAGACTTCCGACGAACTGAAAATACGCTGAGATCGCATACAGGTGCACAAAACGCTTATAATATTTGATGTATAAGCGTGCGTCACTCGAGCACGGCAAAGTTGAATTTCAGCTCTCACGTGAGAGTTTCGGCAATTGCGATCCATTAAAAAACGCGAATATGACAATGTAATATGCCGACGTTCGCGTTTTTCGTTTTGGGATCGTAAAGGGCGAATTTCCATTTGCCGAGGTATGGCGAGTAGTAGCCGCATATGGGGTGTGGGCAGGTGGCTCGCGCACAATAAAAGGTCATAAAATATTGTTCGAGAGCGAATTGTCAAATAAATACGAGAGACGGGACAGACCCTGAAGAGGTTCAATTTTTTTTGCGAGCGGGGGTGGGAATTGCCTCGCGGACATAGGAATTCCATACGTCCATTTTGTCGCCGTCGTCAATGGCGCGTATCACGCGCGCGGGGACGCCTGCGGCAAATGAATGGGGAGGAATGTCGCGAGTGACGACGCTTCCCGCGCCTATGACGCAACCGTCGCCTATAGTGACTCCGCCGCACACGGTGACGCAGGATGCGAGCCAGACGTCGTTGCCTATGGCGATAGGTTTTGCATACTCGAGGTCATGGTAGCCCGTGGGATATTGCTGTTGTTTACGCTCCTCCCAATGCATGGGGTGGACGGGCGTGGCAAGCGTGACGCGCGTGCCCAGCATACAACCGTTGCCCAGCGTGATAGGCGCGATGTCAAGCATAGTGCAGTCGAAGTTGGCAAAAAAGTCGTCGCCGAATGTGATGTTGACGCCGTATTCGCAGTGGAAGTCGCTCCAGATGCAAAAGTTTTTGCCGTGGTTTGGAATGAGCTTTTTGATTATACGGTTGCGGCGGGAGACATTCCACATATGTACGCGGTTATATTTTTCCGAAAGCAGAAGCCCGCGTATATGCACTTTGTTGATGTAGGGATCGGTGCAATTGTAAAATTTGCCCGCGCGCATAAGTTCAAAATCTTTTTTCTTGTCTGCCATAAAACTTCCTTTGCGTATGAACTCCGCGACAAACGCGAAGCGAAACGGCTTTTTTATTTTCAAAACCATTATAATCGGTTTTTTGCATATTTTCAACCTCCGAAAAAGCGGGAGAAACAAAAATTCGGAGCAAAGGCGGTGCAAATTTCCGTTTGTTGTTGAAAATTGTATCGAAAGAGTATAAAATGTTTTCGGAAATTTGTAACCATAGACCTCTAAAATCGTATTTTAAGCAAAAAGGAGAGCGCGCCATGAAGAACGCGGCTTTTGAAAAACTTTTCAAAATGTACTATAACGAAGCCGTGTTGTACGTGTGCTCGCTCACTCACAACCGCGCGCTCGCGGAGGACATCGTGCAGGAGGCGTTTTCAAAAGCTCTCACCTCGATTGACGACGAGAGGGACACCTTCAAATATTGGCTGTTCAAGGTGAGCAGAAATTGCTATTTCGATTACCTGCGCAAGACAAAACGGCTTACGCCCATAGACGACAAGCAACGTAGCGACGAGCGCGAACTTGTGCAGAGCATCATCGAAAAGGAAGAGTATGTGGCGCTGTACGAGGCGATCGCCCGCCTCAAGGAGAACTACCGCGAAGTTGTGTTGCTCTATTACTTCGACGGGCTGAGCGTGAGCGAGATCGCGGGCATCACGGGACAGTCTACGGACAACGTGAAAGTGCTTCTGTTCCGCGCCCGTGCAAAACTGAAACTATTGTTGGAGGCTAAAATATGAATTTCGAAGAGGCATTAAAGAAGGTCAAGGCGGGCACGGCGACCGACGAGGAGCGCGCTTTTGTCGAGGAAAGGATCTCAAAGGCGCAGGCGGCGTTGACTGCGGACGAGAAGACTCTCGACTTTGACGAAGCCCTCGCCCACGTACAGGACGGCACGGCGACCGACGAAGAGCGCGAATATGTGAAAAGCAGTCTCGCGGACGCTATGTCGGTCTTGAGCGGCACGTCTCCCATGCAAGGCGCGCATGAAGAAGATGCACTCGAAAATAGCGCGAATGAGGGCGGAGAAGAGGAAAGCGCGGGCGAAAACGCGGAAAGCTCAGATGAGACTCCCGAAAACGAGGATGAGTCTGCGCTCGAGTTTGAGGAAGCGCTCGAGCATGTGCAACAGGGCACCGCCACCGAAAGAGAGACGATGTACGTAAAGTCGCAGATGGCGGCGGCAAACGCATTTTTCTCTGACGACTTCAGAAGGAGCGGCGCGCCTGTACGAGAAGCGAGCGGCGCGGAGGTCAAGAAAGCGAAAAAGTCGTTTAAGATGAGATATATCGTCATACCCGTTTGCGTAGTGCTCATCGCCATTTTGCTGGTCGGCGCGATACTCGGCGGAGTGTTCGGGTTTGCGGCAAGCAGCGCGCACAAAAATATGACCATAGGGCGCGAAGAGAGCGTTCAGCTTGCAAAACAGTATGTATTAAACAATCAAAACTCCATCTTTGCGGAGCTGGGACAGGATTCGTTCAATGCAGACCAACTCTTTATAGAGGAAGTCGAAAGACATTTCAACTACAACGAGCACAACCTGAGCGCGAGCTATTATTCGTACGAGATAGAGGTCAAAGGACGCCGTTTTGTTGAGGGCGGCGGGCGCAAACCGTACGTCGAGATAGAAGTGAAGGTCGTCGTCAACACTAAGACGGGGAATAGCGAGGTCATAGACAGAGATATAGATTGGGATTGAGAGGTGAAATATGAATTTTGACGAAGCGTTGAGACATATGCAGGAGGGCACCGCCACCGAAGAGGAAAGGGCGTATGTGGAGGAAAAACTCAAAAACGCGAACGCGAGCGTGAATAGCGACGCTCCTCGCATAATCGAAAATCCGAAGCCCGCGAGGATAAAAGGGCAGAAGAGAGAACTTGGAAAGTTCTTCAAACTTATCATTGCCATCGCCGCTGTTTTCGTAGCGCTGGGAGTTATATTCTCGGGAGTGTTCGGCGGAGCGGCGGCAAACGCGAAGAAGGCGGAAGTGATAAGCAAGGCGGAGGCGGAGAAGATCGCGCAACAAGACGTTTTCGATGGATTCAATCGCTCGCAAGCAAACGGAATGGGCTGGTCGCTTCTTACATCTATCGACGAGGTCAAACTGTATGACATCGACCACGACTTGCACTATGACGCGGCAAAACCCATGAACAGCTTTTATGTGTACGAGATAATATACAATATATACGGCACCTACGTTGAGGTTGAGGTCGACACGAGGACGGGGAATTGCATCGTGACAGATATAAACACTTGAGCTTTATGACCGCGACCGCGCCGCAGTACGACGCAAAAATAAGCATATAAAAGCATAAAAAGATCGCTCTCCTCGATGTCGAGGGGAGCGATCTTCATACATTCAAACCGGCGTAATTGCGCACATGTCGTGCGTTTTACAGTGTGAAGGATGGGACGACGGCGCCGCCGTAAGTATTGTTGATGAAGTCGATGACCTCTTGGGACTTGAGCGCGTCTACGAGCGCTTTGATCTTTGCGTCGTTTTCATGTCCGCTCTTGACGGCGATGACGTTTGCATACAGTTGCGCCGCTTCGCCTTGTGCGTTCTCGATCCCCAGCGCGTTTTCGATCTTGCGACCGTCCTGAAGCGCATAGTTGCCGTTGATGACCGCAATGGTGCCGGCGTCGCTCTCATCAAGCGTAAGTGAAACCAAGTTGGCTTCCAATGGTTTTATGGTGTTGTTTTTTGTGTCCTTGATGTCTTTAACGGTGAGATTTTTGTTAGGGTCCGCATCGTCGGCAAGGGTGATGAAACCCTCGTCCTGCAACACAAACAAAGCGCGGGTGAGGTTGGAGCCGTCGTTGGGGATGAGTATCGTGCGCCCCGTCTTGTTTTGGTCATAGTCCTCTTTTGTGACATTGTTGCCGTACACGCAGAAGGGTTCATAGTGTATCTTCTCGACGGCGACGAGGTCTGTGTTGTTTTGCGCGTTGAAGGTGTTGAGGTAGGGGGTGTGCTGGAAATAGTTCGCGTTCAGCGAGCCTTCGTCTAGTGCGGTGTTGGGCGTGACGTAATCGTCAAAGACTTTGACGACAAGGTTGTAGCCTTGCTCCTTCAGCTTGCCTTTTATCGCATTGAGTATTTCCGCGTGAGGGGACGCGCTTGCGCCTACGACAATGGTTTTGGGGTCGTTGGGATCGGCTTTGTCGCAAGCCGTGAGCTCGAGAGAGAGCGTGAGTACGACGAGTACTGCACAGATGATGACAGCGATGAGTTTGTTCTTTTTCATAAAAAATTCTCCTGAATTTGATTTTTTTTATTTTACGTCCTATGCGGACGATTTTTTTATTGATTTCGATCGTCTTGAGCGACGTTTTCGTCCTCTTTAGTCGAAAGCGACGAGGATTGAGCGGACTCTTCTTCGCTTGAGGACGCGATCTCGACATAGCTTCCTTCGACGCCCGCGGCTTTTTTCGCTCTTCCGAAGTAGACGCGCCTGTCGAGGCGTTTTGCCAGAAGCATGCCGACTTCTTGTATAACTTGCACAATGACGACGATGAGAACTACGCACAGCCAAATTACGTCCTGCGCGTTGGAGGGGCGAGCTTGCGTGACAGCGAGCGAGCCGAGGCCGCCTCCGCTTATCGTACCCGCCATTGCGGAGTAGCCGATTATCGTGACGGTGGATATGACCGCGCCTACTATGAGAGATGGCTTTGCTTCGGGCAGATAAACTTTCCAAATTATCTGCCACGTGTTCGCGCCCATGGACCTAGCCGCCTCTATGACGCCCTTGTCCACCTCCTTGACGGAGGATTCCACCATGCGCGCTATGTAGGGGGCGGCGGCGACGATGAGCATGAATATCATGGCTTCATTGCCTATGCTCGTGCCTATTATCGCGCGGGACACGGGTATGAGCGCGACCATGAGTATGATGAAGGGTATTGAGCGCAGGATGTTGACGATGACGCCCACGATCTTGTTCAGCCACGGGATAGGCTTAATTCCGCCCTTGTCCGTCGCGCACAGCAGTATGCCGAGGGGGAGACCTATGATATAGGCGACGGCGGTCGAGATGAGGGTCAAGTATATTGTCTCTAAGGTGGCGAGGGCAAACCCCTCGAAGCCGAGTTGTCCGAATAATCTGCTCATAATTCCTCCTCAAATCGCACGTTGTGCCTCAAAAGATAGGCTTTTGCCGCTTCCAGCTGTCCGTCCTCTTCGCTCACGGCGATGACCATGTGCCCGAAGGACTTGCCGTCTATGTTTTTTGTATCCGCGTACAGTATGTTTGCCTTTACGCCGCACTCCAGCGCCAGCCCGGATATTACGGGAGCGTCCGCCTCGTCGCCTGCAAAGATCAGCCTCAATTTCTTGCCGCCTTCGCTCTCTATCGCGCGGATGAGGTCGGGGATTATAAGCTCCTTTGCGATGTCCGACTTCGGAGTGGAAAATACGTCCGTGACTTTGCCCGTCTCGGCAATTTTGCTGTTTGAAATGACCGCGACGTCCGTACATATGCTTTCCACGACTTTCATCTCGTGCGTTATGACGATGACTGTCACGCCCAACTTTTCGTTGATGTCCTTAAGCAGCGAGAGTATGGACTTCGTCGTCGTGGGGTCCAGCGCGCTCGTCGCCTCGTCGCACAGCAGATATTTCGGTCTGAGTGCAAGCGCGCGCGCTATGGCGACGCGCTGTTTCTGTCCGCCGCTCAACTGCGAGGGGTAGGAGTTTGCCTTGTCCGAAAGTTCGACAAGCTCCAAAAGCTCCTTTACGCGCGCCTCTCTCTTTGCCTTGTCCACTCTGTATGGGACGGGGGAGCCATTCTCGCCTCGTTTGCTCTTTTTAGGAGCGATGTCCAGCGGGAAGCGTACGTTTTGCGCTACGGTGCGCTGTTCAAGCAAGTTGAAGTTTTGAAAGATCATGCCGATGTTTTTCCTCAGCAGGTTGAGGCGTTTTTGCTTTACGCGGGTGATGTCCTCTCCGTCTATGACGACGCTTCCCGAGGTGGGCCTCTCAAGCATATTTATACACCTGACAAGCGTGCTTTTGCCCGCGCCCGAAAGCCCTATTATGCCGAATATCGCGCCATCGGGAATGGTGAGATCTATGCCGTCAAGGGCGAGGGTGTCGCCGCTTTTGGAAGGATAGACTTTGGTGAGATTTTTGATTTCTATCATACTGTCCTCTGTCCCGCACAGCGAGACGGTTTTTTTCATCGCAATACTGCTTATGCCGCAAAAAAATTAAAATCGCTCGGGAGCGTATTCCCGAGCGAGCATTGTTTTTCGACTTCAGCCTCAGAGGACGGCGAAAAGTCCCGACAATACTGCTCGGGATCTGCGCATGCCCATCATCATGTTGCCGATACGGAACATATTCCGCCTCCTTGCTTTGGATAGATGAAGTGTAACAAACAAATATGCCCCGTGTCAAGCGAATTTTCAAAATTTTTCAAATGAGCGGAATGACAGGCGCAAGTATTTTTGCGGGGAGTCTGCATACAATATTGACGAGGTGATTCATGTGGTCTAACGTAATAAGCATCGACAAACGGTATGGAAAGGAAATTTCTTATATACTCGAGAGCGTCGAAAACACAAAGGATATGTCGTATGCGACGGAGGAATCCGTAGGAAGAATGTATGTGTACGTCGCAAGCGCGTGCGAGATCGCGGACGAGGCGGAAGAGAGGGTGCGCAGGATCGCCGAAACTGTCATTCTCGACTTTTTCAAACAGCGGTTTTTTTTGGAAAAGCTGGGACTTGACAAACTCAGCCTTGCGCAATGCGCGCTTATAAGTTCCATCGTGCACTTTGACAGGGAATTTGAGAGCGCTGTGTGCGCCAAAGCGTTTTCAACTCTGCTCGACTACAACATTGACGGAGCGTATCACTTCAGGCTGTCCGCATTGAACGACAGCTGGGAGGAGCTTGCGGGCGTGGCTTCGAGGCTTCTCGACGGGATAAGCGGCGAGGGCGAACTTTATGACATAGCGGCATTCATCACGGGAAGCGACGGCGGCAAAAACCAACTTCTTCTAGAGCGCGGACGTCTGAAAAATCTTACTTGCAGAAAGAATGTGGAAGTCGTAAACGTCTACGACGCGCAGGAACTCAATCTTCTTAGCGCCATACTCGGCGAGCGACCGCTTGAGATCCGCATAAAAAAGGGGGAACTGAGCGGACAGCTTTGCTCATCGCTCAAACATATCGCGCGAGTCATCGAATGTTGACATAAAACACTTATCGTGTTGCATATTTTTGGCATATCGCCCATATCGGCGATATTTTGATGTGTTTCAACCAAGAAAAGAAATCATAAAAACACATTACGTATTTTCATTGTCCGTATAAAAACACGATAAGTGTTTAAAATTTTCAAATTTCGGAAGTTATCCCGAAACAAATTTATTATTCGAGCCGTCTTTGCTTGATTGTTCTTTGAAAATCGTGTATGATAGAATGTAAATGTTTTAATAATAGTAATCGCGCGTAGGGCGCGCAAGCGGAGAATAAATGGCAAAAAAGGCAAACAATGTGAAAGTGACCTTTCTCGGCGGAGTGGGCGAGATAGGCAAAAATATGACCGTCATAGAGTGCGGCGAGGATATGATCGTCGTGGATATGGGCGTATCCTTCCCAAAGGAGGACAGCCCGGGCATGGACGCCATCATACCCGACATCACCTATCTCAAGCAGAATATAAAGAGACTCAGGGGCGTGTTGCTCACCCACGGGCACGAGGATCATATCGGCGCGATCCCTTACTATGCGGACATCCTCAAAAAAACTCCCATATACGGCACGGCGCTCACGATAGGGCTTCTCAGACGCAAACTCGAAAAGGACGCTAAGAAGTGCGAGCTTAGAGTGGTCGCGGAGGGAGACACCGTGACCCTCGGCGGCATAAAAGCGGAATTTGTCAAAGTGTGTCACTCCATGGCGGGCGCATGCGCGCTTGCGATATACACGGAGGGAGGCACGGTGTTCGTGACGGGTGACTTCAAGATCGACAACACTCCCATAGACGGCAAAAAGACGGACATCGGGCGCATTGCGGAAATAGGCGCCAAGGGAGTTGCGCTCATGCTGGGCGAATCCACCAATGTGGAGCGCAGGGGAAGTTCGACTTCCGAAAAGGTGGTCGGGCAAAATCTCGAGGCGATATTCGCCGCCAACAGGCGCAAGAGGCTTGTCGTGGCGTGTTTCGCTTCGTCAAACTACCGCGTGCAACAGATACTGGAGCTTGCCCACAGATACGGGCGCAAAGTGGTGCTCGCGGGCAAGAGCATGAAAGGAATGGTCGAAGTCGCCTCCGCTTGCGGAGAGCTTAAGGTGCCCAAGGGCGTAATAGTGGAGAGCATAGGCAAGCTGAAGCCGAGCGAGACGCTCATACTCGCGACGGGTTCGCAAGGCGAGCCACTCTCCGCGCTGAACAAGCTCAGCAAGGGCGAATTCAACAAGATAAACGTGGGCGCGGACGACGTCATCGTGTTGTCCTCGTCCCCTATACCCGGCAACGAGAAGGCTGTTTACGACGTCATAAACGCGCTGTTCAGAAAGGGCGCGGAAGTCATCTACGACGCGATGAACGACATACACGTTTCGGGACACGCCTATGAGGAGGAGCTTAAACTTATGCTCACCCTCGTGCGCCCCGAGTACTTTATGCCCGTTCACGGCGAGTATAGACACCAGCATAAGCACGCGATGATCGCAAGGTCGCTGGGCATACCGTCCAAAAACATAGTCATACCCAATATCGGGGACTGCTACAGCGTTACGTCGAAGGGCTTCAGGAAACATTCCAACGTGCCCGCGGGCAACACATATGTGGACGGAGTCGTTTTGGAGGACGGAGAGGCGGTCGTGAGCGATCGTCGCTCGCTTGCGGAGTACGGCATGCTGCTCGTGCTGGCGGCGGTGGACCTCGAAAGCGGGACGCTCAAAGGAGAACCCGACGTCGTGGCGCGCGGATTCAGCCTTACGGAGGAGACGGAAAGGAATGTCAAAAATGCCGTCGCAGAGGCTATACACATGGCGGATTTCGACAAATCGGATATAGACGAGTATGCAAAATGCGCAAAGAGAGCGGTGAGAAAATTGTTTATGAGGGACAGGCAATTCCCCATAATTATTCCCGTTGTAGTGGAGGCTTGAGATGAAGAGGAGACCCATAATACTCATCATGACGTCGCACGAGGATCAGAGCGGAGTCGCCGCGCGCCTTGCGGACGCCATAAGAGCGAAGGGCACGCACAACGTCGTCATAATCGGGGACGACAAGTACGGTTCCGTAAAAAAGCTCTCGCTTTTGGACAGGCTGATGGACACGGGACAGGAGTATCAATATCTGCTCGAAAGCAAGGACAGGGGCGTGATACGCGACAAGATGAAGAGGCGCAAATTTTCAAAGCGCGTGACGAGGATAGGCAATATGCTCAGGCGTTTCAATCCCGAATACGTGCTGTGCGTGACTCCATACGCGCATCATTGCGCCGTCGAAGCGAAGAAAAAGTTGCACTCGCGCGTGCGCATACTCTATCTCGTGATGTCATTCACCGCGCCAAAGAGAGGGTTGGACGAGGCGACGGACACGTATATAGTCGAAAACGCGGACGTCAAGGCGGCGCTCATAAAGTCGGGAGTGCACCCGAAGGACATAATGATCATGGGCTTGCCCTTCGACATACCGAGGTGGGACCCCTCCGAGCTGGTCTTTGCCAAACAGGACCTCGGCTTGCCCGTCGGAAAGACGGTGTTCGTATCCGTCAACGACAAGAAAAAGCTTGAAGAGACTTTCTCCCTCCTTCTCGATCAGGGGAATATAGCGACATATATCATAAAATGCGAAAACGCAAAACTCAGGCAATCTCTCGGCATGCTTGCGACAAACTTTCCCGACGTGAACATAGTATTCGTCGCGACAAGAGAGAAGGTCGACGACTTTTTGAGGGCGTCGGACGTCGCTATATTAAGTTATGACGTGCCAACGATCTACAAGTGTCTTGAGCTGGGCGTTCCGCCTCTCGTCATCTCAAACGACGAGCACATTGAGGCGGATATTTCCTTCCTTCTTTCGCACGGACTTATCGTGCGCGCAAAGGAGGAGATCGACATTGTGGGGCTTTTATACAAGCTGTTGCAGACGGAGCTGGGCAGACAAATTTCCCAAAACGGTCGCAAGTGGACGGAATTTAGCTCGGTGGACAACATCGCAAACTTCCTTATCACATATATAGGCGTTTGATCTCGGAGGTGAGTATCATGAAACCTTTGATCGCAGTCGTGGGTCGCCCAAACGTCGGCAAATCCACGCTTTTCAACAGAATAGCAGGCAACAGAATAGCAATAGTCGAGGACACCCCGGGAGTCACTCGCGACAGGATATACGCGGACGCGGAGTGGTGCGGGCGCGCCTTTACGCTCATCGACACGGGCGGGCTGGAGCTTAAGAGCGACGACGAGATGTGGTCTCACATAAGGGCGCAAGCCGAGATCGCGGTGGACAGCGCGGACGCCATACTCTACGTCGTGGACGGAAAGACGGGTCTCACCACGGACGATACTCTCGTATGCAACTTTTTGAGGAGATCGGGTCGTCCCGTCGTGCTTGCCGTAAACAAGATAGACAACTCCTATATGGACACCGTCTACGACTTCTATTCGCTCGGTTTCGGCGATCCGTATCCCGTGAGCGCGGAGCAGGGCAAAGGCATAGGCGACCTTTTGGACGCGCTTATGGAAGTTATTCCCGAAGCTCCCGTCGAGGAGGACCCCGAACGCATCAAGATCGCCATAGTCGGCAAGCCGAACGCGGGCAAAAGCTCTATCGCCAACAGGTTGCTCGGCTATGACAGGAGCATAGTCAGCGACATCGCGGGCACGACGAGGGACGCCGTGGACACCGAGCTTAATATCGGCGACGACAAGTATCTCATCATAGACACCGCGGGCATGCGCAAAAAGCGCGCCGTAGACGAGAGCGTAGAGAGATATTCCGTCATGCGCTCCATACTTGCCATACGCAGGGCGGACGTCGTGCTCATCGTGTGCGACGCGGGCGAGGGACTTACGGAGCAGGACGTCAAGATCGCGGGGCTGGTGCACGAGGAGGGCAAACCGTCCGTCATAGTCATGAACAAGTGGGACCTTGTGGACAAGGACTCCTACACCATAAACGCATTTGAGAAAAAGCTGAAAGAGGATCTGAAGTATATGGATTATTTCAAGTCCGTATACATCAGCGCGCTCAGCGGCAAGCGCGTCGACTCTCTTCTTCCCACCGTGCGCGAAGTGGTCGCAAACAACAGGCGGCGCATACCCACGGGCTTGCTCAACGAGGTGCTCGGCGAGGCGACGAGGATAAGCGAGCCTCCGTCCTATCTCGGGCGCAGGTTGAAGATATACTTCGTGACGCAGGTCTCCGTCTCTCCTCCGACCTTTGTGCTCAAGGTCAACGACCCAAAGTTGATGCATTTCAGCTATAAGCGCTATCTCGAAAACGCGCTTAGGAAGAGCTTCGACTTTTCGGGCACTCCCATAAGGCTCGTCGTGAGAGCGGACAGCGATGAAAAGGAATGACGCCGTTTTGTTAAAAATGCGCAAACTCGACGTTTATATGACAAAATCCGACAAATAAAACACTTTTTTGTGCAAATACGCATATTGTGCAAGGGAGGTATAAACCATTGAAACGTTTAAGTCTCGACGAGGCAAAAATTTTGCTTGAAAAGTGTAGGGCTTCTTTAAAGCAAGTGGACATGACGAGGGGCAGACCGTCAAAACAACAGCTTGAAATAGGCATGCGCATGCTTGTGCGCGCGGGCGAGCTTGACTATACATATGCGGGCGGAGACGCGCGCAACTATGGGGATATGAAGGGAATTCCCGCCGCACGCGAGTTGTTTGCGGAAGTGTTCGGCGTAAGCAAGGAAAATGTCGTCGTCCTTGACGGCAGTTCGCTCTCGATTATGTACAGGCTTGTCGCAAACGCCATGGATTTCGGCGTCATGGGGTGCAATCCGTGGCGAGAGCAGGGCAGGGTCAAATTTTTGTGCCCCGCGCCCGGATATGACCGCCATTTCGCCATTTGCGAGGAATTCGGCATAGATATGGTGACGGTGCCCATGCTCGCGGACGGTCCCGATATGGACATGATAGAGCGACTTGTCGAAGAGGACGCGTCCGTAAAAGGCGTGTGGTGCGTTCCCAAATATTCGAATCCTACGGGAATAGTTTTCTCGGACAGTACAGTCAAGCGTTTTGCGGCGCTCAAGCCCGCCGCAAAGGACTTCAGGATATTCTGGGACAACGCCTACATCGTCCACTCGCTCACGGGGGAGCAACATCATCTTGAGAATATCTTCGATGCGGCAAAGAAATTCGGAAGCGAGGATATGGTGTATGAACTTACCTCAACGTCCAAAATAACCTTTGCGGGAAGCGGTATCGCCGCGCTCGCCGCAAGCGAGGGAAACATCGCGGACTTCATCTCGCATTTGCAATTCGAGATGATAAACCCCAACAAGGTCAATCAGGTCATGCACGCGGCATATCTTAAAGACGTTGACAACATTACGCGCATTATGGGGGAGCATGCCGCGCTTCTGCGTCCAAAATTCGAGCTGGTGGACAGGCGGCTCTTCGAAGCGTTCGGCAGGGACTGTCCCGACGTGAAGTGGACAAGACCTTTAGGCGGCTATTTCATCTCCCTTGACGTGAACGGCGTAGCCGCGCGCGTGGGCGAGCTTACAAAGTACGCGGGCGTGAAATTCACCAAAGTCGGCGCGACCTATCCCTACGGCAAGGACCCGCACAACTCAAACATCCGCATCGCCCCCAGCATCCCCTCCCTCGAGGAACTCGACTTTGCCATGGACGCCTTGATTTCCGCCATCGCCATCGCCCTTGAGGAGTGATTTATTTTGTGGGTTTAACCCCACGTCCCAGTGTTTTAATGAAAAATGTGAACATCGCGTCACTCCGTCGCCGCACGTTCACATTTTTTATTTATTTTTATCTGTGGGGCTTCGCCCACGCCTCGGCAAGGGACTTCGTCCCCTGCACCCCAAGCTAAACAGTGCGAATGCGGTTCTTTTTAACCCCACAAAATCACTGCGTAATTTTGCGGGGTAAAGACAGGGAACGCCGAGAGGCGAGAGTGGGTCATTTAAATAAGCTTGTACGAGATACTAACGCTCGACGTGCTTGATTCTATATACCTCTTGACGAGCTTCCTCATCTTTTTTAATCGGAAATTCAAATTGTTGTCGCGGCTTGTAATATTGCGCTTGAGGGCGGCATACATTTTAGCAAACGGAATTGGAGGAGTTTATGGATAAATTCGATCTCTATCGCGATATTGCCTCACGCACAGGGGGCGACATCTATGTGGGAGTTGTGGGGCCGGTGCGCACGGGCAAGTCCACCCTCATAAAGCAGGTGATGCAACAGCTCATCGTCGACGGCATCGAAAACCCCGACGAACGTACTCGCGCGATCGACGAGATGCCGCAGTCCGCGGACGGCAAGACCATCATGACCACTCAACCGCGCTTTGTGCCGAACGAGGCGGTAGCGGTGCCCGTAGGGGACAATATGACGGTCAATATGCGCCTTATAGATTGCGTGGGTTATCTTGTCGCGGGCGCGCTGGGTGCGGAGGAGGACGGAAAGGAACGTATGGTCTCCACCCCGTGGTCGGAGGAGCAGATACCATTCTCTAAAGCGGCGGAGATCGGCACGCAAAAGGTCATCAAGGAGCACAGCACCATAGCGCTTGCCGTGACTACGGACGGCAGTTTTACCAACATTTCTCGCGAGGAGTACGTCGCGGCGGAGGAGCGCGCTATAAACGAACTCAAGGAGTGCGGCAAACCGTTTGCGATCGTGCTCAACGTGCTTGACCCGACGACAGAGGACGCGGTAGCGCTCAAGGCGCAGTTGGAGCAAAAATACGACGCGCCCGTGCTCCTCAAAAACGTGGCGCAGATGGGCGAGGACGACATCACCGAGATACTCGAGACGATATTGCTTGAGTTTGCGGTCACGATCGTCGATTTCGACCTGCCGAGATGGGTGCAGTCCCTCCCCTTAGACAGCGACGTCGTGCGGGAACTCATCGAAAAGGTGCGCTCCGCGGGCGACAAAATCTCAAAAATGCGCGACTACGAGCATATCGACGCGCTGTTTGCGGACGCCTCGTATTGGGACGAACCGTCGTCCATAAAGCTGGACGCGGGGACGGGCGCGGTGCAGGTGTCCCTCGTTCCGAAGCAAGGCGTATTCTTCAAAGTGGCAAGCGAGGAGTGCGGCATCGAGCTTTCGGACAGCTTCGACTTGCTCTGTCACCTCAAAAAGCTAACAAAGGACAGAGATAAGATAGACAAGATAAGAGACGCAATGGAGCAGGTGGACGCTTTCGGATATGGAATAGTCTTGCCCACTATGGACGAGATGGAGCTTGAGGAACCCGAGATCTTGAGGCAGGGGCAACAGTACGGAGTGAAGCTCAAGGCGCACGCACCCTCCCTGCACATCATGAAGGTGGATGTCCAGACCGAAGTCAGCCCATTAGTCGGCAGTGAGGAGCAGAGCAAAGAGCTTGTCGACGGCATGCTCGCCTCCTTCGAGAATGACAAAACCGCTATATGGGGTACGAATATCTTTGGCAGGACGCTCAGCGATATGGTCGCCGACGGCATCTCAAACAAGCTACGCGTCATTCCCGCCGACGCCGAACAGAAACTCCGCAAGACTTTGGGACGTATTGTCAACGAGGGGAAGGGCGGCGTTATCTGCATCCTCCTGTAAAACTGCTCAATTTGGCGTTATGCATCGTCAACGCCCATTCCCCTCGCGGTCACGTACGTCTATGTACGCTCACGTTCGGGGAATGGGCGTTTCCTTGCCTAGCATCCAAATTGAGCAGTTTTACAACCGCGCCTAATTGTGAATAACTGTCAGAGGCGTCCGCCTCGCAATCATGTACGTCCATGTACGCTCACGCTCGGAAAATTGCTTTTTCCTTGTCTTTGAACAAATAGCGCGGTTTTTAAACTGCGCTTGTCCGAGCTTTTGGCATCTCCCTTCGACAACATTAGTGTAGGAATATAACATGAGTATAGGGGGGAGGCTCCCGCTGAATAGCGGGTGGTGGGGGTACCGACTTATAACGTAACGCTTTGTCCAAGCTCCCTTATACACGCCGCCTGCCGTGTCCGAGAGATCAACGTTTTTTGTGTTTGAGTTCTAAATATCTTAGTTTGAGCTGTAGGATATTACTGTTTCATAAGGGGGACGCCGCTCTTCCAGGCGGTGCCGACTTGCTCGCCGATGGCGTAATAGCCGAAGCCCATTTGATCGAATACGAAGGCGTTCAGTTTTTTGCTGTCTATTTTGCCTTTGGCGTCGAGCGCTCTCTCGTCAACGAGCACGTTTTCTATCTTGCCGAGTATGCGCAGTCCGTAGGGTTGATTTTGAATGTCGACGAGGGTGCACTCCAGCGTGAGGGGGTACTCTTGCACGACGGGCGCGTCCACTCTGTCGCTTTTTACGGCATGCAGACCCGTGCGCGCAAACTTGTCCGCGACCTTGTTTGCGGAAGCGATGCCCAAATAGTCGCTCTCTTTCACAGTGTCTAAACCGGGGACGGCAAGCGTAAACGCGCCGCGCGCCTTGATGTTTGCTACGGTCTTGTGGTCCTCTTCAAGGTTGAGCGCGACCATGTCCTCGGCGCAAATTCCGCCCCACGCCATCATCATCTCGTCGACGGAGCCGTCCTCGTTGTAGGTGCCGATCATATACGTCGGCATAGGGAATAGATAGGGTTTGACCCCGAAACTTTTCATTGCCATAATTGCCTCCAAAGTGAATTTCGCAAACATTTTACATCAATTGCTCTTGATTGTAAATACGCGCGGCATAAAAATAATGAGCGCCGCAAGATGAATTTTATGTCGATTAGCATAAGCGCGCCCTCATATTGATATATTGTTTCAAATCTGTATTATAATGAAAGGAAAATGCCGCAGTCCTGCGGTTGGCACGTCGGCGGCAAAAAATGGCATAGCGTCAGGCGAGAAGGTCTCGTCTCATATCACTTGCAGTACGAAAAACTTGAGGTAGCTTGTTTCGTCGGCGGAGAGCAGGGCGGGGTGGTCGGGGGATTGCGACTTCATCTCGACGGTGCGCACGGCGCGGCCGCTCCTCGAGGCGGCTTCGGACAGCATTTTCTCAAACAGCGGCAGAGTCATATAATGCGAGCAGGAACATGTGACGAGAAATCCTCCGCTTATCACGAGTTTCATGCCCAGCAGGTTGATGTCGAGGTAGCCGCGGTAGGCGTCCTTGACCTCGGCGGCGCTCTTGCAGAATGCAGGCGGGTCCAAAATGACGACGTCGTAGTTTACGCCTTTCGTCCTCATGTCGCGCAGTACGTCGAACACGTCGCCCTTGAGCGTAGTTATGTTTTCAAAACCGTTGAGGGAGGCGTTTTCAAGCACGTTGTCCAAAGCGAGTCCCGATATGTCGAGGGCGGTGACGGAACTTGCTACGGTCGCGGCATTCAGCGAAAACCCGCCGCTGTTGCAAAAAGCGTCCAGCACGCGCGCGCCGCGGCAGTATCTGCGCACGGCGAGGCGGTTTTCTTTTTGGTCGAGGAAGTAGCCCGTCTTTTGTCCGTTTTTGACATCTATAGCGAGTTTCAGACCGTTTTCCGTGACATATATCTTGTCGGGGATGTCGCCGTACAGCACGCCTTTGACCTCTTCGAGTCCCTCTTTGGCGCGTACGGATACGTCGCTACGCTCGTATATCCCCGCGGGCGAAAACAGCTTGACAAGGCAGTCTACGATGAGCTGTTTGCGCTTCTCTATGCCGAGGGACAGGCATTGAATGACGAGGTAGTCCCCATAGCGGTCTATGATCAGCGCGGGCAGGGCGTCCGCCTCCGCGAATACCATGCGGTAGCACCCCTCAAAGCCGAGGGAGAGGCGGTAGTCGTTGGCGGCGCGCAGACGGGAAAGATACAGCCCCTCGCCGTCCTCGGAGTCGTCTCGAATGAAAATACGCACGAGTATCTTGGACAGATGATTGATGTAGCCCTTGCCGACATACCTGCCGTCGAAAGTGCGCACCGTGGCGAGCGACCCGTTTTTGTCCTTGCCCTCTATGCGCGCGACCTCGTTGGCGTACACCCACGGATGCCCCTCCAGCACGCGCTTTTCCTCGCCTTTTTTGAGATATACCGTATAGCCCATAGTCTATGCTCCTTCAAAGTTGTTCTGACACAATTATATAAAAATCGCGGCAAAAAAGCAAGGCTGTGGCGATAATATCGCGCATAGGCTACATTTTGATGCGCAGGCGGCATATGATGATCGCGGGTGAAATGCGCCGTATGGCGCGACATTCAAACGGCGACAATATGTCGCGGACATAAGGACGTTTTGGACATAAAAATTTTCGCTCTTGACTCAAATGCGCAAAAGGGGGATAATATTCTTTGGATATGACAGCCTTTGGGAGGTGAAATTATGGACGCGGTCATCACAATATCAAGGCAGTTCGGCAGCGGCGGCAGGCTCATCGGGCGTATGCTCGCGGAAAAGCTGGGAATACCTTTCTACGACAAGGAGATCATAGATCAAGCCGCCAAAACCAGCGGCTTCGCGACGGAATTCATCGAGGACAACGAGCAGAAGATGAAGAGCCTCGGCACCATAGCTATGGCGACTCCCGCGTGGCTCGGCGGAGTGTGGACCAGCCTTGAAAACTTCGAGTCCCGCATATACGCGGCGGAGGCGGAAGCCGTCGAAGAATTCGCAAAGCAGGGCGCGTGCGTCATCGTAGGGCGGTGCGCGGACAGCGTTCTTAAGGGCAAGTGCAAGTGCTTCAACGTGTTTATCCACGGGCACCTAGAGGACAGGGTGCAACGCGTGCTCAAATTTTACAAGCTGGAAAACGACGAGAAGAGGGCGGCAAAGCTCATCCTGAACACGGACAAGCAACGCGCAAGGCACTACCGCTATTATACCGACGCGGAGTGGGGCGACCCCGACAACTACCACATCTGCCTCGACAGCGCCTCCATGGGCGTTGAAAAGAGCGTCGACATCCTCGCCGCCGCCTACAAACTCTTCTGCGAGGAATGAGCGGAGCGGGGCAAAACGTACGGTTTTGACAAAACGTATGAAGCGTGCGAAAATCGCATAAAACACATTTTATCCCCACATTTTGACAACTTTAACATTTGAATATGCAAAACAAAATGAAAATCACGGCGCCGCCCATATGAGCGACGCCGTGTGATTTCAGCGTGAGTTTTTCACAAATTCAGCTTTTGTCAGTCTTGCTTTGCCCACACTTCGGGAGTATGAGTTTCCTCGTCCCAATGCCAATGATTGCCGTCATAATTGGGTTGCTCGCTGAAATAGTAGCGTTTGGCATTTTCAAGTTTATCGTTGCCACCGCTTTCTAAGATGCTGTTCCATTGATCGCTTGTACCCTCATAATATACTGTCTGCAAACCTGTGCAACCGTAGAATGCATATCCGTCTATGATTTTAACGCCTTTGCCAATGATTACCATTTGCAAGCCTGTGCAACCGGAGAATGCGTTTGAAACTATGCGTTTCGCATTTATAGTTGCAGTATGTAAAATTTTGCAACCACCGAATGCATAACTGCCTATGCTTGTCACTTCTTCGCCTATGGTAACTGTCTGCAAGCCTGTGCAATTATTGAATGCAAGCTCGCCTATGCGTTGCGCATTTATTGTCGCAGTCTGCAAGTCTGGGCAATGATAGAATGCATAATTGCCTATGCTTGTTACGCTGTTGGGAATGGTTATCTCCTTCAAGCCGCAACCGCGGAATGCAGACTCGCCTATGCTGGTTACGCCTTCGCCTATAGTAACTGTCTGCAAGTCTGAGCAATCGTAGAATGCACTATCGCCTATGCTTTGCACGCTGTCGGGAATTGTAACCGAGGTTATGCCGGTCAAGCCATAGAATGCATATTTGCCAATTTTGGTTGTGCCTGTGGGAATACTCACATCATCTTTAACTTCTACATCATTCACGTATAGTTTATATAGTTTTGCTTTGCCTATTTGACTATCATATGCCACATACAAAGGATTTGCTGAATTATTACTAAACTCTATCTCGCACCATGCCTTAAGCGATGCCACATTTACTTTTGTTATGCCTTTGCAACCATAGAATGCATCGTCGCCTATGCTTTGCACGCTGTCGGGAATTGTGACCGAGGTTATGCCTTTGCAACCATAGAATGCATCGTCGCCTATGCTTTGCACGCTGTCGGGAATTGTGACCGAGGTTATGCC
>CANQBO010000004.1 GCA_947589475.1 uncultured Clostridia bacterium
GGCATCCGCAGGATCACCGAGCCTGCGGATGGGTACAACGAGCCGAAAGGCGAGGAAGTACCAATGTTCCGTTTAATAGAAAATACCGACGGAACGTGCTTGCACGAGCAGGAGAGTGTGAAAATGGGAGGCATCCGCAGGATCACCGAGCCTGCGGATGGGTACAACGAGCCGAAAGGCGAGGAAGTACCAATGTTCCGTTTAATTCAATAAGTGCACTAAGCTTGTCCGAGGGTATCCGCATGACGAAGCGAAGCGGAGTATGACCGCGGGGACGTGCTTGCACGGACAACGGTATAGGGAAAATAAAAGCGGTGGGGAGAAACTCCGCGCCGTTGTTGTCGAATAGCTTCTGTTGTTGTATAGTCTGTCCATATTTCTATTTTAGCATACAAAATGTATAAAGGCAATAGAATGCGAGCGAGGGACGTTTTGTTTGCTTGTCGAATTTTGTGACGAAGGCATGCTTCAAACGGAAAAATTTTTCATATGCTCAAATGGAGATATGAGCAGTATATGCATTGATGAGAAGTTTTAGCGGCATTGACAAAGTACGCGTTTAGAATGCCGAAAAATTGCGGATTTTGAGAATATTGTCGAAAAAAGAGAAAGTTGTCTATGACATTTTTCGCCCGTATCGGGGGCAGGGAAGCGATCGTTTGCGCATATGTATGAGTGAGGCGGAGTACGGCTTGCGCATATGCGCGTGCGTGACAAGGGCGAAGAGGAACAAACGGGAACGGTTTTAGGGACAGAAGAGGGGGGAATCGAGAGCTTTAATATGCAAGGGTCCGCATTTCAGGACGGCTGAAATGCGCAAAGGCGCATATGAGAGTGCTTAAAGGAGCGCAAATCATGTTTGTTTTACGAAAGATATTTCCGGACGCCCGCGATCTGCAAAGTCCGACTGTAGCGGGGCTATATTTAAGTATATATTGCGCATGCGAGTATTATAAATAAATATTTGCCTTATTCGAAGATGTGTGATAAAATCATAAATAACAGCAAAAATCAGAGGCATAAGGCAAATATAAAAGGGGTTTGATATGCTCGGCATTGAGTCAAAGACGGTGTACGATATTCTTTCGGAAATAGCGGGCGACACCGAAGTCTACAAAGTCATAGACGCGGAAGAGGTGATCGAAAAGTTGCCCGAAGGACTTTCGCTTACGAAAATCCAGCTTTCGACGATAATACGCGAGCTGAAGGACCTCGAATATATCGACGTCAAATATTTCACGCCCGACGAGTACTGTTTGCAGATCGTGAGGCGCATAGAGGTGTCCTCTCCGCAGGCGGGAGGTCCCCAAACGGCGACAGACGGCAGACAGGAGCGCGTCCTCTACGGCTCGAAGAAGGACAAGGAAGAAAAAAAACAAGTTTCCGTCAAGCGCGGCGCGGTGTTCTTCATGGCGTTTTTGGGCGCGTTTTTGGGTAGCGCTATAGTGGCAACGGCGACGGCGCTCATCATCAGATTTGTGTTGTGAGGGGCTTATGAATCTTGAAAGACAACACGTTTTGACAAAAAAAGAAAAGGCGGTCATGCGCGTCATCTATCAGACGGCGGATCTTTCGGGCGGAAGTTGTCTCATCACGCCCATCGAGATCTTCGAGCAGATACCTCTCGACCTCGACATCGCCGAAGAGGAGCTTGACGTCGCCATCAAAAACCTCGAGATAGACGACTATTTCGACGTCACGCCCTCTGACAGGAAGGGCGAGCTTGTGTACTGCATCAACATGCACAAGAAGGGGCTTCAATTCGCGCGCGTGGAAAGGGCGTTCAAGTCCAACGTCACTTTCAGGATACTGCTTGCGGTCGCGACGGGACTCACGTCGGCGGCGGTAGGCTGGGGGCTTAAGACGTTGCTCACCGCGTTGCTCAACAAATAGGACAAGACCTAAAGACAAAAGTCGCAAAGATAAAAGCCGTCGAATTCGGCAATACCGATATTATACCAAAACGCAAAGTAAACTTAGAGTTTTTGAGATATGGGGTTTGAACTTGTAAGCGGTTATAAGCCCACGGGAGATCAACCTCAGGCGATAGAGCGCATCGTCGAGGGGTTGAAGAGCGGGTTCAATACGGAGGTTTTGTTGGGGGTCACAGGCTCCGGCAAAACTTTTACTATGGCAAACATTATCGCGCAAATGAACAAGCCCACTCTCGTCATCGCGCACAACAAGACTCTCGCCGCGCAACTGTGCAACGAGCTGAAGGAGTTCTTCCCCAAAAACAGGGTGGAGTTTTTCGTAAGCTATTACGACTACTATCAGCCGGAGGCGTACATCCCGCGCACGGACACCTATATCGAGAAGGACCTTGCCGTCAACGAGGAGATAGACAAGTTGCGCAACTCCGCCACGGCGTCGCTGTGCGAGAGAGAGGACACCATAGTAGTGGCGTCCGTGAGCTGTATTTACGGACTCGGCGCGCCCACGGACTACTTTGAACAGGCGATATCCATACGCGAGGGGGACGAGATAGACCGAAACGCGCTGGCGAGGCGGCTTGTGGACATACAGTACAAGCGCGCGGATATGGATTTTGTGCGTTCCACATTCCGCATGCGCGGGGACATAATCGACATCTTCCCCTCGACGAGTTCGGAGATCGCCATACGCGTGGAGCTGTTTGGGGACACCGTGGAGCGCATTTGCGAGATAGACGGCGTGACGTCAAAGCCCGTCAGCGAGCTTGAACATACCCTGATATTCCCCGCTACGCAGTACGTCATCAGCGGCGACAGGGAGGAGATACTCCGCCGCATAATGCTGGACAAGCAGGACAGAGTGAAGTATTTTCAGGAGCGGGGCAAGCTCATTGAGGCGCAACGCATCGACGAACGCGTAAATTACGACGTCGAGATGATTCGCGAGGTGGGCTATTGCAGCGGCATCGAAAACTATTCGCGCTATTTCGACGGCAGACAGCCGGGGCAGGCGCCGTACACTCTGCTGGACTTCTTTCCCAAAGACTTTTTGCTGTTCATAGACGAGAGCCATATGACCATACCGCAGATACACGGCATGTACAACGGCGACCTCGCGCGCAAACATAACCTTGTGGAATACGGCTTCCGACTTCCCAGCGCATACGACAACAGGCCCCTCAAATTCGAGGAATTCGACAGCCACATCCGTCAAGTCGTGTGCATGTCCGCGACTCCCGCGAAGTATGAGTTGGACAGGGCGGACGACGTTGTGGAACAGATCATACGTCCTACGGGACTGCTCGACCCCGAGATCGCGGTCAAGCCCGTGCAGGGACAGGTGGACGACCTCATCGGCGAGATAAACAAAGTCGTCGAAAATAAAGGCAGGGTGCTTGTGACGACGCTCACCAAAAAGATGGCGGAAAACCTCACGGACTATTTGAAGGAACTGAACATCAAGGTCAAATATATGCACTCCGACATAGACACGCTTGAGCGTATGGACATCGTAAAGGGGCTGAGAGAGGGCGATTTCGACGTGCTTGTGGGCATAAATTTGTTGAGAGAGGGACTCGATTTGCCCGAGGTGCAACTTGTCGCAATTCTGGACGCGGACAAGGAAGGCTTTTTGAGAAGCGAGAGCGCGCTTATACAGACTATAGGTCGCGCGGCGAGAAACGACAAGGGCAGAGTGGTCATGTATGCGGATACGATTACGGACAGCATGCGCCGCGCAATAGACGAGACAAACCGCAGACGCGCGCTTCAGGACGCCTACAACAAGGAACACGGCATTGTACCCAAGACCGTGGTGAGCAAGATCAAAAACTCGCTTGAGATCACAAAAAAGGCGCCGAAGGGCGAGGCTATGAGCGCAAAGGAGATCGCAAAGGAAATAGAGCGGCTGAAGGGCATGATGAAAGTCGCAAGCGAACAGCTGGACTTCGAGCGCGCGATACTTCTCCGCGACGAGATGAACGAACTCAAGCGCAAGCTCAAAAAACTGAGCTGAACGGGGAAAAATGTAAACATATGATGAGTTTTGTCGAAAATTGCAAGATAAAGGCGGAAAAAAATTTCCAAACAATATAGGCAAAACTCAAGAATAATGACAAAAATGACTCAAACTATCTAAGACCTATCGAGGGTGTATAAATGGACAAGATAATAATTAAGGGCGCGAGAGAAAACAATCTCAAAAACATCGATCTGGAGATACCGCGCGACAAACTCATCGTGTTTACGGGGCTGAGCGGAAGCGGCAAGTCCTCGCTTGCTTTCGACACGATATTCGCCGAGGGACAGCGCAGATACGTCGAGAGCCTTTCAAGCTATGCGCGCATGTTTTTGGGACAGATGCAAAAACCCGAAGTGGAGTACATCGAGGGGCTTTCTCCCGCCGTATCCATAGATCAAAAGACGACGTCGCACAATCCGCGCTCCACGGTGGGCACGGTGACGGAGATATACGACTATCTACGCCTTCTCTATGCGCGCATAGGGCATCCGCATTGCCCAAAGTGCGGCAGACCCATAGAGCGGCAGACCGTGGACCAGATCTCCGACCGCATAATGGAGAGGACGGGCGCAAAGTTGCAGATCATGGCGCCCATCGTGCGCGGCAGGAAGGGCGAATACAGAAAAGAACTTGAGCAACTTCGTCGCGCGGGATATGCGCGAGTGAGGGTGGACGGCATAAACTATACGCTGGACGAACAGATAGAACTCGACAAAAACGTCAAGCACAACATTTCCGTCGTCATCGATCGCATAGTGATAAAGGATGGCGTCGAGGCGAGGCTTGCCGAGGCGCTTGAGACGGCGATAAAGCTCAGCGAAGGGCTTGTCATCGCGGACGTGGACGGCGAAGAAACGACGTATTCCACGCGCTATGCCTGTCCCGATTGCGGCCTGTCCTTCGAGGAGTTGACTCCGAGGCTGTTCTCTTTCAACAATCCCTACGGCGCGTGTCCCGAGTGCAGCGGGTTGGGCTTCAAGGAGGAGATAGACCCTCAACTTCTCATCGCAGACCCCGAAAAGAGCATAAACGAGGGGGCTATAAAAGCGTCCGGATGGCTTGTGGACACGTCGTCGATGGCGACGATGCAATTTGCCGCGCTTGCGGACGCATACGGGTTTTCGCCGGATACGCCCGTCAAGGATCTGCCGAAAAAAGCGCTGGACATAATCTTTTTCGGCAACGGCGGCGAGCGCATACCCATGTCCTACAACTCGCGCGGATACAAGGGCTTTTATCAGGCGTCATATGAGGGCATAGCCACAAACCTCATGCGTCGCTATCGCGAGACGGACTCAGAGATGATAAAGGCGGAGATATACAAATATATGAAAGAGGTGCCGTGCTCCGCGTGCAAGGGCAAGAGGCTGAAACCCGAAGCGCTCGCGGTCACCGTGGGCGGCAAAAACATCTTCGAGATGACAGAGATGTCCATAGACGCGCTGAACAAGTTTTTGGGAAGCCTCGAGCTTACGCATACCGAACGCCTCATCGCGGACAGGATACTCAAAGAGATACGCGCGCGCCTCGACTTTTTGAACAACGTGGGGCTGGATTACCTCACGCTGTCGCGCTCCGCGGCTACGCTTTCGGGAGGGGAATCGCAACGCATACGCCTCGCAACGCAGATAGGAAGCGGACTTACGGGCGTGCTGTACATTCTCGACGAGCCGAGCATAGGTCTGCACCAAAAGGACAACGAGAGGTTGCTCGCCTCCCTCAAAAATCTCAGGGACATCGGCAACACCCTCATCGTCGTGGAGCATGACGAGGAGACCATGCGAAGCGCGGACTACATCGTCGACATAGGTCCCGGGGCGGGCATACACGGCGGCGAGGTCGTTGCACAGGGCACGGTGGAGGACATCATAGCCTCGCCGAGGTCAGTCACGGGCAAGTACCTGAGCGGCGAATACAAAATCGAAGTCCCCCTCGCAAGGCGGCAGGGAAACGGCAATTTTTTGACCGTGAAAGGCGCCGCTCAAAACAATTTGAGAGGAATAGATGTCAGAATTCCGTTGGGTACGTTCACCTGCGTGACGGGCGTGAGCGGAAGCGGCAAGTCATCGCTTGTCAACGAGATACTCTATCCGCGCGTTTCAAACATACTCATGAAGAGCAGGCTTGCCGAGGGCAAGTGCGACGCAATTTTGGGCGTTGAAAACCTAGACAAGATCATTTGCATAGACCAAAGCCCCATAGGGCGCACTCCGCGCTCCAACCCCGCGACGTACACGGGAGTATTCACCCCCATACGCGAGCTTTTCGCCTCACTGCCCGACGCAAAGGCGAGAGGGTACAGCGCGGGACGCTTCTCTTTCAATACTTCGGGCGGCAGGTGCGAGCATTGCTCGGGCGACGGCATAATCAAGATAGAGATGCACTTCCTCCCCGACATCTACGTGCCTTGCGAGGTGTGCAAGGGCGCGAGATACAACCGCGAGACGCTCGAGGTGCGCTATAAGGGCAAAAATATTTCCGAAGTGTTGGATATGACCATAGAAGAAGCCGTATCTTTCTTTGAAAATATCCCCAAAATACGCAACAAGATCCGCACCCTCAACGACGTGGGACTCGGCTATGTCAAACTCGGTCAGTCCTCGACTACGCTTTCGGGCGGCGAGGCGCAGAGAGTCAAGCTTGCGACGGAACTTTCCCGCCGCTCCACGGGCAAGACGCTGTACATCCTCGACGAGCCTACCACGGGTCTGCATACGCACGACGTCAGCAAACTTTTGAGTATTCTGCAACAGCTCGTCGAGCAGGGCAATACCGTCGTCGTCATCGAGCATAACCTCGACGTGATCAAGGTCGCGGACTACATCGTCGACCTAGGTCCCGACGGCGGAGACCGCGGCGGACGCGTCGTCGCAGAAGGCACTCCCGAATATGTCGCCACCGTAAAAGACAGCTACACGGGCGAATTTTTGAGAAAAGTTCTCCCGTAAGCTAAGAAAAACGCAACTCCCGTAAGAAGAAAATATACATTTCACAATTCTGCATTTGACAAGAAGCGAGCCTATGATGTCAGAAATGCTCATGGGGACGCGGGCTTCGCCCGCTGGTTTATTACGGGACCCCCACCACCGCCTCTGGCGGAGCCTCCCCCTAAACATCACCCCACAAAATCACTACGTAATTTTGCGGGGACCCCGATAGCGTTCCTACACTCACGCTGTAAAGGGGTATGCCAAAATCGGGAAAGATGCAAGTCTGAGCTAAACGGGGTCCCCATAGAAATGAGCGTAGTGAATTTTATGGGGTATATGATCGGGGTCCCCACGAAAAGTACTTCTCATGGGGTAAATAAAGGGGTATGCCAACAAATTGATAAAAATGAAAGTTTGTCTGAGAGTAGGCATCTCCCTTCAATAACATTAGTGTAGAAATTTAACATGTGTATAGGGGGAGGCTCCGCCGTAGGCGGTGGTGGGGGTCCCGACTTATAACGAAAACTTTGTCTGAGCGTACTTATACTCGTAATTTGCCGTGTCCGAGCGACGTCGCGGAGCGAGCGGGATACACTTACGTACGCAGTGAGGGCGGGGCTTCTGATTTTTTCCGCCCGAACAAGTGGCATAAATGCGCACAGACAAGATAAAGGGAATAAACAAAGTAAAAATCAACAGCCTTAGATAAAGGCTGTTTGTATTTTAATTAAGTGCGCACGATGTAACGCGGTGAGCGAGCGAAGCTTTTCCCCGACCCTGCCGCGCCGCTAAGTTGGGGATATGTTTGCGCGTAGAGCGCAAACAGTTAGTGTGTTCGGATAGGTCGGGGAACGCCGTGAGGCGAGGGTGGGTCATTTAAATAAGTTTGTCCGAGATACCAACGTATATCCCTAGTGCGCTCAAGCGCAGACGTAAAGCTAGTCCCCAAACTCATCGCTGCACGTAACGAAGGGAGAGGTCGGGTCTTTCAATAACGCCATGTCCGAGCCGCCGACGCTTTTCATGCTTGAGTTTGGATGTGCGGACAAAGTTTGAAAAAATTCGACGTTATGCTTGTGTTTGCAGGGGGCGTATGATATAATGTTTGAGCTAATAGTAAATATTGCATAATTATATTAAATCACATATGCGTGCGCGGGAGCGTTGTGCGGCGCGCGTGAGAGAGGAAAAAGTGACGGATACGAGACAGGCAAGAGCAAATAAGGGCAATCGGATCGCGATAGGGGTGCTTATCGCAGTCGTTTCTTTATTCTGTTTTTTGTCGGATATCGGCGCATTGGGCGGCGTGGGCAGGATGGTTTACGGCTTTTTGGTGGGATTTTTCGGTTTGGCGTCCTATGCGTATGCTTTGATGGGGATAATTTTCGGCATTGCGATCGCGTTCGGCGTGAAAATAAGACAACGTCTCGCGCGTTCGGCATATCTTTTCGGAATGTTGCTTTTGGGTATTTTGGCGCTTCACATCTATACGTCCAGCGGGCACATTATCGGCGCGAATTACGGAGAATATCTGCTCAGGTGCTATCATGAGACGAATACGGCGGGCGGAATGCTCTTCGGGCTTCTTGCGTACCCGCTTATGAAAGTCGTCACGGGCGTGGGAGCGCTTTCCATCGCCTGCGCCGCGTTTTTGATCATGGCGGGTTGCGGGCTTATACCGAGCCTCAGGCGCAACGTCGTATACAAAGCCGCCACTCCCAAAGAGAGAAAAGAAGAGAGCGAGAAAGAAAAGGCTCCGCGCAAGAAAAGAAAACGCAAAGGGGACAAAGTCACCGCCGTGGACGAGCCTGTCATCACGGACTTTTCGCATACTTCAAACGGCACGAGACTGTTTGTTGTGGACGTGGAAGGCAAACCCGAAAAACCGCGCAAGGGCAAAGGCTCCTACGGCTATGTGCCCCTCGGCTTCGACCCGCTCTATCCCAACAGGGACGGCGGATATGAGGACGAACAGCGCATGACGGCAAGCTCGCCGTACACCGCGCCCGCTCCCGAAAGGGCGACGTATGCGCCCATGAAGGACACCGCGAGGGAAATACTTTTCGGAAGCGGTCCGAGCGATGAAAATATCGCGAGATATGAGGCGGCGCGCAAGGGCAGGATGGAGCCTATGTCGGACGTCGGGCGCACATATTCCACTCCCGCTCAGCGCAGACAGGATATGATGGACACTTTGGGCGGCGGAGGAGACCCGCAGTCCGAATTCATCGCCCGCCATCGCGCGGAAAACGAAGATCGCGCCGTCTCTCCGAGCGGCGAAGTGGATTTCGAGACGTTGAAAAACGAGAGTTTGAGACAGTGGCGCACTTCTCCCGCACCCATATTCGAGGCGGACGCAAGCTCTGCTCCGAGCGGACGGGAAGTGCTCAGAGCCGCACCCGCGGAGGAAGAGAAGAAAGAAGTCGCGCGTCCCACGAGGCATATGCCGAAAGCGGAGGATAAAGCCGCTTCGCATCCGCAGGATAGGCCGTCTACGGAAAACGTCAATGTCGGCATGCTCGGCGCGCTGAATATGGCAAAGACAAATCAAAGACCCGCCGAACCCGTCGAGGAAGAGGACAAAGAGACCGTCGTCGACGCGTACAGGACGCCGCAAAGCTCCACTCCCGGGGCTGAGATCGCGAGGAGCGACGGACAGAGCGGGTATACTCCCGTGCAGAAGCAGGGGCTTGACAGCGTGAGATATATGCCGTCGACAGGCACCAAATTGCCGCGCGCATTTCAATCGAGCGCCGTGGATCAGACTCCCGCAAGACCCGCGGGACCCGCAAAACCCGCGGAACCCGCATATCAACCGCCGGAGAAACTCACCTATCAGCCCGTAAAGAAGGTGGAGCCGTATGAGCCTACGCCCGTGAAGCCGCTCGAGGAGGAAAAACCCGTCGAGGAGGCTCAAATTCCGTCCGAACCCATAAAGGCGCCGAGAGAGGTCACGGGGGACAAGATGTCCGCTTCCGCGATACAGAGCGCAACGGATATTGCGCACATGAGCGCAAGAGAAGTTGAGAGCGCGGAAATGGACGCGCGGATAGAGAATATCAAAAAGAGCAAGGGGCTTACTCCCGCGTTTGCGGACGAGCCGAGCATGAAAGAGAAAAAGGCGAAGGAGGCTTCGCGCAGAGCCGCCGCTCCCGTCGAAGAGGGCGCGCATGTGCATCAGCCTACGGTCGAGCAGGTGATAAAGAAGGCGGAAGCGCCCGTGAAGCCAAAGCGCCCGTACGTCGCGCCGCCGTTGAGCTTGCTTGAACCGCCGACGGAAAAACTCGCTCCCGACGACGATATAGAGGAAAAGAAGGAGAGGCTTGTCAGCACTCTTATGGACTTTGACATCATCGGCGATGTGGAAAGCGTAGACGTAGGTCCCACATTTACGATGTACAGGGTGAAGGTCACTCTGAAGAAGGGCATTTCCGTCGCGACCATACTCAAATATTCAAAAGATATTGCGATGAAGATGGAAGTCGAAAGCGTGCGTATCCTGGCTCCCATACCGGGAAAGAACGCGGTCGGCATAGAGGTGCCGAACAAGAGGCGGCGCACCGTCAATATAAGCGAGATATTGCAGTCGAGCACATTCAACTCCGCTTCCGATCCCGCGACGTTCGCGCTGGGCGTGGACTTGTACGGCAACAGTCATGTGGCAAGAGTGACAAAACTTCCGCATCTGCTTGTCGCGGGCACGACGGGCAGCGGCAAGAGCTGTTGTATCAATACGTTGATCGTGAGCTTGCTTTATAAGGCGTCTCCCGACGATATAAGGTTTATACTCGTTGACCCGAAGAGGGTGGAGCTGTCCGTTTACGCGGGCATTCCGCACCTGTTGATGGACGAGATCATATGCGACGTGGACAAGGCGATAAAAGCGCTCGCGTGGGCGGAAAAAGAGATGGAGCGCCGCACCAGATATTTTTCGGAAACGGGATACCGTGACATCGCGGAGTACAACTCCGACGTCAAAAACAGCGGGCTTGAAAAGATGCCTCTCATCCTCATAATCATCGACGAGTTCGCGGACCTCATGACTATGGGCAAGAAGGCGGTGGAGGTGTCCGTCGGCAGGATCGCCAGCCTCGCGCGCGCCGTGGGTATACACCTTGTGCTTGCGACGCAACGCCCCTCCGTGGACGTCATCTCGGGCACGATAAGAAACAACATCCCCTCGAGAGTGGCGTTCAGAGTGTCCGACAGCGGCTCCAGCCGCACCATACTGGACACCGTAGGCGCGGAAGATCTGCTGGGCTTGGGCGACATGCTGTATATGGAACCCGGTACGTCCGATCTCAAGAGGATACAGGGCGCTTTCATCTCGAACCCCGAAGTCAAGAAGGTGGTGGAGTTTGTAAAGAGCCACAACGACTGCTATTTCGACGAGCAGGCTAAGGACGCGATCTTCAACGATAAGCCCGAAAAGAAGCCCGAAGCGGCGCAAAAGGAGAGCAAAGCCACGCGCGACGCTCCCGATCTTATCGCCGCGCTCGAGCTTGGAATACTGTTGCGAGAGACGGACGGAAATTCTTTCAGCACGTCGTATATACAGCGCAAGCTCGGATTCGGATATCAAAAGGCGGCGAGGATCGTGGATACCGTCAAGGATATGGGCTACATCGGCGTGAGCGAGCGCGACTCCAAAAAGACCATCGTCACCATGACGAGAGAAGAATTCGAGGAGTTTAAATCGTCCGTAGAGTCGGATGACGAGGGCGACGATGAGTGATGTGAGGCAAGGCATGAGGATCGGCGCGATCTCGCTCGGATGCGATAAAAACAGAGTGGACACCGAAAAGATGTTGGCAAGGCTCAAAGAGGGCGGGCACAGCATAGTTTCGCGCGAAGAGGACGCGGAAATACTCATCGTCAACACCTGCGCTTTCATAAAGAGCGCGAAGGAGGAGTCCATTGCGGAAATATTAAGCGCGATAGATTTCAAAAAACGCGCCGAGGGCAGGCATGTCATCGTGACGGGGTGCCTTGCTCAGAGATATGAGGAAGAGCTGAAGGCGGAAATGCCGGAGGTGGACGCTTTCCTCGGCACGGGCGACTATGACAACATCCTCGAGGCGGTCGACAACATCGCGGCGGGGGAAAGATATTCTCGCAGAGAGGGTCTCGACAAGTTTTATGCGGGGCGTGTGCTCACAACGCCATTGCACACGGCATATCTCAAGATCGCGGACGGGTGCGACAACCACTGTACATATTGCGCGATCCCGTCTATACGCGGCAAATATCGCTCCGAGGCGATGACAGACCTCCTAGACGAGGCGGGAAGGCTTGCGGACGACGGCGTAAAGGAGCTTATCCTTGTCGCGCAGGACGTCACGCGCTATGGCATGGACTTTGACGGCAAACCGCACCTGACGGAGCTTGTAAAGGAGCTTGAGGGGCTGAGTTTCGAGTGGATACGCCTCTTGTATCTCGAGCCGGAAATGGTTTCGGACGAGCTTATCAACTTCGTGGCGAGCGAGAAAAAAGTCGCAAAATATATGGATATTCCTCTCCAGCATATCTCGAGCGCAGTGCTCAAGCGCATGAACAGGCACACGGACGAGGCTATGACGAGGGCTATAGTAAAGCGCGTGCGCGAGGCGGGGATAACGCTTCGCAGCACCTTCATTTGCGGCTTCCCGGGCGAGAGCGAGGAGGATCACGACAAACTTCGTAGCTTCATCGCCGAGGGAAATTTGGATTACGCGGGTTTCTTCGCCTATTCAAGGGAGGAAAATACTCCCGCGGACAGACTTGACGGGCATATCCCCGTCAAGGTCAAGCAGAGAAGGGCAAGGGAGCTTGAAAAACTCCAGCAGAGCGTTACGGCGCAAAGACAGCGCGAGAGAATAGGACAAGTCGCGAGAGTTTTGTATGAGGATATAGATTTTTCGCGGCAAATGTTTTCGGGAAGGTCTGAGAGCGAAGCTCCCGACATCGATACCGAAATTTACTTCACGTCGGACTTTCCGCTCGAGGTAGGAAATTTCTACGACGTCGAGATCACGGGGACGCTGGGGCTCGACCTGTCGGGCAGGACCGTATAGGACTAAGAAGAAATGAAAATTACGCTTGCAACAAAGATCACTATATCAAGGATGTTTCTCACCATTCCGTCGGTGGCGCTGTATATCGCGGGACAGTTTACGGCGGGCGGCACGAGGATAGTGCTACTCAGCGTAGCGTGCGCGCTGTTTGCCATCGCCTGCATCACGGATTTCGTGGACGGCGCCATCGCGCGTTCGACGCACTCCGTATCCGTGCTGGGCAGTTATCTCGACCCCATCGCGGACAAAGTCAATATCTGCCTCATGCTGTTTGCCATCGTGTGCTTCGGGGACGGGCTTAGTTGCGTCTATGCCGAAAACGTCGTAACTGTCGCCGTTTTGGGCGGGGCTATATTCGTAAGAGAGTTGCTTGTCGGCATGCTCAGGACGATCGCCGCAAAGATAGGAAAAGTAATCTCCGCCGACATATTCGGCAAGATAAAGACCATATTTTTGAACATCGCCGTATCGGTGCTGGTCGTCGCGGGTCTGCTTAAGCCGTGCGCGTATATCGGCACCGTACTGTACTATATCGGCGCTCTCGTCACCGTGATAAGCGGAGTGCACTACTTCATCAAAAACAAGGACGTGTTGACAGACGACGCAGAGAGCGGCATAGAGGTCGGCGCGTCCGATGGGGACGTCCGCGAGGCGCACGGGGACGCGCATGCCGAGGAGGAATGAATGCAGCAGGAAGTCGTAAAGCTTTGCGGACTTACAAAGGAGGAGGTGCTTCGCCGCCTCGCTCCGTTTGCGGATAAGGGGTTGGAATTCGATATAAACGAGGACTGCCTCGACGTCACGCTCACCGTTAAGTCTACGCTGTCCAAACGCGAGTTCGACCCGCTTAAGAGCTGGATATATCGATCGTTCGAGACCGAAGTTTACAGCGCTTTCGGGCAGGGACTTGCCGAGACTGCCGCCGCGCTCCTAAAACGGAACGGCAAGACGCTCGCCGTCGCCGAAAGCTTGACCGGAGGATTGATATGCTCCTCTCTCGCGGCGATCCCCGGCATCAGCAACAACTTTTTCGAGGGCGTCGTGTGCTACAGCAAGCAGTCCAAACAGGAAAGGTTGGGAGTCAAGGCTACGACGTTGTCCAACTACGGCGCGATAAGCGAGCAGACCGCCATAGAGATGGTGCGCGGACTGAACGTCCCGCCCGTCGATATAGGGCTGTCCACGACGGGGCTTGCAGGTCCCGACGGGGACGAGGGGAAACCCGTAGGACTCGTGTATATCGGCGTGGGCGCGGGGGACTTCATACGCGCGTTCGAAAAGCGCCTGAGCGGGTCGAGAAACGAGATAAGGCGGCAGACCGCAAACCTTGCGCTGTACTACTTGATAAAATATCTGAGAGGGGAAGTATTTACGCTGTAAATGTGCCATTTTTGGGACAAACAATGCGTTAATATATAAACAAGATCAACTGCCCGAAAGGGGAAAGGAGAGAATATTATGGCAGATAAGATCCAAAAGCCAAAGTCAAGAGAGGAAAGCCTTCAGGACGCCCTCGATAAGATAGAAAAGCAATTCGGCAAAGGCTCGATAATGCGCCTCGGCGACGACAACGTGCAACCCGTCGAGGCAATATCGACGGGCTGTCTCACCCTCGACATCGCGCTCGGCATAGGCGGCATTCCGAAGGGCAGGATAATCGAGATATACGGACCCGAATCGTCGGGCAAGACTACGGTCGCCCTGCATTGCGTTGCGGAAGTGCAAAAGGCGGGCGGCACGGCGGCTTTCATCGACGCGGAACACGCGATAGACCCCGTGTACGCGCAAAATCTGGGAGTGAGGCTCGAAGACCTCTACATTTCTCAACCCGACGACGGCGAGCAAGCTCTTGACATCTGCGAGACGCTTGTGAGAAGCGGCGCGGTGGACATAATCGTCGTGGACTCCGTCGCGGCGCTCACTCCGCGCGCCGAGATAGACGGCGACATGGGGGACAGCCACGTCGGACTTCAGGCGAGGCTGATGTCACAGGCGCTACGCAAACTGACCGCCGTCTCGTCAAAGAGCAAGTGCACCATAATCTTCATAAATCAGTTGCGTGAAAAAGTGGGCGTCATGTACGGCAATCCCGAGACGACGACGGGCGGCAAAGCGTTGAAATTTTACGCTTCCGTTCGTATAGATATACGAAAAAAAGACTCCGTCAAGGACGGCGCCGACATCATCGGCAATCACGTCGCGGCAAAGATCGTCAAAAACAAGGTCGCGCCTCCCTTCAAAGTCGCCGAGTTTGACATCATGTACGGAAAGGGCATATCGAATACCGCGTGCGTGCTCGACCTCGCCGTCGAAGCGGGCGTCGTGCAAAAGGGCGGCAGTTGGTTCAGCTACAACGACGAGAAGATAGGTCAGGGCAGGGACAAGACCGTCGCCTACCTCGAGGCAAACCCCGACGTATTCGCCGAGATCGACGCAAAAGTCAGAGCAAAATATTCCATCGGCATGAGACCCGCCTCCGACGAGGACTAAGCAAATTTGTATGTGGGGTTCCGCCCCACGCCCCGGCAAGGGACTTCGTCCCCTGCACTCCAAGCTAAAAACGCGCGAATGTGGCTCTTTTATCGCACACATTCGCGCTTTTTTGATTGTTTGCAAGGACAAACTCCTGCGTGAGAGCTTGTTATTTACGCTTGCATTGTCCGAGCGCGCTTATACACGCCGTGCGCCGTTTGTTCAAATCTCGTGGGTATAGGCGTCGGTGTAGACGAGGCGGGCGATGTGGATGGGACGGAAGAGCTTCTTGTGGATGTAGGCGGTGTAGGCTATGGTGAGAATGAGCACGGCGGCTTCCGAGATGGGCAGGGCGAGCATTACTCCGTCGAGACCCATGCCGAGAGGCAAGGTGTAGATGAGCAAAGACGAGAGCGCGAAGCTTCTGAGCACGGATATTGACATCGCCATGCGGGAGCGGGATATTGACTGCAGATAGTAGACTCCCAGCACGTTGAAACCCATCACGACAAACCACAGCGAAAAGAGACGCGTCATACGCGGAGTCGCGGCGACGACGTCGGGAGTAGTTGTCATGATGAGGCTTACGACCTCTACGGGAGCAAGCTCCAAAACGGCTGTGAATATTGCCGAGAGGACGGCGGTGCAGACTACGCCCAAAGAGAGAGACCTGAGTATGCGATCGGGCTGTCTTGCGCCGTAATTCGCGGAGGATATGGGCTGTACGGCGAGGCCTACGCCCCCGAAAAGCGCCTGAAACAGCGCGGCGACGGTGGATATGACCCCAAACACTGCGAGGTTAGCCTCCGTGCCGTATCGCATTATTTGATTGTTCATGAGCGTGGAAATGATGACAGTGCCGAGTTCCAGCACGCCCGCGCTGAAGCCTGCAAAAAGTACGACGCCCGTCGTATGGGGGAAGTCCGCGGGCTTTACGAAGCGCAAGTTGCACCGTTTTTTGAAGAAGTGCAAAAGCATTATCACCGTTTGCAGTCCCGCGCCCAGCACGGTGGCAAGCGCCGCGCCGCGCATGCCCATGTGCATGGGAAATACGAAAACTATGTCGCCGATGATGTTGACGACGCCGCCCGTTACGACGGCGGTCATTACGTGCGCGGGAGACTTGTCGTTGCGCACGAAACAGCCGAGGAAGTTGGGGATCACAAAAAGCGGCATACAATAGACGATCAGATCGCCGTATTCTAGCACTTTGGGCAATATCGCGTCGTTTGCGCCGAAGAGACGGAATATCTGCTCCTTGCAAGTTATGCTCACAGTCCAGAATACCGCGAGAAGTACGGCAAGGATGATGACGGACACCGTGAAATAAGAGCGTCCCTTCTTCACGTTGCCTTCGCCGAAGGATTGACTCATCAGCACCGCGCCGCCCATGCCTGAAAGCACGGCGAAAAAGCTCATTATACCAAAATAGGGCAACAGCACCGCCATAGCCGCCGCGCCCGCCTCGCTCTCGGACCTGCCGACCGCGATGGTGTCCACAAAACTGTATATGGAAATGACCACCGCGCTTCCCATTGCGGTGACCAAAAACTTGAAGTAGAGTTTTGAAACGTTGTCCTTCAAAAGATCCATATCGCTCATATATGATAACATATCGGCGAAATATATGCAATCAAACGCGCTTGCAAGCGCAAGTTAAAATTTAAAGCGAGAGCAAGAAAAGTCATAAGCGCGACGCATCGATCAACTTGCGCGTCAAGCAACGAAGAGGCGGATACAGAGGCATTTGGGCATATCGGATGCGAACATATAAAAGGCTCATATTTTGTCGCGCGCGGGCATATCCGAGACGGAAAATGGCATATGTCCGGGGATATTCGCATTTAAAATACAAAAAATGCACAGATATATTGTAGAGATTTTAATATTTTCTCTTGATTTATTGCAGGATTATGTTATTATATTTCTATAAGGTAGACCGTAAAATAATACGGTATAACAAAGCGGAGGTAAATTTATGTCGAAATTTTTATGCTCGAATTGCAAAACTCCCGTCGAAGTGACTCCCGACGTCAAAGTTGTCGTGTGTCCCGGATGCGGAAAGAAGTACAGAAATCCCAAATATGCAGAGCCAACGCCTCAGGCGGAACTTGCGCCCGCGCAGGCGCCTACGCCGACGCCGGCACCCGCTCCCGCGCCTAAGCCTCAAGTGCCCAGTTTGGCGTGCCGCGGTTGCGGACATCCCATCGAGCTTACGCCCGATCTCGCGGTCCTCACATGCCCGGAATGCGGCAAGAAATATAAAAATCCGAATTATGCAGCGCCGACGCAAGCTCCCGCACCGTATGCGCCCGCACCTACGCCTACGCCCGCGACGGAATCGACTCCCGCATACGAGTCTGCTCCCGCGTATACACCCGCTCCCGAGGCAGGATCTGCTCCGTCCTACGATGCAACACCCTCTCCCGACGCGCCCGCCGCTCCCGCCGTTGCCCCGACGAGCAAGTTTACGGGCACGATGATAAGCTGGCTGGGACACCACCTCTTCAATATGTTGATGTTGGTCATCACGCTCGGCTTAGCGTATCCGTGGATCGTCTGCCGCAAATATCGTTGGAAGATAGACCGCCAGATCATAGACGGACACAAACTCAAATTCGAAGGCAAGGGCGGCTCTTTGTTCGGACATTGGCTGTTGTGGGCATTCCTCACAATCATCACAGTCGGCATCTACGGTCTGTGGGTTCCCTGCAAGATCCAGCGTTGGATCACGGAGCGCACGCATATCGACGAGACATACGTCGCGCCTCAAGAATAACTTCTAAATTTTAGATCATCTTAAAAAACGGCTCCTTTTTGGAGTCGTTTTTCGTTTGCCTCGACGTGGAAATATGTAAATGTCGTGCTAGGGCGGCGCGGATAAGGTCAAGCCAAAATCAATTCGATTTTGATTGCATAATTTGCACGGTTATTCTTAAAAAAAAGCAGATAATCGGCACATATAAATTGTAAAAACGCTTTTGAGGCAAGCTTTTGTTCGTTTTGCGTATTTAGTTAGGGCGCAGGGGGTGAGATCTCTTGCCGCGGTGTAGGCGCGTAGCCCACATATGGCGGTGAAACCCTCCGACGGGCTGTAGGGTGGGACTACGCATAGTGAGAGCGTGGCAAGTAGAGGGATAAATATATAAGGGGGATGCGCTTAGTCCACAATATCACTTGAAAAAATTGTTCAGTGCGGTTTCAAAATCCTCGGGATGGGAGGCGCGGGAGAGGGGCGAGAAGCAAGCGGCGAGGGCGTCTGCCGCGATATCGAGAGAGAAGCAATGTTTGAGCATATGGGGAAGGGCGAGGACGAGGCAGGAAGAACAGACGACGGGCGAGTAGAGCGCGAGCGCGCTGTCGCCGAAGTATGCCTCGAAGCCGTCGTCGTCCGCGGCGGACCACGCTATATCTGCGAAAAGTCGGGATCCCAAAAGCAGATAGTCGTCGAGACATATCTTTTCGCCGTCCAAAAGAAGGGTGCGCGAAATTTTATCGAAATTTTGCAAAAAGTCGCATATGTCGCACATTTTGAGGGGCACCGAGGGATAATCCTCGTTGATGTCGGACGTTATTTTGCGCCACAAAAGAGAGGTTGCAAGCCGTCCGCCTCTGTCAAGCAATATGACGCCTTTGTCCTTTTGCATTGCAAACTCGTAGGCGACTCGTGCGACGCGCTCTATCTCAAGTTCCGAAAAATATTCCACATCGTAGGCGGCGCGCCCGAAAGTTGCGTTTTCTTCATATCCGCTCCTGTCGCCGTAAATGCCCGACGTCGCGTTTGTCACAAGTTCTATTTCTCCCGCTCGCAGGGAAGTATGCAGTCCCAGCTCCTTTTGAAGCGCCGCCGCCATGCCGCTCTCTTTTGCGTCCGCGCCCACGAGCACCGCACCCGCGCTCTTCGCGGCGGACACGGCGCCGAGTTTGCCGCATATGGCGGGCAACGCCTCAAGTTTGAGGGGAATGTCAAAGCGCGCTTTCAGTTTGTCGATGGCGAGTCGGGTGAGCTTGAGCGCGGGATCCCCGTCCATGAAAAACGCAACTATTTTATTCATCGTTGTCTCCTTTGTCCGATGGCGCGCCGACATCTTCGGCATGGTCTGCTGAAGGCGCGGAGTCTATTTCGTTCTCTGCGTCGTCTGCCATAGACAAAACCGTTTCCATAAACTTTGTCGGCTCATTCTCCGCGTTTGCCGAGATCGCTTTGCGCAATCGACGAGGGAAATGCAGTTTGCCGAGATGGTCAAACGGGCTTACGATCTCCTCGACGTGCGCGTCGAAGTCCTCGGGGTCATCCACTTCCGCGCACAGCGTGAGCTTGTCGCCTACGTGCAGGACGGTTTCGGTTTCGGGCACGACGTTTTCGTTGCCTCTCTCCAGCAATTTGAAGGTCGTGCCTTCTTGCCAAAGCAGGTCGCCCAGCTGTTTGCCCGCGGCGAGGGACGCTTCGCCTATGCGCGCGGTATATTCGTGCAAGCCTCTCTTCAAACCGTGTCCGAAACGCTCCTCCATATCCTCGAGCAGGAAGTCATAGAGCGGCTTGACGGAGAATATTTCGCTCAGCATATAGCCTATAAACACGCCCAGCACGACGGGCAGGAGCAGGGTGGACTGCCACGTGAATTCCACAACGAAGATCAACGCGGTGAGCGGAGCCTTGACCGTCGCGGCGAATATCGTCGCCATACATATGAGCACGATGTAGTCCGTAAACGCCGCGTCCATGCCCATGAGGACGAGAAGGCGTGACATCAACGCGCCGACAAGCGCGCCCAAAGATATTATAGGCACGAATATGCCGCCCGGTACGCCCGCGCCTATGCCGAGCACGAGGCTCACCAGCCTTAGGACGATTATGATGACGAGCGTCGCCGCTATGGGTGTGCCGAATACAAGACCCAGCGACATCTGTCCTTCGCCGCCGTTTGTGGCGAGCATATTGATGAGCGAGTGCCCGCCGCCCGTCGCGTACACCGTGACAAGTCCCGCCGCGCCCGCAAAGAGGAAGGGAATGAGATATCTGACGGCGCCTTTGAGCGCGGTGATCTTCATCATGCGTTTTCTGCCGAATTTGACAAGATAGAACAAAAGCACGCCGACAAGTCCGCTGACAAGCGCGGCAAGCGCGACGTACAAATAGCCAATCGCGGGCATCTGCACAAGTTTGAAACCTATAAGCTCGCTCTCTATCTCCAGCCCGAGCGCAAGGTGCAACAGGTTGCGCGTTATCACCGCGGATATGACCGCGGAAAATGAGCATATGAGTATGGACGGCGTAAAGCGACGATGCGCCTCTTCAAGCGCGAACACTATGCCCGTGAGAGGCGCGTTTGCCGCGACTGCCACGCCCGCGCACGCTCCGCCCGTAATCTGATAGCGTCGCTCCATATCCGTACTGCCAAACGGCCTGCTTACGGCGTCGCCGCACATGCCGCCTATGAACATGCTCGGACCCTCAGCGCCCGCGCTTAGCCCCATAAATATGCTGATAAGGCTCGCCGCCGCCATAGCGGGGAGCATTTGATACCACTTCATCTTGAGAAGCCCGCGGGTCACGCCCTCCGTCTGCGGAACTCCGTTGGAGCCGAGCATGGGCAGAAAACGATTGAGCGTGCCCACCATAAACGCGCCTACCGCCAGCACCAAAAAAAGCAGAGGCACAAACGCGGGACGCGCCTGCACGCTCTCGTAGATGTTGTAGGAATGCTCGGACAGCACCTCCGTCGCCAGCGCGAAAAACGTGACGACCACGCCCACCGTCAGCCCCGTAAGTATGCCGACCAGCATGACCGTGACGCTCTTCCTGTACATGTTTTGAAGTATCTGCCTTTTTGTCATATGCCCCGCCAAAACCAAATTATATCCAAATTATAATACGCCTATTGCGAAAAAGCAAGTTGATAGGGGAAGGACAAGAACATACACAATGCAAAAACCAGACGGGATAATCAAGCAAATCGCAAAATGCGGCGGTGCCAAATCGTCAAGGTTGTTGACTATGCGCGGGCAGGGTGCTATAATGACACTGCCACAACTTTATAATTTACTACTTTTCTGCACTTACTATTGGGTAACAAGTGCATTTCTTGGTATGCGGAAAGTAGTAGCATATTAAGGTTGTGGCAAATCGGCAAGAGTGCACTTGTTATATTTGACTGCTTCGTGAATGTGCGCCCTTGTCGGGCGCATTTTTCGTATATCAAAACGGGCGCAAGCCCGAAAGGAGTAAAACATGAAACGTAAAGGCAAAATATTTATAGCCCTGCTTGCGGTGGCGCTTCTGCTGTGTATCGCGGCAGTCACGCTTGCCGCATGCGATCCGAAAGAGCAATCGATTGTGGGTCATACAGGCAGATATTACGAGTATAATGGCGGCATCAAAGCCCCGAATCTGTGGGTAGATATTCAAGCCGACGGGTGGGTCGATGACGCAGGGCTGAGAGGTACATACAAACTCAGCGGGAGCGCCATATCCCTATATTGTGATGGAGAACTTCTGTTTGAAGGCACTCTTGAAAACGGAGTGTTGACAATTTATATCTTAGGCGTTCCCACAAAGTACTATAAGGACGGCTTTGGCCCGTCAAGCGGGTCTCAAACGCCGACTACCCCCGACGAAAAGCCGGAAGAGAAACCGGAAAACACCAAATGTACCGTGACATATCATGCAAACGGCGGGATATTTTCGGGAGATAACGAGATTTACAGCATCACGGTGAATAAAAATTCCAAACTGACCGCGCCCACGTCCCCGACTCGCCTCAATCACACATTTTTCGGTTGGTCGAAAAAGTCAAACAGTTCGGACCTATGGAATTTTGATACAGACACTGTCGAGAGCGACCTCGACCTGTATGCCGTATGGCAACAGCGTTCCGCCGTCATATTCAGCGTTGAAGGCGCAAGCATAGACGGGACGGACATCTTCATGCTTGTTGACAGAAACACCACTCAAGTGTCTTTGTCAAATATGATAGTATGTAGCAACGATAGCACGTGGGAGCTTTACTATGACAGCCTCGGACAGACAAAGATACCCACAAAGATAGCCGCAAGCAAAAACGGGCATCTCAATGACGGCGCAAATGATTTTTGGATCGTCGTCACATCAAAAGATAATGTCCAAACAAATGTATATCAGCTCACCGTGTATCGCAGTTATGCCGTCCCTGTCAATTATATGGACGGACTTTCGCTTTTGAAAGCGGAAACGGCATATACGGGATATGAATATTCTTTGCGTTATACTCCGAATATAAAAGGCTACAAATTTAATGGGTGGAAGATAGATGGCGAAACAGCGACCACTGTCACGCCATGGGGCGCCGTAAATGTGGATGTGGACAAAACGGCAAATAAATATCAAGTAAATTTCAATGAAAACGGCGGCACTTTGTCAAGCGGCGATAAAGCCCCTGTGACAGTAACTTATGATGACGAATTCGACTTTCCCATCCCGTCTCGCACGGGTTATTCCTTCAAAGGTTGGGAGTATGATGGCAAGCTTTTGTCCGATTTGGGCGGCAATTCGCTCACGGGTTGGGACATCGCTCAGTCTGTCACCGTAAAGGCGAAGTGGGAAGCAAATCAATACAAAGTGACAATAAAGTCCGACAACGTCGAAATGGGCACAGTTTCTGATGAGGGCGACCATGAGTGGGACTATGACTCCACCCATACCCTCACAGCCAACACAAATGAGGGGTGCACTTTCATGGGTTGGTATGATAATGACAAATTGCTTTCGCGTGAGCTGAATTATCAAATAACCGTGAGCACTACAAATCCGACTTACACCGCGAAGTGGTATAAAATTCAAATTGCCCCCGAAGATAAAAGTCAAGGCATCACAGTGGAATTAAACAACACATACATAGTAGGACAAGAAGTTTATATTGAAGCAACACCATATCTCGGTTATGATTTTGCAGGTTGGTATGTTGATGGCAAAAACCTGTCTCAAGAAGAAGAATATATTTATATAATGCCTGAAAATGAAACAAAGGTCATTGCAAAATTCAGCGTTGTACCCGAAATGGCAAATTATACTTTTACATCATCTATGACAGAATGCAATATTACAGGAATTGTTGATACATCTGTTGAAGAGATCATCATACCCGACTATGTGACAGGAGTCTATTCATATGCATTTGATGAGTGTGACAATGTTACATCAGCCACTATACCTGCAATCGCGACGGAAGCCTTGCCTAAAAACAACTTGACCACAGTAACTATTACGAGTGGAGAAATTCACAAGAGGGCATTCTTTTATTGCACAAGTTTGCAGACGGTGACAATAGGCGAAGGCGTTACGAGTATAAGCACTGATGCATTCCATTATTGCACAGGTTTGACCGAGATTACTATATCCGACAGCGTGACCAGCATAGACTATCGGGCATTCTATGGTTGCACAGGTTTGACCGAGATTACTATTCCCGACAGCGTGACAGGCATAGATGATGATGCATTCGAAGGTTGCTACAAGTTGGTTCATATACGCAATTTGAGTGGAGTTCAAATTTTATCTCCTGCTTGGATTGGAGAAGTTTTGACTACAAAGGACGCTGAATTTCAAAATAAACTTGAACGAGACGACAACGGCATTTGGACTTATACTGTCGGCGATACTGTTTATGCAATAAGATATGACGGTGAAAGCACCGATTTGGATCTTCCTCTCAACGAATCAATCGATGCGATTTATCTGTATGCGTTTTATAACTCTCGTCTTACATCTGTCATAATTCCCGACGGTGTGACAAGCATAGGTGATTATGCATTCGAGGGTTGCACAAGCTTGACCGAGATAACAATTCCCGACGGTGTGACAAGCATAGGTGATTATGCATTCGAGGGTTGCACAAGCTTGACCGAGATAACAATTCCCGACGGTGTGACAAGCATAGGTTATTATGCATTCGCTAGTTGCACAGGTTTACAAACCGCAAATTGGAATGCTACAAATTGCAAAGTACGCGACTATAGATATTCAATTTTCGCAGGGGATACACAGCTTACAACAGTAAATATAGGAGATAAAGTCCAAACTATTCCTTATTGGACATTCTGTGATTGCACGAGTTTGAAGACAGTCACAATAGGAAAAAGTGTGACAAGCATAGGCATTGGAGCATTTTCAGATTGCACATCACTTGAAACAGTCAATTGGAATGCTACAAATTGTACATCCGCAGGACATTCTCCTTATGCCATTTTTAATGGTTGTATTATACTTAATGCGGTAAATATAGAAAATGACGTTCAAACAATTCCCGGTTATGCCTTCTACGGTTGCACAGGCTTGACTGAGATAACAATTCCCGACAGCGTGACAAGCATAGGCGGTAGTGCATTCTCCAATTGCACAGGCTTGCAGACAGTCACTATTGGCGACGGTGTGACAAGCATAGGCGGTAGTGCATTCTCCAATTGCACAGGCTTGCAGACAGTCACTATTGGCGACGGTGTGACAAGCATAGGCGGTAGTGCATTCTATAATTGCACAGGCTTGACTGAGATTACTATCCCCGACAGCGTGACAAGCATAGGCAAATATGCACTCTACGGTTGCACAGGCTTGAGTGAGATATCGATCCCCGACAGCGTGACAAGCATAGGCGAGTCTGCATTCTCCGGGTGCAAAGGCTTACAGACTGTCAATTGGAATGCAACAAATTGTACAGAGGTGGGTTCTGATTCCCATTATATTTTCTATGGTTGCACTCAACTCACAACAGTAAAGATAGGTGATAACGTACAAACAATTCCCGATTATGCATTCTACGGTTGCACAGGCTTGACTGAGATTACTATCCCCGACAGCGTGACAAGCATAGGTTATTATGCATTCTACGGTTGCACAGGCTTGCAGACAGTGACAATAGACGAAGGTGTGCAAAGCATAGGTTATAATGCATTCGAAGGTTGCACAGGCATAAAAGTTGCTACTATGCCAGCTTTGGCAATAGGCTATATCCCAAACAAATATAGTCTAACCACTGTTAATATTACAAAAGGCGATATAGGCGGTAGTGCATTCTCCAATTGCGCAGGCTTGCAGACAGTCGCTATTGGCGACGGTGTGACAAGCATAGGCAAGTCTGCATTCTATAATTGCACAGGCTTGACTGAGATTACTATCCCCGACAGCGTGACAAGCATAGGCGGTAGTGCATTCTCCAATTGCACAGGCTTGCAGACAGTCAATTGGAATGCAATAAATTGCACATATAATGGAAGTGAATATTATGTATTTACAGGTTGTAATAAACTTACGACGATAAACTTCGATGATAACGTACAAACAATTCCTGCTTCTATATTCTCTAAGTGTACAAACATAACTAGAGTAAATTATCTCGGAACTCTCAAAGGTTGGTGTGAGATAGAGTTAGGCAACGCATCATCAAATCCTTTGTATGTTGCAAACGCTACCAAAGTAGGAAAGGCAAAATTGTATCTAAAAAATGTCGAGGTAACAGGCAATGTGAATATTCCATTGGGAACAACAAAAATAGGCGATCATGCATTCTATGGACTTACAGGCTTAACCTCTGTTACTATTCCTGACAGCGTGGAAAGCATAGGCGGTAGTGCATTCTCCAATTGCGCAGGCTTGCAGACAGTCACTATTGGCGACGGTGTGACAAGCATAGGCAAGTCTGCATTCTATAATTGCACAGGCTTGAAAGATATATATTATGCGGGAGATAAAACGCCGTGGGAAAATATCGAGAAAGGCGAGCGTTGGGACCAATACTGGGTTCAGTTAGATTATTATAGTGGTTCATACTATACCATCAATTATCAACTCCACTACAATTCCACGGGGCCCGAGGATGAGAGCTCGGCAAGCGAAGCGGCGGCGGTGATTTTACAAAATGCGGTCGTGGATGTGGACGCTCCCAAAGAGTGGGCAAAAGAAAACTGACAAAAGATAGACAAATGATTTGAAAAACTAACGCTAAAATCACAAGGCGTCGCTCGGTTGGGCGGCGCCGCGGTTTTTTATGATGGGAGTTGGCGACATTTTGCAGTCGAATTTTGGGAAAAGTAGGCGTCAGTCGTTTTGATACATTTTGAGGGTTTCTTTGAGTTTGGAGATTATTTTGTTGCGGAGGGAGGCGGGGGAGAGGACTTCGACGTTGGTGTTGTACTGAAGCGCCCAGTAGATCATAGCCTGTTCGCTTGCGCGCACGCGCACGGTGATGGAGTCGCCCTCCTGTTTGGTCACGGTGAAGCCGTCGCCGAACCAGTCCGTCAAGTCCTTGACGAAGTTTTTGTCGCACTTTAGAGTCGCGCGGACGGGCTTGTCGCTGAACATATAGGGCAAGCAGGTGGTGAGGTCGTGATAGTTCAAGCCGTGCTCGAAGCCCGCGTTGTCCGTGACGGGGACGGCGTCGGCGGGCAAGATTTCGGGGCGAGTGATCCTGTCTATCCTCAGATAGCTTATCTTTCCGCCCTTATTCTCGTTGCGGAAAACCACATAATAGCGTTGATTGTTGAGTAGCATGCCATATGGCGAGCCGACATACCGCTCCTTAAAGAGCAACTTTTTGTCCGTGCCCACGGTGTTGTAGTCAAAGGCTATTTGTTTGCCGCCGTCTATCGCCTCGCCGATTATGTCGATGTTCAAAAAGAAATCTTTGTTTTCAAACTTGCCCCAATCGTTGACGGAGTGCACGTGCTTGATGTGCTCGCCCACGTCGGGACCGCCCAGCGCGATGAGCTTGTCGATAAGATCGGAAGAGTAGCGCGTCCCTATATATTTGGAGCCTTGCACGCTGTCTATGAGCCAGCGTATCTCGTACTCTTCAAGCGCGGGTTCGTCCTGTATGAGATACACCCCGCGCCGCCTCTCGGACAGCGGATAAAAATCTCTCAGGCGGGAGATGTTGCGCCCGACCGCCTTGCGCTCGCACACCACGCCGTATTCGTCGTACAGCAGGTCGATGATGCGCTGTTGCGTGAGCGGCTCGTCATAGGACGAGTACTTTTTCAAAATGTTGTAGATTTGGATGAGCAGAGTTTTTGTCGCCATATTCGCCTCGCTTTGGGACGCCTCACGCCCCTTGTCTTGAAATGAGCATATCAAATATGATGTCCCACTTACGGTACATATTATAGGCTATGATGTTGTCATAGGCAATACCTCAAACCGAATTTGCCGACGCAAATTTCTGAGGGGCGCAAATATAATCATAGCGGAGGTCCGAACTATGTTGGTTTTGGCGGCAGGCGCGGCGGTCATCTTGTTTTTAATATCCGTTTTTAAACACTAATGAAAAAGCACGACCCCTTATGAGAAAGCATACTCTAAGGGGTCATGCAAATGTTTCGATCTGTTTTTCAATAATATTCTCTCAGTGTTTTGAACAGGGGAAGGGAGCGGAGTATCCTGCCTTTGTCCACGCAATAGGCGACGCGGCAATAGCCCTTCGCGGCGAAGTCGTCCCCGGGCACTATGAGCAGACCGAGGTCGCGCGCGCGAAGCGAGAGCGCTTTGGAGTCGCCGTCGGGAGCTTTCATCAAAATGTAGAACGCGCCGTCGGGAGGCGCACATTCAAAGCCCGCGGCGATGAGTCCGTCGTACATCAGCTTGCGGTTTTGAGCATAGGCGGCGAGGTCGGGTGCGGCGTCTTCGCACTTTGCGACTACGCGCTGAGCAAGGGCAGGCGCGCATACATAGCCGAGCGCTCTTCCCGCGCCCTGTATCGCGCAGAACAGCTCCCTGCACATGTACGCTTTTGGCGAGACCGCGACGTAGCCTATGCGCTCGCCGGGCAGGGAAAGCGTCTTTGAATAGCTGTAGCAGACGACGGTATTTGCGTAGTAAAGCGGAATGTAGGGCACCGTCGCGCCGTCGTAGGCAAGCTCCCGATAAGGCTCGTCCGAAATGATATAGATATGGGTTTTAAGCTGTTCGCTTTTGCGCTCGAGCAGGGCGGAGAGCTTCTCTATCAAAGTTTGGGAGTATATCTTTCCGCTCGGATTGTTGGGCGAGTTGACTATGACGGCTTTGGTGCGCGGAGTTATCGCCGCCTCCATAGCGTCAAGGTCGATGTCGAAGTTTTGCGTAAAGGGTACGGATATGGGCGTGCCGCCCGCCGCTTTGACGTACACGGGATATTCCGTAAAATAGGGCGCGCACAGAATAAATTCGTCGCCGCTTTCGCAAAGCGCGTTTATGGATATGGCAAGCGCGGCGGACGCTCCGCAGGTCATGTATATGAGTTCGGACGGCAAGCGGAAGTCGAAACGCCTTTGTATGCCGCGCGATACAGCCTCGCGCGTCTCGTCAAGCCCGTGCGCCGATGTGTAGCCGTGTATGCTTATCGTATCGGGATCTTCGGCGAGCGCCGCTATAGTCTTTTGCACCTTATGCGGGGCAGGGACGCAGGGATCTCCTATCGAAAAGTCGAAAACGTAGTCTTTCCCAAGTGATTTCGCGCGCTGTTTGCCGAAGTCGTTGAGTTCTCTTATCACGGAGCCTTCGCGTCCGACATCAAACATAAATTTGTTGAACATTTCCTTGTCTCCTAATATTTTTATTATTATATCACCGCGACTCGGAGTTTGTAAATATTTTTGATGACAAGCGGGACAAGCGGTGCTAAAATATATATGGAAAGGAGGGAGCTATGGCTACTCTTAAAGATTCAAACGTTGAAGCGGTGAAAAGGCTCGCCGACGCGCTCAGAGGCGCGACGAGAGCGGTCGCGCTTACGGGGGCGGGCATATCCGTGCCCAGCGGCATACCCGATTTTAGAAGCGGCGGCGGACTATACAGCACAAAGTTCGGCAAATTCGACCCCGAAACTATGCTTTCGCGTTCGTTTTTTGACGCGCACCCCGAGGAGTTTTTCGCGTTTTACAGGGAGAAAATGATATATGAGGGCGCAAAACCAAACCCCGCGCACCTTATGCTTGCCGAGCTTGAGAGGAGGGGAATACTCTCCGCCGTCGTCACGCAGAACATAGACGGTTTGCATTTCGACGCGGGCAACAAGCGCGTTTTCGAGTTGCACGGCAGTGTGAGGCGCAACAGATGTATGAAGTGCGGCAAGAGACAGGACGGGACGGACGTCGTCTTGAAATCGGACGGAGTGCCGAGGTGCGACTGCGGCGGCGTCATAAAGCCCGACGTGGTGCTGTATGAGGAACCGCTCGACAAGGACGTCTTTATGGGCGCGGAGAGGTGTATCGAGCATGCCGACGTCATGCTTGTCATAGGCACTTCCCTCAAAGTTTATCCCGCCGCGGGGCTGTTGTATTCCTTTTCGGGGGATACGCTCGCGCTCATAAACAAGGGCGATGCCATGACGGGCGGCAGGGCGGACATATTCATCGACGACGATTGCGCCGCCGTCGCTCAAGAATTGATGAAACTGCTGTAAACAAAGGTTTAAAACATCAAAACGCGCGCATGAAATGCCTTTTTCGCAAATATATGCGCATCGATGTAAACATATAAGGAGGCGAAATGTATGAATATAGACGAAAAATATTTCGCGCCGTCCGTGGCGGACAATTCTTTGGATGGCGTGCTCGAGCCGTGCGAAAAAGTGCTTTTCCGTTCAAAACCGGACAAAAAATCGTACATTTTGGCGGCGGTGATCAAGATGTTGCCTATCGCTCTCATTTGGCTGTGCTTTGACGCAACTTTCCTCATTTTCATAGGGCGGGCACTAAGCAGAGGCGAAATGCCCATGTCAATGCTCGGCTTTGTCATCCCTTTTTTCATAATACATCTTGCGCCCGTGTGGATATGGCTGTACAGGATAATACGCTCCACGGTTGAGATCAAAAACATAGAATACGCCTTTACGGACAGGCGCGTAATCGTGCGCAGCGGCGTCATCGGCATAGATTTCAAATTTTTCTACTACGACAAAATAGAAAGCGTCGTCGCAAAGGTGGGACTCATAGACAGAATGTGCAAAGTGGGCGACATCTACATCACCGCGGCGGGCACGGCGGGCGTCATCTTCGACCAAAAGGATCCCTACGGACTTGCGACCAAACTTCAAAAGCTTGCGACGGACATCCGCGCCGACATCAGCTATCCAAATGCTCTCCGTCCCGATCAAAACCCCGGCTACAACACGCAACTCGCCTCGGACGCGTTTGCGCCAACCGCCGACGGCGCACAGGCTCAAGAAACAGCCGAGGAAAATAAAGATCAAGAATAAATTGTGAATGTATCCCGATATGAGGCACAAGGCGGGAAAATATTCCTGCGGGAGTGTGGACGAAAAAAGACTGAGACGCGGGGGTTTAAACCCGCATATGACGCGCGGAGGGGAGTAAAATATATCATAAAAAGAAAGCGGGCTTGTCGCCCGCTTTTTTATATCATCGTCGACAGGCGAAGCCTAATCGACGGAAAATTCGGAATAGATGGCGTTTATCGCTTTTTCGTAGTCGAAGGAGTCCACTCCGACGATTATGTTCAACTCGGAGGAGCCTTGATCTATCATGCGGATGTTGATGTGTTTTTCGGCGAGCGCCTTGAATATCTTCGCGGCGGTGCCCTGTCTTGAGGTCATGTTGTGTCCTACCGTAGCGATGAGGGACAGTCCCGACTGCACGTCTATGCCGTCCGCTTTCGTAGCGCGCCAAAGCGAGGCGATGAGGGAGGGCAGTTTGCCCTCGAGATATTCGTCCCTCACGATTACGGACAGCGCGTCTATGCCGGATGGCATATGCTCAAACGACACGCCCTCCTCCTCGAGCACGGACAGCACGCGGCGCGCAAATCCTATTTCGCTGTTCATCATTTCCTTTTGGATGTTGATGATCGAAAAGCCTTTTCTGCCCGCGATGCCCGCGATCACGTTTTTCCCACCCATATGGCGCACGTTCGGCACGATTACGGTCCCCGCCGCGGACGGATGGAAGGTGTTTTTTATGTTTATTGGGATACCCGCGCGGCGCACGGGGAATATAGCCTCGGGATGAAGCACTTCCGCTCCCATGTACGCAAGCTCCCTAAGCTCGTCATAGCTCAGGCACTCTATCAGCTTCGGAGATCGCACTATGCGCGGGTCTGCGGAGAGGAAACCGTCGACGTCCGTCCAGTTTTCGTATACGTCCGCGCCCACAGCGCTTGCGACGATCGCCCCCGAGATGTCGCTGCCTCCGCGCGAAAAAGTCTTTATCTCGCCGTTGGGCAAAGCGCCGTAAAAACCGGGGAGCACCGCGCGATCCGCTTTGCTCAGTGCGGCGCGCAGACGCGTGAGGGAGTCCTCGAGCAGCAGTTCGCCGTCATTGGAAAACGCAATAAGACCCGCCGTATCCACAAACGGAACGTCGAGGGCGGCGGCGAGGATGACGGCGCTCAAATACTCGCCGCGGGAAGCAGTAAAATCGCGCGAATGCGCATTCAGGATGTCCTCGCGCACTCCGTCAAGTATCGCCGAGATGTCGATGTTCAAGCCGAGGTCGTCGCATATGTCGCAAAATCGCCGATATATTGCAGAAAATTTTTCGTCGAAATCTCCGCCGTCAAGCGCGGAAAAACAGGCGTACAGCGCGTCCGTGATCTTTATGTCGGCTTTGTTACGCTTGCCGGGAGCAGAGACTACGACGTACTTGCGGCTCGCGTCCCGCCGCACGATCTCCATAACTTTTCTTATGCTTTCGCCGTCCGCCATGGACGTGCCGCCAAATTTGCATACTCGCATATCGGACACCCAACACCTTTTACTTCTGTTATATTCTATTGTTTCGCGCGCGAAGTGGTGAATTTTTAAGCGGGTCGCGCGACGAGTAGCTTCGCGTCCGAGCGACGTAGTCACTGACTGAGTTTGGAGCGTCGCTAAACGAGGGGCATGGCAGGGAATTCGCATTTCGGATAAAAGCAAACCGCGAGGGAATATGTCATCTCATATTCCCTCGCGGTCGTTCTTTGATCAACGCTCATTCTATTTAGGAGCCGAGCGCCGCAACGCTTTTCATGACAAGCGCAGTATTTTGTCGATATCCGCGTTTTGTCAAGCGTCGCGCAACGATCGCCGTAAGTTGGCGCTTAGTTTTGTGACAAATGCCGATTGAAGCTCGGAGTTTGCGCAATTAAGGCATATAGTTCGGCGGTCCTTTTTTCGGGCAGGACGATCATTCCGCCTTCTTTGCCTTCTTCTTGACGGAGTCGGGTTTGCGGTATTTCTTTTTGAAACCGCCGAGGAATTTGCAAAAGCCGCCGCGTTTGCCGTTTACCATATCCACGAGACCTTCGAGGGTGCGCTCGGAAATTATCGTAGGCGCCCATTGCACTGTGCACCTCAAAGGCATATCGAGGGCGGAGTTTATGATCATCTCGGGGTTCTCAGCGGACTTTGCCACAAGTTTGCAACCGAATTTGACGACGCCCGTGATGAATCTGCCCCACGGCGACACGCTGACTTGTCCGAGGCTGTTGTTGCAAGTAAGCTCGCCCTTCTTATAGGCGGAGTTGTCGGGAATTGCGTGAGACAGCAATGCCTCGAAATCCTTATCGGGGACCTCGCCGCCCTTAAGCGAATAATAGTAGGGCGCAGTCTTATGGTAGTCGGGGATGGGCGCGTCGGGGTTTGCGCTCTCGACATAGACGCGTGCGGTGAGTTTGATGTCGCGCGAGGACGCTCCGACCAAAATGTCGAAGTCGCCGCTTTCGATGTGCCAATCGTTGATGTTGACGTTGTAATATGCGAAGGCGCGGCTGTCGAGGTTTATGGAGATCTCTTTTTCTTCACCCGGTTTCAGATAGACTTTCTTGAAGCCTTTCAGCTCCTTGACGGGACGGAATATAGTGCTCTCGACGTCGCTAACATACAGCTCGGCGACTTCCGCTCCCGCAACTGTGCCCGTATTTTTGACCTTGAATGTCACGGTGAGTGGCTCGCCCTCCTTTATCCTGTCCGCGGACAGTTTGAGGTCGCCGTATTCAAACGTCGTGTAGCTCAAACCGTAGCCGAAGGGGTAGCGCACGGGCTTGTTCGCCTTGTCGAAATAGCGATAGCCGATGTACACGCTCTCGCGATACTCCACGGTGCGCGGACCCATGGGGAAGTATTTGGACACTATGTTGTCCTCGCCCTTGACGGGGAATGTCTCGGGAAGCTTGCCCGATGGATTGACCGCGCCGTACAGCACGTCGTACGCCGCCTCGCCGACGGCTTGTCCGCCTATGTAGAGGTTGAGTATGGATTTGACGTCCTTCTCCCATTCGCCGAGTACGACGGGCGCGCCTATGGACAGCACGACTATGACGTTTTTGTTGACCTTGAGCAGTTCGCTCACAAGCAAGTTGTGCGCCTCGGGCATGTTGAGGTGAGAGCGGTCGTAGCCCTCCGATTCGTAGGCGTCCGTGAGACCTATGAACACCACGACTTTATCCTTTCCCTCCGCCGTTTTGAGCGCCTGTTTCAACAGTTTTTTGCTCATGCCGTCGCCATTGAGGGTGTAGCCGTCCGCATATTCGTATGCCTGTCCCGCCTCGTCGAGGGCGTCCGTAAAGGATACGATCTTTGTCGCGGCGATGTGGCTCGATCCCGCGCCTTGAAAACGCGCTTGCTTTGCGAGTTTGCCGATGACAGCGATCTTCTCCGTCTTTTTGAGGGGTAGGGCGCCGTCCTCGTTTTTGAGCAGTACCGCGCTGTTTGCCGCGGCTTTTCTTGCGATCTTATGATTTTTCTCGAAATCGGTCTTGTGACCCTCGACTTCGCGCTCTCTGTTTTCAAAGGCGAACTTTATCATTCTCAGCGCGATCCTGTCAAGATCCTCTTCCTTCAGCGAGCCGTCGTTGACCGCGGCGATTATCTTGCGGTCGTTGAGGCCCTTGTTGCCGGGCATCTCGAGGTCCAGCCCCGCTCTTACGCCCTCTATACGGTCGTTGACCGCGCCCCAGTCGCTGACTACGATGCCTTTATACCCCCATTCGTCGCGCAATACGTCCGTGAGCATGCGCTTGTTGTCCGAAAGATAGGTGCCGTTGAGACGATTGTACGAGCACATCACCGTTGTGGGCTGTTCCTCCTTAACGATGCGCTCGAAAGCGGGCATGTATATCTCGCGCAGTGCGCGCTCGTCCACGACGGAACTTATGTTCATACGGATATGTTCCTCATTGTTGGCAAGGAAGTGCTTGAGCGATGTGCCGACGTTTTCCTTTTGTACGCCGTGTACCCACGCTCCGCCCATAACGCCCGCAAGGTAGGGGTCCTCGGAAAAATATTCGAAGTTTCTGCCGCACAGGGGACTGCGCTTGATGTTGACGCCGGGACCCAAAACCGTGCAAACCTTGAGACCCTTTGCCTCGTCCGCTATAGCCGCGCCCACTTCCTCAAGCAGAGCGGGATCCCAGCTTGCCGCCGTCGCCGCCGCGCCCGGGAAGCATGTCGCGGGTTCGGACGAACCCATGATGTTGGTTCCGTTGGACTTCTGCTTTTCCTTCCTCAGACCGCTCGGCCCGTCCGACACCCAAACCGCGGGGATGTCGATGTCGTCGCGCTTGATGGGTTGCGTGAGCCAGTTGGTAGACCCCGAACAAAGCGACGCTTTTTCCTCAAGCGTAAGCTTTGACAGTATCGCCTTATAATCTTTTTCTGTCATAATTTCCTCCAAAAAAATGTATGAACATACAATTATAGATATATTATACATTAAATAAATCGCCCTTGCAATAGTCATTTGACCACTTTTCGCGATTTAGAGCGGGAAACGCCCTCGCTTGCATTTTGCTTGCCTTATGTCGAGCGTATAAGTGCTCGGACAGAGTTCCCATTATAAGTAGGGACCCCCACCACCCGTTTGCATTTGCTCAATACCCTCGCCCATTACGAAGTAAGGGCGATAAGGGCACACTGCCCATTTACCCCGCAAAATCACTACGTAATTTTGTGGGGACCCCTTAGAGGCTCAGACATGCTTTGAATTTAGCACGCAAAAAACATAACGCTTCACAATTCTCTTACCCCATAAAATTCGTTCCACACGCTGTACATTTCTGCACTGTTTTACATTGTCACTCATTATTATGGGGACCCCAAAACAGCTCGGACAAATGTTGCGTTAGAAATGCTCATGGCTCGCGCCTTTTGCGCTTGGGGACGCGGGCTTACGCCCGCTTATTTATTACGGGACCCCCACCACCCGCGAAATTTTCGCGGGAGCCTCCCCCTATACTCACGTTTGTCTGAGCGACATCGGGGTCCCCACGAAAAGTATTTTTCGTGGGGTAAATCAAGGGAGATGCCTACGCTTAGACAAAGTTTTCGTTATATGCTCGGATAAACTTCTCATTATCCGCTTTGGGCATACCCCTTTACAGCGTGAGTGTAGGAACGTTATCGGGGGTCCCCATAATAATGAGTGACGATGTCACTTTTTAAATAATCATTACGCGAGTGGAACGAATTTTATGGGGTGATTTTAGGGGGAGGCTCCGCGTGAAAGCAAGCGGGCGTAAGCCCGCGTCCCCAAGCGCAAAAAATAGCAAGCCATGAGCATTTCTGTCTTCAAAGGCTAGCTTCTTGACAAATGCAGAATTGTGAAGCGTACATTTTTTGCGCGCGGAGTGGCGTAGCATTTGCGGTGGGCTTATATAGCACCTTGCTCTGCAATGGTGCCCAGCCCTGAGCAAATGCAAGCGGGTGGTGGGGGTCCCGAGAAAACACTCGGACAGAGGATGCTTTATGGAAGCGGGCATGGCAAACGTAAATTATGAGTGCGTTCAGGCTAAGCGATGAGACCGGCGTAAATATTAAGTTCTCACGCGGGAGTTTGTGCCATACGCACAATAAAAAACGCAAGCGACGGCAAGAAATTGCCTAGCTCGCGTTTTTAGCTTGGGACCCAAAGGGCAAATCGCCATATGCCGAGGCGCGGGGTGCATGTGGCGTGTGGGGCGAAAAGCCCCGCATAGAACGCAAAAAGCCCTGCGTGGAGCGATGAAGTCCCTTGTCGAGGGCGCGGGGTGGAACCCCGCATACGGCGCGGGTCCTGAAATCAATAAAATCTGCCCGTCTTGCTGCGTTTTTTCTTTTTGTGGGAGTTGGCTTCGCGCATGGCGATGGCGGTGGGGGAGATTCCGTAGGCTTCCTCGATCTCGTCCTTGAGTTTGTCCATGGTCATATAGCGTTTGATCTCGCCGTGTTTGACGACGGAAATTATGCCCGTTTCCTCGCTGACGACGATGGAGAGCACGTCCGTTTCTTCTGTGACGCCGATGGCGGCGCGGTGGCGGGTGCCCATTTCCTTGTTGACGTTGCGCTGGGTGAGCGTGAGGAAGCAACCTGCGGCGACGATCTTATTGCCGCGTACTATGACGGCGCCGTCGTGAAGGGGCGCTTTGGTGTTGAAGATGCTCTCGAGCAGGGGAGCGGAGAGGGTAGCGCCGAGGCGGGTGCCCGTGTCGAGGATATTATCGTGAATGTCGCCGACGGAGTCTATGATTATGATCGCGCCGACGTCCTGTTTTGACATATCCTGACATGCGGTGAGAATTTCCGCGGTGGCTTCTCTAAGCTCGTCGTCGCTGGTGTGCATCTCAAATTGCCGCTGTTGGCTGGACACCTTTTGGAAGATGTTTTTGAAGTCGTTTTGATAGACGACGCAGGCGCACACGATGTCGAAGATGACGACATAGTGCATGATGTACTTCGCCACCTCGAGAATGTGCTTTTCGGGGTAGTAGGCGGAGAGAGTCTGCACGGCTATTTCGAGCACGCAGCCGAGCAAGAGCAGACAGAGCACCTTGACGTTGCGCTTGTAGATGAAAAAGAGCAACATAACCACGAGCACTACGACCAAAATGACCGCGTCTATGGCGGCAAAGGGGCCTATGTTTTTTGCAAATTCAACAAAATTGTAATCCATATATTCCTCTCATCCCGCAGTGGGAATAAAACTTTTTCAAAAGTCTAAGCTCAGATGTCGAACTCGTCGAACACTTTGTCGTCGTCGTTATTATCCGAGCCGTCCGGTCGTTCGTTGCCAAAGACGTCCGCCGCGTCCGTGCGAACGGTGTAGGGTGCGTCGGTATGCACGTCATAGTAGCTCCCGCGAGTGGCGGGGTCGAGGAAGAGGTGCGCCTTTTTCTTGAGCAACTCGCCGAGCACGATGATCGCGACGAGATAGGCGACGTAAACCGCCATACCCGTGACGCAACCCGCCGTGAGCATGGTGAGGTTTGCAGTGATGTCGACGTTGAACATCTCCGAAAGAAGCTCGGGCGTGTCCATAAGTATGAGCACGGCGCCGTTGCCGAGTATCGCCTTTATGCCGCCTCCTATCATAAACCACATAGCCCACGAGCGGAAGGCGTTGTATTCCTCGGCGGGATTGAAGCGATAGACGCGTTTGAACACGACGAAGAACATTACGAGCATAGCCGCGCCGTTAAAGAGCGTGGACAAAAAGCCCGTCGTGCAAAAGAGCACATTCTCGTTGAGCAACCCGAAAATGCCGATAAAGCCCATGAGCAGACGGGAGCCTGCAATGAACAGCATGACAAAATACATAAAGTCCGAGCGCGATATGCAACGCACATAGCGCATGAAACCGAAGTGATAGACTATAAATGCGAACAGCATGCAAAGAAGAGTCGGGACGATGACGTCCCCAAACAGCATCTCGAGGACGGTTATGACGATGTTGAGGCGCGTCATATCCGCCGCCGAAGCCGCGAGAAGCGCGCACGTAGAGTATATGTCATAAAAATTGCACACCAGCGTTGCGAAAAACAGTCCCAAAAGTATGGGAACATGATACTTTTTGTCAAGTTTGTTCGGTACCATAGCGCCTCCTTATTGCGTTGCCAAAAGCGTGAGTATCGCCTCGCTCAGAGCGCTCGCTTCGCTACGCTCGCCGCTGACGAACTCGTATTGCAGAGAGTGCAGAAGATCCACGATGGCTTTTAGTCGCACCTGAGAATAATTTTCCGCGCTCTTTCTCAAAAAATACACCTGTCCCTGCTTTTTGAAGCCGAATATCTTTGCGAGTTGCTCGTTGCTCATGTCCTTGTTGAGGGAAATGTGGAGCATGCGCCTGTAGCGCTCGTATATCGCCGCAAGCAACACGTGCTCGGGTATTCCGCTCTTCAAAATGGCGTCCGTGACCGTGAGCGCTCTCCCCGCGTCGCGGTTTGCGACCGCCTCGGACAAGATGTACGTCTGATATTCTATGTCCGACGCGACCATCTGCGTTACGTCTGCTCGCGCGACTCCGTCGGGCGAATAAGCCTTGAGCTTTTTTGCCTCGCCGACTATGCGCGCAAGCGAGCCTTGCGTGCGGGTGATAAGCTCCTCAACAGCGGCGTTTTCTACGGGTACGGCGGGAGGAGATGAAAACTGCTCGCGCACGAAATCTCTAAGCTCCTCGTCCGAAAGAGCGGCGCAGGACACGGACTCGATATTTTTGCCCTTGAAAAGCTTTGCGCCTTCCCTCACATCCGCGACAAGAATCGCTTCTGAGGCGGGAGAGTCGAGATATGCCTTGAGTTTTGCCGTTTCGTCCTCGTTCAAATCGTCCTTTTCAAGCACGCACACCCTGCGTATGTCGAAAACGGGGAAGGTGTAAAGCGTCTCTATCGCCTCGCCGACATCGGACGTCTTTGAAAAGTTCATGTCTTTAAATCCCGAGTCGAGCGTTTCGCCGAAGAGACGTTTCGCCTCGTGCAAAAGATATTCGTCCTCGCCCGTAAGGAAATAGGCGGCGGCAAATGTGCCTCCGTTGACGGCGTCGTTGAGATGCGTCTTAAGCTCGGAATACTTCAACGCTTTCACCTCGATTTATTTATTATTATAATATCATCATTTTGAATGTATGTAAAGGAAAAATAACTTAGGACATCTCAAAATTCGGGGCATTTACTTTTGCGAGAGGGTGTGATATAATGTTTTTATCATAGGCAGTGCGTCGCCGCAAGCAAGCGCCAGATCGCAAAATAAGCGCTTTATACGGCAAAAAACGTGTCTAAAATGCCGATAGGAGGAAATTATGTGTGCAAAGATAGCCGTTGTGGGTTTGGGACAAGGGGGCGCGTGCGCCGCGTATCACCTTGCGAGAGCGGGGCACGACGTCACGGTTTTCGAGAGGAGCGCAAGAGGCGAGACGGGCTATGAATGGCAGGACGACATACGTTCGGACATATTTTCGCTCTGTGATATGCCCATGCCGAGCGAGGACGTATACGAGCAAAAGCGCAAGTGGCTTTTCGTTTCGCCCAACCGACAACACTCTCTTCCCGTGCCGCCGCTTCCGCCCATGGAGGAAATATCCGTGCACAGGCGGGGTCTTTGCGAGTACTTCGCGAGGCAGATAGAGGGCGCGGGCGGAAAGCTGAGATTTGCCACTCCCGTGAGCGCGCTTCTCATCGAAAATGATAAGGTGGCAGGCATTAAGACGGCTGAGGGCGAGGAGCGCTTCGACCTCGTCATAGACGCAAGCGGCATGAGATCGCCATTTCGCGGACAGCTCCCGAAGAAGTTTTGCGTGCAGGCTATGCCCGAGGATGAGGGCGTACTTTACGGCTACCGCGCGTTTTTCCATAGGGTCGCGGGCGCGGATACGCGCGAGAAGGACATTGAGAGCACTATGGTCCTTAAGCATATGGGGAAGGCGGGCATAAGCTGGTGTAACCTCGTCGGCGAGGACAGAGTGGACGTGCTCATAGGCAGGCTTGGCGGCTTGAGCGACGAGGATATTGCCGAGGCAATGGAGGATCTGAGGGCACATAACGCCATACTGTCAAGAGATATGTATTTCGGACAGCGCGTGCAGATTTGTTTAAGAGGCACTATACCCGTCGGCGTCGCGGACGGCTACGTCGCGGTGGGGGACAGCGCGTTTGAGACAATGCCACTCATGGGCAGCGGGATAGAGTCGTCCATGAAGGCGGGCAAGATGCTGGCGGACTGCATAGCCGAAGGAAACGACTTTTCTGCCGTCGGACTTTGGGGCTATTGGACAAAGTGGATGAAGGAGTTCGGCGCGGGTTTCGCGTTTATAGACGTGCTTAAGAGATGGGCGCTCAACATAGATCCGAAACAGATAGATTGGGTGTTCGGCGGCGGGCTTATTGAGAAGAGCGACCTCGCGCTTGTAAGCACGGACACGAACGGAGCAAAACCCAAGATACCCGCGAAGTCAATATTCAAAAAGATAGGGCTGTTGCTCGGGCGGCCGTCGCTGACCTTCCCCGCGATAGGGTGCGTAGTCAGGGCGCTTAAGGCGAAGAGCGTAGCCGCGCATATCCCAAAAAAGTATGACGAAAATAAGATCGCAAAATGGGCGAAAAAATATACAAAACGCCTCTGCGCATGCGAGTAAAAGAGCTAATTGGGGTCGATATTTTGAGGTCGTGACATCTATGGAGATTACGTACAGAATTGCGAGGATGGGTCTGCACTACTTTGAGGAGCCGTGCATTTCGGGAGAGCGGGGCAGTGGCACCGTATTCTTTTCGGGTTGCAATTTGAGGTGCGCGTTCTGTCAAAATTTCGAGATCTCGCATGGCGGCAAGGGTATGGAAGTCGCCGAGGAAAAACTTATATTCGGCATGAAAAAGCTTGCGGCGGCGGGCGCGCACAACATAAACCTTGTCACGCCGTCAAATTTCACAAATCAGCTGATTCATACGCTTAAAGTTGCAAAATCGACGCTTAAAGTGCCTGTTGTGTGGAATAGCAGCGGATATGAGACTGTCGAAAATCTGAAAAAACTCGAGGGACTTGTCGATATATTTCTGCCCGACTTCAAGTATAGCGACGACTCGCTCGCGTGGGAGTATTCGCATGCAAAAAACTATAGTAATGTCGCGCGCGCGGCGATCGCGGAAATGAGGCGGCAACAGCCTTACGACGTTTTTGACGGGGACGGCATGATGAAGCGGGGCGTCATAGTCCGCCACCTCGTATTGCCGGGCGCGATCGAAAATACTCGGGGCGTGATACGCGACATAGCGGGTATAGACAAGTCCCTGTACGTCAGCGTGATGGGGCAGTATTTTCCCACTCCCGCCGTCAAGGATCACCCTACGCTCGGGCGCAGGCTGTCGCAAGAGGAGTACGACGCGGCGACGGACGCTTTTTTTGCCGCGGGGCTTGCAAACGGCTTTTCACAGGAGCTTGACAGCGCGATAGAGGACTATGTGCCTTCTTTCGACCTCGTCGCTTTGCGCGAATTTTTGGAATTAAGATAATAGGAGGTCGCTATGACAGACGGTATTGTTTTAATGGACGGCGTTATGCTTGAGAGAACGCTTAAAAGGATCGCTCATGAGATAGTCGAAAAAAACGGAGGGACGGAGGATCTTGTGCTTGTCGGGATAAAGACGCGCGGAGTACCTATGGCTAGTCGCATCGCAAACAGCATCGAAACGATCGAAGGCGCGAGACCGCCTCTCGGGTCGCTCGACATCACCCTCTATCGCGACGATCTCTCTCAAATAGGAGAAGTGCCGACTGTAAAAGGCAGTGAAATTCCTTGTGATATAAGAGATAAAAACGTTGTTCTGCTCGATGATGTCCTCTTCACCGGAAGGACGGTTAGAGCGGCAATAGAAGCTCTGTTGCATTTCGGACGTCCGCGCACGGTACAGCTTGCCGTGCTTATCGACAGAGGGCACAGGGAGCTGCCGATAAGAGCGGACTATGTCGGTAAAAACGTACCTACTTCTTTGCATGAAAGCATTGCCGTGCACTTTTATGAAACGGACGGCGAAAATTGCGTAGCGCTTATTAAATGACTTTTAGTATATTTAAAGTAATATTCAATAATAGCGCACAAGAATAGCGCACAAGCGGAAATTGGATAGGAGAGTTATTAAAGTTCTTCCTCCGTTATAACTTCAAATCCTTCTGCGAGCAGGAGACGGGCGGTCATTCCGTTGCCTTCTGTTTTGGTGCCGCTGAAAGTGCCGTCGTAAATCTTTCCTTTGCCGCACGAGGGGCTGTTCGCTTTTAACACACATAGCGCCACCCGATTATTTTTTGCGATTTCAAGCGCTAAGCGGGCGCCGCGCAAGTATTGTTCGGTGACGTCGTCGCCGTTTGAAGCGAGTACTTTGTCTCCGACGATCTCCCCGGGGAGCCGCGGAGTAGGCAAGCCGCCGAGCACCTCGGGACATACGGGGATAAGCTCCGCCTCGCTTGAAAGAGCGAGCGCTTTTTCGTTTTTGCAATTGTCTCCTTTGTAGCGGCAGTTGTATCCTAAAAGGCAAGCGCTTACGAGTATTTTTTTCATTTTTTCACTCCAAAGACAGATAAATCAATTATACACGAAAGCCACATTTTTTGCAATATTCAACTTGATATGCCACGATGCGTGTTTTATGCGACATTTTGTCGGTTTTTGTTTGACTTTGCCGACCGAATATGGTATCTTTCTAGAAGAAAATCTTTAAGAGCGATACGGGATATCGACAAGATTGTGCAAATTCTTCGTAAACGTTACCTTGTCATATCCTATGGCAAGGTTTTTTTAAAGGTTTTCACTACTCGGAAATCAATTTAAGGAGATATTTTATGAAACTTGTTTATGATGTCGGCGACAGACCGCCGATCAAGCAAAATCTGGTCTTTGCTTTGCAGCAGATCATAGCTATTATGGCAGCGACTTTGCTCGTCCCGATACTTGTCAGCAATTTCGGGCTGGACTGCGATCCTGCCGCGGCGCTTTTCGGCGCAGGTGCGGGTACGATAGTATATCTGCTTTTTACAAGGTTCAAAAGCCCCGTATTTCTCGGTAGCTCATTTACGTTTGTAGGCGCTTTGCAGGCGGTCGCGGCACAAAATTACGGATATTGGGGACTCATCATCGGCGTTCTTTTCGCGGCGCTCGTATATGTTATCATAGGCGTTATCATTAAATATGTCGGATCGAAGTGGATAAATAAATTGCTTCCTCCCATCATAATCGGACCTATTCTCGCGATCATCGGTCTTTCTCTCTCGGGCACAGCGGGAAGCTGGTCGACGGGGAACGGCGGCGAAGCTTACAATCTCGTAGCGGTCATTGTGGCGCTGTTCACATTCTTTATGATCGTCTTTGCCTCCGTAAAAGGAAAGAAAAACATGAAACTCATCCCCTTCATCGTCGGCATAGGCGCGGGTTTGGCTCTTGCGCTTGTGCTCACCGGATTCGGATATATCAACGATTCGGCGGCGGCGCTCAAATTCAGACTTGTGGACTTCACTCCCATCGTGAATTGCTTCAAGCCCATTCGCGTTCAAAGCTTCTTAGATTATCCTAAATTCACGTTCCTCAAGGCTATTATGGACGACACGCCTCGCGCTCTCAACGGCGCCGCGGTCGGCAATCTTGCGCTCCTCTTCATGCCTATTGCGATCGTGGAGCTTGCTCAGCACATTTCGGATCACAAAAACATTTCAAACATCATCGGCAAAGACGTGCTTGAAAATCCCGGTCTCCACAACACGCTGTTCGGTGACGGCGTAGGTTCTGCGGTCGGCGCATTCTTCGGAGGTTGCGCAAACACGACGTATGGCGAGTCCATAGGTTGCGTAGCGCTCACGGGCAACGCTTCTACATCGACGATTTTGATCGCGTCAATAGGTTGCTTGATCATATCGTTCTTCTCACCTTTTGTAGCGCTTATCAACATGGTCCCCAAATGCGTCATAGGCGGCGCGTGCATCGCTCTGTACGGTTTCATTTCCGTCAGCGGTCTCAACATGTTGCGCGGCGTCGATCTCAACGACCATAGAAATCTTTATCCCGTCGCGGCGATCCTCGTCATTGGCGTTGGCGGAATAACCCTCGATTTCGGTTATAACGCAATGGCAAACGGCGGTAAGGGCGGCGCGGCATTCCAACTTACATCTTTGGCGGTAGCGCTCATAGTAGGCGTGCTCATCAACCTCTTTACTCATAGCGGCAAATCCGGCAAAGCGGAAGAGGAGTCGGCAGACGGCGCGGAATGCGAGACCGACGCAAAGGATGGACAGACGGTGTTTGAGGAAGCGGCGGCGGACGATACGACCGAGCCGACTCAAGACGACGCTTGTGACAACGAGTCCGAGAGCAGCGATCCGCAAGAGGACGTTTCGGCAGATAAGCCCGCAACGGACAATAAGGAATAGAACATTTATGAAGATGTGGTCCATAGATTTTTGGGCCACATCTATTTAATTTTGGATATGGAAGATTTTTTGAAAAATGTAACGATATTGCATCATCCGCTCATAGCGCACAAGATCACGCATCTTTGCGATATAAACACGCCCACAAAAGAATTCAGAGAGATCGTAAGCGAATTGAGCATGCTTATGGGATATGAAGCGTACAGGGATCTCAATACTAAACTTATTGAGATACAAGCGCCGCTTTCCAAATTCATGTCACCGGTTATAGACGAAAAGATAGCCATCGTCCCCATACTTCGCGCGGGTTTAGGTATGGTCGACGGATTGACCGCTCTTTTCCCGAACGCGCAGATAGGGCATATCGGACTGTATCGCGATGAAGAGACTCTCGAGCCGTGCGAGTACTATTGCAAACTTCCGCTCGATTGCGTCGACGGGCAATGTATAGTCGTTGACCCCGCGCTTGCTACGGGTGGTTCGGCGGCCGCGGCTGTGCAGATGATCAAAAACCGTGGATTTAAAAACATCAAGCTTATGTGCCTTATTGCGGCGCCCGAGGGCATAAAAAAAGTGGTCTCTCAACATCCCGATATAAAAATTTATGTCGCGCATTACGCTGACGCGCCCCTGAATGAAAAAGGCTATATTTTGACGGCATTCGGCGACGCCGGCGACCGTATTTTCGGAACTAAATAAGAGGTGAAATTATGCAAAAATATGAAAACGTAACGATTTTCGATCATCCGCTCATAAGACACAAGGTCGCCATCCTGCGCGACAAAAATACGGGCATGAAGGAGTTTCGCGAGCTTGTCGAGGAAATTACCACGCTCATGGTTTTCGAGGCGTTTAAGGACGTGCCCACAAAGACAGTTATGGTGGAAACTCCGCTTGAGACGACAGAGCAGACTATGGTCGCGGACAATGCCGTCACCATAGTTCCCATTCTGCGCGCGGGCTTAGGCATGGTCAACGGCGTGCATACGCTGTTCCCGACGGCACGCGTAGGGCATATCGGCCTCTATCGCGACGAGGAAACGCTGGAGCCGCACGAATACTATTGCAAACTTCCCGACGGCATTGAAAACAGCGTCGTCATCCTGCTCGATCCCATGCTCGCAACGGGCGGCAGCGCGGTAGGAGCGATAGACCTTCTAAAGAAGCGCGGATGCAAAAACATCCGCCTCATGAACATCATAGGCGTGCCGCAGGGCGTCGAGACCGTGCATAAGGCGCACCCCGACGTCAAGATCTACGTGTCCACCCTCGACCGTCAACTCAACGACGTCGGCTACATCCTCCCGGGACTCGGCGACGCCGGCGATCGTCTCTTCGGCACGAAGTAATATCGGTTATTATACGTGTGGCTACTCGCCCCACACCCTCGGCAAGGGGTTTCACCCCCTGCACCCAAAGCTAAAAACGCGCAAACTCAAGCTCTTGCATCGCTTGGTTTGCGCGTTTTTGATTGATTGTAAACGTCAAAACTCCTGCGTGAGACCTTGACATAAACGTTAGCATTGTCCGAGGGCTATTTATTTTACCTGTCATTTCGAGCGTAGTCGAGAAATCCCCTTGTCCGAGCGTCCCCATACCCGCCGTTCGCCTTGTCCAAGCTTTAACATTCCCTCTGTCCGAGCGTACCTGTTCACGGACGTTTGCCGTGTTCGAGCTTGAACGCAAACCATGTCTGAGTTCTGCTATACTCGCCGTCTGCCGTGTTCGAGCTTTAACATTCACTTAGTCAGAGCGTTCTTATACATAGACGGACGTTTTGCCCGAGCAATTAACGCACCCTCTGTCCGAGCGTCCTTATACCGCCGTCCGCCATGTCTGAGCGTCCCTATACATGCCGTCTGCTGCGTCCAAGCCGAAACATCCTTTGTCCATGCGCATTTATACTCCGACGGCAGTTGCGTTTGGAGGAGGAGTGTGCTATAATTTTTGAGGTCGCGATATGGCGCGATCTGTGAGGGCGTATGAAAAATCAAAATACATGTACAAGTTGTTCAAAGGAGCCGCAGGGGTATGTGCCCGTCGCGAGGGTGATAGAGCGGCTTGACGAGCTTGCCGCGCGGAATGACAGCGCGGGGCTGGAGCGCGTGCTCGACTATTGGGAGAAGGAGGCGAAGGCGCTCGGCGACGACCGCGGTTTGCTTGTAATTCTCAGCGAGGAAGTGGGGCACTACCGTCGCGAGGGCGACGAGAAGAAGGGACTGTCCGCGTGCGAGCAAGCGCTTGCGCTTTTAGCCGTCGAGGAGGAGATCACCGTCGCGGACGCCACGGTATATTTGAACATTGCGACGACTATGAAAGCATTCGGAAGGGCGGAGGAAGCCCTCAAATATTATGACGTCGCGCGAGAGGTGTACGAGAGAGAACTTGACGAGGGCGACTATCGTCTGGCGGGATACCACAACAACTATGCGACCGCGCTTGCGGACCTCGGCAGATTTGACGAGGCTAGGGCGCATTATATGAAGGCGCTCGACATTCTGAAGGCGCAGGGAAACGTCAACGAAGCGGCTATAACATACGTCAATCTTGCTAAGCTGGCGGACGACGAGAGAGAGGCGCTCGGCGATGAGGACGACGGCAGGGCGGACGAGTATATCGAGCTTGCTTATGCCACCCTCATGAGCGATGACGCAGAGCAGAACGGACCCTATGCGAGCGTGTGTATGAAGGTCGCGGACGCTTGCGGCTATCACGGATATTTCCTTTACAAAAATGAACTTGAGGAGCGCGCGAAGGCGATATATCGCGCAAACGGCGGCGAGGCGTAAGTAACCTTGTCGCGACAAGCAAAAAATTGCGGAAATCACGTAAATCATGGTTTATATGCGCAATATGTCATAATAAACCGCATGTTTTGAGATATGAAAGGACTTGAAGAAGCAAGAAAATTTTACAATGAAGCCGTCTCGGAAATGATAGACAGAGAGTTTTTGCCGTATGCAAAGCGCATCGCGGTGGGGCTTTGCGGGCATGGGTCGGAGTGCTTCGGCTTTGATGACGACATCTCGCGCGATCACGATTTCGAGACGGGAGTGTGCCTCTTTCTCACGCGCGAGGACGAGGCGAAGATAGGCTATCGTCTCACGCGCGCATACGACCGCGTAAAGTCCGATTATAGGGGAACGCAACTTGCGCACACGAGCGTTATGGGCGCAAATTCGCAGGGAGTACAGGTCATCGGCGACTTCTACCGTCGCTATACGGGGAGCGAGGGCGCGCCCGTCACGCTGAGGGATTGGCTGTTCACCGAGAGCGAGTACCTTGCGGAGGCGACAAACGGCGAAATATTCCGCGACGACCTCGGCGAATTCGGCAGGATAAGAAATGACATCTTGCACGGCATGCCCGAGGATGTCCGCCTCAAAAAGCTCGCCGCTATGCTCGTACGCATGGCGCAGACGGGACAGTACAATTATCCGCGCTGTCTTTCTCACGGCGAGGAGGGGGCGGCGATGCTCGCGCTCACGGAGTTTGTGAAGTGCGCCGCGCAGACGATATTTTTGTTGAATCGCAAGCATTGTCCATATTTCAAGTGGACGTTCCGCGCGCTTCGCGAGCTGCCCGTGATGTCCGACCTAGCGGATCCGCTCGAGTTTTTGCTCACCGCGGACAACGACAAGCAGGGGAGCAAGGTCAAGACGGAGATAATAGAGGACATCGCCCACGCCATCATAAAGGAGCTGGGCGTGCAAAACCTCGCGCACCTCGAGGGCAACTATCTTGAACCGTTCGGCTTCGCGCTGCAAAAGCAGATCAAAAATGCGGAACTGAGAAATATGCACATTTTAGTCGGATAAAATTTAAAAAAAGTGCGGATATCGCGAGCAGCCGAGCGTAAAGCAATTTTCAGACGCGGCGCGCGAGTTGGGACTGTCGGAGCGCACTTTGCATACGAGCGGGCATGCCTCCGCACAGGACATCGAAAAGTTGAAACAGCATGTGCACGCGGACGAGACCGTAATAGTGCACACTTCCGCCGAGCAAAAGTGACAAAATAGTCCGCCCGATTTGGGCGGACGTTTGATGTCGCAGAGAAAAGAATTACGATTTGGTCATTCAGTTACGATCTGCCCATTTTGCATGCATTGTTTCGTGCGGCAATATGTCGAGGGATTTTCCTTTTCAAAGGCTCACGCTTTGACATTGAAAGCAAATTATTTTAATGTTTTAAGTTGCGCTTTTGCGCGTTTCACGGCGGCGCGCATTTTGAAATTTGTGTAGGCGCCGTTGGCAAAGTCGGCAATTTATCTTGCTAAACAGTGGACGAAATAAATGTTCATTGCGCGCTTTTTTCTCGTAAAATCAGTATAAATTTCGTCAAAATACCGCGAAATACCGCGAAATCATACAAAATGTTCGATTTATTAAAATTTCACAAAATCATACAAAGTGTTTGACAACTCGCCTCAATAGGTGTATTACGTAGTGCGGGTACAACAGGCGGCTCAAAAAAAAAAGCAGCTGAGAAAATCAACTTATACCCGAAGGAGGACACTATGAAGAAAAGGCAACTTGCACTTATGCTGGTTTTGGTCGGATGCGTTCTTTCGCTGACGTTAGGGCTTACTGCGTGTGCGAAAACCGAACAACCCTCCGAAGAAGAACCGGACACTACGACGCCGTTCGCGGCGCTTGAAAGCGCGTTTGATAATGCGCTCGATGAAGAAGGCGATCTTTATTTGCCCGTTTCGATCGGGTTCGAAGCATTCGGAGCGACCGAGCCTTTAAAAGGCGAGTTTAGTCTGCATCTCAACAAAGAGGCGTCCGAAGCAGGCGAGTATGCTGACGCTTTCAAACTTAGATTTGACGTGGATATTTCCGAGTTTCCGCTCATTTCGGACATCGCCGACACACTGACTCTGCGCTATCCGGGCGACGGACTGTTGCTCGTTATGCTTTGCAGCCATTCTAACGGCAAAGAAGTAGATCTTGTGACGTACCCTGTCGACCTCGGCTCCGCACTAAAAATTCTTCAAAGCGTCAATTTTGACGATTCCGAACAACTTTACGACATTCTCGAGGGGTTGATCACTGTCAACAAGGACGCAGACGGGTTTACGGCGTCTCTGAACAGCGCCACCGTCAAATTGATGAATTCCGCCTACAAAGGAATTCTTTCAAAACTAGAGACCACCATTTCGGACGATCGCGGTATGGTACGTTCGCTGTTTGAGGCGACGTTTACGGGCGTTTCCGTCAAACTCACGGGCGTCGACATGATCTCCGCGATCGACGTTGCAATCGAAGGCGAGCCTCCCGTCAACGTCACCAAGGGAGAAAAATTCGACGTGAGTTTCGACATCGGCTTGCTCTCATCCTCGGGTATGCTCACAGGAGCGTTTGAGGGAGATATGCAACTGCGTCTTACCCCTGCCGCAATTTGGTCAAAGGACTATTTTGCGATCGCCGAGGCGGGGCTTCATCTCGACCTTACGCCCGCAGGTACAATATTGGGAATGGTTTCGAGGCTTGCGCCGGCAGGGAGCTTGCCCGAATTTGTCAACCCCACACTCAGCAGTCTGGACGTCTACTATACGGGCGACGGCGTGTTGACGCTTGCTCTCAACAATACGGCAGAAGATCCCGTCACGGCAGAAGATCCCGTCACGGCAGAAGATCCCGTCACGGCAGAATATCCCGTCTTTGTCACGCAGGTAGATCTTAAGACGGTACAAATGCCAGAACTGCCCGAAGATGTGACATCTTCACTGCTCGCCGAGTTCAGATTCGAAAAGCAGGCGAAAGGGTATCTCTTCGCACTGGGCGACCCCATTGTACATACTGTAGACGAAGCGTATCAAGGGCTTGTCACAAAGGCAAAAGACTACATCACGCAATCCGCAGGCACTTTTGGAGCGATCGCGGGCGCACTAATCGAAAAGATGATTGGCGCAACGATCGATGACATCGAATTCTTCATCGGCACCGACGAAGAGGACAATTTGACGCTTGACTTTGCGGTGAAGGGCGTGCCCGTTTTCGACGCGGAGGACGATTATTATCAAAGGCGGCTTCTCTCTCTCACGCTCACCCACGGCGGGGAACTCACCGAAGAGGAAAGTAAGGCGCTTCTTGCGGGCAAGGATGAGGTCGCTCAACTTATGAAAAACGCGGAGACGGCGGCGGGATATACGGATAGAATACAAGACCTCGTCGACAATATGGACCTCACCGAGAGCGGTAAGGACGCATATCTCCAAAAGGTAAAAGAATTGATCAAAGAAATAAACGGTCTGCCCGCAAACGTACGCAGTTTGATTTCGAATACATCATATTTGGCGGATACGAATTACAACGACGATACGCTTGCAAAGCTTCTCGTCATGCATGAGCTGTACTCTGCGCGGGCAAAGGCATTTGAAGATCTGCTTCCCGCGGAGGACAACTACGAAGGTTTCGAGGGGTGGGACGCGCTCAACGCGCTTTACGACAGCGAGGACACGACTCATCGAAATGATTTGGGTATCACCGTCCCCGCCATCAAGGACAGCCCTGCCATACAGAAGGCGGTCGGCGAAGATCGCGTCAAAGCATTTGTTGAGGCAAGAGACAAATATGAAACCACTATAGTACAAAGCTTGAGAGAACGCATAACTAAGAACACGGAGAAATATAAAGACGTGACCGCGGACGTGACCGCGGACGCGACCGCGCGCGATGAACTGCTCGCTCTGCTTCAAGATTATTTGGAGGTCAAGCCCATATATGAGGCGCTCTCGGAAGAGAAGAGAAAGGAGCTCTCGGAAGAGTACAACGCTTATATGGCGCTTGCCTACACCAAAAATTTCGATGGTTTGAAGCAAGCGTATGAGGCTGTCAAAACCAAGATGCAAGCTCTGACGCAAGATGTCGACGCCACTGTAGATAATCTGTTGAAAATCATGAAAGAGCTTGTTCCGGTGTACGAGTGGAAATCCGGCATGGACCTTTGGCAAAAAAGGGATGGCGAAAAAAAACCTTGGTTAAATTGGCTGAACAATGTCCCTTCTCAATATAACGAACGATCGTGGGAAATAAGCGGGTTGGATTCCGAAGTCCATAAAGGGAAAGATAATATTGCAAATGCACTTGTCGACGCCTTAAAGGATAAGATAGCGACGGCGCTGAAGGCTTTGAATGACGAGCGTCAAACCTATGTAAAAGGCGATGGCTACGACTTTACAGTTTTGTCGGACGGCGAGACACTGCTTGAAAAGCTTCACGAATGGCGTTATTTCATCGACAGAGTTCTTCCGAATGCGGTAAAGAGTGAATTCCGCAACGATCAAGACCTTAATGATATTGTAGGCGGCATCGCGGCATATGAAAACGCGCTTTCCGCATATCTCGCCTCTCAAGGCGAATAAGAAATGAAAAAACCGTCCATTTCAAATCGAAGGGGGACCCCCGAAAGGGGGTCCCCCCTTTGCGGTTTGCAAGGGCGCATATCATTTTTCAAAAAGCTCGCGCTTTTGACTCTTTGGAAGCGAAATTATTTTAATGTTTTGAGTTGCGCCTTTGCGCGTTTTACGGCGGCGCACATTATAAAGCCCGTGTGTCTGCCTTTGCGAAGCTAGCAATTGATTTCTTAAAATAGGGAGTAAAATGCGCACTTGGGGTCGCGGGCTTTGCCCGCTTTTTTTACTAACGCTTGAGGAAGAGATTGCGGGATCCACATAAAATTGCGTAGCGATTTTATGGAGTGCAGACCACCCTCACTGCGTACGTGAGTATATCCCGCTCGCTCCGCGGAGTCGCTCGGACAGAGTGACGTTAAGCTAGGACAGGCGCTGTTATCCGTTTGCTCAAAGGATAACTTACTTGGTGAGTTCGGCGGCGAGCAAAAGCTTGTAGAAGGGCGCTATGGCGGTGAATTGGGTCGCGAGATAGGAGGGTAGGGCGGGACTCATGAGCAAGTCATAGTCCGTGCTGTCCGCGCTTACGCCGATGTTGGAGCGGCACAGCAGCTCTTGCGCTTCGGGCGTGTAGGCGTCGTATTTTGACGTCTTGAGGACGTCGCCGTACACCTCGAATACGGGCGTGTTTTTCAGCGCGTCGCGGGCGGCGATGTATTCCGCGGAGTTTTGCGTGATGAGGCGGCGGAAGTTTTTCATCGCGGACGGGGACGCTTGATAATAGCCGCACCCATATGAGAATTTGTAGGGGGACACCTCGAAATAAAAGCCGGGCAAACCCTCGTACATCTTCTTGTCGCGTGCGAATATCGCCCAGCAGTGGTCGCGGTATCTGTAGCCGTCCGTGGCGTAGCGCATGTCGCGATATATGCGCGATATGCTCCTGTCCACCTTCGGCTCGCAGATGAGCTGATCGTCTATGCCTTTGAGCGCGGGCGCGAGGGCGATGACAAGCTCCTTGAAAGGCTTCACCAAAAACTCCTCGTAGTCGGCTTTGTGATCCTTGTACCACTGAGGGGAGTTTTCCTTGTGATTGAAGTATAAAAAATCGAGAGTGCGCTGTGTGAACATATTGCTTATTTTTGCAAAAAGCGGAGTTTATCATGGTATTTTTGCATGTTAAATCCGTAATTTAGCGAATATCCCGTCTTAGACGAAAAGCGAAACGAGGGTATTTTCGACTATGTTGCGCATCGCGGCGTAGTCTATGTAGGGATGATGATCGAAAACATACTCGTGCGAGAAGGATTGCACGATGTCCATCGCGAAGTGCACGCGTTCGTTGAGGTTGGGCGCGTCCAGCCCCAGACTTGCAAGCTTGCCCGCTATTTGCAGGGTGATGTCGTCCTCAAGCCGAATGAAACGCGCGTTGACCTCCTCGTCGGAGTGGGACATGCTGTGCAACGCTTCGTGGATGTTGGCGTTTTTTTGATGTATCTGCGTCGCCTTTGTAAGCACTTCGCAGGCGAGGGCATGCAGATCGACGGGGGAGCGCAGTTTGTCCATAAGCTCCAGCACGGGCGAGAATGCATTCTCGACATATATGGAAAGCACGTCGAGCAAGATGTCGCGCTTGTCCTTGAAGTAGCCGTAAACTATGCCCGTGGACACCCCCGCGCGCTTTGCGATCTGCGCCGTATTCGTCGAATAGTAGCCCACCTCGCTGAAAAGCTCGTAGCCCGCTTCGACTATTCTGTTTTTCTTTTCGATGGAGCGCTCCTGTTTCGGCTCTCTTATATCCTTTGCCATTTTCACCCCCGCGCCTGAATGCGTGACCGTCATCGTTTATTTTATTGTTTTATTCTATACAAAGTATTATTATATTTCCAAATATCAGCATGTGCGGCAACCGTATGCCGCGACAAGCGTGCGCCGAGACCGCGCTTGGCTCCTTTTTTTGCATCATGCTCAGCGACGACAGTACGTTGAGACGCGTTTTTAGTCCTCGCGGTCTCGCCGAGCATATTTCGTCCGCCGCTATTTTCAAGCGTAAAATAAGGACATACGCCTCTACATGCCTTTAGTATACAGTATTTTCGACTGTTTTGCAAGGCGAAAAATAAAATGTGAAAAAAATTTCGCATTTTTTGTTTAAATCGGTTGACTTGTTTAAATCGGAGTGCTATTATCATATCGCTAAAACATGAAATAAATTTCATATTCTTCGCATAGGATGAATATGGAAGTGGGAGAGACTTATGCCGCTTATTGTTGCGCCGATAGGAAGAGAGCTGAGGATCGTCAGGATCCTGACGGATGAGAAAACAAAGAAGCATCTTGAGAATTTGGGCATCACAATTTCCTCAACGATCAGCATCATTTCTCAGAGCGGAGGGAGCACCATCTGCATGGTCAAGGACGGAAGGCTTGCTCTCGACAAAAATATCGCGACAAAAATATTAGTGGCATAAAGGAGGCAACAATGCTTAAACTGTTCAAAAAGAAGGAACAGGCCGTGCCCGAGGTCAAGACTTCGAGCGGGGAGCTTGTCACCGTGACGATGTCTCTCGACAAGTTCGAAATAGGGCAATCGGGCGTCATCAAGAGCATAGGCGGCGACGGCAAGATAAGGCGGCGTCTGTTCGATATGGGCGTGACTCCCGGCGCGGAGGTCTATCTTCGCAAGAGAGCGCCCCTCGGCGACCCCATAGAGGTCACCATACGCGACTATGAGCTTACTTTGAGAAAGACGGAAGCGGCTGTAGTCATGCTCGAGACAAAGGTGCCAAAGGGCGCGGACGGTAAAGCGGAGGGCGCTTCCGATGCTTCGGAGGTGAAAGATGCTTAAATTTGCACTTGCGGGCAACCCCAACTGCGGCAAAACGACGCTGTTCAATTCTTTGACGGGTTCGACCGCTCACGTCGGCAACTGGCCGGGCGTCACGGTGGACAAGAAGGAGGGCGTGTACAAAAAATGCGCCGAACCCATATCCATCGTCGATCTGCCGGGCATTTATTCGCTCTCGCCGTACACTCCCGAGGAGGTCATCTCGAGAAACTACATTCTCGACGAGAAGCCCGATTGTATCATCAACATCATCGACGCGACCAACCTCGAGCGCAATCTTTATCTGACTACGCAGATAATGGAGATCGACGTGCCCATCGTCATCGCGCTCAACATGATGGACGCGGTGGAAAAAAACGGCGACAAAATAGACCCCGCCAAACTCGAGGAGCAGATAGGGCTTCCCGTCGTCGCTATATCCGCGCTCAAGGAAAAGGGACTTGACGAGCTTATGCAACGTGCCTACGAGGTGAGCAAACAGCCGAGGAAGGGCGCGACGGTACTCAGCGATACGGCGCTCATGCACTTGATACGCGACTGTCAAATAGCGCTCGAAGGGCAGAAAGTCGAAAATTCGCTTTTCCACGCGATAAAGCTTGTGGAGTTGGACGAGATCGAAGTCGCGATGCATCCCGACAGCGCGAAGATGGTGGAGGAATTTAAACACACCTTCAACGACGACACATTCGGCAGCGATTTCGAGGCGATAGTCGCGGACAGCAGATACAAATATATTTCCAAATATTATTCGGGCGCGCTGGAGCGCAAAAAACGCTCGGACGGCTCGGACGGCGAGGCGAGCAAACTGTCCGTTTCCGACAAGGTGGACAAGGTGCTCACCCACAAGATATGGGGAATACCCATTTTCATCGTCGTGCTGTTTTTCATCTTCCATCTTACGTTTTCCGAGGATCTGCTTTGGATAGGCGCGGCGGGCGCGTTTGACAAGGACGTGTTTGCCTACGACGCCGATGGCTATGCGATAACGGAATTCTACGACGCGGAGGGCAACCTCCTCGACAGCCTTCTCGACGAAAACGGCGACCCCGTAGCGCTGTGCGACGCAAGCGGCAAACAGTATGACGTCTTTTATGACGAGGACGGCCATGAGGCGGAACTTGTCATAGGCGAGGACGGCGCGCTTGCCGAGCTTGAGACGGTGCCGTACGCGTACGCAACCAAAAACGGCGACAAACCCATAAAGACATTCTACGACAAGGACAAAAACGAACTTACGTCGCTCGTGGACGAAGAGGGCAATTTGCTCGAACTGTACGACGCGGACGGAAGAAAATACGAGCGCTTTTACAATGCGGACGGCTACGAGGTCAACATCGTCGTAGACGAGGAGACGGGCGAGTTTGCGGACGTCGAGTTTGTCAGCGGCATAGACGAGTATCTTTCCGAAATAACCGTGCACACATTCTTCGGATACGAAGAGGGCGTGTATTCGCCGGGCGTGATTTTGCAAAATACGCTCACCGTGCTCACCGACCTAATAAGCGTGAGCATTGCCGAGGGTCTCAAGACAGCGGCTCCGTGGGTGAGTGGGCTTATCGTGGACGGCATATTCGGCGGTTTGTTCGCGGTGCTCAGCTTCCTGCCTCAAATACTGTTGCTCTTCTTGTTCTTCTCAATACTCGAGGACAGCGGCTACATGGCGCGCGTGGCGTTCATTCTGGACAGGATATTCCGCCGTTTCGGACTCAGCGGCAGGGCGTTCATGCCCATGATCATGGGCTTCGGCTGTTCCGTGCCCGCGATGATAAACACCCGCACGCTCGCCGACCAAAACGAGCGTACCTCGACGATACGCGTCATACCCTTCTTCAGTTGCGGCGCGAAGTTGCCCATTCTCACGGCGATAGCGGGCGGACTTGTTGAGCGCTTCGGGCTTGCAAACGCCGACCTCATCACGTACGGCATGTATCTTCTCGGCATAGTGACGGCGATATGTTGCGTGCTCCTCATGCGCAATACGACCATGAAGGGCGACGTCCCGCCGTTCATAATGGAATTGCCCGCATACCACGCGCCTCAATTCAAAAACCTTATGTTGCATCTGTGGGATAAGACAAAACACTTCGTCAAAAAGGCGTTCACGATTATTCTTCTCTCCACGATATTCATTTGGTTCATAAGCCACTTCAGCTGGAATTGGCAATATCTTGAAGACTCCGAGATGGGAGGCAGTATACTTGCGGGGCTGGGAAGCATAATAAGACCGTTGTTTACTCCTCTCGGCTTCGGAAGCCAGCTCGATAAGCAGTGGGGCTGGGTGTTCGTCGTCGCGGCGATAACGGGCCTCATCGCAAAGGAAAACGTCATCGCGACATTCGGTACTTTGGCGGCATGCATTTCCGGCGCGTTCGTTGCGGACGAGGCTCTCGAGGGCGTGGACAGCGTGGTGCAGATGATCTCGGCAACGGGCATTACAGCCCCCGCGCTCATAGCGTTTATCGCGTTCAACATGCTCACCATACCGTGCTTCGCGGCGGTCGCTACGGCAAAGGCGGAGTCTCCCTCGAAGAGTTCCTTCAGATGGACGCTGGTGTTCTGGGTGGTGACCTCGTACATCGTGTCGGCAATGATATACATCATCGGCAGCTGGTGGTGGACGGTGTTCATCGTTGCGGCTCTGTGGGCGGCGGTCATTGCGCTCATAGTGCTCAACAACAAGGGCAAGATAGACGTCAAAGGCTTCTTCGATATGCTCAAAGAGAAGCTTCATCTAAAGCGTAAAAAGGCGTGAATATGGGACCTATTGAAATAACAGTCATAGTGCTTGTCGCGGCATTCGTGCTTGCGATGATCATAGCGATGATCGTGAGAAAGCTCAAGGGAAAGCCGTCGCTAAGCTCGGATTGCGGTTGCTGTCCTTATAGCGGCGAATGTCACGGCGCCTGCAAGGGCGAGGACGTATCCGACATCGTCGCCGAGGCGAAGGCAAGACGGAGGGATAGGAGCGCTTCGCAAGCCGAGGACGTCGGCGACGCGGAGTGAGCAAAATTTCAAAGTATCGGGGCAACGCCCTACGGTATACTCTCTCTTTTAGCAACGAAAGGCGCGGAATTTCCGCGCTTTTCGTTTTATATGTGTTCAAAAGCGGGCAAAAGCGCGACGAATAGAGAAAAAACTTTGTAAAAAGACTTTTTTTTTCTTGAAATGTTTGATACTATATAATTTAAGCAATAATCAGTCGGGCGTACGCCCGTAGGAGTGAAATATGAACGAGGCAATAGTTGCAAACATAGCAAAATATGGGAAGATGCTCTTTGAAAAGAAGTACATCGAAAGCGGCTACATCGCCGTCAAAGAGGCGGACGGCATTTGCATCACGACCGCTACCGCCAAATTCGACGACATAAAGGCGGAGGACGTCGTCTTTGTCAACGACAAGAATATCGAGTCCTACGAGGGCAACTTCCGCGCGGCGGCGGTCATACTGTTCTGCGCCGTAAGACAGGACAAAAATTCGGGCGCGGCGGCCATAGTGGACAGCGACAGCATACTAAAATATTCCGAGAAACACCTCACTCTGCAACCCATTTTGGACGACCTTGCGCAGGTGTGCGGCATAAGCATAAAGTGTGCGGCAAAAAACGTCGCGGCAGAGGTCGTGACCTCGCTTTCGGGGCTGAGAAACTGCTGTTTCCTTCCCGACGCGGGCGCGGTCGTCACGGGGCGCACCCTCGACGAAGTGTTTACGGCTACTCTCGTGCTGGACAAGGCTTGCAACGCGGAGTTGCTTGCGGAGGGCAAGGGCGGCACTCAGCACCTCGGCAAGGTGCAGGCTGTGCTTGAGCACGTCGTTTACAAGTTGAAATATTCAAAGAAAAATCAAGAACAGCAAAAGGACGCGGCGGAACATATCGAGGAGAAACCCGTTGAAGGCGAGACAGCCGAGGCTCCCACGGAAGGCGAAACAGCCGAGTCCCCCGCTCAAGAGTCTAAGCCCGAGGATAAGAAGTCGGAGGCTAAGGAGGCGCGCGCAAGCGCGATCGTCACGGACAAGGAGAAAGAGATCGCGCAGGCGATAAAAGACGCCGGCATGACTATGCTGGAGGAAAACCTCGTGCAGGGCACGTGGGGCAACATCGCCGTCAAGCTTGACGAGAAATATATGCTCGCCACTCCGTCGGGGCTCGATTATATGCTGTTGAAGCCCGAGCAGATCGCAAAAGTGGATATGGAAACGCTTGAGTGGACGGGCACGGACAAAGCGACAAGCGAAAAGGGCATACATGCGGTGTTGCTCGCGGGCGAGGGCATAGGAGCGACCATACACTCTCACCCCTTCTACGGCTGTATACTCGCCGCGATGGACAGACCGCTCCCCGTGCCCGACGAGTATAAGGATATTTTGGGGGAGGAGATACCTTGCGCAAAGGCGGCGCTCCCCGGCACGAAGGGACTCATCAAAAACGTAAGCGAGGCGATAGGCAACGCCCCCGCATGCTTCCTCGCGCACCACGGAGTCATCGCCCGCGGCAAGACCCTCGAGGACGCGCTGAACATCTGCCGCGCGCTGGAGAAAGCCTGCGAAGCGTATCTCAAGGCGTAATGATATTAAAATCGCACGAGTGCGCGGCTCGATTGTCTAGAGCCGCGCACTTTTTGGTATATGCCAAAAGCGCGGATGTGATGTCATTTGGAGAATTTAATCTGCCGAATTACATATTTATTCACAAAAATATGCGTATATAAAACAAAACTAAGCACTTTTATGCAATTTTTCAGTAAAAATATACGAATTTACTTGCGTTTTATGCACATCATGTTATAATTATCAATATCAAATCACGCTCGAAAAATGATGAGCGAAAGGAGTAAATATGAATAAACATCATCAAATTCTACGGGGGGGGGTACATATTGCTTTAGTGCTTCTGTTGACTCTGTTGATAATATCCTCCTTCGTCGCATGCGGGCCTGCGAAAAATAAAGAGAGCAAGGTCGAACTTATCCCGCACGATGCCGAGACTCTGTTTGCGGAAAGTTATGATTATGTTTCCATGTTCGAGGCAACCATTGACGGCGGTCCGTTTGAGATCAAAGCGGAAAACATCGATGCGTCCGCTGTAAAATTGAATGAAGCGGGCATTTACGATGTAAAGTGCGAAATTGAGGTCGATGGCAAGAAATACAGTGCGACCGCAAAGCTCACAGTTGTCGCGCCAAGAGATTTCTCTGTCGATGCAAAGTCAAGCGAGCTAAAAGTGGTCATCATCGGAGAACAGCTTGACGTCGCAACGCTGTTCAGCGCGACAGTGGCGTCTAAGTCGTACACGTTGAAAGCGGAAGATATCGATGCGTCGGGTTTGGATCTGACAAAAGAAGGGCTTTACGAAGTTACCGCAAGTCTCACGATAGATGGTGTGACAAAGAGCGCAACTCAAAAGATATATGTCATACCTGCCGCAAATTACGACATAAACGGCGCAATGGAATTCAACTACGCCAACTACAGCGCTAAAATATCCGTAGAAGAGGACGATAACGGCAATAAAGCCTCCGAGACTATTACAGTCAAAGACGCTGAAGGAAAGTATCATTATGAGAGCAGGCTCCCGCTGTCAAACGGTGGCGAAAGTCATGTGACATATGAGTTCCAACTTGATACCGATTCAGGCGCGGTTCTCAAAACATATCTCTACAATGAGACATCAAAAGAATGGGAAAAGCGCGCTACGGATTCGGATACGAATGCGTATGTCAACCACGTAGAAGTCGATGAGGCATTTGCAAACTACTTCATCCTCGGCGAGGATGGAATGTTCGCGGCGGACGCAGACGCACAGACATTGACGGATATTGCATGCAGCTTGCTTTGCTACAATACAAGTTTGATTGGCGATATTACGTCTTTGAAAGTGCGTGTTGAAAACAACAAAATCGTTAAAATCGTGGTAGAGTCGGCTTATGTGGGTGAAGACGATTATATCGACAAATATCTCATCACGGTCGAACTCAGCGATTTCGGCGCCGTGGAATTCGATCTACCTTATTTTGAGCCTGAAGTCGAGATAACTCACGTTGATGCCGAAGTTTTTGTCGGTGACGAAACAGAGTATGATTTTCTTTCCATGTTTACGATAAAGGTTGATGGTCACAGCTACACCTTGGGCGAAGGCGACAAATACTCGATAGAGCAGAGCGTCGATTTCAACAAAGCCGACGAATATGATGTCACATTCAAACTCAAAGTAAAGGAGGGACTAGAAGAGCACACTGCCACAGCTAAATTCACCGTCAAGGAAAAACCCATCGAGAAAAAGACTTTCCGCGCCGCCATGGAGGAGATGATTGCCAACTGCACGATGACGAAGACATCTAATTCCGGTAGCAATACAACAATATTCTTAGTAGACGGCAATGCAACATACAATCAAACTTCAAAATTCTTGTTTGATACAAACAATATCAATGGGAAAAATACACAAAGATATACGGTCAATACCGATAATACTTTAAAAGATGATGGTTTGAAGAGCGGTTCATTTTTACGCTTGTGTGATTTATTGGCGATAATAGATGATTTTGTTGTAGGCGATGACGGCATCACCTACACATATACCGGAGACCAGCTCACTACTATTTCAACTAATGCGGGTGCTTTAATGACCACAATGTATAAAGCCATTAATATAGAAATAGTTTTTCAAAATAACTCAATAGAGTCTATAAAATTTAATTTCAAGACGGGATCCAGTGCGACTGCAAAAGACGCTTATCATCTTTACACGATCTCCGCGATCGGGACGACGGAGTTGCCTGTACAATTGCCAAAAGCGTAAGTCGTAAGATAAGACAACGCATAAAAAGCTCCGTTCTTCGGGACGGGGCTTTTTGTATATGCGGCGGAGCAATACTATGGCAGAACAGGACTACGGCGGAGCAATACTACGGCGGAGCGATACGGCGCAGTCTGCTTGTATGGCATATTCGACGCGGCGGCGCATACGCGCACAGGGGATCCTTCGACTACGCTCAGGATGACAAGGCGAGACGTAGGCGCTTGAGCGCATAGAGAATTTCTCGACGTTGCTCGGAATGACAAATAAAGCAAACAGCCCTAGGACAAAAATATGTCGCATATGCGCGCGCGAAGGCAAGGCGAACCGCAAGCGGCAGTATGGGCAGGATACGTACACAATATGTTGTGGGTTGCGGGAATTTTGAACGCAAGATATGCAATTTTCGGAAAATTGCGGGCGCAGGGAATACTATTTGTGTTTTTTTGAATTTTTTTGTCATAAGCCCCTCAAATTGTTTGACAGGAGCAAGGCGGATTTATTATAATTCTCTCATCATTTTTCCCGAAAGGGGAGGATGACGGCAGGTCGTTTGTTTCAACCGAGCTATGCTCGGAAACCGCTATGGCGGAGGTCGTATGAAACTTCTTGAAGATCGCATCCTTAAGGACGGCAAGGTGTATCCGGGCGAGGTCCTGAATGTCAGCGGATTTCTGAATCATTTGATAGACGAGAGTCTGCTTGACGAGATAGGAAAGGAAATTTCTGCGCGCTTTGAAGGCGACAATGTCACAAAAATTTTGACTATAGAGGCATCGGGCATCGCAATAGCTTGTGCGGCGGCACACTATTTGCACGCGCCGATGCTTTTTGCAAAAAAGAGCAGGACTTCAAACATATCCGACAACTGCTATACGGCGGAGGTCATGTCCTATACTCACGGCTTGAAGAGCACCGTCTGCGTTGACAAGGAGTTTTTGTGCGCGGGGGACAGAGTGCTCATCGTGGACGACTTCCTTGCGCGCGGCGAGGCGGTCAAGGGCCTCATCAGCCTCATAAATCAGGCGGGCGCGACGCTTGTCGGTTGCGCGATCGCCATTGAAAAGGGCTTCCAGCCGGGCGGGGCGGAGCTTAGGGCGCATGGCATACGCGTTGAAAGCCTTGCCATCATCGAGTCCATGACGGACACGAGCCTCACATTCCGCCATTAAAAATCGAAACAAAATTAAGCCTAACGGCTAAAAAGGAGAATTATCAATGAAAAAGAGAATTTTGTCGATAGTGCTCATTGTAGCGCTTGTGGCAACGCTCACGATCGGTCTTGCGATCGGGCTTACGGCTTGCAATCCAACCGAGGGCGAGTATGTCAATTCCGATTACTCAAACATCAAGGTCGGTTTCATTATGTTGCATGACCCCGCAAACTCGACATATGACAAGAACTTCTACAACGCAATGGAAGAAGTCAGAAGAGGTCTCGGTCTCAGCGAGAGCCAAGTGCTGTACAGGCACACCATTCCCGAAGGACCCGAGTGCACACAGACTGCGGATGACCTTGTCGAAGAAGGTTGCAACATCATCTTCGCAGACAGCTTCGGTCATGAGTCCTTCCTTTTGGCTTCCGCAAAGAAGCACCCGAACGTAGAATTCCTTCATGCAACAGGCACGCAGGCTCACACCGCAAATCAAAAGAATTTCCACAATGCATTCGCTTCCATCTATGAGGGCAGATACCTCGCAGGCGTTGCCGCAGGTCTCAAACTCAAAGAGATGGGCTATGGCGAAGGCGGTAGCAAGAATGTCAATAACCCCAAGGTCGGATATGTCGGAGCATTCACATATGCGGAAGTTATATCCGGTTATACCAGCTGGTTCCTCGGCGTTCGCTCCATAATCCCCGAAGCGACGATGGATGTCACATTTACAGGCAGTTGGTTTGATATTGCTCTCGAGCAGACTGCGGCAGAAAAGCTCATCAGCGGCGGTTGTGTTCTGGTTTCTCAGCATGCCGACTCTCTCGGCGCACCTCAAGCTTGCGAAGCGGCGGGCATTCCCAACGTCTCCTACAACGGAAGCACAGAGGCGACAGGCCCCAACACCTTCATCATCTCTTCGAGAATCGACTGGGCGCCCTATCTCAAGTATGCCATCAACTGCGTGCACACGGGTTCTCAAATCGCGACAGACTGGACGGGCACCATTGCAACGGGTTCCGTGCAAATTACAGCTCTCGGCAACAAGGTCTTTGCAGACAAGGCAAAAATTCAGGCAGAGCTTGACAAGGTGAGAGATCAGTTTATGGCGGGCACGCTTCATGTGTTTGCGACAGACAAGTTTACAGTAGATGGCAAAGAGCTAACCACTGACGAAACCCATGCAGATATAGATGACGACGGAAATCATAAAGACGACGAGCAGTATACGGTCGTAAGCGACGGATACTTCCATGAGTCCGAATTCCGTTCCGCACCTTATTTTGATAAGAATATCGACGGCATCACCTTGCTTGACACAAACTACGGCGACTAATTTAGCTGTTAAAAATTCGATTAGACGGAGCGTTCGCTCCGTCTAATCGATTTATAACTTAAAATCAAGTATCAAAATCGGAGGTAACAGCGTGGAAAAAACTGTTGCTATTGAGCTTAGAGGCATCACAAAGACTTTCGGCGATGTGGTTGCCAACAAGAATGTGGATCTCGACGTTTATAGGGGCGAGATACTTTCTATTTTAGGGGAAAACGGAAGCGGCAAGACGACGCTTATGAATATGATCGCCGGCATTTATTTCCCCGACGAAGGGCACATCTTTATAAACGGCGAAGAGGTTGTCATCAAGTCGCCTAAGGACGCTTTTGCGCACAAGATCGGAATGATACATCAGCACTTCAAGCTTGTGGACACCTTCAGCGCGGCGGACAACATCATTCTCGGCGAAAAGTGCCCCAAATTTGATCTTAAAGAGGAAAAAGCGAAGCTTATAGAGGCGCACAGGGCGGAGAATGAGGCATATGAAAACTATGACGAAGCCGAGCATCCCGGTCCTCTCGCATACATGACAAAGCCGAAGTTCCACCCCGAAAAGGAAACGAAGCGCCGCCTCGCGCTTATGCCGCTTGTGGGGATAGGAAGAAGGATCAAGTTCAATTGGCTTGCAAAGAAGCGCGCGGACGTCGTGCAGGACATCGCAAACCGCTTCGGATTTAAAATTGACCTTAAGAAGAAAATATACGACATGTCCGTCAGTGAAAAACAGACTGTCGAGATCATAAAAGTGCTGTATCGCGGCGCGGATATACTCATTTTGGACGAGCCTACCGCGGTGCTCACTCCTCAAGAAATAGAAAAGTTGTTCGACGTGCTTCGCAATATGAAGGCGGCGGGCAAGTCCATAATCATCATTACGCACAAGCTCAACGAAGTTATGGCGATCTCGGACAGAGTCGCGGTGCTCAGAAAGGGCGAACATATCGCGACGGTCAACACTTCCGAGACAAACGAGCAACAACTCACCGAGATGATGGTGGGCAAGAAAGTGTCCCTCAACATCGACAGAGCGGAGCCGCACGACGTCAAGAACAGGCTTGTCGTCAGTGGGCTGACCGCCGTCGACGTTGACGGAGTAAAAGTGCTTGACAACATATCGTTTGAGGCAAGATCGGGCGAGATACTCGGTATCGCGGGTATCGCGGGCAGCGGACAAAGGCAATTGCTTGAGGCTATTGCGGGGCTTTACAAGGTAAAGGACGGCACCATAACCTATTTCGATCCGAATAAAGACGACGCGCCCGTGGACCTCAGGTCAAAAACTCCCGTGCAGATACGCGACCTCGGCGTAAGACTGTCGTTCGTCCCCGAGGACAGGCTGGGCATGGGACTTGTCGGCAATATGGACCTCATCGACAACATGATGCTCCGCTCCTATCGCAAGGGCTTTATGTTCCTTGACAGGAAGTCGCCAAAAAAACTTGCCGAAACGATCGTGGAAGAGCTTGAAGTCGTCACGCCGAGCACACATACCGCCGTCAGAAAGTTGTCAGGCGGAAACGTGCAGAAAGTGCTTGTCGGGCGCGAGATCGCGGCTTCGCCTTCCGTGCTTATGGCGGCGTATCCCGTGAGAGGTCTCGACATCAACTCGTCCTACACAATATACAATCTGCTCAACGAGCAAAAAGAGAAGGGCGTGGCGGTCATATTCGTGGGCGAGGACTTAGACGTGCTCATAGAGCTTTGCGACCGCATACTCGTCATCTGCGCGGGCAAAGTGACGGGCGTCGTGGACGGCAGGCGCGCCATAAAAGAGCAGATAGGCTTGCTTATGACAAAGACATCCGGCGACGTCGACGAAAATCAGATGTCGATCGACGAGTTGCATGATGAGCAAAATATAGACAACGATGAAGGAGGGGAGGCGTTATGAGATCCGTAACAGGCAAAGAGAGCAAGTTCGACGCATTTGTCGACAAGCTCAAAAAGGAATCCCCCATACATATCGCAAAGCGCATGGACGCTCCGAAGTGGCTTCCTATCGTCATAAGGATAGCGGCGGTCGTCGCGGCGTTTTTGGTGTGCGCGATCGTGACGGCATTCTTTGAGCCGAGCGCGTTCGGGACTTTCTTTGTCGAGATGTTCAGAGGGACTTTCGGCACTCCGAGGCGCGTCATAAACCTGTTTTGGGAAGCGGCGATTTTGTTGCTCATCGCGCTTGCGGTCACTCCCGCATTCAAGATGAAGTTTTGGAACATCGGCGCGGAAGGACAAGTGCTTATGGGCGCGCTGATGAGCGCTACGTGCATTTGGTATCTCGGCGGCAAGGTGTCCGAAGGCGGGCTTATCGTCCTCTGTCTGATCGCGGCTATGGCGGGAGGCGCGATATGGACGCTCATTCCCGCGCTGTTCAAAGCGAAGTGGAACACAAACGAGACGCTTTTCACTCTTATGCTCAACTATATCGCCACCGCTATTATTTCTTCTGCGATAGCCCTATGGGTAAAGACGGGATCTCACGTTGTGGGCATTATGCCAAACGGACATTTGCCGACGATCAACGGTCAGGATTATGTTTTGAACATCATTATCGTCGCACTGATAACCGTACTCGTCTGGGTATATCTTCGCTTTTCAAAGCACGGCTATGAGCTGTCCGTCGTAGGCGAGTCCATAAACACCGCAAAATACATAGGCATAAGCGTGCCTAAGGTCATCATCCGCACAATGTTGCTCTCGGGTGTGTTGTGCGGGGTCGCGGGCTGGTTGCTTGTCAACGGCGCGAGCTACACAATAAGTACTACTCTTGCAGGCGGCAGAGGTTTCACCGCGATTTTGATAAGTTGGCTTGCCCACTTCAATCCGCTGACCATGGCTATAACGTCATTCCTCGTCGCGTTTATGAGTAGAGGCGCGGCGCAGGTTTCCACGATAGCAAATATAGGCGGTTCATTTGCGGACATCGTCACTTCGATATTCTTCTTCATAGTCATTGCAAGCGAGTTTTTTGTAAACTACAAAGTCAAGTTTAATTTTGCACATCACAAAAAGAATGACAAAAAAGGCGACTCAAAAGACGAGAGCACTTTGTCCGATACCTCTTCTGAAGAGCAGACGACAGAGGAGACAACGGGCGTTGCCGTCAATGAGGCGCAAGAAGAAACTATGTCCGAATTTAATCATCCTATTCAACATGCAGAGCAGACCTCGGACGAGCGATCGGACAATGACGAAACGCAAAATAAGGAGGTGACAGAGTAATGTTTTGGACATTTTTGACAAGTACCATAAAATTCAGTACGCTATTTCTTTACGGCTCTGTCGGCGAAACGATAACCGAAAAATCGGGGCACCTCAACCTCGGCATACCGGGCATAATGTGCCTCGGCGCGATAGGGGGGTGCTACGGCGTGCGCTCGTATATAGACTCGCTCGGAAGCCTGTCGCAGATGAGCGGCTTTGCGGTTGTGCTTGTCGGCATGATCTGCGCCTTTTTGTTTGCGGCGCTCGGCGGTTTGATTTTCGGCTTTTTCACGGTGACTTTGCGCTGCAACCAGAACATCACGGGTCTTACAATAACGACGTTTGGCGTCGCGCTCAACAGCCTTATGCTCAGCAAGCTCGATACGCGAGGCTTTTATGAGGCGGGCAGACTGTTTGCAAAGGGCATCGTGGACGGCAACACCTCGGACGGACTTGTGAAAGTGCTTTTCTCGCAAAGCGCGCTTGTTTATATTGCTATTGCAATAGCCATTATAACCGCAATAGTCATCAAACGTACAAGAGTAGGCCTCAATCTGCGCGCCGTCGGCGAAAACCCGGCGACGGCGGACGCGGCGGGAATAAGCGTTGGCAAGTACAGATACCTCGCCACCCTCATCGGTTCGGGCATTGCGGGCTTCGGCGGACTGTTCTTTATTATGGACTATTTGACGGGCAACATCGAATATGGCATAGACACCTACGGTTGGCTTGCCGTCGCGCTTGTCATCTTCACAATTTGGAAGCCGAATTGGGCAATACTCGGCTCCATAATCTTTGCCGCGCTGTATCGTATGCCCATTTATTTGAATATAGGACAGATGGAGCGTGAGATAATCAAAATGTTGCCGTACATCGTCACGGTGCTCGTGCTCATCATCACGTCCATCTTCGGGAGAAAAAGCGTGCAACCGCCGGCGGCGCTGGGCACGACGTACTTCCGAGAAGAGCGATAGAGAAAGGCAAATACGCACAAAAATCGTCGCACGAAACAAAAACAACGAACATTCAAAAACATCCTCATTTTTGAGGATGTTTTTCAAAGTTTAGGGTTTAATTGTACACAATTTGGGTTTTAAAATTCTGAAATTGCAAAAGGCGTGTGATTGTGAGGTGTCAATGACAGGCGCTCACAGCCTCAGGTCGTCGCCTCGCAGGACGAATATGTGCGAGGTCTCGCGTTCTGACAGGCGGGAGCAGACGCGCTCCTGATAGCGGTCGCGAAGCGCGCTCATGCTTAGGTTGGACGTTATCACCGTGCATAGCCCCGCGCGCAATCTTTCTTCAAGCAGTACGAGCAGATACTCCAGCGTAACGTTGCGAAGCATAGGCTCCGTGCCGAGGTCGTCTATGACAACAAGGTCCGCATGCATGACGGGGTCGAGTATGCGATCGCGCTCCGCAATGGGCGAGGTGTGGCATTCAAGAAATAGGTTGTTCAACTTGTATGCGCTGAAGACGAGCGCGCTTTCCCCTCTTTCCACCGCCGCGAGCGCAAGCGCCCCCGCAAGCGTAGTCTTGCCAGTCCCCGTGCCGCCTAGCAGTACAAGGGTTTTGTACTTTACATTCGGCAACTTCGCGGAGTACGCCTTCAGCCAGCTCACGATCTTTTGCATATCCGCGCGCTGAGCGGGGTTTTTGATGCCTTCTGTATTCAGATCCTCAAAGTGGGACAGTTCGCGACCATCCAGCCCGCACTCATGCTTGAGACAGGCGACGTATTCCGAAGCGGCGCAATTGCACAGCCTGCCGTTCACGACTCCCGTATCTCCGCAGATAGGGCAGGAGGGGACGAAATAAAAGTCGCTTTCCGCATATCCGTGCGCGGCGAGCGCGGCGATATACTTCGCGTGCGCCTTATCGACTTGCTGTTGTCCTTTGCCGCTCATACCGTATGCGAAGTTCGCCTTGACGTACTCGGTGTGCGCAGACTTGACGTCGGGCAGGGCAAACGCGGCGGTGAGCCTCTCTTCCGCCTCCGCCTTTTTGATGTTTATCATTCTTTGCCGCGCCGAAACGAGTGCGGACATAGCTCTCTTTTTCATACGTCGTCCTCGCTCAATTTGTCGATGCTGGTGATTATGGAATGAAGTTCCTCATCTGAGTAAGTCCTCTGCTCGAAATTCGCCTGCGGAGCGGGAGAGGACGTGGGCGCCGCAACAAATTTTTCTGCTTGCTCCACGGTTGTTATGCCGTTTTTGCGATATGCGGACAGCAATTTATTGATGTAGGGCGTCGGATATGTGCGCCCCGCCGCCTGCTTTGCCGCATACAGGATGAGCGCGTCGTCAAACCCCCAATCCGCCGTCCACGTGCGGTAGAGGTCGCGGTCGCTTTGCGTGACCTGCCTCGAAGAGCCGCTGTTTTCGATGATCTTGCGTATCTTGCCGTCCTGCGCGATCTGGTCGCTCATATATTCGTCAATGCTCGCTTCCGTGAGGAGACCGAGAGAGAAAAACTTGTTCACGACATTGTTCATGCCCTCGAGGGTGCGCACGCTTGTCAGATAACAGTAATGCGCGAGCCGCGTAAGCGCGCCGTCGTCGAAGCCCTTTGCCGTCCACGGCACGATGTATGTCTCTATCTCGTGTTCGAGAGACTCATAGTATAAGCCGAGGTTTTTGTTTACGGAAATGGCGAGCGCCTTAAGTCGCTCCATCTGCGCCCGATAGTCGTTGATCTGCTCCACGGTGAAAATGGACATGCGGTAGAATTCGTCGAGTTTTGCGTCCAACTTTGCAAACGTCTTGCCACCCTTGAGCGACTTTATCGCCGCGAGTATCGCGTCGATCTCATAGCCCCAACTGCGCGTCCACTTGAGCAAAAGTTGCTTGTCCTCCAGCTCCGCGCCGCCCTTTCTGCCGAGAGCGGAAAGCACCTGACGCATATCCTCGCTTTGATTGTCGTATTCCTTGAGCTTCTCTTCCACATCCGCGACCGTCCGTACTCCGTCCGCCACCCAATTGCGCGCGACGGTGAGAATGTAGGGATACCTGACTCCCATGCCCTTAAGGTTTATGCAATATTGCACGATCATGAGCATCGCGTCCTGCTCCAACTTGCAGCTGTCGAAAAACATATAATATTCGTTGTATTCGTTGGGCGTAAGCATGCGCTCGGGGAAAAGCTGTTGAAGTTGCGTATTGAAGTCGTTCCACTTCTCGCCGCGGTACTTTTTGGGCGGCTGATTTGCCTTCTTGACGCTGAGATAGGATACCTCCAGCGGAGACTTCGAGATTATGCTGCAAAGCCCCATATCCTCAAAATAGCCGTATGCGCTTATTACTTCCGCTTCCGTCATGTCCAGCGTGGAGCACAGCGCGTCGAGGGTATTCTGCTTTTCGGGAGTTGCGCACAGATACAGCCCATACAAGTATACCTTGATCTGCTTTTCGTCAAGATAGGGCAGGTGCTCCATAATGAAAAGATTGTCCACCAGCGTGAACGTCTCGAGCAGAAAATCGCTTGAAAATTTGACGAAACTCATCTCTTCTTCTCCCCGTATTTGATGCTTTGTTAGCATACCACAAAATCCCGCCGCTGACAATTGTTGTTTGCAAAATTTTTTGTGACCACAACATCTTGTTGCAAGCGTCAAATCAAATCATATTTCGCGCCCGAGAAGAAATCATATCGTCGGCGCCTGCGCGTTTGAAGTTTCAAAATTCAAAAGTTGCAAAATAAAATTCCGTACGCTCCTCGCTTGCCATGCGCGTCGAGCTGTGATATGCTAGTGCTATGAAGATTTGGGCAAAAGTGATGAAAGGCGACAAAATTTTGCGCGATACTATTTATGAGGACGGCGCGCAGCTCACTCCCGCCGCGTACAAGCGCGCGTTGCAGGAGGTGTGCTATATGCTTGACGTATCCACGCCCGTCACGTTGCCCACGCACTACAAGCATTTCGAGCGTTTCAACCGCGTGAAGTATCTCCCCCGCGACTTCGTCGAGGATGTCGATTTCACCGCCTACATTTTGGAGCGAGTTGTAGAGAAAAAGAAACCCGAGCATTACTATGTGTAAAAACCGCGCTATTTGGCGCTATGCTTTGTCAACGCCCATTCCCCTCACGGTCACGTACGTCTATGTACGCTCACGCTCGGGGAAAGGGCGTTTCCTTGCCTAGCATCCAAATATCGCGGTTTTTTTATCAAATGGGTCATTTAAATGCGCATGTCTCACTTTTAAAAATCACGAGCGCATGTACATCTATTGCTTGAAATACGAAGTTACATTAAAATCAGTCGTCCGTGAGTCCGAGCAGATAATCCGCGCTCACGTCAAAATACCGCGCCAGCTTGAATATAGCCGCCGCGCCGGGTTCCTGCTTGCCCGTTTCCCAATAGCTTATCGAGGCATTGCTCAGTTCCAGATCCTTAGCGAGCAAATTTTGACCTATGCCTTTTTCAAGCCGCAAAGCGTGCAAACGTTCTCCGAATACCTTCACATCGAAAACTTGCATAATATTATTCTAACAATAATTATAATTTTTACTTGACTTCTAATTATAATTAGAATATAATGTAGAAAATTATACGAAAAAGGAGAATTTTCAAATGATTGTTGCAAGCTGGATATTGACGGTGATCTCGTACATCGCGGGCGCAGGACTCATCGTGGTCGGAGCGGTCTTTGCGGACATATTCTTTATTATTCTGGGCGCGATCGCCTTTTTGCTGTTTGGGTTTATAGGGCATATCCTCGTCAGCAAAAAGAAGAGCAATGAGGGCAGCATCGGCAAGGGCGGCATGGCGGTATACATACTTTCCTTCCCGCAATTCATACTGCCTTTCGTCATATTGTTTGTGTTGCTCATGTTGCTCAAATTTTTGGATTGGGTGGTCTACATTTTCACGGATCACCACTATGTAGCTCGGTTTGTGGACTACATGTTGAGCTTACTTTTGGGCAAGCCGCGCGCGTTTGCCGATTCGGATGACAGCGACGCGGGAGAGGAATATCTTGAAGTTATCTACGAATGGGGCAATCATCTCAAACTGGATTTTATAGAGCAGAAACAGGACTATGACCGCGATTCTCCTTACAACGGTAAATATTACAAGCGTTATCGCGACAACCTAGGCAACTATTGGCGCAGTTATGACGGTGAACATGTCATCGAGGAAAAGAAAGTGGAGCAGGCCGCGTTAGATAAGAAAATAGGCATAAACTGACATATATATCGCGTATAGATTACGCGAATGTTGAATTATCAATGAAAAATGCGGTTGTCCAAGGCGGGCGACCGCATAATTTTTTGTTCAAATTTAAAAATCCCTTTTGGCAAGCATTAAAATAATACATCGTTACAGCATTTGTAACCTTCCATTTAGGATATTTTCGCATAATACCTGCAAAGCGGGGCAAACTAGGTTCGATTTGGAGGTAGTTATGTCGGCAGGGATAGTCAGACGCATTGACGAGCTTGGGCGCATTGTGATACCCAAAGAGATGAGGCGCACTATGCGCTTGAAAGAGGGCGACGAGATGGAGATCGCCTCTGACGGCGACGCTATTACGCTGAGGAAGTACAGCGGTTTCGAGAGCGTGCTTGCGCCGGCGAAGGCGGTGAGCAAGTTGCTTGCGGACTCGCTTGAGGCGGACGTGTTGTTTGTAAGTCCGGAGTGTGTGGCGGTCGCGGAAGGCAAAAACAAGAAGAAGTACGCGGGCGCGACGCTCACGGACGGCTTTCAGAGCATTGTGCGCGCGAGGAATGAAGCGATACTTCACGGCGAACAGCTGAGGGACGTATTTGAGGACAGAGAGGTGGACGCGGCGTATCTCGTGCTTGAACCCGTCGTCGTAAACGGCGACCTCGTGGGCGGTGCGACGCTTTTGCTGTCCACAATGCCCGGCGACATCGCTAGGGCGTATCTGCACTTTTGCGCGGAGCTTATCGAGGCGGCGCTCGCGTGATGTTCGGGGACAAAAACTCACGACGTATGCGCGATATTGACGAAAATTCGAGTAAAAGCGCGCAGATAGAGGCGGCCGCGGACATGACGCTCAGCGAAGAGACGGGGCGCAAGTCGCGCTCTCGCTTTATGTCGGGCGCGGCGCTCATTGCGGTGGCGAGCGTAGTCGCAAAACTGCTCGGCGCGCTTTATCGCGTTCCGCTGACAAACATACTCGGCGCGGAGGGAATGGGCATGTATCAGCTTGTATTCCCCGTTTTCGCGCTGTTTATGACTATATCCACCGCGGGCATTCCGACCGCGCTTTCCCGCATCATATCCGAAAAGCGGGCTTTGGGCGAGCCGTCTCGCAAATATTTCGCGATGGCGACGCTCGCGCTTGTCGCTTTGGGACTTGCAAGCGGCGGCATTTTGGCGGGGTTTGCGGGCAAAATAGCGCTTTGGCAGGGCAACGGCTCCACGCGCGCGGGATACTATATAATCGCGCCGACCGTGGTGCTCGTCAGCATGATAGCGGGTTTCCGCGGGTTTTTTCAAGGCGAGTTGGACATGGTGCCTACGGCGGCGTCCAACATCATCGAGCAGGCGGTCAAGCTGGGTGCGGGCATAGGGCTTGCGCTTTTGCTCAAGCCGCGGGGCGTGACGGCGGCGGTCATGGGCGCGTTGCTGGGTGTGAGCGCGTCCGAAGTATGCGCTCTGATGTATCTTTTTGTCACCTATCTCGTCAAGTGCGCGAAGCGGGAGCGCGAAACGCTGAGATTTACGCGCGCCGAGGCGGGAGGTATGTTCAAAATGGCGCTTCCCATAGCCGCGTCCGCCATACTTTTGCCGCTGAGCAGTTTTTTCGACAGCATCATCCTTGTGAACGCGCTCAAGTGGGGCGGCGTGGAGCAGGGCGCCGCGACTGCGCAGTACGGCTTGCTTTCGGGCCCCGTCAACTCGCTTATAAACATGCCCGTGGTGCTCATCATGTCGCTTGCGGTGGTCATAGTGCCCACGGTATCCGCCTCGAGAGTGACCCGCGACATAGACGGAGTGCTCGTAAAAAGCAGGCTGTCCATAAAACTCGCCTATCTCATAGGCGTGCCGTGCGCGGCGTTTTTCATGGTGTTTGCGCCGAGGCTGTTGCCCGTGATATATCCCGCGCTCAAGCCGGAACAGCTTGCCCTCAGCGTGGACCTGTTGCGCGTGACGGCGGCGAATATAGTTTTGCTTGCCGCAATGCAGATATACGTATCCCTGCTTCAGGCGCTGGACAAGTCGAGATACGCGGCGATTTCCTTGCTTGTCGCCATAGTTTTGAAGGCGGGACTCAGCATAGTTTTGACGCGCTATATCGGCATGATCGGCGGCGCGATCGCCTCGCTTATTATGGCGGGGACGGCGTTTTTTGGCGCGTACGTCGCATTTCGAAAAATTTGCGGCGTACATCTTGAAAAAAATGTTGGCTTAAACCTGCTGCTAGGTGTTATAATGGGTCTTGCGGGGCTGGGAGTGTCAAGCCTCGTCAAAAACAACCTTCTTGCGACCGTACTCGGTTTTATCGTATGCGCGCTTGTGTATGTGTGGCTCGCCCTCCTTTTCGGGCTTGTGAGCCGCGACGAGCTTGCCATGTTGCCCATGGGCAAAGCGCTTAAAAAACTGTACGACGTCGTGAGATTTTGGGAGAGAAAGGATGAAACTTGACGACATTTTGAGAGGCTCTTATCAGCGTTACATAGCGCGCGATTTTTTGTCCGCGCATTTTTTCGACAAGCGAATAGCGCTCGTCGTGGACGGCATAGACAGCGCGAAAACTTTGAGCGCGGTCAAAGCCAAACTGCTTGACAGCTACGGCGACGTGCCCGTGACGGTCGAGAGCGACGGCAAGGAGCATGTAACGTGCGTATCTAAGCTCGGAGGGGAGGCGGATACGCTTGTGATAGAAGGCTGCCCGCTTACGGATTGCAAACGTTTCGGCTACAGCGATTTTGACGAGCTTATGCGCCGCCTTCGCGCCGACGACGGCTGCGAGTGGGACAGGGCGCAGACCCACGAGTCCATTCGCATAAACCTCATCGAGGAGGCGTACGAGCTTGTGGACGCCATCGACTCCCGCGACGCGGACAACATACGCGAGGAGTGCGGCGACGTGCTTATGCAGGCGGTATTTCACACGCTTATCGCGGAGAAAGAGGGCGAATTCGACAGCTATGACATGCTCACCGAGCTGTGCCGCAAGCTCATAGACCGTCATACGCATATTTTCGGGAGCAATCACGCGAACAATCCCGACGAGGCGCTCGCGTTTTGGAACGAGGCTAAGAAAAAAGAAAAAAAGTACGCCTCTACAGCGGACTCCATGGACAGGGTGCCAAAAAACCTGCCCGCGCTCCTCTATGCGGAAAAGTTGCAGAAGAGGGCAAGGAAATCGGGCTTCGATTGGGACGACGTCTCGGGCGCGCTGGAAAAGATCGCCGAGGAAACGAGAGAGCTTGAGGACGCGGACGACGCGCATAGAGCCGAGGAGGGCGGCGACTTGCTGTTTGCTGTCGTAAACGCGCTTAGGCTGTACGGCATAGAGCCTGAGATGGCGCTCAAAGAGGCGAGCGCTAAGTTTTTGCGCAGATTTACGAGGCTGGAACAGCTTGTAGGCGAAACGGGCAAGCCTATGACCGAATATTCGCTTGACGAGCTGGACGCCTTCTGGGAAAAGGTCAAGCAAGAGGAAAGGGCATGAATATAGGCGGCGTACAGCTTAAAAGCGAGCTGTTGTTCGCGCCCATAGCGGGCTTTTCGGACGCGGGTTTTCGCCACCTGTGTGCGGTTTTCGGCGCGGGGCTGACCTGCACGGAGCTTGTCAGCGCAAAGGGACTTGTATATGGCGGCAAGGGCAGCGAGGATCTGCTTTTCACAACGCCCGAAACCTCCCCGCGCGCGGTTCAGCTTTTCGGAAGCGATCCCGAGTTTATGTATAAGGCGGCGGCGGATGAACGCCTGAAGCAGTTTGACATCATCGACATCAACATGGGCTGTCCCGTCAAAAAAGTGTTCAACAACGGCGAGGGGAGCGCGCTGATGAGGCACCCGTCGCTTATAACCGAGCTTGTGCAGGCGGCGCGAGAGGGGAGCGGCAAACCCGTCACCGTCAAAATGAGGGCGGGCGTAAAAGAGGGCGAACCGCTTGCCGTGGAGTGCGCTCTCGCGGCGGAGAAGGGCGGCGCGGCGGCTGTTACGATACATCCTAGGTATCGCGAGCAGTTTTACAGCGGAGCGGCGGACCACAGCATAACGCGCGCGGTGAAGCAGGCGGTGAAAATACCCGTCATCGCCAACGGCGACATCGTGGACAGGGCAAGCCTTGAGCGGGTGCGCGAAGTTAGCGGCGCGGACGCGTTTATGATAGGGCGAGGCGCGCTTGGCAGGCCGTACATATTCAAAGAACTTGCGGGGCTACCTTTCGAGTTTGACGCGCGGAAAGCGATAGACGAGCATATCGAAATTTTGAGGCGCTACAATCCCGACCGCGTAGTCGCAAATCTCATGAAGTTGCATCTTTGTTATTACGCGAAGGGCAAGGACATAGCAAAGGCGGTGCGCGTCGCCGCTGTACAGGCTAAAAGCCTTGATGACATAACGGAGATCGCGGACAGATTTTTCTTGTAACGACCTAAAATGCCGCCGAATATTTGACATTTTCTTTCGACTATCGGGAAAAACAGAAATGACGGGGAAATGCGGATATTCGCTTAAAAGGCACTTTATCATATCAAAACGCTACGTTTAGGGGTGGGATATGTTCAATATAGTTTTGGTGGAACCTGAAATTCCACAGAACACGGGAAACATTGTGCGCACGGCGGCGGCGACGGGATGCAAGGTGCATCTTGTGCGTCCGCTGGGCTTTGACATAAGCGACAGGGCGCTGAAGCGCGCGGGGCTGGACTATTGGAGCCTCACGGACTTCACGGTGTATGAAAATTTGGACGACTTTTTTCAAAAGACCGCGGGTGGCAGAGCGAACGCGGCGGACGGATACCCGGTTGCGGACGGGGAGCCGCACTTTTACTTTTTGTCTACAAAGGCGGCAAAGAGATATGACGAGGCGCAGTTTAAGGACGGTGACTACCTCATTTTCGGAAAGGAGACGCGCGGACTGCCCGAATGGTTGCTGAAGGCAAACTACGAGCATACTCTGCGCATACCCATGATAAGCGAAGCGCGCAGTCTCAATCTGTCCAACTCCGTCGCAATAGTCGTGTACGAAGGCATGCGCCAGCTCGGTTTTGAAAATTTGCGTACATCGGGCAAACTTACGGGCAGAGCGGAGTGAGTAAGTCAAACTATACAAAAGTTTATAATGTTTCAATCAGGAGTTTTTGCTCTTGCTTTTTTGCAGGCGATGATTATCATAAATATCCCTATCATAGCGGTCAAGGCGCAGACTATTGCGCCCGTGACGGCGTTCATGGTGGCGATGTGGACAAAATCGCCCGCCGCGTCAAATTCATGGAACATGGCCGTTTGCAGGGCGAGGACCGCCATCATGGCTTGGGCAAGGCTTATGTTTTTGGCGGCGCGCAAGGTGAAATCGGCGTCTTTTCTTGTCTTTGCAAAGTTGTATATTGCCATTATTATTTTGTAAAAAGTGTATATGGCGTAGACATAGATGGTGATGCCGGAGTGTACAAAGGAGTCGCCTTCGCGCACCATCTGCAAAATTGCGAAGGATAGTGCGACGGGCAACAGAATGAGCACTGCCCCGCAACTGCCGTAAATCTTTATGCTTTTGAGATATGCCGTTTGCTCGGACTGTCCCGCCTTGCTTGCTTTTACGCGGCGGATATGGTAAAGAAGGATCGTCCCGCGGAGCAATATGAGCACGATATAATATGCGGCGAGCGCGCCGAACCATATGGAACGATTTATTATGCCGATGGATCCGTTGTAGACGGCTTATGCCGATGGATCCGTTGTAGACGGCGAACGCCATATTGATGACAAACGAAATGACGAGCGATATTATCGAGCGAGTTAGGGGGTCCGTCAACGCCTTGTTGAAAAAAGGCTTATCTTGAGACCACTTGAGCGCTTTGCTTTTCAGATCGGGATAGATTTTCACAAAACCATAAACAAAGTAGCCGACCGTGATCGCCATGACTCCGAGCAACACAAATCCTACCGTCGCATATTGTGACAGACTGTCCTGCGTCATGAATAAAGTCCCGCCGACCATAGCCACGACAGCTATGACGGCGACTATTAGCAAAAACCAAAGCGGCGGTTTTTTGAAAAAATCGAACAGCTTTTTCATACGGCAAGATCGGACGCCTTTATTTGCGGGCGCACGCATATGGAGATGACCTCGCAGATGAACAAGATGTCGTCCTCACAGCCGCGCTTGACCCACTCCATTGTTATCGCGCTCACGCCGCTTATGAAATAATGCGACATATATTCCACGACGCGCCTGTCCGTCACGCCGTTTTTTGCGTATATGGGGACGAAAATATTTTCAATGAGTTGCTTGTCCATCTCGCCGACGGCAAAGACGTTTGAGTTGTTGTAGACCTCATAGAGGCGCCTGTTTTTTTTGATGAATTTGAGGTAGGGCACAAGATATTGCGGAGAGATGAAGATGAGCTCGTCCGCGGACATCTTTGAAAAGTCCGACGGGCCTATGTCGGAGTTCAGCGAATCGAAAAATTCAGTTATTGCGCTCTCCTGCGTCTCCTTTAAAAGGTCATAGAGATTTTCATAATGCGCATAGAAGGTGGAGCGGTTGACGCCCGCCTTTTCGCATATATCCGTAATGGAAATATCGTTGAGATCTTTTTCTTCGAGAAGATCTATGAGCGCCTGCTGCATTCTGACTGCGGTGTTTTTGAACTTCGACTCGGATCTGTTCATATCCCGAAACCGTCCTTTTTGCTATTTTTGAATTATAATTGAATTATATTATAAGGTATAAGATAAATCAATAATAAAACGCGGATTTGTATGATTTTTATTTTAAAAATTTTTCAGAAACCGACAGTTTTAGGTTTTTGTGTTGTGGCGTTTTTATGAAAGCGGTGCTAAATTGTAGGCGATGAATGCGGAGGGAGCTATGGCAAAGAAAATCAAAATTGTAAAATTGCAAGAAGAAATTGAGGACGCGCTCACAATGGATGACTTCATGGAATTTCTTTCGGCAAGATCCTATGAGAAACAACTTGCCATACTTCTTGTCCATTCTCAAAAAAATCAAGAAAATATTCAAAAAAGGAGAGCAAAAATTATGGAAAACTACAATGCAGACTATGCGGTAAGTCAACAGGAGATCACGGAGCAATTCGAGGAGTTTTGCAAGACGAAAGGTATCGTCGCAAAATTCAGATTGGCTTTTGAGCAAATGGGCGAAAACGCTCACTGCCAACATGAGCAAGACAAAGCTAATATTGAGGCGGCGAAGAACTCCGAGGAAAACAAGGAGTTCAGAGAGTTCCTTCACACAAAAGGTTTCAAGGCAAAGTGCCGCTTTGTGATCGAGAGCATAAAGCGCGGCGCGGCAAACGCAAACGCGGATACGGCGAGGAAACTCGACGAGCTACATGCAAAGACGCAGGCAAGCATAAATGCGCACAGCGCAAACGGAGGCGCAAAGCCCGCCGAATACTCCGCCGAGCAGCTTGCCGCCGAGTTCAACGCTTTTTTGAAGGAGCGCGGGCTTGACGATAAGTATGCCGTTCAAATCGTGGAGGAATGAGATATGACCGAGCTTGAAAAGGCGCTTTCGGGCGAGCAGTTTGACCGCAGAGATAAAGAGGTGTATCTCTTCCAAAGCAAAGTGAAAGATATGTTGCACGAGTTTCATACTCTCAAACCGTCCGATCCCAAAAGGACGGAGATCATCAAAGAGCTTGTGACAGGGTACAACAAATATGTCTTTATCGAGGACGGTTTCCGCTGCAGCTTCGGCAAGAATATCCGCTTTCACGGTATGGCGATGATCAATTATGATTGCACCTTCCTTGACACAAATTTCATAGACATAGGAAGTTGCGCATTGATAGGTCCCGGTTGCAAGCTCATTTGCACCAACCATTCCATAGACCCGACAGAGCGAATGAAAGGCGCGTTCAACGACAAGCCTATCAAGATCGGCGACAACGTTTGGCTGGGAGCAAACGTGACCGTCCTGCCGGGCGTGACAATAGGAGATAACGCGGTGATAGGCGCAGGCTCGGTCGTGACAAAGGATATTCCCGCAAACGTCGTGGCAGTCGGAGATCCTTGCAAGGTCGTAAAACAAATTGCAAGCGAAAATTAAAGCGCAATTCATCCATCGTTCGCTGAGCAGTGGATGAATGTGTAGCACAAACAAGACTTTTTCAGAAACCGACATTTTTCGACTTTTGTGTTGTGGTGTTTTGGGGTGAAAAGTTTTATAACATAAATATGAAAACAAGGAGGCGGCTATGAACGCGATAGAGATAAGAGGACTTACAAAGAGTTTCCGCGGGATGTTCGCGCTGGACGGTCTTGACATGACCGTGCCGCAAGGGGCGATTTACGGCTTCATCGGCGAAAACGGAAGCGGCAAGTCCACAACGGAAAAGTGCATATGCGGACACCTCGTGCCGGATAAGGGCAAGATAGAGCTGTTTGGCAAGCCGTATACGGACGCGGGCGTCAGAGTGAGAGTGGGCGCGCTGATCGAAAACACGGGGTGCTTCCCAAACTCGAGCGTATATTCCAACCTCATGATGCAAGCGATAAACCTCGGCGTCAAGGACAGGGCGGGCGAGATAGAGCGGGTCTTGAAAATAGTCCGTATGGAAGCAAACGCGAAGCTGACATTCAAAAAATGCTCGCTCGGCATGAAACAAAGGATAGGCATTGCTATGGCTCTCTTGGGCGACCCCGCGCTGCTCATTCTGGACGAGCCTATAAACGGACTTGATACGGACGGCATGCGCCTCATGCGCGAGATCCTCGTGGACATCACGCAAAACCTCGGCTGTACCGTGCTCATATCCTCGCACATCTTGGGCGAGCTTGAAAAAATCGCCACCCATTACGGCATTATACGTCAGGGCAAGATGATAAAGGAAATTTCCGCGGCGGAAATGGACAGCATTTCAAAGGCGTACACGTCCGTAAAGGTGCGGGACGTCGAGGGCGCGGCGAGACTGCTTGCGGGACGCTTCAGGACGGAAAAAGACGGCGAATATCTCAATGTGTACGGCGTGGATGACGCGAGCACGCTTTCAGCATATTTGTTGCAGAACGGACACTTTATCAGCGAGATAAAGCAGGATAAAGTGGGACTTGAGCAATATTATATCGATTTGATGAGCGGAAAGGAGGCCTTGTAAAATGGAAAACGCAAACGTGCTTAAATTTGAAAGGCCGAGCTTTTTTGAAAGGCTCAAGGGCATGCTCGGAGTGGACTTTTACAGATTGTTTCACACGCCGCTGTTCTACATATTTATTGCCATAGCGGCGTTCATCCCCGCGCTCGTTTCAATGGGCGGAGGACAAGGCGAGGGAGCGATGTATCAAAATGCGTGGCAGATAGTTGCGGCAAACAGCCCGCTGTATGTCATAAGTAATATGGGCGAGTATGCCAACATGAACATGGTGTTCATCTTCGGCGGCATAATGGTGTCCATATTTATAGGGCACGACTATCAGAGCGGATACGTCAAGCAACTCTTCACCACTCACGCCAAAAAGCAGGACTACATGATGAGCAAGAGCTTGCTGGGCGCGTTCTCGATGACGTGCATGTGCGTGACATACATGATTGGCGGCATGATCTCGGGCGCGGCGACGGGACTGTCATTTCAAATAAACGCGGGATCCTTGCTGTGCGCCATACTCGGCAAGATGATAATGAGCCTCGGCTGGGCGAGCCTGTACACCTTCATCAACATCATCTTCCGCAGGAAATTCGGCATATCCATAGCGCTCTGCTTCGTGTTGGGTACGGGCATACCCGTTATAGGCGCGGCGGCGCTTGTCGGCAACAGCGCGGCGCTCAACATCTTTTTGTACGGCTCGTCGGTGTATGCCTGTCTTTCTGCAAACTTTTTATCAGTCCTCGTGTGCCTCGCTTGCTCCGTCGTGTGGGCGGTCGTCTACAACATTCTCGGCACTGTAGTGCTGTACAAGAGAGACGTCTATTGAGGAGGAATGACTATGAATGCAATAGAAATAAGAAATTTACATAAAGATTTCGGCGAGAAGCATGCCGTGGACGGACTGAATATGACCGTGCCCGAAGGAGCGATATACGGTTTCATCGGCGAGAACGGAAGCGGAAAATCCACCACGGAAAAGTGCATATGCGGGCTTATACCTCCCACAAGCGGCGAGATCAAGCTGTTCGGCAAGGATCATAAGGACGGGGAAGAGCGAGGCAAAATAGGCGTGCTTATCGAAGCGCCCGGTTGCTTTCCGAATATGAGCGTTTGGAACAATATGAAGTTGCAGGCGGCAAATCTCGGCATTAAAAACGAGAATGAGGAGATACGGCGCGTGTTGCACCTCGTGCGTATGGACGGCGCGGCAAGCAACAAGTTTAAAAACTGCTCTCTCGGCATGAAACAGCGCATAGGCATAGCGTTCGCGCTGCTCGGAGACCCGAAGTTGCTTGTTTTGGACGAGCCTATAAACGGACTGGACGCGGACGGCATGCGCATAATGCGCGAGATACTCCTTGACCTCACGCAAAATCACGGTTGCACGGTGCTTATCTCATCGCATATCTTGGGCGAACTTGAAAAAATCGCAACCCATTACGGCATTATTCGCGGCGGAAGGCTTCTCAAAGAAATGACCGCACAGGAACTTAACGCAAGTTGTCCGACATATGTGCATCTCAAGGCGGCGGATATGAACAAGGCGCTCGCAGTCTGCAATAATGCGTTCGCTCGCGTCGAGTTTGACGAGGAGAGAGGCGAGATAAGGATATACGACAAGTTGTCCGCGGAGGAAGCGGCAAGTTATCTTTTCGGCAATTTCGGCATAGCCGTTACGGAACTCGGGACGGCGAAGATAAGTCTCGAGGAATACTACATAGACCTTATGAAGGAGGGTAAATGATATGAGCGTAAATGTCAAAAATAACGACTTCGGCAAACGTCTGAAAACAATGCTCAGAGTGGACTTTCGCAGGATGTTTTTGACGCCTACAGTCTACATCATGCTCGGCGTGAGCCTCGCGCTTCCCATACTCATCCTCGTCATGACGGGTTTTATGGGCGAAGCGGATCCCGAAACGGGCGAAGCGGTCGCTATGTTCACAAGCGTATGGCAGGCGATAGGCTCCGCGGGCGGCGGAATGAGCATGGATCTTACGGGCATGTGCAACATCAATCTTTTGTACTTCCTTGTGGCGATATTCGTATGCGTGTTCGTCGGCGAGGACTTCAGAAGCGGCTATGCCAAAAACATATTCACCGTGCGCTCCAAAAAGCTCGATTACATCCTCTCCAAAACCATTGTGCTGTTTACGGCGGCGGTCGGCATGTTTTTGCTCTTCTTTGTCGGAGCGATGATAGGAGGCTCCATCGCGGGACTGTCCTTCGATCTCGCGGCGGTAGGGGCGAGCGCGGGCAGTATTATCGCGTGCATGATAAGCAAAATATTCTTCGCGCTTGTGTTTGTGTCCATTGCTTTGACTCTCGCTTGCGTAGGCAGGCAGAAGGTGTGGCTGTCCGTGCTTTGCACTCTCGGCGCGGGAATGTTATTGTTTACGATGATACCCATGATAACGCCTCTCAATGCGGGCATACTTCACGTCATAATGTGCGCCGCGGGCGGAGCGCTGTTTGCAGTAGGGCTGGGCGCCTTAAGCAACGTGATCTTGAACAAAGTAAGTCTCGTATAAGGCAATCATTGTCAAAACGGGGTCGGGCTTTTCGGGCGTCCCGATCGATTAGATTACGCTGTCGTTGATATACTCTTCGTTGGCGAAAGGTTTTTTGGACGCCTGCATTATGCCGTAAATTACGACGCTCGATCGAAAAAGCATACGAAAAATCAAGGGCGCGCCCTTGGTTTTTTTGCGCTTCGTGCTAATATTATCGTGTGGTATTTGAGTCGACTGATACGATGTGTTTTTATTTGATATACTTTTTGATTTGACAGATAAATTAAAACGTATTGCGGATATAATGAAATATAAAGGTATATGCGAGATTTTTGCAAGTTTATTTCCTCATACGATTTAAAGCCGAAAAATGTCGCGTCGTCGCGCATTGTTTGAAGCGTCCCCGCAACGTCGCTCGGTTGTACGACATGAAGGAAAAGCCTCTTGGGAGAAGCTCCTTATAATGGCAAACGTAAAAATTCAAATCACGCGCAGGTCGTTTGGATCACGCGCGGATCTTGTGCGGTTTTTCTTTGCGGAGGCGGACGTCGAGTTTTTCGAATATTTCCTCCGTCCTATCGCCGAAATGCTTTTTCAGCAGACGGCACCCGTATATCATCGCGAGATAGACGGGTAGGAGGACGGCGCAGATGGCGAGTATCGCTTTGCCCATATCCCACGTGAGGTCGGTGGTGAGGTTGAAGAGGTTTATGAAAAAGTCGTGGGGAAGGGGAACGACGTACACGCCCACGAATATTACTATCATCAGCACATAAGTCGCGAAGTGGAGCCACGTGAAGGGAAGGCTGACTTTTGCGAGGAGCATGAAGCCCACGAAAGTGATGACGATGACAAACATCGACGTCGCCTGTTTTGCGTCGAGAGCGGTGAGGAAATAGTTGTTGCTTATTATCACCGCGCCCGCCGCAAGCAGGACGGTAAGACCCGCGGGTACGGCATTTTGAAGCACTTTCGGAAGGAAGTGCCCCTGTACTCGGTCGGTATTCGGCTCCAGCGCGAGCACTATGGACGGCATACCTATCGTGACTCCGCCCATAAGCGTGAGGTTGGACGGCGAGAAGGGAAGCTCGTTTGGCACGCACAGGAAGAGCAGGGCGAGCAGTGTGTTGTATATTGTTTTCATGATGTAGAGCGCCGCACTGCGTTCGAGGTTATTTATCGAGCGTCTGCCCTCCGCCACAACTTTTGGCATAGAGGCGAAATTGCTGTCGAGAAGCACGAGCGAGCTGACGTTTTTCGCCGCATCGGAGCCTGACGCCATAGCGACGGAGCAATCCGCCGCTTTGAGGGCGAGCACGTCGTTGACGCCGTCGCCCGTCATGGCTACCGTGTGTCCCGCCGCCTTGAGAGCGTTGACGAGCAACAGCTTTTGGTCGGGGAGCACGCGCCCGAATATCGTATATTTTGTGGCGGCTTCCATGACCTCCTCGTCCGTTTTTAGTGTGGACATATCCACAATATTGTCGCAGTCCACAAGTCCCGCGCGCATTGCGACGGCGCGCACCGTGGCGGGATTGTCGCCCGAGATTATCTTGACTTCCACACCCTCCTCTTTAAAGAAGCGCAGGGTGTCGGGAGCTTCCTTTCTTATGGTGTCCGTTATGAGTATGAAACTTATGGGCTTAAGCGCGGAGGGAAGGGCGTTGCCGTCAAAATCGGCGGTTGACGACGCCAAAAGCATAACTCTAAACCCTTTTTGCGCCATTTCTGTGGTCTGCGCCCTGATGTCGTCGGGAATGTTTTCCAGAACGAATTCGGGCGCGCCGAGCACATAGCTTATGCCGTCTATGCGCGCGCCGCTCCATTTTCGCTGAGAGGAGAAGGGGACGCAGAAAGTCGCCTCGCCCACCGCCTCAAGCTTGCTCACAAACGACCTGAGCGCGTTTGCCGTGGCGTTGTCGTCGTCGAGCGCGCTCATAAGGTCTTTGACGATCTGCTTTATCTCGTCCTCCGTTATGTCGCCTATGGGACGTATCTCGTTGACGTCCATGGTTCCCTCGGTTATGGTGCCCGTCTTGTCGAGACAGAGCACGTCCACTCGCGCGAGAGTCTCCACGCAGTAGAGGTCCTGCGCCAGAGTTTTATGTTTGGAGAGGCGTATTACGCTCACGCAAAATACCGTGGACGCAAGCGCGACAAGTCCGCTCGGGATCATGCCGACGACGGTGCCTACGGTGGTGACGACGTATGTCTGCGCGGAAAGACCGTACGGATTTTGCAGGAAGTATTTGACGAGGAAGAGGGCAAGTCCCACGGGGACTATTATTATCGCCATGACCTTGACGATGAACATCAGCGAGCGCCAGATCTCGGAATTCGGTTTTTTGAAATATTTTGCGCCCGCGCTTATTTTTGTGGCGAAGTTGTCAAGACCTATGTGCTCCACCTGCGCCTTCGCCTTGCCCGATACGACGAAACTGCCCGACATTATCCTGTCCCCGGGGCGTTTGAGTATGGCGTCCGGCTCGCCGGTGATGAGGCTTTCGTTGACCTCGATAGAGCCTTCGCGCACTATGGCGTCCGCACATATCTGACTGCCTTGCGTGAGCAACATCATATCGTCGAGAACAATGTCTTTGACAGCAACCTCCTCTTCTTTTGAGTCGCGTATGACCGTGGCTTTGGGCGCGGAAATGAGGGAGAGTTTGTCTATTGTGCGCTTTGCGCGCATCTCTTGAAAAATACCTATCGCCGTATTGAAAAAGATGAGCGCCATAAACCCGAACTGCCCCAGCGCGTTGATGATGTTGCCTTTCCAATCCACGCAGAAGACGAGAAGTACGGCGAGAACTATAAATACAAAGTTGAAAAACGTGAAGATGTTTTCACGCAATATTTGAGAGACGCTCTTCGTCTTGACGTCCATATCGCCGTTGACCTTGCCTTCGGCGACGCGCGAAGCTATCTCGTCCGCGGACAGACCCTTTTCGGGATCCGTCTCATACGCCGAAACGCAGTCGTTTTCGGACCATTGTTCCGCCTCGGACGAGAGAGACGCAATTTCTTCGGGGATTATCTCGTGCAGATCTTCCCGCTGTTGAGGATGCGATATTTTGTCCATACTATTCCTCTTTATGGCAAGTCGTAAAACGATGACATATATAAAATTCTATCATATGCAAACGAATTTTGCAATGCTTTGAGTCAATGTTCTATTTTGTGCTCAGCGCGAATATTATTGACATATGAAAAAGAAAATTTTTATGCTTTTGGCAATTTCGTTGACGATCGCGTGCTCGCTTATATTTGTCGCATGCAACAGGGTCGGGATAAAAAAGGAGGAGCCTTCCGACATTTCGCGCGTCACCTCAAGTTATATCGCGGGGGAGAGCGAGCTTTTCGCGGTGAGCCTCGAGAGCGGCATGAGAGAAAAGGCGTTCATAGCGGACGGCAAGGTCACTGACGTGGCGCCCTTTGCCGAACTTAAGATAGTGCCCCTCAAGGCGGCGGACGCGGAAGGGATAGATTTTGTCCTCGCGTCAGACGACGCCACCCTGAGCGGCAGGATCGACAAGGGCACGAACGGCGAATTCAAGACCGCGCTCGACATCGCTTTCGTGCCCGACAAGATCACCGTCACGATGGGGGAGCAGACTTCGGAGATAGACCTCTGCAACGTGCTCGAGAGCGCAATATCCGCCGAAAATGCGATAAGTATCGCAAGAGAAGCTTTCAAAGATAAGCTGGAAAGCGAGGCGGCGGACGGCAAGACCCGCGAAGTCTACCTCAAACTCATCACGGGCGACCGCGAAAACTATTATTACTACGTCTCTTTCATAGGCGACGGAGTAAACTACCTCGCCGCCCTCATATCCCTCGACGGCAACATCGTTTCCAAACGCGGTTGAGCGCGCCCATATGCGTTCATATGGGCCACGCGTCCCCGCGCCCATATGCGTTCATATGGGCCACGCGTCCCCGCGCCCATATGCGTTCATATGGGCCACGCGTCTCCGCGCCCATATGTGTTCATATGGGCTACGCGTCCTGCACCCTCATGAGGAGCTTCTCGCCATGAACATCGGGTAAGGGACCACGTTTTATGCACACCCTAAGTAAAAAAGCGCGAACATCGGTATTTTCCGAGGAGTTCGCGCTTTTTTTGATTGCAAGCGCCGAAATCTCTGCGCGAAGGCAGATGTTTACGTTGCCGTTGTTTTGTCGCGACCGTACATTCGCATAAGATCGGACGTATCGAATATCGAGAGCGCAAACGTATGCTAATACGGCGCAGGAAAAATCAAATTTAGGCAAACCTCAAAAATGATCCGCGGGGCTTTATGGCGCTCAGTTTCCGCACTCGAGTTTATACATCCGATTTTTTGTTTTGAAAATTAAATGTTTTTGAGCTGTTTTAGGTTGCGCCTTGCGCGCGGCTATGTTATAATATACACATTATATTGTATGCGTGCGATTTTCGAGCACTAAAGGTAGACATGGCAAATCAAGATTACAAGGCGGGAGACATCCGCGTGCTGGAGGGGCTGGACGCCGTAAGAAAGCGTCCCGGCATGTACATCGGCACGACGGGCGCGAAGGGGATGCACCACATTTTGTGGGAGATCATCGACAACAGCGTGGACGAGGTCGCAAACGGTTTCGGCGACACCGTGAAGATAGAACTTTTGGACGACAACGTCGCGCGCGTCACGGACAACGGACGCGGAGTCCCCGTGGACAAACATCCGAAGCTTAAGGTGAGCGGCGTCGAGGTGGTTTTTACGCAGTTGCATGCGGGCGCGAAGTTCGACAACGATCAATACAGTTTTTCGGGCGGTCTGCACGGCGTGGGAGCGTCTGTGACGAACGCGCTCAGCGAGTGGCTCAACGTCGAGGTCAAGCGCGACGGAAATTTGTACAGGATAGAGTTTTATTCCCCTGAGATAGGTTCGAAGATAAAGAGCGGCGTCGTCAAGACTCCGCTGACCGTCGTAGGCAAGACGAAGGGCACGGGCACAATAGTCACTTTCAAGCCGGACGAGCGCGTTTTCGGCAAGGAAAAATTCGACTATGCCACGGTTGCGGAGCGCATGCGCGACGTAGCCTATCTCAACAAGGGCATGACCATCGTCATAGACGACCTTCGTATGCCGCTTGACGGGGGCACGGACAGGCACGACGTATTCTGCTATAAGGGCGGCATCGCGGACTATGTGCAATATCTCAACGAGGGCAGGACGGTGCTCTACGACAAGCCGCTGTACGTGGAGGCGAAAGAGGACAAGTTCGAGGTGGAGGTGGCTATTCAGCACACCGAGGCGTACACCGAAAACATATATAGCTACGTCAACAACATTCCCACGGCGGAGGGCGGCACACATGAAGTCGGCTTCAAGAGCGCGGTGACGAAGGTGTTCAACGACTACGCGCGCAAAAACGGCATACTCAAGGACAAGCAGGCAAACCTGCTCGGCGAGGACTTCAGGGAGGGCATGGTGGCGGTCATCACCGTCAAGATGCAAAACGTGCAATTCGAGGGGCAGACCAAGGGCAAGCTGGGCAATCCCGAAGTGCGCCAAAAAGTGGAGAACCTCGTCAGCGAAAAGCTTGCCGAATTGCTGTTGCAGAGGGGATATAAGGCGACGGCGGAGAAGATAATCGCAAAGGCTATGGGCGCGGCAAAGACGAGGGAAGCGGCGAAGCGCGCAAAGGATTTGAGCCGTCAGCAGAACAAGTTGCAGGGGCTGAACCTCGTGGGCAAACTTGCAAGCTGTTCGGGCAAAAACGCCTCCATCAACGAGCTTTTCATCGTGGAGGGCGACAGCGCGGGCGGCAGTGCGAAACAGGCGAGGGACAGATTTTTCCAAGCCATATTGCCGCTTAGAGGCAAGCCGCTCAACGTCGAGAAGGCGAGCCTTGAAAAGATACTCGCAAACGAGGAATTCGCGACGCTCATCAGCGCTTTGGGTACGGGCATAGACCCCGATTTCGACATCACGTCTTTGAGATATGACAAGGTGATAATTTTGGCGGACGCCGATCAGGACGGCGCGCACATCAGAGCGCTTTTGCTCACTTTCTTTTTCAGATATATGCGACAACTCATCACCGAGGGGCACGTGTACATCGGCATGCCCCCGCTTTACAGGTTGCAAAAGAAGGACGAGATACTCTATTGCTATGACGACGCGGCGCTTGTCGAGGGTCAGAAAAAGATGGGCAAAAACGCTTTGCTTCAGCGTTTTAAGGGCCTCGGCGAGATGAATCCCGAACAGCTTTGGGACACCACTATGGACCCCGCGAAGCGCACGCTCACCCGCGTGACCATCGACGACGCGGCGATGGCGGACAAGCGCATAACCATACTCATGGGCGACGACAGCAACATAAGAAAGGATTATATCTACAAATATGCGGACTTCAACAAGGTGGACAGTTTCAAGATAGCGGGCAAAACGGACGAATGAAAAGACATGGAAAATATTGTTTGAAATCGGCGAATAAAGCGTAAAACATAAAAGCGTAAGCTCGGGAAAAATATTATGGCAAAGCAGAGACAGAAGGAAATAATCTACAATCAGACGGTGCTGGATACGGTGTTTGAAGAGGTCATGCACAACTCCATGATCCCGTACTCCGAAAACGTCATTTTGGACAGGGCGATACCGCGCGTGGAGGACGGACTCAAACCCGTTCAGCGCAGGGTGCTCTACAGCATGCACGAGATGGGGCTTACCCCCGACAAGCCGCACAAGAAATGCGCGCGCATTGTGGGCGATTGCCTCGGCAAGTATCACCCGCACGGCGACAGTTCCGTGTACGGCGCGCTTGTCAGAATGGCGCAACCATTTGCTATGCGCATGACGCTTGTGGACGGACACGGCAATTTCGGCAGCGTGGACGGCGACGGCGCGGCGGCGATGAGGTACACCGAGGCGAGGATGAGCGCGCTTGCGCTCGAACTGCTTCGCGACATAGACAAGGAAACGGTAGTGTGGCAACCAAACTTCGACGACAGCCTCGAGGAGCCGAACACTCTTCCCGGGCGTTTTCCCAATCTTCTTGTCAACGGCGCGAACGGCATCGCGGTCGGACTTGCGACGAATATTCCCACCCACAACATGGGCGAGTGCATAGACGCGGTCATCGCGCGCATAGACGACCCAAACATCACGACGGCGGAGCTTCTCAAAGTGTTTCACGGGCCCGACTTCCCGACGGGCGGCTTCGTCATACCCGTAGACAGCCTCGAAGAGATATACGGGACGGGCAAGGGGCGCATAAAGATTCGCTCCCGCCTGCACATAGAAAGCGACGACAACGGCAAGAAAAATATCGTCGTCACAGAGATGCCCTATCAAGTGTCCAAATCCGAACTGCTTGCGAGGATCGCAGACCTCAAAGAGGGCAACAAGGACCTGCTTGCGGGCATAAGCGAGATCGTGGACGAGTCGGACAAGATGGGCATGCGCGCCGTCATCAAGTGCAAGCGCGACGCTGACGTCAACAAAATCATCGACTTCCTCTTCAAAAAGACGAACCTCGAGATAGGCTACTCGGTGAACATGGTCGCAATCGCAAACGGCAAGCCCGAACAGCTGAGTTTGAAGGCGTATCTCGACTATTATGTCGAATATCAGCGCACCGTCATCGTCAAGCGCACGACGTACGATCTTAAGGCGGCGAAGGCGAGGGCGGAGATCGTCGAAGGCTTGCTTATCGCGATACGCAACATAGACGAGGTCATCAAGATAATCAAGGAGTCCGAGACGACGGCGAAGGCGAAAGAGACTCTTCGCGCGCGGTTCGGACTCAGCGACGCGCAGGCGCAGGCGATACTCGATATGCGCCTCAAAAACCTCGCGAGGCTGGAAGTAGGAAAGCTCGAGGAGGAGCTTGCCGAGTTAAAGCGCAAGATCGCGCTGTACGAAAGCATACTTGCATCCAAAAAGAAACAGCTGGGCATCGTCAAAGAGGAGCTTTCAAAGATAAAGAAGGAGCAGTCCTCTCCGCGTATGACGGTCATCTTGAACGGGGACGAAGAGGAAAATTTCACCGCTCCCGACGAGGCGCAGGCGGTCGCATATCGCGACGGAGTCATAACCCTAAACTGCGACGGACAGCTGAGATTTATGTCGCAGAAGAGCTACTCTCTCGCAAGCAAGGATATGGGCGGACTACCAAAGGACGCTCTGCCCGTGCAGGCGCTTTCAGTCAACAACAAGGGCACGCTTTATGCCTTCACCAACTTCGGCACGCTCATCAAGCTTGACGTGGGCGCGCTCCCCGAAAAGAAATTCCGCGAAAAGCCCTTCAAAGTGGGCGCGGTGGATCAAGACGTGCAGACGGGCGAATTTGTCGTCAAGTTGCTCTTCTTCGAGGGGGCGCCCGAGGGCGAGTTGTTGCTGTTTACGCGAATGGGCGTCGTCAAGAGAGTGGAAACGGGCGAATTCTCATCTATGAGCAAGACGTACATCAAGGCGATAAATCTCGCGGACGGGGATGAACTTATAGGCGCGGAGATCGTCGATGACGAGCAGAACGTGCTCGAAGTCACAAAGCAGGGACAGGTGCTCGTCTACAAGGCGACGGAAGTCCCGCTTCAGGGGCGCGGCGCCGCGGGCGTCAAGGGCGTCAAACTCAACGACGGCGACAGCGTGGCATTCGGCGGTCAGGCGTCCGACGAGGGCGAGATCATCGTCGTCACCTCAAAGGGCTATGCCAAACGCGTGATAAGCGCGCTTATCGACCCCATGTCGCGCTATCTCAAGGGAATAAAGCTTGTGGAGCTTGCGGACGGAGCGGAAGTTTTCTATGTAGGCACGGTCAAGATGCCGTACGACCTCGCGTACGTATCTGGCGGGACGGTCGGCACCGTAAACACCGAGGCTATAAACATCGAGACGCGCACCACAAAGGGCAAACCTCTCTTTAAGGGTATTGCGGGCGTGGAACTTGTCGTGCCCCTCTATAAAGAATAAATAAAATGCGCGACGCGCAAGGCATATGATCGCGCGCATAGCGAAGATATGACGATGCAAAGTCGAAACACATACATATATTTCTGAAAAAAGGACAACAACTATGCACAAAATCGGTTTTGACAGCGAAATGTACATGCAAAAACAATCCGAGCATATTCTCGAGAGGATAAGCAACTTCGACAAGCTGTATCTCGAATTCGGCGGCAAGCTTTTCGACGACCTGCATGCGGCGCGAGTGCTCCCCGGCTTCGACAAGGCGGCGAAGATAAAACTTTTGCAAAAGCTGAAGGATAAGGCGGAACTTATCATCTGCGTCAATGCGGGCGCGATAGAGCGCAACAAGGTGCGCGCGGACTACGGCATCACCTATGGAAGCGAAGTGGAGCGCATGATCGACAACATCTCGGGCATGGGCATATACATCAACTGCGTCGTCATCACGATGTTCACGGATCAGCAGAGCGCGATCGCATTCAAAAACAAGCTCGAAAACCGCGGAGTAAAGGTGTATATACATCGCCCGACGAAGGGCTATCCGCACGAGATAGACACCATAGTTTCGGACGAGGGCTACGGTGCAAATCCGTACATCGAGACGTCGAGACCACTCGTTGTGCTCACCGCGCCCGGACCGGGAAGCGGAAAGCTCGCCACCTGCCTCAGCCAGCTCTATCACGAGCACAAGAGGGGAGTAGAGGCGGGATATGCGAAATTCGAGACCTTCCCCATATGGAATTTGCCTCTCAATCATCCCGTCAACGTCGCGTACGAGGCGGCGACGGCGGACCTCAAGGACGTCAACAAGGTTGACAACTTCCACCTCGAGGCGTATGGCAAGATCACCGTCAACTACAACAGAGACATCGAGGTTTTCCCCGTCGTGAGCAGTATACTCTCAAAGATAACGGGCAAGGAGTGCATATACAAGTCGCCCACTGATATGGGCGTCAATATGGCGGGATATTGCATCACCGACGACGAGGCGTGCAGAGAGGCGTCCAAACAGGAGGTGTTGCGCAGATACTATAAGGCGCTTTGCGATCAAAAGCTGGGCGCGGCAAGCGAGGACACCGTGAGCAGGCTGGAGTTTTTGCTCTCAAAGCTGGGGATAAGCCCTATCGACAGACCCGTCGTGGAAGCGGCGGCGAAGAAGAGCGAAAAAACGGGCGGAGCGGGCGCGATCGCTCTCGAGTTGCCAAACGGGAAGATCGTCACGGGAAAGAACAGCGAGCGTATGAGCGCGGCGGCGGCTTGCATTTTCAACTCCGTAAAGGAGCTTGCGGGCATGCCGGACAGACAAAAACTAATATCGCCGTATGTCATAGGTCCCATACTCGATTTGAAAACGAAGATACTTAAAGAAAATTCAAACAAGTTGACGCTTGAGGAGGCGTTGCTCGCGCTGTCCATATGCGCGGCGACGGACGCGAGCGCGGCAAGCGCGATAGAACAGCTTGCCTCTCTTCAGGGTTGCGAGGCGCACTCCACGCATATCCTCTCCAAAGCGGACGAAAATCCGCTGAGGAAGCTGGGGATAAATCTCTCCTGCACTCCCGAATTTTTGAGCGACAACCTGTATCTCGAATGACATGAAAACGAAAGTGATATAAGCTCAACGACATAAAAAATCGAATTTAAAATATGGAAATAAAGAAAATATAAGGAGGTCAAATATGACTGAACGCGAAAAAATAGATGAAAAATTCAAGTGGCATCTCGAAGAGATATTCAAGGACGATTCCGAGTGGGAAGAGCTGTTTTTTAAGTGCGACGAGAGACTGCCGCACATCGTCGAGTACAAGGGCACGCTGAAGGACAGGGAAAAGCTGTTTGATTGTTTGGAGTTTAGCACGCGCCTTTCGCATGATATAGGCAGACTGTATCAATATGCAAAGCTCCACCTAGACCTCGACACGAGAGAGGGCAGGTATCAGGGCATGACGAACAGGGCGGAGATGCTCATCGTGAGGTATTCGAGCCTCGCGTCCTTCATCGACCCCGAAGTTTCCGAACTGCCCATCGAGGAGTTGGAGGCGCTTTCAAAGTCCCCTAAATTTGCGGATTACGACGTGTATTTCAAAAACTTGATACGCAATAAGGACATCATCCTTTCCGAAAAAGAGGAGAAGATATTGGGCGAAGTCGGGCTGTTTGCGGGGACAAACGACGACGTGTTTACGATGTTCGACAATGCGGACATCAAGTTCAAGCCCGTCACGGACGAGCAGGGCGTAAAGCACGAAATGAGTCACGGCGCGTATGCCGTACTCTCCCAAAATCCCTCGCAAAAAGTGCGCAAAAAGGCGTTTGAAAGCATGTTCACCGCCTACAAGGAGCACATCAACATGCTTGCGGCAAACTATGCGGGCAACGTCAAAAAGGATTGGTTCTTCGCGAAGGTCAGAGGGTTCAAAAGCTCGCTCGACTATGCTATGTATCTCGAAAACGTGCCGCCAACCTGCTACAAAAAGTTGCTGGACGCGGTCGGCGAGGGGCTGAAGCCGTTGCACAGGTATATCGCGCTCAGAAAGAAGGCGCTCGGCGTAAGCACGCTTAACATGTACGACCTCTATGTGCCCATTGTGCCGGAGCAGGAGCTGTCCATGCCATATGAGGAGGCAAAGGAGCTTGTCAAAAAAGCGCTTTCCGTCATGGGCGAAGAGTATGGCAAGGTGCTCGCGAGCGCGTTTGAAAACAACTGGATAGACGTCTACGAGACGAAGGGCAAGCAGTCGGGCGCGTATTCGTGGGGAATGTACGGGGTGCATCCTTTCGTGCTTTTGAACTACGTCCCGACGGTGCACGACGTGTTTACCATCGCGCACGAGTTGGGGCACTCCATGCACAGCTACTATTCCAACCTTGCGCAACCCGAACAGAAGGCGGGATACGAGATATTCTGCGCGGAGATCGCCTCCACCGTCAACGAGGTGCTGTTGCTTAAATATCTGCTTAAGAGCGCTACGGGCGAGTTCAGAAAATATCTGCTCACCTATTATCTCGATATGTTCAGAATGACGCTGTTCAGACAGACGCAATTCAGCGAGTTCGAAGTCGCGGCGCACAGCCTCGTCGAAAGAGGGGAGCCTATCACCGCCGAGGCGCTCGGCGACATCTACTACGACCTCAACAAGAAATATTACGGCAGGTCCATGAAACACAACGACCTCATTCGCTACGAGTGGTCGAGGATCCCGCACTTCTACAACAGCTTTTATGTGTACAAGTATGCGACGGGCATCACGACGGCGGTGTCCATCGCCAACAATTTGTTGGAGCAGGGCGCGCCCTACTTCGAGAAGTACAAACAGTTCCTTTCCGCGGGCGGCAGTCTGCCTCCGCTTGACATCATACGTCTTGCGGACGTAGACCTCGAGAGCGACAAGCCCTATAAGCTTGCGATGAAGGAATTCGCGGACGCTTTGAAGGAGCTGGAGGAAATGTACAAGCAATGTTAAATGTGCGGCGAAATTGCAGAAAAAGGGGTTTATGCGCGGTTTTTGCGGCGCTGATATGCCTCTTTATGCTGTTTTCGCTTGCGGCTTGCAATGAAAACAAGAGCGTATCCGCCGTGAGATACGGACTGTATCTCGCGGGCGCGGACTATGACGACGAGACGCTTGTCGTCACCGCGTACGTGTCCGTCTCGGGCACGGAAGAACAGAGGCTCGAAGGCGTCGTTTTAAAAGGGCAAAGGACATTCGAAAGCGAAGGACTTTTTTACAACAGAATCGAAATTTCCGTATCTCTCGACGTGCCCGCCATATACGACGCGGTCAAGGAAAGAGTCGCGCTTGTCCGTCCCGCACCCGACGACGGGGACGGCTCGGATAAGAGCGTGCAATATCAAAGCTTGCAAGTCGCGATGAGATATGCTACTATATATAAGTCTGTCGTGACAAACGGCGCGCGACGTCCGAGCGGGAGCGGATATGTGGATATATTGCCGCTTGAGGGCGAGGGCGCGCAGGAGTTCAAAATATCACAGCGCGCACAGAACTCCGCAAATCAGTACACATTGCTCGTGGCGGCGGGAATAGCGCTGTTTGCCGCGATCATGGGCGTATATATCGCATATTTGCACAGAAAAGAGAAGGCTTTGCCTCAAGAGGGGACCTATGCCGAGAAAGAATGAAGAAAAAAAGATCACAAGGGCTATGCCCGCAAACGTCGAGGCCGAACAAGCTGTGCTCGGCTCCATTCTCATCGACAACCGCGCCGCGGACGACCTCATCCCGCGCCTTAGGGCGGACGACTTTTTCATCGAGAAGCACCGCGTCATCTTGGAGGCGATGCGCGGCTTGCACGATAAGAGCAGTCCCATAGACATCGTCACGGTCGCGGACGCTTTGGAAGTGCAGGGCAAGTTGGACGAGATAGGCTCCGTCGCCTACTTGAGCGAGCTTGCCGAGAGCGTGCTGTCCTCCGCAAACGGCGGCTACTATGCCGATCTGTTGCGCAGGGACGGCCTCATCCGCAGGGTCATAAACGCGGGCAACGAGATCGTCAAGGCGGGATACGGGTCAGAAGAGGGGCTGGACGCGCTTGCGGAGGCGGAAAGGCTCGTATATCAAATTTCGGACGAAAATTCCGAGAAGACGCTTGTCAAGGGCGAAGTCGCGTTTGCGGAGGCGATGAACAGCATACAGGACGCGCAGATAGGCAACAGACCGCAAAATATTGTCAATACGCATTTCGCGCAATTCGACAAGAGCACGAAGGGGCTGAAGCCGGGCGAACTTATCATACTCGCGGCGCGACCGGGCGTAGGCAAGACGGCATTTGCGCTAAACGTCGCGGTCAACGTTGCCCTCGGGGGCAAGACGGTTGCCATATTCTCTATGGAAATGGACGCGCCCCTCATCGCAAAGCGTATGCTCGCATACGAATCTCGCGTCACTTTTGACGAGATGGACAGCTTGGGCGGTCTCAAGGGCGACGCGAGCGGCAAGCTTATGGCGGCTTTCAGGCGGCTGTCCGAGGCAAAGATCTTCATAGACGACTATAGACAGAACACTCCCGGCGACATACTCTCTAAGTGTCGCAGGCTAAAGCGGGAGCATGGGCTGGACCTCGTCATCGTAGACTATTTGCAACTCATGAAGGGCGGCGCGTCCAAAGGCTATGAGTCAAGGCAGATCGAAGTCAGCGAGATGTCGCGTATGATGAAGATCTATGCGGGCGAGCTTAGCGTGCCCATTTTGACGCTCTGCCAGATGTCGCGCGGCGCGGTACAGCGCAAGGAAGAACCTCAACTTTCCGACTTGAGGGAGTCCGGCTCTATCGAGCAGGACGCGGACGTTGTCATGTTTTTGCACAATCCGTCAAGCTACAACGAGGCGCTTCCCGAAAATCAAATACAGTTGCTCATAAGGAAGAACAGAAACGGTCCGCTCAAGGATATTTTGCTTGAGTGGGAAGGCGACACCACGACGTTCAGAGAGTTCCCCGAAGGCACGGATGCGGGCGGGACAGCTGTGCAATATCGACCGCCTCAAAAACAGAGCGCGCCCGCCGCGTCTCAAAATTCGGCGCAGTCGAAAGCGCAGAAAAACGAGGACGATGCAGACGCAAGACAGGACGAGTCCGCCACGCCTCCTCCCGACGACAGCATCGCTCCGCCCGACGAGTATGACGCTCCCGCAGAGGACAAACACGACGACGGTTTCAAGGCATTCGGAGATATGGAAGAGGGACTCAGCGAAGTGCACGAGGCTCCCGCATTCGAGGGAGAGGAATTCGACGAGTTTGTCGAGGACGAGGACGAATATACGGATATGTTCGGCGACGGGGACGATCCCTCGGACGACGACGCGGGCGGAGACGGATCTATAGGATATTGACAAAAACGCGAGTTCATCATCATAAAATGTATCCGTAAAATCGCGATATTGCGATAAAAAAGCAGGACATATGCGGCGCATGCCAGTGCGCCGCTTTTGCATATTATCGGCGGTCTCCTCATAAAATTTTTGTATGTTTAAGGATGAGATAAGGGAGAAGCTTGCCCCCGCGGGGGAGCTGTTTGCATTTTCGATCTGCATGCTGTCAAGGGATAAGCTTGTGGTGAGCGGAGTCAAAAACGTGCTGTTTGCGGACGAGGCTCGACTCGCGCTCAAATTGCACGGGGAGACGCTTCTTGTGGATGGCGAGAGGTTGAAGATCTCAGAGATAGGGGGCGGAGACGTCTTTATCACGGGACATATAGGAGGACTTCATTTTGAGTAGGAATGCGCGGGGAGGAGCAAAAAGGGAGTCCGAGCAAAAGTCGAGCGGGAGCGAGATGAAGAGGCAGGTGTTTTTTGACTCCGACTATTATGCGCGCGAGGACGACAGTAAAAAGCGAGAGGAAAATCATACGGCTGAGAGGGCGCCTCTTAAAAGGCGGGCGCGCAAAAGGAAAACGCTTCCCGCGTTCGCGCTCAAATACGGCAAGGCTTCTCTGCTGGTCAAGGGAAAGGGAGGAGTCAGGGTCCTTAGCGCGATAGGCAAGATATGCCGCGTGAGCGACGTAGTCGTAAGCGCGGACGGCGTCCGCTTTTTCGTGCCCGCAAAACTTTTGCCGCAAATCGTTGCGTTATTGGATAATCTATGTTATGATTATAAAATAATAGGGTATTCGGGCGCCGCGCCCGCGCTCGCGAGGGCGATCACGCGCGTGGGGCTTATCGCAGGGATATTGCTGTTTATCGCGCTTCTTGCGGTGTATCCCTCTCTCGTCACCCGCATAGACATCGTCGGCGTGGACGGCGAGATCACGAGCGCATTAAACGGCGAGATAAGGCAGATACTATGCTCGTGCGGCATAGAGGAGGGCAAGTGGCTGCCTAAATTCGACCGCGACGACGTCGGAAAACGATTGCTCGCTCTCGAGGGCGTGGCATATGCGGGCGTGAAAAGAAACGGCACGCATGTCAGCGTGCTCATCAAGCGGGAGCTGGAACCCGACAGACTTTGGGAGATAGACGGCTCAGCAGTCAAGGCAAAGCGACTCGCGACGGTGACGCGGGTCATCGTCGAGGGCGGGACCGCGCAAGTGAAATACGGCGACGTGGTGCGCGAGGGCGACATACTCATAGACGGATACGTGCTTTTCGGCGAGGACAAGCTGCCCGTCGAGGCGAAGGGCAGGGCGTACGGCAAGGTGCTGTTGAAGAGAGAAGTTTTCTTCGGCGATACAGTGCTTGAAAAGAGATACGGCGACGTGAAACGCGTGACGAAGCTCGCCTTCTTCGGGAAAACTCCCAAAACTCCGAAAAGCCCGTTCGAGTGTTACGAGCTTTGCGTGACGAGGGCGGAAATGGGGTTTTTGTTGCCCATGACCGCATACACCTATGAATTTCGCGAGCTTTCCGTCGTCGAGGCGGAGGAAAGAAGAGCGGACGGCGAACTCGTTGACGCGGTGTATTCGGCGCTCCTCGAGGAAATAGAAGAAGAGGCGGATATTGCCGCGGTGTACAGCGACGTCGCGCGCGTCGAGGGCGGCAGGAAAGTAAGCGTAACGATAGAGGCGGAGGTGCTCATAACGTAGCTCCGCAAAAAAAGGAGCACATGACTGCGACAAGAGAAAAATATTTTGAAAATTACGAGATTATGGTCAGCGTTTTCGGCGAGCTGGACGCGAATATAAGGCGTATAAGCGAAGCTTTCGGCGTGGATATATTCGCGTTGGGGACCTGTCTCACCGTGCGGGGAGAGGAGGCGGCGGTCGAGGACGCGATGAGCGCGCTTTGCGCTTTGGAAAAACTCGCTTTGAAGCACCCCATATCCTCCGCGCAGGTGGAGTCCGTCATAGACAGGGTGAAGGCGGGCGAGAGGCTTGACGTCGACGGGATGCTGGGCGCGGTCGCTGTGACGGCGCGCGGCAAGGTGATAAGGGCAAAGACGTTCGGACAAAAGGCGTATGTGGACGCGATAAGATCAAACGGAGTCGTTTTCGGAGTGGGACCCGCGGGCACGGGCAAGACCTATCTTGCGGTGGCGCTCGCCCTGCAAGCTTTCAAGAGCGGCGAAGTGGACAGGATAATACTCACGCGACCCGCGGTCGAGGCGGGGGAGAAGCTCGGCTTTTTGCCCGGGGATCTCAACGAAAAGGTAGACCCGTATTTGAGACCGCTTTTCGACGCGCTGAGAGAGTTTTTGGGCGAGGACGCCTATTTGAAACTCATTGAAAAGGGCGTCATCGAGGTCGCGCCTCTCGCGTATATGAGGGGCAGGACGCTTAGCGGGAGCTTCATCATCCTCGACGAGGCTCAAAACACCACGCCCGAGCAAATGAAGATGTTTTTGACCAGGATGGGCGAGGGCAGTAAGATCGTCGTCACGGGCGACATCACGCAAATAGACCTTCCCAAGGGACAGCCGAGCGGAATGAAGCACGCTATGGCGGTGCTCAAGGACGTCAAGGGCGTGAAGATCGTGGAGCTGTCCTCAAAGGACGTCGTGAGAAACGAGTTCGTCGCGAGGATAATCGAGGCGTACGACCGCTTTGAAAAGGGCGGCGCGACAGATGACGGCGCAAAAGCGAAAAATAATACAAAAACCGATACGGAGCAATAAATCGGAGATACGCTATGATTGACGATGTGAGAGACCTTTCGGTCGTTGAAAAAAAGAAAATTCTTGCGCGAAAACGCTTTTTCGGCTGTTTCGGACAGTGCATTGCGGGAGTTTTTATCGCAACATTCGCATGCGTGCTGTTCGGGCTGTTCATCGCAAGCGACTTTCTTGCGGCGTTCAAGCCCGCCGCCGTATACAAGACGGCGGGACTTTTCGTGACCGCGTTCGGAGTGAATTTGCTGTTGTTTGCGGGCGTGTACAGGTTCGCGGGAAAGGACGGCAAGCCCGTAAGAGATTATTGGCTTTGCACGATCATTGCCGTGATCACCTACATTTTGTCCATGGTGACTTCCAAAATTTTGAACATATTTGCGATGCCGCTCACGCTTGCGACTCTCGTCATAATCGAGCTGATCGGCAGGAGGTCCGCCACTCTCACGACTGCGCTCGTCGCGATACTCGTCATTTTCACATATGTGTTTTCGGGCGGGAGCTACGACATAAGCCTTGTAGTCGCGGCGGCCATATGCAACGCGCTCACCGCGCTTGTCGTTAACTTCTTTGTGCACAAGCACTACAACCGCCTCAGATTTTTGGTGATGGCGATCTTCAGTCCCCTCATCGTACAGCCCATAGTGGTCGCGGTCACGCTTGCGCTCGGCGACGTATCCATAAACCTGTTTTGGCACTTTGTATGGAGCTACGGCTCCGCAGTGGCGGCGGCGCTTCTTTTCATGCCTCTCGTCGCGATTTTCGAGGGAATTTTCAACATCGCGGACGACTTCAGATTGAGCGAGCTTTGCAATTTGTCAAATCCTCTGCTCAAGAGGCTCGCAAGCGAGGCTCCCGGCACGTTCAACCACTCGCTTGTCGTGGGCAATCTTGCGGAGGCGTGCGCGTCTGCGATAGGCGAAAACCCCAACATGGCGCGTTGCGCGGCGTACTACCACGACATAGGCAAACTCAAGGCGCCCCTTTATTTCAGCGAAAATCAATCCTCCTACAACCCGCATGACGAGCTTATCCCCGAGGTCAGCGTCAGCATGATAACCTCGCATACGCTCTTCGGCGAGATACTCGCGAGGCAAAACAAGTTGCCGAGCGAAATAGTGGATATATGCCGCCAACACCACGGCACCGCGCCCGTCGGATATTTCTACCGCAAGGCGCTCTCTTTGAGAGAGGACGGCGAGCTTGCCGTAAACAAATACACCTATGCAGGCCCGAAGCCGCAGACGAAAATTGCCGCGATCATCATGGTTGCGGACACCATAGAGGCGGCTATGCGCGCGTTCACTCCCGAGACGCGCGAGGAGTATGTCAACCGCATCACAAAGCTCGTGGATGAGAAGATAGAGCTTAGGCAATTCGACGAATGTCCCATCACAATGGGAGACATCGCCGTCATAAAGCGGACGATAATCGAAGTGTTGCCCTCCATTCATCATCGCCGCGTGGACTACGACAAGCGCAAGAAGGATTGATATGCTGTTGATAGAAGGCGCGAAATTTTTTGAAAAGAGACTCATGAAGAAGGTGGAAAGGGCTGTGCTCGATGAACTTGAGCAGGCGGACTTTTTCGAGACCTCGGTGAACGTTGTGGACGCGGAAACGATACGGAAAGTCAACGCCGAGCAACGAGGCGTGGACAAGGTGACGGACGTGCTGTCCTTCCCTTATTTCGAGGGGCTGAAACCTCCCGTGAGAGAGGACGCGTTTTCGGACGCGGACAGGGACGGAAAGCGGGTCATGCTGGGATACATACTCATATGTCGCGAGAGGGCGGCGGAGCAGGCGGCGGAGCTTAGCCACAGCTATAAGAGGGAGTTGGGTTTTCTCACCTGTCACGGACTTTTGCACCTGTTCGGCTTCGACCACATCAAAAGCGAGGACGAGGAAGAGATGACGGCGCGTCAGCGCGCGGTCATGGAAAGAGTCGGACTTAAAGCATAACAAATACGGAGTGCAAAGCGGAAAACTCGGACAAGGTCTTAAAAAAAACGGCTCAAAAGTGATTGACCGAAGGCGTACGACAAAAATATCGAAGACGGAAGGATAAGAATGAAAGAAAATTTCAAATGCGGGTTTATATGCGTCGCGGGGCTTGCGAATGCGGGCAAATCCACACTCGTAAACGCGCTTGTGGGCGAAAAGGTGTCCATAGTATCCTGGCGTCCGCAGACGACGAGGAACAAGTTGCTCGGCATCGTCAATACGGACGACTTCCAGATGATACTCATCGACACCCCGGGGATACACGAGGCAAAAAACAAGCTCGGGCAATATATGATGAAGTCGGTGCAGAGCGGACTGAAGGATGTGGACGGGGTCGTATACGTCATAGACGCGGCGAAGGGACTCAGGGCTGAGGACTACAAATTTCTCCAAAGCGTCGCGGGGAAGACGCCCACTGTCGTCGCGCTGAACAAGCAGGACAGCGTGACGAGGGAGACCCTCTTTGCGGTCCTTGAGAAGCTCAATTCCATAGAGGGGCTTCGCGCGGTAGTGCCCATTTCCGCAAAGAAGGAAGAAAATCTCGAGCCGCTGAAGGATGAGCTTGTCGGATTGCTTCCCGAAGGCGTGCCGCTCTATCCCGAGGACGAGTACACCGTAAGTTCCATGCGGTTTATGGCGACGGAGATAATAAGAGAGAAGGCTCTCTATCTGCTCGACAAGGAAGTGCCGTACGGAATAGGCGTGTACATCAACAAATTCGCCGAGAGAGAGGACAAGGATATTGTTGACATCGACGCGGATATAATATGCGAAAAGCAGTCTCACAAGGCGATCGTCATAGGAAAGGGCGGCGAGACGCTCAAGAAGATCGCGACCGCCGCGCGCAAGGACCTCGAGGAAATGGTGGGCATGAAAGTGTTTTTGACGCTGTATGTGCGCGTAAAGAACGAGTGGAGGGACAGCGACCTCGTCATGCGCGAGCTGGGATATGACTTCAAGGACCTGAAAGAGGACTGAACGTATAAACATCGTCTTTTGAAACATGCTAAGGAATATGGACAGTAAGGAACTTTGGCAGATCTTCAGAAAGACGGGCGATATAGAGTGGTATACGCTGTATCGCACTATGAAGGAAGAGGAAAGCCCCGAAAATCGAAAATGAGTAAGGGCTGAAGGCGAGATGACGTCCGACAGCTTAAAACTGAAAGCCATCGCGGTGAGGGCGGTGCCGTACGGAGAGAGTGATATGATCGTCACTCTTGTAGGCGTTGAGACGGGCAAGATCACCGCGACCGCAAAGGGGTGTCTCAAGCGAGGCGCGAAGCTCAGATATGCCGCGGAGCCTTTCAATTTCGGCGACTATGTGCTTGCGGGCAGGAATGGCAGATATGTCATCGTCGAGTGCAGTCAGATAGAGAGTTTTTCGGGCATAACGGCGGACCTTGCGCGCTACTATGACGGCTGTCTCATACTCGACGCGCTTGCCAGACTCAGCGAGGAGCCGTCGCCCGAAGTGTTTCTTTGCGCGCTCAAAGCGCTCACGGCGCTTGCGGAGGGTACGGAGGACGCGACCGTCGCCGTCAGGGACTTTTTGCTCGGCGCGCTGGAGGCGGGCGGCAGTAGCCTCGACTTTTCGAGGTGCAACGCATGCGGTATGCTTTTAGACGGCGCGGCGTATTTCGGGGAGGCGGACGGCGTCGTATGCAAGCATTGCGCGGGCGAGTACGCGATAGAGATCGAGGCGCCCATACGCGCATTTCTTGCGGGCGAGAGCGGAGACGGAATTGTCGGCATAAGGGCAAATATCCGCTTAATCGAGCTTGTATATATAATGTTGGGAGTAAAAATAAACACACGTTTTTTGACGGAGCAAATATGAAAAACAGACGCATCATTTCAAAGACAATCGCAATCGTAACGCTTCTTGCGGTGGCGTTTGCATGCGCGGCATTGTTTGCCGCTTGCAACAAGTCCGAAACAAAGGGCATCGCGGACATTTTCAAAAACAGAGGAAGCTTCGGCGAGCTGACTTCAAGCAAGTCGGAGTTCACTTTGCCCACGGGTTGGGAAGTTTACACCGACTCGGATCCCGATACTTCCTCAAGCTCTTCTTCAAAGGATTATTTGAAAAACAGCGACGTGGGATACATACCCGAGATCGACGCATTTATCGTCAGCCAAAAGGCGGGGAGCAGTACAAAACTCTCCGTCGTCAAGTGCGGCGACAAGACCGTCTATCACTCCGACCTCATAGCGGGAATGCTCTTCCATCCGAGTCAGGGCATACGCGCTCTGCGCTATAAGGACGGGCTTATCGTGTGCCTCTTCGACGACGGCACGGCGGGCGCTTTCGACGCGAAAACGGGCAGGGAAGTTTTGTCCCGCTCCAAACTCGGCAAAGACCCCGAAAAAAATTCCACGGGATATTCGGATACGACGGACGTAAACATAGACACCGTCATAAAGGCGCTGTGCGGAGGTCTCATCGCCGTCCATTACGACTATGACCACAACGGACAAAGCGGATACATTTCGATATATCGCCCCACATATGAAGGCGCGCAAGGGCAGAGGGGCGAGCTTGTCTGCCGCATCAAAAGCAACGTAGGGCTGTCGCAAGTCGAGGGCTTCGACGGCAAGTACGCGACCGTAAGCGGCACGTCAAACGGCGAGTACATCTTCAAAATTCCCGATCATGCTCCGACGGGCGGCGCCCAAAACATAGATTCCACGTCGAGGGGGACTTTCACCACCAACAGCAAGACGAATTATACGGACGAGACGACATATCTCGGCAACGGCAAATTCTATGTGTGCCAGGATTGGGAGGTGTCCGAGGGCAACGACTACGCCTATTATAACGGCAGTAAGTATGTCGATTTGAGGCACGGCGTATACAATGCGGAAAAAGACTCCTTCACCGAGGTCGGGAAAGACATAATTTTCAACGACCTCACCAACAACTACTATACGTCAAAAAAGGCGGGCGTGGATACTAAGCCCTATCTCAACGACGGCTACACCTACGTGACCTTCGGTATGACGGTATACGAGTCGAACGGCAAAAAGCTTGGGAGCTTCGATCAATTCATAATAGACGACGATCTAAACGTCGTGATGTCGCTCAAAGACAACTTCGGCGTTACGATAAGCGACCAAACGAAGGACAAAGTGGACCGCTTCGACTTGATGATGTACGGCGTGGACGGAGTCTATTACGCGCCCTTTAAGCCGAGCGAGATAAACCTGTATGACAAAAACGGCAAGGTTTTGGGGCATAACGACCGCTCCGCGATCACAAATCAGATTCTCAACGGCAACATTGCGGTCGCAAAGATGCCCGGGTCAAGCTCCTCGTCCTCGCTTTTCGGCGCATACGACAAGACCGGCGAATTGCTTGTGCCCTTCGATTACGACGATATGCTTCCATTCCGCGGCGAGTACACCATAGGCAGACGCTACGGCAAAAAGGATACGGAAGGAGAAAGCACCTCCACGCGCTATTTGAGGCTTATAGGCGCGGACGGAAAGGAAGTGAGCGAAGTCGAGGTCGTCGATAAGGACGGCAACATCACAAAGGCAAAACCGTTTTCGGATATAGGCTACAAAACAGCGTCGTCGACGAGCATAACAAATGCCGTATATAAGGCGGGATGCTATTTGTTCAGAGTGGACACGGGCGAGAAAAACGGGAGCAGTAAGATATACAAGTACGGCGTGCGCAACTTCTCCCCCGCCTATCAAGACAGCGTGATAATCCCCGCGACTATGGAGGCGGGAAGCACGATCTATGCGCCCGACAACTCGCCCTTTGACGTGTTCGTTTTTGCAAAGACTTCGGGGACGGGCGAAAACGACTTCACCTATGTCGTATACAGGCTTCTGTGATATGGCAGAGATCATACAAGCAAAATACGCGGTAAACAAGGCGATCAAGCTCATCAAATCAGGTGAGCTTGTTGTTTTTCCCACAGAGACCGTTTACGGTCTCGGAGCGAACGCCTTTGACGCGGCGGCTGTCGCTAAAATATTCGAGGCGAAGGGCAGACCGCAGGACAATCCGCTAATTGTTCACATCTCAAACTTGAGGCAAGTCGAGGACATCGCCGTAGACATTCCCGACGCGTTCTATGCGCTTGCGGAGCGCTTCATGCCGGGGCCTCTCACCGTCATACTCAAAAAGAGCGACAATATTCCGAGCATAGTCACCGCGGGAGGAGATACCGTCGGCATACGCATGCCCGACAATATATACGCGCGCGAGGTCATAGAGGGGAGCTTCCCGCTCGCCGCGCCCTCCGCAAACAGGTCAAAACACATCTCTCCCACGCTCGCGGAGCACGTAGAGGAGGACATCGGCGACAGCGTAAAGCTCATCATGGACGACGGACCGTGCAGGGTGGGCATAGAGAGCACCGTACTCGACCTGACGTCCGATATGCCCACGATTTTGCGTCCCGGCGCCGTCACCGCAAACATGCTGGCGGAGATCTTGGGCGAGGTGAGTTTGCAGGGCAAGATCATTCGCGTCGCGAAGGCTCCCGGTATGAAATACGCGCACTACTGTCCAAAAGTCGAGACGGTGACCGCCGAGGATATACATCATGCCGTCAGCGCCTACGACAAGGCTATGTCAGAGGGCAGACGCCCCGTCATCGTCGCGCGCGACATATATAGGGACAGCGTGCGGGACAGGGCGCAGATATCTCTGGGAGTCACGGGCGAGGACTACGCGAGAAACATCTATGCCGCTTTGCACGCGGCGGAAAAGAGCTATGACCTCATCATAATCGAGGAACTTGTCGGGTGCGACATCGCGCCGTCCGTGATGAACAGGGTGTTCAAAGCGGCGGGAGGCAAGCGCGTATGAAGGTGCTTTTCGTGTGCACGGGCAACACCTGTCGCAGTCCCATGGCGGCGGCGCTCTTCAACGCGTACGCGCGCAAGTTCGGCTTTGACAGAGCAAAGAGCGCGGGAATTTGCGCGCAGGACGGAAAAACGTCCGAGTTTGCGATCGAAGCTTTGCGGCGCGCGGGACTGAGGGCAAGGCGCAAGAAGGCGAAACAGGTGGACGAAGCACTGCTTAAGAGCGTAGACGCGACCGTGACGATGACAAAGGCGCAGGCGTACGCGCTGAGGGATATGTGCCCCGACCTCGACAACATCTTTAGCTTTTCGGACATAGCGGGCGTGGACATTCCCGACCCGTACGGCGGGGGAGAGGAGGAATATTTCGCCTGTTGCGACGCCCTCAAAACGCTTATGCCGAAAATTTACGATCATCTCAAAAAGCGGGCTTAAACGCTCGCTTTTGCATATTAAAACGCTACTTTTGCAATTACAGCATATTCAAAAGCTGTTTGAAAACGCTTATGTGCAACTCCTCGTCGAGAATTATGCGTTCGATGAGCAGTTTCACGCTCTCGTCCCGCAAGTTCAGCACGGTGCGCTCATAGCCGACGATCGCCGCCTCCTCCGCCGCGATGTTCTGCATGAGAAATTTGTGCGCGTCGAGGGTGTAGTTGACCATGCTCCCGTTATGGTAGGTGCGCGCGCCCATTATGGGGTAGCCGCCCAGCTTATATATGGTCCGTCCGAGCAACTCGAAGTGCTTCATCTCGCACCTCGCTATGCCTTCGAGAGCGCGTCTGAGTTCGCCGTCCTCGGGGGTTATGAAGCTCTGGAAGCTGTAGGTCATTATGGCGGTGAGTTCGCTTCCCGCGCCCGCATAGCTGGGCATGAGCAGTTTTGCCTGAGACAGATCCTCTTCCGTCTGCACCTCGGGATATGGCAGTTCGCTTGCGAATTTGAAATTTTCCATATTATATCTCCGTGCAAACAGTATATGCGCGGGTTGTCGATCGTGACTATGCGCCTTTGATTTTTGCAAGAAACATCTCAAATGCGGACAATAAATATTTTTTTGCCAAAATGCTTGCCAAAACAGGCGACGTATGCTAAAATCGATAAGTACAATTCGGAGGTTGGATCAATGTTGAATTCGATCGCATTAAATTTCGGGACTCTTCTGGGCGAGATCGCCTATGAAGTCCGCACAAATGTCAAGCTTGCGTTTGGCATACTCATGGTCATCGCGTCCATAGCCATCATAGTCGTCATCATGATGCAGAAGGGCACAAACGACGACGTCGGCGTCATATCGGGTTCCTCTGACACCTATTATGGCAAAAATAAGGAGCGCGGCAAGGAGAGTTTGCTCAAAAAGATCACGCTCGGGCTGTTCGTGTTCATCATGATTTGCGCCGTCATCTGCTTCGCAGTCGGCATTGCGGACTGAGTCATATCGACGCACGCGGCTCGCTTGTCGGGCCGTTTTTTTATGCAAAATAGACAAACTTTTCGCGCGTGAAGCGCATATGCGGCGTCTGCCGCTTGCAAATACGCTGTTAAGGTAATATAATTCAAAGTATGGACAGAGTCGTCGCCACAAACAAAAAAGCCTACCATGATTATTTCGTGGAGGACACATACGAAGCGGGCATAGTTCTCGTGGGTTGCGAGGTCAAGTCGATAAGGCAGGGCGGGGTCAACCTGCGCGACAGTTTTGTCATAATCAAAAACGGCGAGGCATTCCTCATAGGCGCGCACATCTCTCCCTACAAGATGGGAAGCTATTTCAACCCCGACCCGCGCCGCACGCGCAAACTTCTCCTCAACAAGTACGAGATCGACAAACTCCGCGGCAAGGTGGAGCAAAAGGGCTATACTCTCGTCCCGCTGAAGATCTACTTTAAGGGCGCCCTCGTCAAAATAGAGCTGGGCGTATGCAAGGGCAAAGAGTTGCACGACAAGCGCGCCGCCATAAAGGACAAAGAAAACAAGCGCAATCTTGAGCGCGTCATGAAGGAATACAACGTCAAATGAACGACGCTTTTGCGGCGCATGCAAAAATAAATTCGGCAATTGCGATGAAAAGGCGGAAATGTCCCGCTCAAATCGCAAAATGCGCATATGTAGTGAGAAAAAACGTCCCTCCTACAGTCACGGCGGGGCTTTTTGTACTGTCATAAGCAACAAAAACAGGGGGAATGGCGTACGGTTTCAGATCGCGTCCTTTTGGCACATGGCTTTGTAGCGCACGGGACTTAATCCATGCAATTTGAGAGAGATCCTTTCGTTGTTGTAATAGAGTATATAATCTTCCAGACAGCGTATGAAATCGTCCGCCGTCAAAAATTTTTCGCCGTAAAACATCTCTTCCTTCAATCTTCCGAAAAAATTTTCCATACTGCTGTTGTCAAGGCAATTGCCTTTTCTGGACATGCTTTGAGTGATGCTGTGCTCCTCGAGCATTTTCTGAAATTCTACCGTTTGATATTGCCACCCATGATCGGAATGTAGGATAGGAGTCGCGTAAGAGGGCAGTTTTTCAAACAATTTTTCAAGCATATCCCGCGTCTGGTCGAAGTCGGCGCAAAACGATATGGAATAGCACAATATCTCTCTGTTGTACAGGTCCATGACGGGGGACAGATATATCTTTTTTTCGCACACCGTAAATTCCGTAACGTCCGTCACAAGTTTGGTGTACGGCGTTGTCGCCTCGAAATCTCTGTTGATGATGTTGGGGACAGCTTTTCCCATAGTCCCGCGCAATTGTTCGGGCGCGCGCGCCGCATTCAAACCTATGTCGGCAATGCGCACAGAACCTTTTCCCGCGTCCCCTCGATACGACTTGTATTTCAGCTTGCTCTGTTTGCCTTGTATGCCAAGACCTTTCATAAGCTTCTGCACCGTCTTATGATTTATGCTGTAGCCGCGTTGCGTCATGATCTCCTTTATGCGCCTATATCCGTATCTTCCTTTGTTTTCCTCAAATATAGCTTCTATTTCCCGCTTTTCCTTCGCGTATTTGTCGGGTTTCGCTTTCAGATTGTAGTAGTAGGTGCTCCTTGCGACGTTGGCAACTTGCAAAATAGAGGGAAGAGGATATTTCCGCCTTAGTTCCGAGATAATTTCCGCCTTTTGACGTTTGCTCGCTCTTCCCGCCGAACTAAGACTGCTGATTTTTTTAAATATTCGTTTTCAAGCCTCAAATATTCGATCTCTTCTCTAAGTCGCCTGTTTTCCATTTGTATAGCCGCCGCTTCTTCTTCGGACAACGTCCTCTTTTTCGGGACGCGCGCTCCGTCCGCCCTTGCCATGATCGTTCTCTCCTTATTCGAATATATTTGCGCCGCAAACGCTATGGAGCGGTCTGTATACGGCTTTCGGTCAAAGGGTCATCATGTTTGCTTGCGTACCGCCTGATACCGCTCAAAAGGTCACACGGCACGTCAAGTATAGCAGATTTTGCGAATTTTGCGACAAAAATTTTTCGGCTTTGATTTTCGGCGGTTTTCAAATCGCTTTTTCGCCGCGCGCAAGTTTAAATATTTTGTCGATTTTTGTCCAAATTCAGGGGGTCACTTCAGTGCCGGCATAGGCAACCAGGCTGTCCCCGAGTCAGCCAACATCTTGCTGGACGCAGACCTCACCCTCAAATTG